>NZ_JBFQGA010000001.1:0-738094 GCF_040932435.1 Kluyvera sp. STS39-E | reverse complement strand
ACCCAAGAGCAAGCTCTCTGTGCTACCGTTCGACTTGCATGTGTTAGGCCTGCCGCCAGCGTTCAATCTGAGCCATGATCAAACTCTTCAATTTAAAAGTGTTTGATGCTCGTGAATTAAACTTCGTAATGAATTACGTATGTTCACTCAAGAGACTTGGTATTCATTTAGCGTCTTGCGACGTTTAAGAATCCGTATCTTCGAGTGCCCACACAGATTGTCTGATAAATTGTTAAAGAGCAGTGCCGCTTCGCTTTCGTAGCGGCGCGGGATGTGCATATTACGCTTTCCCGCTACAGAGTCAAGCGTTTAATTTCGCTTTTCTCTGCCGAGATTCTCAGGAGAACCTCGCTGACCCGGCGGCTTGCTTGCCGTTGTTCCGTCTCAGTGGGGCCGCATTATAGGGAGAAATTGAGATCCCGCAAGCAGAAAACAATAAAAACTTATCGTTCGCTCATTTTTCATACATAACGCTTATTTTTGATTGGCTTTTATACAAAAACGGGCCCCTCGGGGCCCGTTTCCTTACTTTTATAACTTACTGCACTGCCACAATATGGTCGTCCTTTACTTCCAGACGAATCATTTTGCCAGGGATCAGTTCGCCAGACAGAATTTGCTGTGCCAGCGGGTTTTCGATCTGCTGCTGAATAGCACGTTTCAACGGACGCGCACCATAAACCGGGTCGTAACCGTTTTTACTCAGCAGATGCAGAGCCTCATCCGAAATTTGCGTTTCATAACCACGCTCTTCCAGACGTTTGTACAGCCGTTGCAGCTGGATCTGTGCAATAGAAGCAATATGCGCCTCACCCAACGGATGGAACACAACAACTTCATCTATACGGTTAATGAATTCCGGACGGAAGCTGTGGCTCACCACACCTAACACCAAATCTTTCATGTGCCCGTAATCCAGCTCACCAAAGCGTTCTTGAATCAGGTCAGAGCCGAGGTTCGACGTCATAATGACGACTGTATTACGGAAATCGACCGTTCTCCCCTGCCCATCAGTCAAGCGGCCATCGTCCAGCACCTGCAGTAGAATGTTGAACACATCCGGATGCGCTTTTTCCACTTCATCCAGCAGGATGACGGAGTAAGGACGGCGACGCACCGCTTCCGTCAGGTAGCCACCTTCTTCGTAGCCCACATATCCTGGAGGCGCACCGACCAAACGAGACACGGAATGTTTTTCCATAAACTCAGACATATCGATACGCACCATCGCATCGTCGCTGTCGAACATAAAGTTAGCCAGCGCTTTGCACAGCTCGGTTTTACCTACCCCGGTTGGCCCCAGGAACAGGAATGAACCAATTGGGCGATTCGGATCGGACAAGCCCGCACGGCTACGACGAATGGCGTTTGATACAGCTTCCACCGCTTCGTTCTGGCCGATCACCCGACTATGCAAATCCTGTTCCATGCGCAACAGCTTATCGCGTTCGCCTTCAAGCATTCTGGCAACCGGGATGCCGGTCCAACGTGCGAGCACATCGGCAATTTCCACATCCGTTACTTTATTACGCAACAGGCGCATGGTTTTGCCTTCAGACTGTGTGGCTGCTTCCAGCTGTTTTTCAAGCTCAGGAATTTTGCCATATTGCAGCTCAGACATCCGCGCCAGGTCGCCTACTCGGCGGGCCTGTTCAATCGCGATTTTCGCCTGTTCAAGCTCAGCCTTAATGGTTTGCGTACCAGAGAGCGAGGCTTTTTCCGCTTTCCACTCTTCTTCTAATTCAGAGTATTGGCGTTCTTTATCCTCAAGCTCTTCGTTGAGCATATCGAGGCGTTTTTTGCTCGCCTCATCAGACTCTTTCAGCAACGCCTGCTGCTCCAACTTCAGTTGGATGATGCGGCGGTCAAGTCGGTCCAACTCTTCCGGTTTAGAGTCAATCTGCATACGGATGCTGGATGCAGCTTCATCAATCAGGTCGATGGCTTTATCCGGCAACTGGCGGTCAGCAATATAACGATGGGACAGCGTGGCTGCCGCAACGATTGCTGGGTCCGTGATCTGCACATGGTGGTGCAGCTCATAACGTTCTTTAAGGCCACGCAAAATGGCGATGGTGTCTTCAACCGACGGTTGAGCGACGAACACCTTCTGGAAACGACGTTCCAGCGCCGCATCCTTTTCGATGTACTGGCGGTATTCATCAAGCGTTGTAGCCCCAACGCAGTGCAACTCCCCACGCGCTAACGCTGGCTTCAGCATGTTCCCGGCGTCCATTGCGCCGTCCGCTTTACCCGCGCCTACCATGGTGTGTAGTTCATCGATAAACAGGATAACGTTGCCTTCCTGTTTAGACAGATCGTTCAAAACGCCTTTTAAACGCTCTTCAAACTCGCCGCGGTATTTCGCCCCGGCCACCAGCGCCCCCATATCCAGCGCCAGTACCCGGCGGCCTTTTAAGCCTTCCGGAACTTCGCCGTTGATAATGCGCTGTGCTAACCCTTCGACGATAGCCGTTTTACCGACACCCGGCTCGCCAATTAATACTGGGTTATTTTTAGTACGGCGTTGCAGTACCTGAATGGTACGGCGAATTTCTTCATCGCGGCCGATAACCGGATCGAGTTTGCCTTGTTCAGCACGCTCGGTCAGATCAACCGTGTATTTTTTCAATGCCTGACGTTGGTCTTCGGCACCTTGGTCGTTCACGCTTTCACCTCCACGCATCTTTTCAATTGCCTGAGTAATATTGGCAGTTGTCGCGCCGGCTGATTTCAGTAATTCAGCCAAGGTGCCACGGGACTCAAGCGCCGCCAGAACAAACAGCTCTGACGAAATAAAGTTATCGCCGCTTTTTTGCGCCAGCTTGTCGCAAAGATTGAGTACGCGAATCAGATCCTGAGACGGTTGCACGTCACCGCCGGTGCCTTCCACCTGAGGTAAACGGCTCAACGCCTGTTCGATTGCAGTACGAAGCTGGCCAGCATTAATACCAGCGGACGTTAATAAAGGACGTACCGATCCCCCTTCCTGATTCAGCAAGGCGCTCATGAGATGAAGAGGTTCGATAAATTGGTTGTCTTGCCCCAGTGCGAGTGACTGAGCATCGGCAAGAGCAAGCTGGAATTTATTGGTAAGACGATCCAGACGCATGACTCCTCCCATAATTAGGTCAAATTTGCTACAGGAGATTAAATGAGGTCATCCCTCAATTATTCAAGGTTAAATGACCTAACCCGTGAGAAAAAAATATCAGCGTTCTGGATCGTCTTGATTCTATAGGTTATATCAGCCAGATAAAACTTGCCATACGACCTGTAGTACGGTCACGACGATATGAGAAAAAATCATCCTTTTCGCTGAAGGTACAGCGGTCGCCACCGAAGACGGCTGTCACGCCGATATTTGCCAGCCGCTGACGGGCCAGCAGATATATATCGGCATAGTATTTCTCGCCAACTGGACGAAATGCATCCACCGCTTTGGCATCTTTCGCCATAAACGCTTCGCGCACTTCTGGGCCCACTTCAAACGCCTGCGGGCCAATTGCCGGGCCAAACCAAGCCAGAAGATTATCCGCGCTGTCATTAAAGCAAGCCACGGTCTCTTCGAGCACACCATCACACAGACCGCGCCAGCCGGCATGCGCCGCGGCCACTTCTGTGCCTGCGCGGTTGCAGAACAAAACAGGCAAACAGTCTGCCGTCATCACCGCGCACACTGTCCCTGGAGTATTGCTGTAAGACGCATCGGCACGCTTCGAAGCATAGAGTTCACCGGTCAGATGCAAAACATCTTTGCCATGAACCTGCTCCAACCAAACCGGTTTTGACGGCAGTTCTCCTGCCGCAAACATGCGTTTACGGTTCTCTTCAACGTGCTCGAGGTTATCACCACAGTGAGCCCCGAGATTCAATGAATCCCAGGCTCCTTGGCTAACACCACCGACGCGCGTTGAGCTGCAGGCCGCGACGCCTTCCGGCAGCGGCCATTCAGGGACAATGATTTTGGTCATAGCCAGTCGACTTCGTCCTTATGTTCTTCAAAGTCAGCACGCATCACGGCGATAAGATCGACCATATCCTGAGGGATTGGCGCATGCCATTCCATCTCAATGCCCGAAATCGGGTGATAAAGACGCAGCATCGTCGCATGCAGAGCTTGACGGTCAAACTTACGCAGCGTTGAGATAAACTCATCTGATGCGCCTTTTGGTGGGCGCGGACGGCCACCGTAAACCTGATCGCCCACCAGCGGATGGGTGATGTGAGCCATGTGCACGCGGATCTGGTGCGTACGTCCGGTTTCCAGACGCAACCGCAGACGCGTGTGCACACGGAAGTGCTCCATAATGCGATAGTGCGTTACTGCCGGTTTACCCATTGGGTGTACCGCCATATGCGTACGCTTCGTAGGGTGACGGCTAATAGGTTCCTCAACGGAACCACCTGCGGTCATATGACCGATGGCCACCGCTTCATACTCACGGGTAATTTCGCGCAGTTGCAGCGACTCCACCAAACGTGTTTGAGCAGGAACGGTTTTTGCCACCACCATTAAACCGGTCGTGTCTTTATCCAGACGATGCACAATGCCCGCACGCGGTACGTCGGCAATCGGCGGATAATAGTGCAGCAGCGCATTCAGCACCGTGCCGTCCGGATTACCGGCGCCAGGGTGCACCACGAAACCACGCGGCTTGTTGATGACAATTATGTCTTCATCTTCATATACGATATCAAGCGGGAGATCCTGCGCTTCAAAGCGGATTTCCTCATCGATTTCGGCATCGATAGCGACGGTTTCGCCACCCATGACTTTCTCTTTCGGCTTATCTGAAATATTGCCGTTGACCTGGACGCGTTGGTCTAAAATCCACTCTTTTATTCGCGATCGCGAATAATCAGGGAACATTTCGGCCAAAGCCTGATCTAAGCGTTGACCGAGTTGTGACTCGGACACCGTTGCGGTGAGTTGTACTCGTTGTGCCATATACAGCTTCTTCGTTAACGTTGGGTTTTTACGGCTTTGCCGTTTAATATAGTGTGCTATTGTAGCTGGTCTTAGTCGGGAACAGGAACTGTGAATATCCCGTATAAACATTTTGAGGAAAGTCAAAACGTCATGACGCGCATGAAATATCTGGTGGCAGCGGCCACGTTGAGCCTGGCTTTGGCGGGGTGCTCTGGTTCAAAGGAAGAGGTTCCTGATAATCCGCCTAATGAAATCTACGCAACTGCTCAGCAAAAGCTCCAGGACGGTAACTGGAAACAGGCAATAACGCAACTGGAAGCGTTGGATAACCGCTATCCATTTGGTCCATATTCTCAGCAGGTTCAGCTGGATCTGATCTACGCATACTATAAAAATGCCGATCTGCCGCTGGCTCAGGCCGCCATTGACCGTTTCATTCGTCTGAACCCAACGCATCCTAACATTGACTATGTCATGTACATGCGCGGTCTGACAAACATGGCGTTGGACGATAGCGCGCTGCAAGGTTTCTTCGGGGTTGATCGCTCCGACCGTGACCCGCAGCACGCACGTGATGCATTCAATGACTTCTCGAAGCTGGTGCGCGGCTATCCGAACAGTCAGTACGTGACCGATGCCAGCAAACGTCTGGTATTCCTGAAGGACCGTCTGGCGAAGTATGAGCTTTCCGTTGTTGATTACTACACCGCTCGCGGTGCGTGGGTGGCGGTGGTCAACCGTACCGAAAACATGATGCGTAACTATCCAGATACTCAAGCAACGCGCGATGCGCTGCCGAAGATGGAAAATGCATACCGCGAAATGCAGATGACGGCGCAGGCTGATAAAGTGGCGAAAATTATTGCCGCCAACGGCAAAAACACGCAGTCCTGATTCAGACTTCATTAAATGCAAAACGGCAGCCCGATGGCTGCCGTTTTTTTATCCATTTCGATTACTTGCTGAAGCGGTTTAGCTGCAAGTCATCCTATCAAATATGGCTGGGTTTTCCCGAACCCACAAGTAAAAATTCACTTCTTCCTGTCCTGACTCACAAAATAAAGGCACTGACAAAAAGTGACAAAAATATGTGATATGCATCACACATTTTAACCAAATCCGAGGTATGCTGGAATCACCAAGACGGAAAGACAAGAGGTAAAATTTATGACAATGAACATTACCAGTAAACAAATGGAAATTACTCCGGCTATCCGCCAGCATGTCGCAGACCGTCTCGCCAAATTGGAAAAATGGCAAACCCAGTTAATTAATCCTCATATCATTCTGTCTAAAGAGCCACAGGGTTTTGTTGCTGATGCCACGATGAATACTCCGAACGGACACCTCGTCGCCAGCGCAAAACATGAAGATATGTATACCGCCATTAACGAATTGATCAACAAGCTGGAACGGCAGCTGAACAAGGTGCAACACAAAGGGGAAGCCCGTCGCGCAGCAACATCAGTGAAAGACGCAAGCTTCGTGGAAGTTGAAGAAGAGTAAAACGAACTTTGAACTTTAATGTGTCACGCCAACGCGCCTTCGGGCGCGTTTTTTATTGACAGAACGAAAACAGACCGAGTACTGTGAAACCTCACAACGTTAAGGATTTTATCAACCGTGAAACTGCTGCCGTTTTTCTTCGCATTCTTTTTTACCTTCCCCTGAATGGGAGGCGTTTCGTCGTGTGATAAAGAATGCGAAGACGAACAATAAGGCCTCCCACATCGGGGGGCCTTTTTTATTGATAACAAGAAAGGCAAACATGATGACTTCGGAAAACCCGTTACTGGCGATACGCGATAAGATAAGCGCCCTAGATGAAAAATTAGTGAGCCTGCTGGCAGAACGTCGCGGCCTCGCCATTGAGGTAGGTAAAGCCAAGCTGGCGTCCCATCGTCCGGTTCGGGATATCGATCGCGAGCGCGACCTGCTGGAGCGTTTGATTACCATCGGCAAAACGCACCAGCTTGATGCGCACTACATTACCCGCCTGTTCCAGCTGATCATTGAAGATTCTGTGCTCACCCAGCAGACCTTACTGCAGCAGCATTTAAATCAGATCAACCCGCATTCAGCTCGAATTGCGTTTCTGGGTCCAAAAGGCTCTTACTCGCACCTCGCAGCACGTCAGTACGCCGCTCGCCACTTTGAGCAGTTTATTGAGAGCGGCTGCCTAAAGTTCGCCGACATCTTTAATCAGGTTGAAACCGGACAGGCCGACTACGCCGTGGTGCCTATCGAGAACACCAGCTCCGGCGGCATTAACGATGTCTACGATCTGCTACAACACACTAGCCTGTCGATTGTTGGCGAGATGACGGTCCCAATTGACCACTGCGTACTGGTTAACGCGGGGGCGACGCTTGATACTATTGCAACGGTCTACAGCCATCCGCAGCCATTCCAGCAGTGCAGTCAGTTCCTGAGCCATTATCCACAGTGGAAAATTGAATATACCGAGAGCACCTCGGCGGCAATGGAAAAAGTGGCACAGGCTAACTCCCCTACCGTGGCCGCACTGGGCAGCGAAGCCGGTGGTAAACTGTATGGATTGCAGGTTCTGGAACACTGTCAGGCTAATCAAACGCAGAACATCACCCGTTTCTTGGTGCTAGCGCGCAAAGCCGTTAACGTCTCCGACCAGGTGCCGGCAAAAACCACGCTGCTGATTGCAACCGGGCAGCAGGCCGGTGCGCTAGTAGAAGCACTGTTGGTACTGCGTAACCATAACCTGATTATGACCAAGCTCGAATCGCGACCAATCCACGGCAATCCATGGGAAGAGATGTTTTATCTCGATATCCAAGCCAACCTAGAAGCGCTGCCGATGCAAAAGGCGCTGAAAGAGCTGTCCGGCATTACCCGTTCGATGAAAGTGCTGGGAAGCTATCCCAGCGAAAACGTCGTGCCGGTTAACCCGATCTAAACTTCGATAAATGGCCTCTTCTTCATTCCTGCCACCTCAACCGGCAGGGTGAAGATGGCGCCGGAAAGCGGATACTGCGCCACTTCTTCCGCCGACATATTTTCCCGCGTGGTGGTGATAAATAGCGTGCGCATATCCGCCCCGCCAAAGCAAACCATCGTTGGGCAACGAACCGGCAGTCTATATTCCTCAAGCTGCTCACCCTCTGGCGAAAACCGCGCCACTCGCCAACCGTCGAACATCGCACTCCAGTAGCAGCCCTCTTCGTCAACCGCCGCCCCATCAGGGATCCCTTCCCCTGGTACAAACTGGCGGAACACTTCTCGCCGACCAACATCACCTTGCTCATCCAGCGGCGTACGATAAATCACGGCATTAGGCGTATCAGAGGTATACATCCAGCACTTATCTTGGCTAAAGGCCAAACCGTTAGCACCGTGAATATCGCACTGGATAACCTTCGGCCGGAGCTGATTATCAATGCGAACCAGCAGCGCGCCGTTATAATCACCCGGCCCCCAGAAAGTCCCGGCGTAAAAGCGTCCGTCCCTGTCGGTGCCACCGTCATTAAAACGCGCCAGTTGAGGATTGCTCGGATTATCACAGACTTTATGCACCAGCAGGCCACGGCTATCGGTAAGCCAAATGGCGCTGCGTAGCGCCACGATAAAGCCCCCTTTCTCCCTCAGGGAAAAACAGCCGACCTCTTCCGGGAACTGGAGGATTTGGTGCTCGCCGCTGGCAAGTACATAGCGGTGAATTTCACACTCCATAATATCGGCCCAATAGAGCGCCTGCTCGGCGTCGCTCCAAGTCGGGCATTCCGGTAGATGTCCGGTGTAATCAAACAACAGGTTTGCTTCAGCCATCGTCTTTATCCCATAAAAAAAGCCAGAGGTTTTCCCCTGGCTTTCAAGTATATACAGTTTTCAGTTACTGCCGGTTGTCATTCGCCTGTCGTAACAGGACGCGGCTCTCACTCTGGAAACGTTGCGCATAGTCACCGAACCAGTGCTCAACCTTGCGGAAGCTGTCGATAAACGCCTGCTTATTCCCCTGCTCCAGCAGACCGATGGCCTCACCAAAACGCTGGTAGTAGCGCTTAATCAGCGCCAGGTTATTGCCTGACGACATAATGATATCGGCATACAGCTGCGGATCTTGGGCAAACAGTCGCCCGACCATTGCCAGCTCCAAACGGTAAATGGGTGAGGAGAGCGCCAGCAGTTGCTCGAGCTGAACGTTCTCTTCCGCCAAATGCAGACCGTAGGCAAAAGTGGCAAAGTGGCGCAGCGCTTGGATAAATGCCATGTTTTGGTCGTGCTCAACGGCGCTAATCCGATGCAAACGAGCGCCCCAAACCTGAATCTGTTCAAGGAACCACTGATACGCTTCCGGCTGACGACCATCGCAGTAAACAACAACCTGTTTTGCAAGGCTACCGCTGTCTGGCCCAAACATCGGGTGCAGCCCCACAACTGGCCCGTTGTGCGCCGACAGCATTGCCTGCAATGGCCCGGCTTTCACCGAGCAGAGATCGACCAAAATACAATCCGTTGGCAACGGCGGTAGCTTCTCAATCACCTGTTCGGTGACGTGGATCGGCACACTGACAATAACCATACCGGCATCAGCCACCAGCTCCGGCGCACGTGCCCAATCTTCTTTTTCCAACGTGCGAACTTGGTAGCCTGACAGACCGAGCATTTTTTCAAACAATCGGCCCATTTGACCGCCACCGCCGACAATCACCACTGGGCGCAGCGAAGGACAAAGGGTTTTAAATCCCTTGTCGTTTTCGCTGGAGTAAGACTCACGCATCACGCGACGCAAAACATCTTCAATCAGATCCGGTGGCACGCCCATCGCCGCAGCTTCTTTGCGGCGTGAAGCCAGCATAGAAGCTTCACGCTCGGGGACATAAATCGGCAAGCCATATTTACTTTTGACTTCACCGACTTGCGCGACAAGTTCAAGACGTTTTGCCAGCAAATCCAGCAGCGCTTTATCTACGACATCAATTTGATCGCGCAGTGCGGTCAGTTCAGCAACCATACAATCCTCTTAAGCCAGACGAGCCTTCAGATGGCCACGTAAATCCTGGTCGAGCTCACGCAGCAGCGCATCCGTAGCTTCCCAACTGATACAAGCATCGGTTACCGATACTCCGTATTTCATTTCACAACGCGGCTGTTCAGAAGACTGGTTACCCTCGTGAATGTTGCTCTCAATCATCAGACCAATAATAGAACGGTTACCGTCCTTGATCTGAGCGACCACGGATTCCGCCACCGCAGGCTGACGGCGGTAGTCTTTATTGGAATTACCATGACTGCAATCTACCATCAGCGATGCGCGCAGTCCTGCTTGTTCCATCTCTTTTTCACACTGCGCCACATCTTCCGGGCCGTAGTTCGGTTTTTTGCCGCCACGAAGGATGACATGGCCATCCGGGTTGCCCTGCGTACGCAGCAGACAAACCTGACCGGCTTGGTTGATACCAACGAAACGGTGCGGCATCGCGGCAGCACGCATAGCGTTGATTGCCGTCGCCAAGGAGCCATCGGTACCATTTTTGAAACCAACCGGCATCGACAACCCGGAAGCCATCTCGCGGTGTGTCTGAGATTCAGTAGTACGGGCACCAATCGCCGACCAGCTGAACAGATCGCCTAAGTACTGTGGGCTATTCGGGTCCAACGCTTCGGTTGCTAACGGCAGCCCCATGCTCACCAGTTCTACCAGCAGGCGACGCGCAATTTTCAAACCACCTTCCACATCAAATGAGCCATCCATATGCGGATCGTTGATAAGCCCTTTCCAGCCAACGGTGGTACGAGGCTTTTCAAAATAGACGCGCATAACTAGGTAGAGGCTATCGCTGACCTCTTCCGCAAGGGTTTTAAATCGACGCGCGTATTCGATGGCAGCTTCAGGATCGTGAATAGAGCAAGGCCCACACACTACCAGCAGACGCGGATCGCGACCGGCAATAATGTCAGAAATCGTTTTACGGGATTGGGCGATTTGCGCCTCCTGATCAAGCGTGAGCGGGAATTCAGCTTTCAGTTGATCTGGAGTTATCAAAATCTGTTCATCGGCGATATTTACGTTGTTCAGCGCGTCTTTTTGCATGATGGCATTACCTGTTATGGCTCGTTTGCGATAGTGGTTTCCTCAATGAGGTGAAGCCACAATATCACAACCAGTAAAGATTTCAATCCAAAATACGTACAGATTTATTTACACCAGCCATTTTATTGCAAATAAATCGCCAATGAACCGCAAAGAAAACGTTACACCACTTATTCCAACCAAGCTGTACAGGCCAAGAAAGAAAGCGTTCTCCACGCATTTTTGTTCTGCCGCCGTTTGCCCACTCTGCCAAATCTTCTCCATGCCTCGTCACTTGGTGACCTAAAATAGAGAGGGAAAAGCATCAATGATATTCAGGTTAAAGAAAGCCTGAACTTGGCCGATAAATTTACTAGGATTACAGTCGAACCTTACGAATAACGAGGATTGAAAGGATTAAAGCAGCAAAATGATGAGTTAATTTCCTCTCGATCCTTGAATTAAATTCCATAGTGAGATTTAACTTAAATTACATCAATCGAATTTCTGACATACTGACGGCTTTGATAAACAATGATCTTCTGCCAACATCTCTCTAAGGTTACTCTTACCCGAGCGGTTTGGCGGATGCGCGTGAGAAATTCATTCTTGACCTCTTTGTCCCGACTGATTCTGCTGCTAATGTTGCCCCTAATGTTAGCCCCAGCAACCGCCGCCTCTTTCACTGAAACCGATAAGTCAGTACGTTCTATTGTTTCAGGTATCGTAAGCTACACGCGATGGCCGTCGCTTTCCGGGCCACCAAAGCTGTGTATCCTGAGCTCTGCCCGGTATGCGCTAGCACTCAGCACAGCGGGTGGACAAGACAGGCTTCCCTACACCCCAACGCTTGTTCATAACGCTCAGGATGCTCTCGCTGCAAGATGTGATGGCATTTATTTCGGCATTGAATCGCCTGACTGGCAGCTTGAATTAATCACTCAATATCACAACCGAGCGCTGCTATTAATTTCGGAACATAACCCCGAATGCACTATTGGCAGCGCATTTTGCTTAATAATAGATAACGAGCAGGTCAGGTTTTCCGTCAACCTTGATGCGCTGGCTCGCAGCGGCGTAAGAGTCAACCCGGACGTATTAATGCTTGCACGGAATAAGAAGCATGAATAAGGATTTCACCTCACCATCGCGCCCTACGTTTAAAAGAACGTTGCGCCGAAATAGCATGATAAGCGTGATAGTAACGATGACGTTTATATGGCTTTTGCTGTGTTTTGCCTCTGTGTTGACATTAAAGCAATACGCACAAAAGAACCTCGAACTGACTGCCGCGACCATGAGCCATACTCTTGAGGCCTCTTTGGTGTTTAACGACAAGTTGGCCGCCAATGAAACCCTCGCCACGTTGGGTAGACAAGGGCAATTTGCCGTGGCGGAGGTATATGACGCGCATAAAAAACGTTTCGCACAATGGACATGGGATCCCGACGATAGCACCGATACACTGGGTCTACTGGTCAGTCGTTGGCTATTTCCCGTTCCCGTCTCCTTGCCGATAATGCATAACGACACCCCAATTGGCGAAATAAGCCTCACCGCGCGCGACAGTCTGATCAGCCACTTTATTTGGATGTCTCTTGCCGTCCTCACCATTTGCATTCTTTTTGCATCAGCCATTGCCCTCACGATCACGCGCTCACTACACCACGGCATAGTCGAAGAAATGCAAAATATTACCGATGTCGTGCATGACGCGCGCACCAACCGCAACTTCTCTCGTCGGGTAAAAGAAGGACGCATTGAGGAATTTCATCGTTTTGGCGAAGACTTCAATAGCCTTTTAGCAGACATGGAGGAGTGGCAACACAAGTTGCAGGAGAGAAATGCACAGCTGCTACGTTCCGCCATGCATGATCCCCTCACCGGGCTGGCGAATCGAGCCGCATTTCGCAATAGCATCGCGAAGTTGATGAATAATTCTGCTGTCAAAAATCATTCAGCCCTGCTTTTTCTTGATGGCGACAACTTTAAACAAATCAACGATACCTGGGGCCATACCGCAGGCGACAGCATACTCACCGAAATTGCCAGCAGGATGATCGCGTTCGGCGGTCAACGCTACCAGTCTTACCGTCTTGGCGGCGATGAGTTTGCCATGGTGCTGTCTGACGTCCATTCTGAAAGCGATGTTCAACACATTTGTACCGCACTCACACAGCATTTTAACCGTCCATTTGACCTGCATAACGGCCATCACACGGCGATGTCTCTCAGCATCGGCTTTGCGCTGGCGTGGGAAAGCCCATCCCTCGAATTATTGCTGGAAAGGGCAGACCGCAATATGTATCAGGCGAAAAATCAGCGGACGAAAACAATAAGTTAGAAAGGAATACACTATGTTAAAGCGATATTTTGCACCACTCTTACTGGCTTCACTGGTATTGGCAGGCTGCCAAGCGCCAAAAGGTAAATTTACGCCTGAGCAGGTCGCAGCGATGCAGTCTTATGGCTTTAACGAATTAAATGGCGACTGGTCCCTGGGGCTGTCGGATAAAATCCTGTTTGGCAAAAATGAAGCCGGGCTACGACCAGAAAGTGAAGAACAGATCGAGGCCATGGCATCGCGTCTGGCGACAACAGGTTTAAATCATGCCCGGATGGATGGACACACGGATAACTACGGTGAAGACAGCTATAACGAAGCGTTGTCGCTAAAACGCGCAAACGTCGTTGCCGATGCTTGGGCAAAAGGCGCGAGTATTCCACGTGGCAACCTCACCACACGTGGATTAGGTAAAAAATATCCCGTCGCTAGCAATGCAACGACCCAAGGACGCGCTGAAAACCGCCGGGTTGCCGTGGTCATCAGCGCGCCATAAGGTTATTTGGCGGATGATTCAGCGAGCGGTACTCGCACTGCCGCTCGCCAACGTAGCCAGTCAAACAGAATAAACAACGCCAGACTTCCGCCCATAACCGGAAGCGCCAGTCCGCATGCGACGGCCAGTGTCAGCGTTGCCCATCTTGCTGGTAACGACAATGCCAGCCAGCTTTGCGATAGCGTCAGCAACGGGTTGGTCTGCGCCTGAGACGGACGCTTTATCCACCACAGCCGATATCCCATAACAATAGCCACACACAGTGCTAGGCCGAACGCGATGAGCAGCAGTTGGTTAGGTAAACCAAACAGCACGCCCATATGCAAATCTACCCCCCAACGCGTCAATTTCGCCATCAGCGGGAAATGGGCAAACTGGGTAGTGTCGATAATGGCCAGCGATTGAGGGTCCACCGCAACGGCATCAACCTGTGTAGGCCAGCGGCGATCGATCTCCGTCACCGTCCAGGCACGGTCTTCACTACGCGGTGGGCGAATTTCCAGATGAGTGGCATCAATTCCCGCGCCTTGCGCAGCGTTAAGCACGGCATCAATCCTGTCTAACGCCGCCGTCGGTTGGCTCATTGCCATCTGGCCATGTTGCCCGTGATGCTCAGCATGCGGATCCATGACTATAGCCTCACCGCCATGCAACTGGGTATTGACCTGCGGTGTCAGCCAGCCAAAGGCCGTGCGTAGCTTATCAACATTGCCTCCTGCCCACTGTGACCAGGTGAGTCCAGTCGCCGAGAACAGCAGCATCCCCGCCAGCAGGCACCAGCCGAGCGTCACGTGAATACGGCGCGTGTTCTGCAGGCGATTTTTAATTCGCCGCTTCGGTCGGGTAAAGGCCCACAGGACAATACCGCCGAGCGCTGCAATCCACATCCAGGAAGCTGCCAGTTCACTGTACAGCCTGCCAAAATCCCCCAGCAGCAGCGAGCGGTGAGCGTAATCAATCCACTGACGCAGCGGCAATATGCCGCTGGTGCCATAGACCGTCATATCGCCTTTGACTACCAGCGTAACCGGGTCGATAAAGATAGCGCGGTTTTCTGACTCGCCAAGCGCTGGGTCAGCAAACATCACGCGAGTGGTTTCACCTGGCTCCAGCGCCGGACGTAATGCACTCATCCGCAGCGGCGCAGCTACCGCTTTTTGCGCCACCGTGATTTGCTCCGCAAGCGTGTGCCGCCCGCCTTCGACGCTACCGTGCAGCGCCTCGCTATAGATGCGGTTTTCCAGCTGTGGGGTGGCCACGTACAGCGTGCCGGTCAACGCAGCAACGAAGATAAATGGCCCGACGAATAGACCGATAAAAAAATGCAGGCGGCGCAGCAGGTGCACCCAAGCCGCCCGCGAGGTGCAGGTTGTCATACTTTTCCTTCATATAGGCGAAAACAGACGTGACGCTTTTGCGTCATTTATCGTTATTAAGCGGAAAAAGCAGACAACAGCGGTGGCGCGCGGGTATCAGGGAATAGCCAAGCGAACTCTAGCTCGTGGACAACGACCGGTGGAAAAGATGGCGAAGAGACGCGCAACAACCGTGCGCACAGTAGCACGCAGAGCACCAGCATCAAGCCAGGTACATGGGTTAACAACACGCAATAACCGCAGGCTTCACCGTGATCGATGGGCATCGTCTCCGGTGCTGCGTGATGTGCAGGCATAGGCATGTTCATTTCATGATGCATACCGGGCATGGCGCTCATCGGCGATTGTTGCAACGAAATGGAGACCAGCGGAGCAAAGATAATCAGCGCCATAGCAAACAGCGCAACCCATGCGGCTCGCCGTTTCAGTGCTGATTTGTCGATTACTCTTGTACTCACACACCCCTCCCAATAATTAGGGGTATTGTAAATGTTTTATCAGCAAAATGTTAATTCTTGGTGCCGTAAGAGATAAAAAAAGGGCCAGCCTTTCGGCCAGCCCTTTTCTAACAGGATGTCGCTTGCGCGAATCTTAGTTAAGACGCTCTTTGATACGAGCAGACTTACCAGTGCGCTCACGCAGGTAGTACAGTTTAGCTTTACGTACAGCACCACGACGTTTAACAGCAATGCTGTCAACTACCGGAGAGTGAGTCTGGAAGACACGCTCAACGCCTTCGCCGTTGGAAATTTTACGAACAGTGAATGCAGAGTGCAGACCGCGGCTACGAATAGCGATAACCACGCCCTCAAATGCCTGCAGACGTTTTTTGGAACCTTCAACAACCCATACTTTCACTTCCACGGTATCACCCGGACGGAATGAAGGTACGTCCTGCTTCATCTGTTCTTGTTCAAGTTGCTTGATAATGTTGCTCATAATTTAATTCTCTTATCCTGGGTAAACTGATATTTGGGGGTCTTAGACCAGCCCATCATGTTTATGTTGCTGTTGTGCGTGTTCCGTTTTGAACTCCGCCAGCAACCTTGCTTGCTCTTCAGTCAGAGCCAGGTTTTCCAGAAGTTCAGGTCTTCTAAGCCAGGAGCGGCCCAGCGACTGCTTCAAACGCCAGCGACGTATCTCAGCATGGTTCCCCGACAGCAGAACTGGCGGTACTTCCATCCCTTCCAACACTTCAGGGCGAGTATAGTGTGGGCAGTCCAGCAACCCATCAGCAAACGAATCTTCGGTTGCTGAAGCCTCATGACCCAGCACTCCCGGAATAAACCGGGACACAGAGTCGATGAGCGTCATTGCTGGTAACTCACCACCGCTGAGAACGTAATCGCCGATAGACCATTCTTCGTCAATCTCGGTCTGAATCACGCGCTCATCAATACCTTCGTAGCGACCGCACACCAAAATCAGCTTTTGATTCGTTGCCAGTTCGCTGACGCCAGCTTGATCAAGCTTGCGTCCCTGAGGTGACAGATAAATCACCTTCACGCCTTCACCTGCCGCGGCTTTTGCTGCATTGATGGCATCCCGCAAAGGTTGCACCATCATCAACATCCCCGGTCCGCCGCCGTAAGGACGTGAGTCCACGGTACGGTGCCGGTCATGAGCGAAATCACGAGGACTCCAGCTCTGGATGTTCAGCAGGCCATTTTTTACTGCCCGGCCAGTTACCCCGTAATCGGTAATTGCGCGGAACATTTCAGGAAACAGGCTAATTATGCCAATCCACATAGCGCCGTCTTTTACCGTTTATCCGGAGATTTAAAAACCAGGATCCCAATCTACTTCGATGGTACGAGTAGTGAGATCGACTTTCTTGATAACCTGCCCATCGAGGAACGGTACGAGACGTTCCTTGATGCCAAATGCATCTTTCAGGTTTGCCTTAATGACGAGAACGTCATTCGACCCGGTTTCCATCATATCGATGACTTTACCGAGACCGTAGCCTTCAGTGGTCACTACTTGGCAGCCCATAAGGTCTTTCCAATAGTAGGTACCATCGTCCAGCGCCGGCAGCTGTGATGAATCGACGATAATTTCGCAATTCGTCAGCAGATTCGCGGCATCGCGATCGTCAACGCCTTTCAGCTTAATGACGATATCCTGATTGTGGTAGCGCCAGCTTTCCAGCTCAACGGTCTGCCACTGACCCGCCTTCTGGATTAACCAGGGCTGATAGTCAAAAATGCTTTCGGCGTCCTCGGTGGAGGAAAACACTCTGAGCCAACCACGGATACCGTAGCAAGAACCCATTTTGCCCAATACGATAGGATCAACAGGTGCTTTTGCGGCGAGTTGTTTGCTCATCATGACCACCGTGACAGATTAAGCTGCTTTATTAGCGGCTTTGATCAGCGCTGCTACGCGATCGGAAACAGTAGCGCCCAGGCCAACCCAGTGAGCTACGCGATCCAGATCCAGGCGAGTGCCTTCTTCTTTTTCGCTTGCCAGCGGGTTGAAGAAGCCAACGCGCTCGATGAAGCGACCGTTACGTGCGTTACGGCTGTCAGTAACAACAACCTGGTAGAACGGACGCTTTTTAGCGCCGTGACGTGCTAAACGAATAGTTACCATAACATCCTCTTGTGTGAATAGAACAACCGGGCCCCATCGAGGGACGGGGCCCGGTGTCATATTAAAAGCCCGAAAATTTTACTCATTTCTGGGGGAATTGCAATCAACATCTGTCTTTTACCGCACGATAACTAGGGCGTTACCGTATAAGACAGCGTGAAATCGAGGGGTTCGCCATGAACAAAGCGCGCTGGATAGCCAGCACACTTCGTCATCAACATGACATAAGGGATTAACGCCCAGGGAATCCTGGTGGCATCATGCCCTTCATCCCGCGCATCATTTTCATCATGCCGCCTTTCGACTTCATCTTCTTCATCATGCGCTGCATGTCGTCAAACTGCTTCAGCAGACGGTTAACGTCCTGCACCTGCAGGCCACAGCCCTGTGCGATACGACGTTTGCGGGAACCTTTAATGATTTCAGGCTTGGCGCGTTCCTTGTGCGTCATGGAGTTGATAATCGCCTCCATACGCACCAGCACCTTGTCGTCCATCTGGGATTTGACGTTATCAGGGATCTGCCCCATACCCGGCAGCTTGCCCATCAGGCTCGCCATGCCGCCCATGTTTTTCATCTGGCGCAGCTGTTCAAGGAAGTCGGTTAAGTCAAAACCGTCGCCTTTTTTCAGCTTGGTCGCCAGCTTTTCAGCTTGCGCGCGGTCAACCTTGCTCTCGATATCTTCGATAAGCGACAGCACGTCGCCCATACCAAGGATACGGGAAGCAATACGATCCGGGTGGAACGGCTCCAGCGCTTCGGTTTTTTCGCCAACGCCGAGGAATTTAATTGGCTTGCCGGTGATGTGACGAATAGAGAGCGCCGCACCGCCACGAGCATCGCCGTCGACTTTGGTCAACACGACGCCGGTTAATGGCAACGCCTCGTTGAAGGCCTTAGCAGTATTTGCCGCATCCTGACCGGTCATGGCGTCAACGACAAACAGGGTTTCAACCGGCTTAATCGCCGCATGAACCTGTTTGATTTCGTCCATCATCGCTTCGTCAACGTGCAGACGACCGGCGGTATCCACCAGCAGCACGTCGTAGAATTTCAGCTTCGCTTCTTTCAGCGCAGCGTTAACGATATCAATAGGCTTCTGACCGACGTCTGACGGGAAGAAGTCCACGCTAACCTGCTCGGCCAGCGTTTCCAACTGTTTAATCGCCGCTGGGCGATAAACGTCGGCGGAAACCACCAGCACTTTTTTCTTGTGCTTCTCGCGCAGGAATTTACCTAACTTAGCGACGCTAGTGGTTTTACCCGCGCCCTGCAGACCCGCCATCAGCACCACGGCTGGAGGCTGAGCGGCCAGATTCAGGCTCTGGTTCTCTTCGCCCATCGCCGAAACCAGTTCACTACGAACGATTTTGACGAATTCCTGACCCGGCGTCAGGCTTTTGTTAACTTCATGACCAACCGCTTTTTCTTTTACGCGATTGATAAAATCACGCACTACCGGCAGCGCAACGTCAGCCTCCAGCAGCGCCATGCGCACTTCGCGCAGCGTCTCTTTTACGTTGTCTTCAGTAAGGCGTCCACGGCCACTGATATTGCGCAGCGTGCGCGACAAACGATCGGTTAAATTATCAAACATTGTCTCTCGCCTGGGGTGGAAACGGTGAGTCGCTAACGCGACAATAAAACGGAAATTTGCCGGAGTATAACACGACACCGGACGAGTTGTGAGGCCATGGTTGACGCAGAGGTCACGTAACGCTATACGCACCATCCTTCAACCAAGCTACGGCCTTGATACAACTCAACGGATTTTGCGTATATACTGCATCTCTTTCTTCTCTTTGACGACTGCCGACTCTTTATGCCTGTTTTCGCCCTGCTCGCGCTTGTTGCCTACTCCATCAGCCTCGCGCTGATCATCCCCGGCCTGCTGCAAAAAAACAGCGGCTGGCGGCGTATGGCAATTCTCTCCGCCACCGTTGCGCTGGTGTGCCATGCGTTTGCACTGGAAGCGCGTATTCTGCCGGGCGGTGAAGATGGGCAAAACCTCAGCTTGCTGAACGTCGGCTCGCTGGTCAGCCTGATGATCTGTACGGTAATGACCATTGTCGCCTCGCGCAATCGCGGCTGGCTGCTGTTACCCATCGTTTATGCCTTCGCGTTGATAAACCTCGCGTTCGCCACCTTTATGCCAAACGAGTTTATTACTCACTTGGAAGCGACACCGGGTGTCATGGTGCATATCGGGCTATCGCTGTTCTCCTACGCAACGCTGATTATTGCCGCGCTCTATGCGCTACAGCTGGCATGGATTGATTACCAGCTCAAAAATAAGAAGCTGGCGTTTAGCCACGAAATGCCGCCGCTGATGGTCATCGAACGAAAAATGTTTCACATCACCCAGGTTGGGGTTGTACTGCTCACCCTGACGCTTTGTACCGGCCTGTTTTACATGCATAACCTCTTTAGCATGGAAAATATCGATAAGGCCGTCCTTTCCATCATCGCCTGGTTCGTCTATATCGTGTTGTTATGGGGCCACTATCATGAAGGGTGGCGCGGACGCCGGGTTGTCTGGTTTAACGTTGCCGGGGCTGGCATTCTCACGCTCGCCTATTTCGGTAGCCGCATCATTCAACAGTTTGTGAGCTAAGTACTAAGGACTTCTCTTGGAACATATTTCAACCACCACGCTGATCGTTACGCTGATCATCATGGTGGTCATTTCCGCCTATTTCTCCGGTTCCGAAACCGGCATGATGACGCTCAACCGCTACCGTCTGCGTCATCTGGCGAAACAAGGTGACCGTCGGGCGCGCCGCGTTGAAAAACTGCTACAAAAGCCTGACCGCTTAATCAGCCTAGTGCTGATTGGTAATAACTTGGTCAACATCCTAGCGTCTGCACTTGGCACCATCGTCGGCATGCGCCTGTATGGCGATGTGGGCGTCGCCATTGCCACCGGTGTTCTAACTTTTGTGGTACTGGTCTTCGCCGAAGTGTTGCCAAAAACCATTGCCGCGCTGTATCCCGAGAAAGTCGCCTACCCAAGCAGCTTCCTGCTTGCGCCGCTGCAAGTTCTGATGATGCCGCTGGTGTGGTTGCTCAATCTAATTACCCGAATTTTGATGCGCATGATGGGTATCAAAACCGATATCACCATCAGCAGCGCGCTCAGCAAAGATGAGCTACGTACCATCGTTAACGAATCCCGGGCGCAAATCTCCCGCCGTAACCAAGATATGCTGCTGTCGGTGCTGGATCTGGAAAAAATTAGCGTTGACGACATCATGGTGCCGCGCAATGAAATTGTCGGTATCAACATCAACGATGATTGGAAAGCTATCGTTCGTCAGCTGACCCACTCCCCGCATGGCCGTATCGTGCTCTATCGCGATTCGCTGGACGACGCCATCAGCATGCTGCGCGTACGCGAAGCCTATCGCCTGATGACCGAGAAAAAAGAGTTCACCAAAGAGGTGATGCTGCGGGCCGCCGATGAAATTTACTTTGTGCCGGAAGGTACGCCGCTGAGTACGCAGCTAGTGAAGTTTCAGCGCAACAAAAAGAAAGTCGGTCTTGTGGTCGACGAATATGGTGATATTCAGGGGCTGGTGACGGTCGAAGATATCCTCGAAGAAATTGTAGGTGACTTTACCACCTCGATGTCCCCGTCTCTTGCCGAAGAGGTGAACCCACAAAATGACGGTTCGGTGATTATTGATGGCGGCGCCAACGTGCGCGAATTGAATAAAGCCTTTAACTGGCATCTGCCGGAAGACGAAGCGCGAACCGTTAATGGGATGATTGTGGAAGCGTTAGAAGAGATCCCAGCGATAGGTACGCGAGTGCGTATCGCGCATTACGATATCGATATTCTTGACGTGCAGGATAACGTGATAAAGCAGGTTCAGGTGAACCCGATAAGACCCATTCGCGAGAGCGTCGCGGATTAATCAATACCCTCTCCCCGTTCGGGGAGAGGGTAAAACGAAGCTTAAGCCTTCGCTTTTGCCACGGAGACCATCGCTGCGCGAATGGTACGACCGTTCAGCGTATAGCCTTTCTGCATCACCATCAGCACGTTGCCAGCCGCGACGTCTTCGGACTCAACCATCGCAATGGCTTGGTGAACATTCGGGTCCATCGGCACATTGATGTCCGCAACAACCTGAACGCCAAATTTGGCCACCACGTCCAGCATCGACTTACGGGTCAGTTCAATACCTTCAACCATCCCCGCCATCGCTTCGCTATCTTTGTTGGCCACCTCCAGCGCGCGGTCTAGGCTATCCAGCACCGGCAGCAGTTCGTTGACGAATTTTTCCAGCGCGAATTTGTGTGCCTTCTCGACGTCGATTTCAGTACGACGACGCAGGTTCTCCATTTCTGCCTTCACGCGCAGGACGCTTTCGCGCTCGCGAGTTTCGGCTTCCGCTAACTGCGACTCAAGGTTCGCAATTTTTTCATCGCGCGGATCCACCTGTTCAGCAGAAGCGTCTGATGCAACCGCCTCAACTTCTTCGTGCTGTTCCATGATAATTTCTTCCGGGGATTGCCCCTCAGGCGTTTTCTGTTCTTTACTACTCATGAATTTCTCCGCGTTTTTTCACAATCATCTCGCTAACCTGGATTATTATGGGGATCAGATTCCGGGTTTCAAGGGAAGCTCTCACATTGTCATCAATCTTTGGCACAAGGACATTCAGAAAATGAACAATCATTTCAAGTGTATCGGTATTGTAGGACACCCTCGTCACCCGACGGCTCTGACGACACATGAAATGCTCTATCGCTGGCTGTGCACCAAAGGCTACGATGTCATTGTTGAGCGCCAGATAGCCCAAGAATTAAAGCTCGATAACGTGAAAACCGGCACTTTGGCAGAAATAGGTCAAAAAGCTGACCTAGCGGTCGTCGTGGGCGGTGACGGTAATATGCTTGGTGCGGCGCGCACCTTAGCGCGCTACGATGTCAGCGTCATCGGTATTAACCGTGGCAACCTCGGTTTCCTCACCGACCTCGACCCGGACAACGCGCACCAACAGCTTGCCGACGTGCTAGACGGCAACTACATTGCCGAAAAACGTTTCCTGCTAGAAGCCCAAGTCTGTCAGCAAGATTGCCAAAAACGCATCAGCACTGCTATCAACGAAGTGGTACTGCATCCGGGCAAAGTGGCACATATGATTGAGTTTGAGGTCTATATCGATGAGACCTTCGCGTTTTCCCAGCGCTCAGATGGGCTGATTATCTCAACGCCTACCGGTTCCACGGCCTACTCCCTCTCCGCGGGCGGTCCTATTCTGACGCCATCGCTCGACGCCATTACGCTGGTACCAATGTTCCCGCACACGCTCTCCGCGCGTCCGCTGGTGATTAACAGCAACAGTACTATCCGCCTGCGCTTCTCGCACCGCCGAAACGATCTGGAGATCAGCTGCGACAGCCAGATAGCGCTGCCTATTCAAGAGGGGGAAGATGTCCTGATTCGCCGCAGCGACTATCATCTCAATTTAATTCACCCTAAAGACTACAGCTATTTCAATACATTAAGTACCAAGCTTGGATGGTCAAAAAAATTATTCTAATTTAATACAGACCTCTTTACTGTATAAAAAACCAGTCTATACTGTATGAAAATACAGTTATGGTTTTTCATACAGGAAAGCGGCTATGTTGGCACAACTGACCATCAGCAATTTTGCAATCGTTCGTGAGCTTGAGATCGACTTCAACAGTGGCATGACGGCCATTACCGGTGAAACCGGTGCGGGGAAATCCATTGCAATTGATGCCCTCGGTCTGTGCCTTGGTGGCCGCGCCGAAGCCGACATGGTGCGTACAGGTGCCAGCCGCGCCGATCTTTGCGCCCGCTTCGCGTTGAAAGATACCCCCGCCGCATTACGTTGGCTTGAGGAAAATCAGCTTGAAGATGGCCGAGAGTGCTTACTGCGTCGTGTCATCAGCAGCGATGGACGCTCCCGTGGTTTTATCAACGGTACTGCTGTGCCGCTTTCACAGTTGCGTGAGCTGGGCCAGTTACTCATTCAGATCCACGGCCAGCACGCTCATCAGCAGTTGGTTAAGCCTGAACACCAAAAAAATCTGCTCGACGCCTACGCCGGTGAATCCGACCTCGCGCGTCAAATGGCCGAACACTATCGCCTATGGAACCAAAGCTGTCGCGAGCTGG
This sequence comes from Kluyvera sp. STS39-E, assembly GCF_040932435.1. Lineage (NCBI taxonomy): Bacteria > Pseudomonadati > Pseudomonadota > Gammaproteobacteria > Enterobacterales > Enterobacteriaceae > Kluyvera > Kluyvera sp. STS39-E. Next base: position 714,147 of record NZ_JBFQGA010000001.1, on the reverse strand, counting down.
CAACCCATCAGCAGCAAAGCCAAGAGCGCATCGCCCGCGCCGAACTGTTGAAATACCAGTTAAAAGAGCTGATTGAGTTCAATCCGCAGCCGGGTGAGTACGAGCAAATTGATGAGGAGTACAAGCGTCTCGCGAATAGCGGGCAGCTCATCACCACCAGCCAACATGCACTCGCGATCCTAGCCGATGGCGAAGACGTTAACCTTCAGAGCCAGCTGTATACCGCTCGCCAGCTAGCCGGCGAACTGGCCAGTATGGACGGTAAACTTTCTGGCGTTCTCGACATGCTCGAGGAAGCAGCCATTCAATTGAGCGAGGCCAGCGACGAACTTCGCCATTACTGCGACCGCCTAGATCTCGACCCAAATCGTCTGTTCGAATTGGAGCAGCGTCTATCAAAACAAATTTCTTTGGCGCGTAAGCACCAAATTTCGCCAGAAGCGCTGCCGGAATATTACCAATCATTGCTCGACGAGCAGCAGTTGCTTGATGACCAAAGCGACTCTCTGGAAACGCTGAAACTGTCGGTAACACTGCATCGCCAGCTAGCGCTGGAAACCGCACACAAGCTGCATGCGCAGCGCCAGGCCAGCGCCAGTGAGCTGGCTCAATTGATTACCGACAGCATGCATATGCTTTCGATGCCGCACGGCGTGTTTGATATCGACGTCAGTTTCGAAGAACAGCACCTAACGGCAGAGGGCGCAAACCGTATTGAATTCCGCGTCACCACTAACCCAGGGCAGCCGCTGCAGGCTATTGCTAAAGTCGCCTCCGGTGGTGAGCTGTCGCGTATTGCATTGGCCATTCAAGTCATTACGGCGCGGAAAATGGAAACACCAGCGCTTATTTTTGATGAAGTTGACGTCGGGATCAGTGGCCCAACGGCTGCCGTCGTCGGTAAGCTGCTGCGCCAGCTTGGCGAGTCCACCCAAGTTATGTGCGTCACTCACCTGCCACAGGTCGCTGGCTGTGGTCACCACCACTTCTACGTCAGCAAAGAAACCGACGGTGCAATGACCGAAACGCACATGCAGCCACTGGATAAACGCGCCCGTCTGCAAGAGCTGGCACGCCTTCTTGGCGGCAGCGAGGTGACTCGCAACACGCTCGCAAATGCGAAAGAGTTGCTGGCTGCATAAACTTTTTTGATTTCCGAGAGTCAGAGTTCACAATAAAAACGCCGTAAGACCCGATCGCAAAGGTTCCCAACGCACCTCAGGTCTATTATCATCGGCATATACATATGAGCCGCGTACTGCTCGGGCCCGAAAAGGAATCAAATCACTATGCGCTGTAAAACGCTGACTGCTGCCGCAGCGGTTCTTCTGATGATGACTGCAGGCTGTTCCACTCTGGAGCGAGTGGTTTACCGTCCTGATATTAGTCAGGGGAACTATCTGGTACCTAACGATATTGCCAAAATCCATACTGGCATGACGCAACAACAGGTTGCCTACACCTTAGGTACACCGATGATGACCGACCCGTTCGGCACCAATACCTGGTTCTACGTTTTCCGTCAGCAGCCAGGACATGAAAAAGTCACTCAGCAGACGCTGACGCTGACCTTCAACAGCAGCGGCGTGTTGACTAACATCGACAACAAACCGGCCCTGACGAAGTAAATCGGCAGCAAAAAAAAAGCGCTCACTGAGCGCTTTTTTTATTATCCTGCGGCACAAAAATAGTTAGCCCTTATTGTGCTCGGCCTTCTCCGCTCGCTGTCGGCGCAGCTCTTTCGGATCGGCAATCAGCGGACGGTAAATTTCCACCCGGTCACCGTCGTTAACCACGTCCTGCAACTTAGCCGGGCGACTATAAATCCCCACCTTATTCTTACTGAGATCGATATCATCACGCAGCGCTAGCAGACCGCTAGCCTGAATAGCCTGCTCAACCGTCGCTCCTTCATCAAGAGTCACGCGCTGTAGGTACTGCTTTTGCGGCAGCGCATACGCGACTTCAACGGCTATCTTACCCGGCACTGTATACCTCTCTGGCGCGCGTGGTGAACGCCTGCACCATATTCAGCGCCAGCTCTTTGAAGATACGACCGAACGCCAGTTCAATGAGCTTATTGGTAAATTCAAAATCGAGCTGAAACTCAATTTTACAGGCATCGTTGCTCAGTGGAGTAAACTTCCAGCCGCCAATCAGCTTCCTGAACGGCCCATCGACCAAATGCATTAAGATGCTCTGGTTGCTGGTTAACACATTACGCGTGGTAAAGGTCTTACTGATGCCTGCCTTAGAAACGTCTACCGCCGCCGTCATCTGCGTCGGCCCCGACTCCAGAACACGGCTGCCTGTACAACCAGGAATAAAATCCGGGTAGGCATTCACATCATTCACCAGTTGATACATTTGCTCTGCGCTGTAGGGCACAAGCGCAGTACGGCTAATCTGAGGCATAGCTATTTCCATGTTCGAATACGATGCAAATAGTATCATTTATCTACTGCTAAAAAAAACGGACACTGTTTATATCGTGCTAAGATATTGCATTGCGCCTCGCGGGAGCTTGAGGCTATGTTTATCAGATAAATGATAACTTCAGGATATTATGACAAAGAAAAAAGTACACAAACCTGGATCGGCCACCATTGCGCTGAATAAACGCGCCCGCCACGAATACTTTATCGAAGAGGAATTTGAAGCGGGTCTCGCCCTCCAGGGCTGGGAAGTGAAATCCCTTCGCGCAGGCAAAGCCAACATCGGCGACAGCTACGTTATCTTAAAAGATGGCGAAGCCTTCCTGTTCGGCGCTAACTTCACGCCAATGGCCGTTGCCTCAACTCACTACGTTTGCGACCCAACGCGTACGCGTAAACTTCTGCTCAACCAGCGTGAGCTCGACAACTTGTATGGCCGCATCAACCGAGACGGTTATACCGTAGTCGCCCTCTCCCTTTACTGGAAGAACGCGTGGTGTAAAGTCAAAATCGGCGTCGCTAAAGGTAAAAAACTGCACGATAAACGTACCGACGTTAAAGATCGTGAATGGCAGGTAGATAAAGCCCGCATCATGAAACATGCCGGACGCTAAACCGGGCGCATAACCTTTCATCACCAGATATCCTTAGGCCTAGCCTCGAGGATATCTGGCCCCACCGCATTCCCCGCTCAAAAAACGACCTCCCAGCACTTTTTACTGCGACAAACCTATCGCCAACGGCTTGTTGAGACACGTTTTTCACTGGCAACGACCTTGGCAACTCTGTTATACTCGTGGCAACACTATTGGGGCTGATTCTGGATTCGACGGGATTTGCGAAACCCAAGGTGCATGCCGAGGGGCGGTTTGCCTCGTAAAAAGCCGCAAAAAATAGTCGCAAACGACGAAAACTACGCTTTAGCAGCTTAATAACCTGCTAAGAGCCCTCTCTCCCTAGCTTCCGCTCTTAAGACGGGGATCAAAGAGAGGTCAAACCCAAAAGAGATCGCATGGATGTCCTGCCTGGGGCTGAAGTGTTAAAACTAATCAGGCTAGTTTGGTAGTGGCGTGTCTGTCCGCAGGTGCCAGGCGAATGTAAAGACTGACTAAGCATGTAGTACCGAGGATGTAGTAATTTCGGACGGGGGTTCAAATCCCCCCAGCTCCACCAAAATCCTTTGCTGATGGTCACCAGAGCCTGAGACGAAGTCCTGAAAGCCCGCACGGCGCAAGCCCTGCGGGCTTTTTTGTACCCTCACTTTGCCCCACCAAGTCCGAAGAAAGCGAATCAAATCCAAGCACTTTAGGTCCAACGAAAATCTCGGTGCTCCCCCATACAATACACATCGTATGCGCACAGGCAGATAAAAAAGGACAATCAAATATCAGCGGCGTGAATGTGGTAATCCTAAAAGGAATTCAAACCCCACGCCCTCCTCCAGCTTATAGCATCCTCACATTTCACTTAGGGCAGCTACTGGTCTGATTTGCAAGGATTTTAAATCTAGGTCATTATTCCTATGAATCATTCTAAAAATAAGGTCATTTATGAAAAAGTTATTGATGGTAGCTCTGATTGCAGCCGCAGTTTCCGGCTGCGCTCAACAGTCATTCTCCGTAAACAATGGCGTTGCAACCCAGCCACAGCAGGTGACAACTCATCACTTCTTCGTTAGCGGTATTGGTCAGTCAAAACAAATTGATGCTGCTAAGGTTTGCGGGAGCGCTGACAAAGTGGTTCGCACCGAAGTTCAGCAAACTTTCGTGAACGGATTACTGGGCTTTGTCACTTTGGGTATTTATACCCCTCGTGAAGCAAGAGTTTATTGCGCTAAATAAATGCAAAGCCCTGAAAGCCCGCACGGCGCAAGCCCTGTGGGCTTTTTTATGCCTGCAATATTCCCCGAGAACATATGATCCCCCTGCAAGCCCTTGACACTGGATAAAAACACAGTATAAATACAGTTTTGCCAATCTGTATAAGGACTATAAAAATCATGTTCGTCGAACTCGTCTATGACAAGCGCAACTTTGAAGGTCTTGCCGGTGCAAAGGAGATAATCCTTAATGAATTAAGTAAGCGGGTTCATCGAATCTTTCCCGATGCCGAAGTACGCGTTAAGCCAATGATGACGCTGCCCGCCATTAACACCGACGCCAGCAAACACGAAAAAGAGCAAATCAGCCGCGCCGTTCAGGAAATGTTTGAAGAAGCCGAGATGTGGCTGGCTGACGAGTAATGACCAAGCGCTATACCCTTTTCCCGGAAATCCACAATCCGGGAAACGCCTCTCCCTTTGCAATATCCCTACCTCCCTTATTGTAAATTCTCGCGATTAACCACTTAATTCGTATAGAAATTGAAGTGATCAACCTCACATTTCGCTGCCTATCACCTGTAATAAATTGACACAAATCAAAGATGCATTTTGTTTATACCTTCATCACTGGACTCATCACAAGCCAATATGTAAATCTTATTGATATTCATTCTTATTATCATTCAATGACTATTCATAGGGTTAACGATGTTGCACACCATTACCCGAGGGTCGTTCGTACTCTCCGCCCTGCCATTGTTTATTGCCGGTGCCGTTTCAGCTGCCACCGATAACAACACGCAAAAGAACACCCACCCGGAAGAGACGCTGGTCGTTACGGCGAACCGTTCGGAAAGCAGCCTTTGGGAGAGCCCAGCGACCATTCAGGTTATCGATCAACAGACGCTAAAAAACTCGACTAATAGCGCCCTTGCTGATGATTTGCAGGATATTCCCGGCGTTGAAGTGACCGATAATGCCCTAGCCGGCCGTAAACAGATCCGTATTCGTGGCGAAGCCTCTTCCCGCGTGCTGATCCTGATTGATGGCCAAGAGATGACTTACCAGCGCGCCGGGCAGAATTACGGCGGCGGTTTGCTGATTGATGAATCGTCTCTTGAGCGCATTGAAGTGGTCAAAGGCCCCTACTCCGTGCTGTACGGTTCGCAAGCCATTGGTGGCGTAGTGAACTTTATCACCAAAAAAGGCGGTGATAAGCCTGTAGCCGGGAGAGTGAAAGCGGTCTACAACTCCGCCACCATGGGTTGGGAGGAGTCTGCCGCTGCATGGGGCAGCATCGGTCAATTGGATTACCGGATCAACGGCAGCTACTCGGATCAAGGCGATCGCGATACCCCGGACGGTCGTCTGCCGAATACCCATAATCGTAATAACAGCCAAGGCGTGTGGCTCGGCTACAATCTCGACAAACATCATTTTGGCCTGTCGCTCGACAGATACCGTCTGGCGACGCAAACCTATTTTGAAGATCCAGACGGCGAATATGATGCCTTTAGCGTCAAAATTCCTAAACTGGAACGTGAAAAAGTCGGCCTGTTCTACGACGTGGACGTTAATGGAGACTATCTGAAGAAAATCCATATTGACGCCTATCAGCAGACCATTGAGCGCCAGTTTGAGAACGAGGTGAAAACAACGCAGCCCATTCCAAGCCCGATGATTCAGGCGCTGACCGTTCACAACCAGACTCAAACCCACGATAAGCAGTACACTCAGGGCATCACGCTGCAGAGCAATTTCTCCCTGCCGGCAAGCAATGAACTGGTGCTGGGCGCGCAGTATAAGCGCGACCGCGTCTCCCAGACCTCGAACGGTAATACGACGAGCCAATCCGTCACCGGGTTCATCAATACCGCCACGCAAACCCGCTCCTACTATGAGTCCGAGCAGAGCAATACCTCGCTGTTCGCGCAAAACGACTGGCGCTTTGCGGATAACTGGACATGGACGCTGGGCGCGCGTCAGTACTGGCTCTCCTCTAAACTGACTCGCGGCGATGGTCAGTCCGCGACAGCTGGCGTCATCAGTGATACGTCCATACCAACCTCATCAACAAGCGACAGCGAACTGGTCACCACCACCAGCCTGCGCTACTCCGGCTTCGACAACATTGAACTGCGCGCGGCGTTTGCCCAAGGCTACGTCTTCCCAACCCTCACCCAGTTGTTTATGCAAACTTCTGCGGGCGGCGGCGTCACCTACGGCAACCCGGACCTGAAAGCGGAGCGCTCGAATAACTACGAGCTGGGTGCTCGTTACAACGGCAATCTTTGGATGGTTGACGGCGCGGTCTACTACTCAGAAGCGAAAGATTACATCGCCAGCCTCTCCTGCTCAGGACAGGCGCTGTGCAACGGCAACAGCGCGACTTCTCGTGGCAGCTATTACTACTACGATAACATCGACCGCGCCAAAACCTGGGGCATGGAGCTCAGCGCCGAATACAACGGCTGGGCGGTATCACCGTACATTAGCGGCAATCTGATCCGCCGCCAGTACGAGGGACAAACACTGAAAACCACCAATACCGGCGAGCCATCAATCAATGGACGGGTTGGGCTAAAACATACGCTGATGCTCAACGCCGCCAACGTCACTTCTGACGTCTATATCCGCGCCGCCTCCAACGCGAAAGACGATACCGGCACCACCGAAACCCGCACGCCGGGCTGGGCGACGCTGAACCTAGCGGTTAACACTGAATTTGGCGCCAACGACCAGTACCAAATCAATCTGGCCCTCAACAACCTGACCGACAAACGCTATCGCACGGCGCATGAATCCATTCCTGCGGCGGGTATTAACGCAGCCGTTGGCTTTGCTTGGAACTTCTGATGATGAAAAAACTTGTCCTAGGACTCCTGACGTTAGCCTGCGTATTTAGCGCGCAGGCAGCGGAGAGGATCGTTGTCGCCGGTGGATCTCTAAGCGAGCTGATTTATGCCATGGGCGCGGGCCATCGCGTGGTTGGGGTGGATGAAACCACCTCGTACCCGCCGGAAACCGCGGCGCTGCCGCATATCGGCTACTGGAAGCAGCTGAGCAGTGAGGGCATTTTATCGCTGCGTCCGGACAGCTTCATCACCTGGCAGGATGCGGGACCACAACTGGTCTTCGACCAGCTACGAGCGCAAAAGGTGAATGTCATCACCCTGCCACGCATCCCGGCGACCGTTGAACAGATGTACGCCAATATTCATACGCTTGCCAAAAATCTCGATGCAGAGGAACAGGGCGACACGTTGGTGAGCAATCTTCGTCAACGTCTGGAAACCGTGGCGCGCAGCAGCGCCAGTAAACCCGCACCGGTAAAAGCGCTGTTTATCTTAAGCGCGGGCGGCAGTGCGCCGCAGGTGGCGGGAAAAGGCAGCGTGGCCGACGCCATTATGACGCTCGCTGGCGCGCAGAATGTCGCGCAGCACCCGCAGTATCGCAGCTACAGCGCTGAAGCGCTGATTGCCGCCAACCCCGAAGTCATCATCGTCACGTCGCAAATGGTCGAAGGCGATATCAACCGCCTGAGCACGGTCGCCGGAATAACCCGTACCGCCGCGTGGAAAAACCAGCGCATCGTCACCCTCGATCAGGCCCTGATTTTGGGCATGGGACCACGCGTTGCCGATGCCGTTGAAACGCTGCACCGCCAGTTCTGGCCAAACTAAAGGATATTGATATACCCGTGATGCACAATACGACAAACGAACTGGATTTAACCCCTCACTTTGCGCTTGAAGGCGGCCAGCCCTTCAAAGACCGCCGGGCCACCATGCCCTGGCGTGGCGCCATCCCGATAGCCAAAGATAAGCTGGCGCAAACCTGGCAGGAGGTGCTCAGCCAGGCAACACCGCCGCGTAAACGCCTGCTGTACCTGCACATCCCGTTTTGCGCCACGCACTGCACCTTTTGCGGCTTTTACCAGAACCGTTATGCAGAAGACCACTGCACTCGCTACACCGATGCCCTGCTGCGCGAGATCGAGATGGAAGCCGACAGCGTGCTGCACCAATCGGCACCGATTCACGCGGTCTACTTCGGCGGCGGCACGCCGTCAGCGCTCTCCGCGCACGATCTGGCGCGCATTATTACCGCCCTGCGCGAGCGCCTGCCGCTTGCGCCAGACTGTGAAATTACCATCGAAGGCCGGGTACTCAACTTCGACGACGCGCGTATCGATGCCTGTCTGGATGCCGGGGCGAACCGCTTCTCCATTGGTATTCAGTCGTTTAACAGCAAAATTCGTAAAAAGATGGCTCGCACCTCCGATGGCCCTACCGCGACCGCCTTTATGGAAGGTTTGGTCCGCCGCGATCGTGCCGCCGTGGTTTGCGATCTGCTATTCGGCCTGCCGGGGCAGGATGCCAAAATTTGGGGCGAGGATCTGGCTATCGCCCGCGATATTGGGCTGGACGGCGTGGATCTCTACGCCCTCAATCTGCTGCCGAATACGCCGCTGGGTAAAGCGGTGGAAAATGGACGCACGTCTGTGCCGCAACCGGCTGAACGCCGCGATCTCTACCTGCAAGGCTGTGATTTTATGGACCGCGCGGGATGGCGCTGTATCAGTAATAGCCATTGGGCGCGCACCACCCGCGAGCGCAACCTCTATAATTTGCTGATTAAACAGGGCGCTGACTGCCTAGCGCTGGGATCGGGGGCCGGCGGTTCGGTCAACGGCTATTCGTGGATGGTCGAGCGTAACCTCGACGCCTGGCACCAATCGATAGCCAGCGGGCAAAAACCGCTGATGATGATGATGCGCACCGCCGAGCGCGGTTTCCAGTGGCGTCATACGTTGCAGGCTGGCGTTGAAACCGCCCGCGTGCCGCTGGATGCGCTCACATCGCACGCAGCAAAACTCGCGCCATTGCTCGCGCAGTGGCATAAGGCCGGACTCGCGCAAGACGATTCCACCTGCCTGCGTCTGACCAACGAAGGCCGCTTCTGGGCCAGTAATATTTTGCAGTCTCTTGATGAATTGATTCAGGAACTTAACGCGCCGCAACTTGCGGTAGAAAACCCATAACAGGAGTTAATGATGAGCAACGTCTCTTTGCAGGACTTTTTAAAAACCGAGCCGGACGGCACCTTGGAAGCCATTGCTGGGCAATATAACACCACGCTGCTGGACGTCGTGAAGCACCTGCCTTCACACACGCTGGTCGCCGGCGACAAATTTGATACCGTCTGGGACACCGTCTGTGAATGGGGCAAAGTCACGACGCTTGTGCATTCCGCCGACGTCATTTTGGAGTTTACCGGCGAGCTGCCGTCTGGCTTCCACCGCCACGGCTACTTTAACCTGCGCGGGAAAAAAGGCATGACCGGCCACATTAAAGCCGACAACTGCACCCACATTGCGCTGGTCGAACGCAAGTTTATGGCGATGGACACGGCCTCCATTTTGTTCTTTAACGCCGCGGGTAACGCGATGTTTAAAATCTTCCTCGGTCGTGATGACCACCGTCAACTGCTGGCCGAGCAGGTGGATGCCTTCCGCACGCTAGCCGCCGTATTGAAAGGGGATGCCTGATGAATCCGTGGCTGATTTTTGGCGCTGGCGGAAAAGGCGTGGGGGCGTTGACCGTCGAACTGGCGCTGGCAGAAAAGCGCCCAGTTGTGGCGCTGGTGCGTAATCCTGAAGCTGCGGCACGCTTGGAAGCCATGGGCGTTGAGGTGATTATTGGTGATGCCTGCAACGCCGAGTGCGTCGCTCAGGCCTGTCAGAAAGCAGGCGCTACGGCGACGGTGATTTCCTCGATGGGCGGAGCGCATGACTATCTGGCGCACCGCACGGTGATTGATGAAGCGGAAAAAGCCGGTATCAAGCGCATGATCCTCGTGACATCTCTGGGCTGCGGCGATAGCTGGCCGTATCTTTCCGCCCGCGCAAAAGCGGCTTTTGGTCAGGCGGTAAGAGAGAAATCGCTGGCGGAAAGTTGGCTACAAACCAGCTCGCTGGACTACGCCATTTTGCGTCCCGGCGGGTTACTTAGCGGCGAGGCCACGGGTAAAGCCCTGCGTCTTCAGCAGCAGGAAGTACACGGTTTCGTGCAGCGCGCGGACGTCGCGGCGCATATTCAGGCATTGGCTAACGCAACCGCGCTCAATCAACAGGTTTACAGCCTAGTTGAGCCTGAGCTTAAACCGGCCTGATCCCCACGCGACGTCGGCGAACGGCGTCGCAACGATGTTTTATGGAGACTTGCGTGTTTAAGGATTCCCTCTCTTCCTTCAGCGTATTTATCGGCCTGCTGTTGATGCTAGCCACCCTGGTGCTGGTCGGTGCCAGTCAGGGCGCGCTCAAAATTACCTTTGCCTCATTGCAAGATGAACAGTACCGCGATATCTGGCTCAATATTCGCCTGCCGCGTGTGTTGCTGGCGGTGCTGGTTGGCGGCGCGCTGGCAACGGCGGGGGTGATTATGCAGGGGCTATTTCGTAACCCAATGGCCGACCCCGGTCTACTCGGCGTCAGCAGCGGTTCCGCATTAATGGTCGGCGTGGCGATAATCTTCCCCATCTCGCTGCCGGCGGTGTTCTTACTCTACGAGCAAATGATCTTTGCCGTCGCCGGTAGTCTTGTCGTGTGCGCGGTGATTTTCCTGATAAGCCTACGCCACACTCACGGCGGCATGATGCAGCTACTGCTCGCGGGCATTGCTATCAATGCCCTGTGCGGCGCGTCGATTGGGGTCTTAAGCTACGTCGGTGATGAGCAACAGTTGCGCCAGTTGACGCTGTGGATGATGGGAAGTCTGGGGCAAGCGCAGTGGCCAACGCTGCTGGTTGCGGCCTCATTTGCCGTCCCCGCCATGCTGGCCTGCGGCTGGCTGGCGAATACGTTAAATCTCCTGCAGCTTGGCGACGAAGAGGCGCACTATCTTGGCGTGAACGTTAAACGTAAGCGTCAGCAGTTGCTTTTGCTCAGTTCTCTGCTGGTCGGCGCGGCGGTTTCGGTCAGCGGCGTCATCGGCTTTATTGGCCTTGTTATCCCTCACCTGATCCGTATGACCATCGGTGCCGATCACCGCTGGCTGCTTCCCTGTTCAACGCTTGCTGGCGCGAGCCTGCTGCTGGTCGCTGATACCCTAGCACGGACGCTGGTTCAACCGGCGGAAATGCCGGTGGGCCTGTTAACCAGCCTGATTGGCGGCCCGTACTTTTTATGGCTGATCCTGCGCGCCCGGAGAGCACTATGATTGACGCCCAGAACCTGACTTTCAGCATCAACGGTCGTCGACTGACCAACAATATTTCCCTGACGCTGCCCGGCGGCGAAATCGTGGCGATCCTCGGGCCAAACGGGGCGGGAAAATCCACTCTGCTGCGCCAATTAACCGGCTATCTCCAGCCCGATAGCGGTCGCTGTTCGCTGTTCGGGCGCCCATTACGCGACTGGCCAACGGCGGAGCTGGCGAAAACACGCGCGGTGATGCGCCAAAATTGCCATATGGCATTCCCTTTCAGCGTGATGGAGGTGGTGCGCATGGGCCGACACCCGCACCGCACCCGCAACCCACGTGACGAAACCGAACACATCATGGCGCTGTGCGGCTGCAGCGAACTGGCATCTCGCGACTACCGCCACCTCTCCGGCGGAGAACAGCAGCGCGTGCAGCTGGCGCGCTTATTGGTACAGCTTTGGGAGCCTGAACCCTCGCCGAAGTGGCTGTTTTTGGATGAGCCGACCTCGGCGCTGGATATTCACCACCAGCAGCATCTGTTCCGTTTACTGCGCCATCTGGTGCAGGAGCGTCAGTTTAACGTCTGCTGTGTTCTGCACGATCTGAATCTCGCCGCGCGCTACGCCGACCGCATTATTTTGCTAGAGAACGGTCAGATTGTGGACAACGGAGCCCCGCAGGAGGTGCTCACCGAACCCGCATTAAGGAACCTCTACCAGGCTGAAATCAGCGTCGCCCACACGCTTGATAATGCACCATTAATTCTGCTAGATCGGTAATTCAGCTGGGGCAGATTTTACGCCCCATTTGGAACACGATGATTCAATTACAGTTTATTCCTAGAGCCTCAGCAATTTGTCTGTGCCATCCTCTCTAACGTTCACTCACTGATGAGGATCTATTATGAAAAAAACAACTATTGCACTGTCTGCCCTTTTGCTGGCTTCTCCTGTTTTCGCTGCGACTACACACGCCACTGACGAAACAGTTGCCGCCGCGCAAGAAAACGCGAATACGGCAAAAGAGAAACTGCATCAGGCACAAAACCAAGGTGAAGAGCTGAAGCTAAAGTCTAAGCATGCCGCGGAAGGTAAAAGTGACAGCGTAGGTAGCCAGGTCAGCGAAGGTGCGCAAAAAACTTGGCACAAAACCAAAGAAGGGACCGAGAAAGGGTGGAACGCCACCAAAGAAGGGACTGAGAAAGGTTGGGATAAAACCAAAGAGACCTCCCAAAAAGGGTGGGATGCTACCAAAAAAGGCGCTCAGGAAGGCTGGGATAAAACCAAAGAAGGTGCTGCCTCGCTTGAGAAGAAAGTTAGCGAGTAATCCCCTGTTCTGTATCGCAAAAAGCCGGATGGAAACATCCGGCTTTTTTTATGTTTGTCTCCTTCACCCCTTCGCATAACGACCCTGAACTACCCCTTCGTTGTATATTGACATACATAACGAATACTCCCATCATATTCATCACACAAATAATAATAGCTGTTCCCCTCATGCGTTGATGGTAACCCCGTTACCACCTGTCTTTCCGTTAACAAATTGAATTTGAAAATGTTTAACTATAAAAAACGCCCGCTCGCCACGGGATTGCTGGCTTTTTCGTGCCTCGCAATCAGCAAAACAGGCTTCGCCGAAGATACCATGGTCGTCTCCGCCAACGCTGCCGCCGACAGCACCTCGCAAGAGACACCGGCCGCAGAAAAACAGGCCACCCTCGGCAACCTTGGCAAGCGCGCACTGATTGATGTTCCGTGGTCAGTTCAAACCATGTCGACTCCGCTTATCAGCCAACAGCAGCTAAAAAGCGTAAAAGATGTCTACCGCTATATGCCTTCCGTGCAAGGTGATGGGGTTCGTCCACAAACCCGCGGTATGCAGGGCAGCGTGGTGCAAAACCATATGATTGATGGCTTAAACGCCGTCTCCACCACCGAATACGCCGCCGAACAGTTCCAAAGCGTGGAAGTGTTAAGCGGCCTGGCCGGTTCACTTTATGGCCCCGCTAACCCGGCCGGGATGTTTAACCTGGTGTCAAAACGCCCAACCGATACTCCGCTTCATCGCGTCACCGTAGGGGCAAGCACCGGCAACGGTACGCTCACGTCGATGGACTTTAGCGGCCCTATCGATGACGGCGACCGCGTGAAATACCGCCTGAATTTGCTCAATGATGAAGGTCACGGCTATACCAGCGGCAGCCGCAAACGCCGACAGTTGGCAAGCCTGGGACTGGACTTCCAACTGACCGACAAGACGGTATTGGAGAGCAATTTCAGTTACTACCACTATTACGAGAAAGGCATGCCAGGTTCGTTTGCCCTGGCGAAAGGCGTGCACTTCCCTTCGCCTATGGACCCAACCAAGTCCAAATATGGCCAGAGCTACGCTGGCAATGATGACGAAACCAGCACCGCCAGCCTGCATATCAAGCATGACTTTGACGGCAACTGGCTGCTCGACGTCGGCGTACTGCGCCAAATTGCCGATCGCGAATCGACAACGGTCACCAATACGCTGACCGACAATCGGGGTAACTACACCACCACCACTTCAGACTCCGCCGCCAGCCGCTTTACCATCAACAGCTATATGGCAAACCTCACCGGCAGCGTCGATACCGGCTGGCTCAGTCACGATATCAGCGCCGGGGTACGCGGCTTTGTCTGGAAGAACTACAACCCGGTCACAGGCGGCACCTTTACGCTGGGCAAATCGTCACTCGATGAAAACCCGGTTTATCCGCGCCCGCCTTATCCTGACTTTAATTCTCGCTATCAGTCTGCCACCACGACCCAGCACGCCTTCTTGCTGAGCGATACGCTGCACTTCAGCCCACAGTGGAGCCTGCTGCTTTCCGGCAGCGAGAACCTGTTTACGGTCAGCAACTACAATAAAACCGGTAAACAGACCAGTGACAAAAAGGACAGCGGCGCCAGCGGTTCAGCCAGCCTGATGTATAAACCGATTGAAAACATCACCCTGTACACCACTTGGGCCGATAGCATGCAGCAGGGCGATACTGCCCCGGCGGCTGCCAGCAACAGCGGTGAGGTTCTGTCACCGTACCGCAGCCATCAGATTGAAGTGGGTGCAAAATACGCTCCAATAAACGATCTGATGCTCTCAGCCGCACTGTTCCAAGCTAAACGTCCATTCGCCTATACCAATGAAGACGGTATTTTTGCCGAAGACGGCACGCAGAAAAACCGTGGTTTGGAGCTGATGGCCGACGGTCACGTCACGCGTAATCTCCGTCTGTTTGGTGGCGCAACTTGGCTCGACCCACGTCTGCATGACACCGCCAGCCAAACGGCAGACGGCAAGCAGGTCGTTGGTCTGCCGCGCTTCACCGCCAGTATGCTGGCCGTTTACAGCATAGAACAGCTGCCTGGCGTCGATGTGGATACCAATGTGCGTTACGTTGGCCGTCGCGCGACGGATAACGCCAACGACAGCTGGGTCGGTAGCTACACCACCGTGGATGTCGGGGGTAGCTATGCCACCCGCCTATTCAGCACGCCGGTCACCTTCCGTCTTGACGTCACCAACCTGACCAATCGCCGCTACTGGACTAACGTCGTGCCGGGCGCGTTAACCGGCTATACCGGTGCAGGCAACGCCAGCGCTCAGTTGGGTGCGCCGCGTCAGGCCGAACTGTCTATGCAGATTGATTTTTAAGGAAACTTATCGATGAAACGTCGCCATGCGTGGTTGTTATGCGCATGGCTGGCCTTCCCCACCCTGGCCGCGCGCCAGGTGGTGGATGATGCCGGCCATACCGTTACCGTTCCCGACCAAGTGAACGCCATCGCCGACGGTTGGTTTGCGCACCATTCGGTGCTGATGACGCTGGGTGCGGGCAATAAAATTGTCGCCACCGTCAACCATCCGCAGAGCCAGCCGTGGATGTTTAAAATTGCCCCGACCTTAAATCAGGCGCTACAGGTTCGCGGAACCGCCTTCAACCCAGAAAGTTTGCTCGCAAGACGGGTAGATGTGGTGTTTACCTCAAAGGGCAACGATAAAGCGCAGAGCTACCGTCAGGCCGGTTTGCCGACGCTTGAAATGGCCTTTACCGATTATCCGACGTTGATGAAATCCGTCACCACGACAGCTGAAACGCTGGGCACCACGGATGCACGCGCACGCGCGAAAGACTATAACCACTATTTGCAAACGACGCTGGACGCCGTCTTGCAGAAAACACAGCGGCTAACCGCCGTGCAACGCCCCAGCGTACTGCACATTCAATCGCTAAAACCGCTGAAGGTCGACGGTAGCCAGACGCTGATTGACACCTGGATAACCCTCGCCGGCGGCAAAAACGCAGCGGCCGAGATTAAAGGCAATATGAAAGAGGTATCACCAGAGCGGGTACTAGCCTGGCAGCCAGATATCATTATCTTAGGCGCCAACTGCGGCACGCTTGCGGACTCGCCGTATGCGCAGTTATTTTCCGGTCTCAACGCGGTAAAAAATGGCAAGGTGGTGCAAAACCCTGCGGGCGTCTTCCCATGGGATCGCTACGGCACCGAAAGCGCATTGCAGATCCAGTGGGCAGCACAGCTGCTGCACCCAGAGGACTTCCCCGGCGTCGAAATGGTGAAGGTGACACAGGAATTTTATCGCCGCTTCTTTGATTATCCGCTGACCCCTGACGAAGCAAGTCGGATCCTGCACGCCCAACCGCCGGTTAATTAGCGTCATTAAAAATGACAGGGTAAAGTAGGCAGTCGCCACCATAAAAAACCGACTGCCCTTGAGAGAAACCTAATGACCGCAGAAAACATCTCGCCTGCCACGGCGCTTGTGCTGATTGAGCAGGGCGCCCGCCTTATCGATATTCGCGATGCCGATGAATACGCACGCGAGCACATCCCCGCTGCCCAGTTGTACCCACTCGCTTCACTGGAACAAGGGACAACATTGCAAACAACCGCCAACGATGTGGTGATTTTTCACTGCCAGTCAGGCAACCGAACGCGCAATAATTTATCCCGGCTGATTACCGCTGCAGCGCCCGCGCAGGTGAAAATTGTCGAAGGCGGAATAGACGCTTGGCGGCAGGCGGGTCTTGCAACGGTGGAGGACAAATCGCAGCCCTTACCTCTAATGCGCCAGGTACAGATTGCTGCAGGCGTGCTAATTTTACTGGGCGTCGTTCTCGGTTACGGCATCTCAAGTGCTTTCTTCTTGTTAAGCGCATTTGTAGGTGCAGGATTAACCTTTGCTGGCGTGACCGGTTTTTGCGGTATGGCGCGGCTGCTTGCCGTGATGCCATGGAACCGGCGCTAATGACTTCTCGCGTAGGCCATCGCTGACGCGTGTATTAATGACAGTGAATAACAAAGGAGCACCGTGATGTTTACACCTGGCGATCTCGTTCAATCCAAAATGGGCGGACCAAAATTAAAGGTTATTGAAGCGCACGAAGAGAGCATTGTGGCCGTGCAAGCCAGCGATGAAAGCGGCAAGCAGTACACCTTAAAGAACAGCGACGTTGCACCGTATAAAGAAGAGGGTGATTTCGGCGTCTGCTGATTTTTCCAGCGGTGGGCGCAGCTCACCGCAAAATTCCGTTCCTTCTGGTCCTCATAGTGAATGATTACCCAGAAATAACGCATAATTTCAAATGAAACAAATCAGAATTAAATTCCAATAAACTGGCAAAATCTCGGACAAAAAAGCCAAACGTGATTCAAATCACAACAAAAACACCACCCTCCCCGTTCAGTAGAAATCCTCACGCCCTCGCCTCTTTTTTCGCAGTTAATAGATGACAAGCAACCATATGATTTATATATGAAAAAACAACAGCAAAAACAAAAATAGCGCCACACCAAACAACCATTCACAAACAGAGCATTTTATCGACGAAAACGCATTAAATAAAAATTAATCGCTAGTTGTTTGTTTTATTGCAGTTGGATAACCTATACCCGTCAAATAAAGCAAACCAAAACGCCAAAAAACACGTTTTATCTCTGAATTAACCGTTCATTTTTCGAGGAGCATACCGATGTTCTCTGCGCAGTCACGCCTGCGTCATGCGGCAGCAGACACTTTTGCCATGGTGGTCTACTGTTCCGTCGTGAACATGATGATTGAAATTTTTCTCTCAGGAATGACCTTTGAACAGTCACTTTCATCGCGCCTAGTTGCCATCCCGGTCAACATTATTATTGCTTGGCCATACGGAATGTATCGCGACTTTATTATGCGACAAGCGGCGCGGATTACCCCGGCGGGTTGGATGAAGAGAGTGGCAGACCCGATTGCGTACATTACCTTCCAGTCGCCGGTGTACGTGCTGATTTTGCTGAGCGTCGGTGCTGACTGGCACCAAATCGCGGCAGCAGTCAGTTCTAACGCCGTCATCTCACTGGTGATGGGCGCAGCTTATGGTTACTTCCTCGATTTTTGTCGTCGCCTGTTCCGTGTCGAACAGTATGCGCAGGCGAAAGCCTGACAGCGGTGAGATTTACCCTAGGTTAACGAATATAAAAGACTGGCTAAGCCAGTCTTTTATTTATGCGCTCTCGCCAAATAGTCCATCTAAAAAGCGCTCTAGCGCCATGCGTGAACTAAAGCCATGCGGAATACCGTAATGCTGTTCAACCATGCCACCCAAGTACAGCGGAAACTGCTCGTAGTGATCGCAAGCTTTAATATCGGAAGCCGGCTCGGAAAATTTTAAACTGCGCTCTTTTAGCACCGGATGAATGATTAGCGCCGTGCGCCCCATTCTCGCTTCCCGGTTAACGTACACATAATCTTCGCCACGGCGATAGCCGTAAGCTTTTGTTGTTACCGCATCCATGGTAAAGCCCGCTTTTTCAAGAACGCGCGCCACCTCATCAGGTCGTAAATACATATTTTATCCTCGTCATCTTTTACTGCATCGCCACCTTACCGTAATCAGTATTCGCCTAGCTTTCAGATAATTCCAGAAACAAGCTAATTCACGGCAATTTATGCCGGATGCCCTACACTTAAGGTTCAATCAAATTTCGGGGAGACCGTAATGATAAAGCCATTTAACCGCAATGATGCAGATGAAGAGGCGCAGGATATTCATAATGATGTCAGCCAATTAGCTGACAGTCTCGAAGGTATTCTCAAGAGCTGGGCTAGCGATAATAAAGATGAAGTCGAGGAGGCGCGCCGCAAAGCAAAATCATTGCTAAGCGAGACCCGCGCAAGGATTCATGGACGCAGCCGCCTACAGCAAAGCGTCCGTGATGTTGCCGACACGGCAGATAGCTATATTCACGATAAACCGTGGCAAAGTGTGAGCGCTGCCGCGGCGGTGGGGATATTTGTTGGCATATTATTGGGCTGTCGCCGATAATATAACCACAATGATGTCGATAATAAAAACGCGTCTGCCCCGGATTATCCCTGATAATCCGGGGCTTTTATTTAATAGCCGCTTTTAACGCTGCAACCTGCTGCTGGGCTATTTTTTCCGAAGCGATATTGGTAAAGCTCATAATAAGGCCAGCATGACCGCAATGGGTGATACGCCAGTCGTTCACCGCTTGTACTGCCAGCCCGGCGCGGCGTGCCTGCTGCGCCATCGCCCGATCGTCACCATCAACGGCCACCAGCAGTTGTATCCCGCCTAGCTGCTCCACCACCTGAAAGCCCTGCGCCACCAGCGCTTGCTCAAGCCAGCGCCGACGCTGCGCATAGTGCACGCGCATTTGCTTCAGGTGCCGCCAGAAATGCCCTTCGCGGATAAAATCCGCCAGCGTCTGCTGCCACAGCAACGGCACGGGGCAGGCCAGACGCTGCGCCTGATGACGAAATGCCGCCACCAGCGGCAAAGGCACCACCAGCCAGGCCGTGCGCAGCGCTGGAAATAACGATTTACTGAACGTGCCGGCATAAATCACCCGCTGTGGCGCATCCAAACTTTTCAACGGCGGCAGCGGTTTGCCGAGGTAACGAAATTCGCTGTCATAGTCATCTTCGATGACCCAAGCCTGATGATGAGTCGCCCAGTCCAGAAGCTGGCGACGCCGAGGAAGCGACAGCGCAACGCCGGTCGGGCTTTGATGCGCAGGGGTCAACAAGGCAAAGCGGGCATCGGGCGCATGCTGCATCGCCCACTCAACGTCCATGCCGTCGGTGTCAACCGGCACCGGAAAGAGCGTTACGCCCTCTTGTTCCACCACCGGGCGAATCAGCGGGAAACCGGGGTCCTCGACCCACATCGTTTCACCTCGTCCCCCCAGCGATTGCATAATCAGGCTCATCGACGCGGCATAGCCCGAGGTAATAAACACCTGTTCGGCCTCGCACTCAATGCTCCGCGACAGGCGAAGATACTCCACCAGCGCTTGGCGCAGCGCCATTTCACCACGCACATCGCCAAGAGCGAGATCCAAACGCGTCTGCGTACGTAGCCGGCGACCCATGACCCGCGCCCATAGGCCTCGAGGAAAGAGATCCAGCGCGGGAAGCCCCAGTTGAAACGGCTGCGGCTGTGACTGCTCACCACCAAAACCCAGCGGTTCGGTACTCACTGGCTGTAGCGTTAAGTGATCGCTTACATACGTCCCAGCCTGCCCTCGTCGCTCAAGCCAACCCTGAGCGACCAGCTCACCGTAGGCATTTTCCACTGTGACCCTCGAAACCCCGAGCTCCTGCGCATAGACCCGGCTGGAAGGCAGACGTCTTCCTGAGGTCAATTCCCCTTGCTCAATTGCGGCCTTAAGCTGCCGGGCTATTTGCTGGTATCGCGGTACGCTTCTCACCTTCATGGTCTTATTTTTTACTCTCAATATGGCTATCTTTTTAAGACCATTATAGTGCTATTTTTGTCGCATCTTGAACGAGGAGTGACACCATGATTGCATTACGCCAACCCTATAGTGAACTGAGCCCAACTGTCTATGCAGGGCTGGTTCAGGCCAGCATCGCGCTGGAGAAAAGTTCGCTGGAGCGCACGCTGTTAGAACTGCTGTATCTACGCGTTTCGCAGATTAATGGCTGCGCATTCTGTCTTGAAATGCACAGCAAGGCGCTGCGCAAATCCGGCGTTGAGCAAACCAAGCTTGATGCGCTGGCCGGTTGGCGAGTGAGCAATCACTTCAGCGATGCAGAGCGTGCCGCGCTGAGCTGGGCAGAAGACCTGACCCACATAGCCGAAACGCATGCTGAAGACCACGTTTATCAGCCGCTGCTGGCACATTTCAGCGCCGAGCAGATCAGCGATATGACCTTTGCCATCAGCCTAATGAATGCCTTTAACCGTCTGGCCGTCGGCATGAGAATGTAAGCCACCAACGCCCGCAAATAATCACCATTTGCGGGCGCATTTTTTAATACCCTTCCCCCGTTATTTCCGAAAAATGGCAACCCTGTTTTTTATCGGGATATTTCTTTAGAATCCACCATCATCATACAAATATCTGACAAACGATTTAGCTGAATTTCCAAGCAATATTCATAGAAATACTTAGCTCTCAGCAAAATTTCATATGTAAATTTATAAAAAAATTATCCGCCCGCAATTCGCCGTCAGCCCTTATATCATGGGAAATTCCACCATCACCTCCATGTCCAATATTTCAGATGAAAACGGATTGAGGGTTGTCACATCGTCTCAGTATGCTAGGGTATATGCAGGTCATTATTTTCATCAGGTAGCATATCGACATAAACTAAAAACGGGAAATTTCATATTGCATGGCAGTTAAATTAGAAATTAAGAATTTATATAAAATATTTGGCGAGAATCCACAGCGAGCATTTAAATATATCGAGAAGGGTTTAAATAAAGAACAAATTCTCGATAAAACAGGGTTATCACTTGGCGTAAAAGACGCCAGTCTGGCCATTGAAGAAGGCGAGATATTTGTCATCATGGGGTTATCCGGCTCAGGCAAATCCACCATGGTACGCCTTCTCAATCGTCTGATTGAACCCACTCGCGGTCAGGTTCTCATTGACGGTGTTGATATTGCTAAAATATCCGACGCCGAACTTCGCGATGTTCGCCGCAAAAAGATTGCGATGGTCTTCCAGTCGTTCGCGCTAATGCCACATATGAGCGTACTGGATAATACCGCCTTTGGTATGGACCTCGCCGGCGTGCCCGCGCAGGAACGTCAGGCCAAGGCGCTGGATGCGTTGCGCCAGGTCGGCCTTGAGAATTATGCCCACGCCTACCCGGATGAACTCTCCGGCGGGATGCGTCAGCGCGTCGGCCTTGCCCGTGCTCTGGCCATTAACCCGGATATTCTATTAATGGATGAAGCCTTCTCGGCGCTCGACCCATTAATTCGTACCGAGATGCAAGATGAGCTTGTCAAATTACAGGCTAAACATCAGCGCACCGTCGTATTTATTTCCCACGATCTCGATGAAGCCATGCGAATCGGCGACAGAATTGCCATTATGCAAAATGGCGAAGTGGTGCAGGTAGGTACGCCAGATGAAATACTGAATAACCCAGCTAATGATTATGTTCGGACCTTCTTCCGCGGCGTAGATATTAGTCAGGTATTTAGTGCCAAAGATATTGCTCGTCGTAATCCCGATGCGCTGATCCGAAAAGCGCCAGGATTTGGCCCTCGCTCGGCATTAAAATTATTACAGGATGATGATCGTGAATACGGTTATGTCATCGAACGCGGTAATAAATTTGTCGGCATCGTTTCCATTGATTCACTCAAAGACGCGCTGAAGGCGAATCAGGGAATCGAGGCTGCGCTCATTAGTGAGCCGGTGGCCGTTGATGCACAAACCCCACTCAGCGAATTGCTCTCTCAGGTGGGCCACGCCCCCTGCGCCGTACCGGTTGTTGGAGAAGAACAGCAGTACGTCGGCGTTATTTCAAAAAGAATGCTGTTACAGGCATTAGATCGCGAGGGGGTAAACAATGACTGATCAAGCAAATCCGTGGGATACCACACCGGCCGCAGACAGTGCGGCAAACTCCGCCGACGCATGGGGTTCATCTGCGCCTGCCAGCAGCAGCGCCGATTGGCTGCACAGCGCGCCCGCGCCGCAGGCGGAACACTTCAATATTATGGATCCGTTTCATAAGACGCTGATCCCGCTCGATGGTTGGGTCACAAACGGGATCGACTGGGTGGTTACCCACTTCCGACCGCTATTCCAAGGGATCCGCGTTCCCATCGACTACATCCTCAGCGCATTCCAGCAGCTGTTGCTTGGAATGCCAGCCCCGGTAGCCATTTTGATATTTGCCCTGATCGCTTGGCAAATTTCCGGCTTAGGCATGGGTGTGGCCACCCTGATTTCATTGATTGCTATCGGTGCTATTGGTGCGTGGTCGCAGGCGATGGTAACCCTCGCGCTGGTGCTCACCGCATTGTTATTCTGCGTGCTCATTGGTCTGCCGCTTGGCATCTGGCTGGCTCGCAGTCCGCGAGCGGCGAAGATTATTCGCCCTCTGCTTGATGCCATGCAGACGACGCCAGCGTTCGTGTACTTGGTGCCTATCGTCATGCTGTTCGGTATCGGTAACGTTCCAGGCGTGGTAGTAACCATCATCTTTGCCCTGCCGCCGATTGTACGTCTGACCATTCTGGGGATTAACCAAGTTCCAGCTGACCTGATTGAGGCTTCGCGCTCCTTCGGCGCCAGTCCGCGTCAGATGCTGTTTAAAGTGCAGCTGCCGCTAGCGATGCCAACCATTATGGCAGGCGTCAACCAGACGCTGATGCTGGCGCTGTCGATGGTCGTTATCGCCTCGATGATTGCCGTCGGTGGTCTCGGTCAGATGGTACTGCGCGGTATTGGCCGTCTGGATATGGGGCTTGCCACCGTAGGCGGCGTGGGAATTGTAATCCTCGCTATCATTCTTGACCGCTTAACGCAGGCCGTTGGTCGCGACTCACGCAGCCGTGGCAACCGCCGCTGGTACCACACCGGCCCTCTGGGTCTGGTTCTTCGCCCCTTCACTAAGTAACCATCGTATTGGCCCGACGCGCTCGGGCCAATGCTCCGCAACAATCACTATTAAAGGAACAACGATGCGACACTCATTTGTCTATGCTACTGCTTTCGCCACTCTGGTCTCCACCGGCGCTTTCGCCGCCGACCTGCCGGGGAAAGGCATTACCGTCCAACCGATACAGAGCACCCTTTCAGAAGAGACCTTCCAGACGCTGTTGGTCAGTCGTGCGCTGGAAAAACTGGGCTATACCGTCGATAAGCCGAACGAAGTTGATTACAACGTTGCCTATACCTCACTGGCTGCCGGTGACGCCACCTTCACCGCCGTGAACTGGATCCCGCTGCATGATGATATGTATGAAGCCGCGGGTGGGGATAAGAAATTCTACCGTGAAGGGACGCTGGTTAACGGCGCGGCTCAGGGCTACCTGATTGACAAAAAAACCGCCGATCAGTACCACATCACCAATATCGCACAGCTTAAAGATCCGAAGATTGCCAAATTGTTCGACACCAACGGCGACGGTAAAGCCGACCTGACCGGCTGTAACCCAGGTTGGGGCTGCGAGGCGGTGGTTAATCACCAGTTGAACGCCTTCGATCTGACCAAAACCGTCGAGCACAATCAGGGGAACTATGCAGCGATGATGGCCGATACCATCACCCGCTTTAAAGAAGGTAAACCGGTTATTTACTACACTTGGACGCCTTACTGGGTGAGCGACGTTCTGAAGCCTGGGAAAGATGTCGTCTGGCTACAGGTGCCGTTCTCTTCCCTGCCGGGCGTACAGAAAAATATCGATACCAAACTGTCTAACGGCGCGAACTACGGCTTCCCGGTCAGCACCATGCACATCGTAGCCAACAAAGCTTGGGCTGAGAAAAACCCGGCAGCGGCCAAGCTGTTTGCCATCATGAAGCTGCCGCTGAGCGACATCAACGCGCAGAATGCGATGATGCATGACGGTAAAGCGTCTGAAGCAGACGTGCAGGGTCAGGTTGATGGCTGGGTGAAAGCGCACCAGCAGGTCTTTGATGGCTGGGTGAAAGAAGCGCTGGCAGCGCAGAAGTAACCCCTGCCGGATGACGGCGTTGCCTTATCCGGCCTACAAAATATCGTAGGCCGGATAAGCGCAGCGCCATCAGGCATTGTGCAGAAAGCACATTCCGCTACGCGACATTTCCCCGCCCCTCCCCGCCTTTCGTTATTATTGCTACATCTTCCCTTTATTATTTCTACATCATGACTAAACCTGCTCACGGGCTTAGCCCAGCGTTAATCGCCTTAATGTCCGTCGCCACCGGCCTTGCCGTCGCCAGTAACTACTACGCGCAGCCGCTGCTGGAAACCATCGCCCGCAGTTTCTCGCTAAGCGCAAGCCAAGCCGGGTTTATTGTCACCGCCGCTCAGCTTGGCTATGCGGTCGGCCTGCTATTTTTGGTGCCACTCGGCGATATGTTTGAACGTCGTCGGCTTATCGTCACCATGACGCTGCTTGCCGCCGGGGGAATGCTCATCACCGCCAGCAGCAGTTCGCTAGCGATGATGATCCTCGGCACTGCGCTCACCGGCCTGTTCTCCGTGGTCGCCCAACTGTTGGTGCCGCTCGCCGCCACGCTCGCTTCGCCGGAAAAACGCGGCAAAGTGGTTGGCACGGTGATGAGCGGTCTGCTACTTGGAATTTTGCTGGCGCGCACCGTTGCCGGGCTGCTGGCAACCCTCGGCGGCTGGCGTACCGTGTTCTGGGTCGCCAGCGTGCTGATGGTGTTGCTGGCTTTTGCGTTATGGCGCGGTCTGCCAAAACTCAAGCAGGAAAATCATCTCAACTATGTTCAGTTGCTTGGGTCTATCTTCCACCTTTTCGCTCGTGAAAAACTTTTGCGCACTCGCGCGCTGCTCGGCTGTCTGACCTTCGCCAACTTCAGCATTCTGTGGACGTCGATGGCATTCTTACTCTCCGGCGCGCCGTTTCATTATTCCGAAGCCACCATCGGCCTGTTTGGTCTAGTGGGCGCTGCCGGTGCGCTCGGTGCACGTCCGGTCGGTGGGCTTGCAGACAAGGGCAAAGCGCACCTGACAACCACTTGGTCCCTGCTGTTGCTGCTGATGTCGTGGGGGGCAATCTGGTACGGTCACACATCGGCCTTGGCGCTTATTATCGGCATTCTAGTGCTCGACCTGATGGTCCAAGGCGTGCATATCACCAACCAAACGGTTATCTACCGCGTCCAGCCCGATGCCCGTAACCGCCTGACAGCCGGCTATATGACCAGTTACTTTATCGGCGGCGCCGCTGGTTCACTGATGTCGGCTTCGGCATGGCAGCACGCCGGATGGACCGGCGTTTGCGTGGTTGGCGCGCTGATGTCGGTAGCCAATCTGTTGGTGTGGTGGCGGGGTTACCATCGTCAGGACGCGGAGTAAACCGCTAAGTGCCATAAATCATCTGGATGAATTACGTCAATTAATTCATTTACTTTATTTGTCACTCTCGTTACTATATCGGCTGTAACTAATGAGGTAATGCCCAGATGGATAGTTCGTTTACGCCCATTGAACAAATGCTGAAATTTCGCGCCAGCCGCTGCGAAGAGTTTCCTTTCCAAGAAATTCTTCTGACCCGTCTTTGCATGCACATGCAAGGGAAGCTGCTGGATAATCGCAATAAAATGCTGAAAGCTCAGGGGATTAACGAGACGTTGTTTATGGCGCTAATCACGCTGGAGTCTCAAGAAGATCATAGCATTCAGCCTTCAGAACTCAGCTGCGCGCTGGGCTCATCGCGCACCAATGCCACCCGCATTGCCGATGAACTGGAAAAGCGTGGCTGGATCGAACGTCGTGAAAGTGACAATGACCGCCGCTGTCTGCACCTGCAGCTCACCGACAAAGGTCGCGAGTTCCTGAATGAAGTTCTGCCCCCGCAGCATAACTGCCTGCATCAGCTTTGGTCGTCATTAAGCCATGCTGAGAAAGACCAGCTCGAACATATCACCCGCAAACTTCTTACCCGTCTTGATCAGATGGAAGAGGATGGTGTCGTGCTTGACGCCTTGCGTTGATACCACCGCGATAAAAAAGAAAACAAAAGGCCAGCAGATAATCCCTGCTGGCCTTTTACGGTAAAACAGGTCGGCTTAAACCGATATAAATAATAAGAATGTGGAGAATCACATGAGCGCAAATGCGGAGACTCAAGCCCCGCAGCAACCCGTCAACAAGAAAGGTAAGCGTAAAAGCATCCTCATCTTGCTGACCTTGCTCTTTGTTATTATTGGCATCATCTATGGCAGTTACTGGTTTTTAGTGTTGCGTCATTACGAGGAAACCGATGACGCATACGTGGCTGGTAATCAGGTTCAAATCATGTCGCAGGTATCCGGCAGCGTCACCAAAGTTTGGGCCGATAACACCGACTACATCAAACAGGGCGACGTGCTGGTGACCCTTGACCAGACCGACGCCCAACAGGCCTTTGAAAAAGCACAGACCACGCTGGCATCAAGCGTTCGTCAGATGCGTCAGCTGATGATCAACAACAAGCAGCTACAGGCCAACATCGAGATCCGCAAAACGACCCTGTCACAGGCGCAAACCGACCTTAACCGTCGTATTCCGCTGGGCAGCGCTAACCTGATCGGTCGCGAAGAACTGCAGCACTCAAGAGATGCAGTGACCAGCGCACAGGCAGCCCTGAACGTGGCGGTTCAGCAGTACAACGCAAACCAGGCGATGATCCTCGGGACCACCCTCGAAGAGCAGCCAACCGTTCGCCAGGCAGCTACCGATGTGCGTAACGCGTGGCTTGCGCTGGAACGAACCAAAATCGTCAGCCCGATGAGCGGCTACGTTTCCCGTCGTTCCGTACAGCCAGGCGCGCAGATTAGCCCAACCACACCGCTGATGGCCGTCGTGCCGGCTAGCAACCTGTGGGTCGATGCTAACTTTAAAGAGACCCAGCTTGCGCACATGCGTATTGGCCAGCCGGTGACCGTCGTCAGCGATATTTACGGCGATGACGTCAAGTACACCGGTAAAGTGGTCGGTCTGGATATGGGTACCGGTAGCGCCTTCTCGCTGCTGCCAGCGCAGAACGCCACCGGTAACTGGATCAAAGTCGTTCAGCGCCTGCCGGTGCGTATTGAGCTGGATGCCGACCAACTGGCAAAACACCCGCTGCGTATTGGCTTGTCTACACTGGTTAAAGTAGACACCTCCAACCGCGAAGGGCAGATGCTGGCCAACCAGATCCGTACCAGCCCTGTTTACGAAAGCAACGCACGTGAAATCAGCCTCGAGCCGGTGAATAAGCTGATTAACAATATCGTTCAGGCCAACGCCAACTAATGCTGGGGTGCGTTTAATGCAACCGCAAAAACCGCTAGAAGGCGCGCAACTGGTCATTATGACCATCGCGCTGTCCCTTGCGACATTCATGCAGGTGCTGGACTCCACCATCGCCAACGTGGCTATCCCCACGATTGCCGGGAACCTTGGCTCTTCATTGAGCCAAGGGACATGGGTTATAACCTCGTTCGGGGTGGCAAACGCCATCTCGATCCCGATTACCGGCTGGCTGGCGAAACGCGTCGGTGAAGTGAAGCTGTTCCTGTGGTCAACCGTCGCCTTTGTCATTGCATCATGGGCCTGTGGGATG
Organism: Kluyvera sp. STS39-E; assembly: GCF_040932435.1. Taxonomy (NCBI): domain Bacteria; kingdom Pseudomonadati; phylum Pseudomonadota; class Gammaproteobacteria; order Enterobacterales; family Enterobacteriaceae; genus Kluyvera; species Kluyvera sp. STS39-E. The sequence continues at coordinate 686,090 of NZ_JBFQGA010000001.1, read as the reverse complement.
TCCACCAGCCTTAACATGCTGATCTTCTTCCGCGTCATCCAAGGGATCGTCGCCGGGCCGCTCATTCCGCTCTCGCAGAGTTTGTTGCTCAGTAACTACCCGCCGGCTAAACGTTCTATCGCGTTGGCGCTGTGGTCGATGACGGTGATCGTCGCGCCGATTTGCGGGCCGATTCTTGGCGGCTTTATCAGCGATAACTATCACTGGGGCTGGATCTTCTTTATCAACGTGCCGATTGGCGCATTGGTGGTTCTGCTCAGCATCCAGAGTCTGCGTGGACGAGAAACGCGAACCGAACAGCGGCGTATTGACGGCATCGGTCTGGCGCTGCTGATACTGGGCATCGGTAGCCTGCAGGTCATGCTCGACCAGGGTAAAGAACTCGACTGGTTTAACTCCACCGAGATTATTGTCCTGACCGTGGTGGCAGTGGTATCGCTAAGCTTCCTGATAGTCTGGGAGTTAACCGACGATAACCCGATAGTCGACCTGTCGTTGTTTAAGTCGCGAAACTTCACCATCGGCTGCTTGTGTATCAGCCTTGCCTACATGCTCTACTTCGGCGCGATAGTGCTGTTGCCGCAGCTATTGCAGGAGGTATACGGCTATACCGCAACCTGGGCAGGTCTGGCGTCAGCGCCGGTGGGGATTATTCCCGTCATTCTGTCGCCAATTATCGGTCGCTTTGCCCATAAGCTGGATATGCGTCGTCTGGTCACCTTCAGCTTTATTATGTATGCCGTGTGCTTCTACTGGCGCGCCTACACCTTCGAGCCGGGAATGGACTTCGGGGCTTCAGCGTGGCCGCAGTTTATCCAGGGCTTTGCCGTGGCGTGCTTCTTCATGCCGTTGACCACCATTACGCTTTCCGGGCTACCGCCTGAGCGTCTGGCGGCCGCATCGAGCTTGTCGAACTTTACCCGTACGCTGGCAGGTTCTATCGGGACGTCGATTACCACGACCCTGTGGACTAACCGTGAAGCGCTGCACCATGCGCAGCTCACAGAATCCGTTTCACCGTTCAACCCTAACGCCCAGCAGATGTACGATCAGCTACAGGCAATGGGAATGAGCCCACAGCAGGCTTCTGGCTGGATAGCCCAGCAGATAACCAGTCAGGGGTTGATTATCTCAGCCAACGAAATCTTCTGGGTTTCGGCGGGGATCTTCTTGCTGCTGCTGGGACTGGTGTGGTTCGCCAGACCGCCGTTTGGCGCAGGCGGCGGGGGCGGAGGCGCTCACTAACAAAAAAGCCGGCTCAAGCGAGCTGGCTTTTTTTTGATCAGAATACCGCGCCGGACCGCCTGATGGCGCTACGCTTATCAGGCCTACATATCCGCACCATCCGTAGGCAGGATAAGGCAACGCCGCCATCCGGCAATGTGCACAATGGAGCCTGATGACGCTACGCTTATCAGGCCTACATATCCGCACCATCCGTAGGCAGGATAAGGCAACGCCGCCATCCGGCAATGTGCACAATGGAGCCTGATGACGCTGCGCTTATCAGGCCTACATATCCGCACCATACGTAGGCCGGATAAGGCAACGCCGCCATCCGGCAATGTGCGCAATGGAGCCTGATGACGCTGCGCTTATCAGGCCTACCGATCGGGCAATAAAAAACCCGGAGCATTCCGGGTTTTATCTGCTTACTGAATGCACAAAACTAGATGTGCAGTTCCTGCAATGTCTCTTTTGGCAATGCCAGTTCGTCATTGCTGTTGATGCGCACATCGCGCTCAATAATATGACGGGCAATATCCTGCGCTTCGCTGAGCGAGTGCATCTGGTAAGTGCCGCACTGGTAGACGTTCAGTTCTGGGATCTGGTTTTGATCCTGCACCTTCAGCACATCAGCCATCGCCGCTTTCCACGCATCTGCCACGCGCTGTTCATCCGGCGTGCCAATCAGGCTCATGTAGAAGCCGGTACGGCAACCCATCGGCGAGATGTCGATAATTTCAACGCCGTTACCGTTCAGATGGTCACGCATAAAGCCCGCGAACAGGTGCTCCAGAGTATGGATACCTTTTTCCGGCATCACTTCCTGGTTCGGTATGCAAAAACGCAGGTCAAAAACCGTGATCGCATCGCCGTGCGGAGTGTTCATTTTCTTCGCCACGCGAACGGCTGGGGCTTCCATACGGGTATGATCGACTGTGAAGCTATCTAACAACGGCATTTCGTAACCTCCGATATCACCTTCATGCTCCCGGGCGCTGCATTTTTTCTACTCATTAACGCATTGAATAGAATCACTTTTATGCACTACGTCGCGTTCTGCTTCAGGATAATGTGATTATTTTAAAAATAAACTGAACTCTTTGCTCCAATGCGCGTCTGAGTATATGAAAGACGCGCATTTGTTATCATCATCCCTGATTCAGAGATGTATATTTTGGCCACAGTGATGTGGCCTTTTTCTTTTGGATCAAGCGTGTCGTGCCAGCAGCGCTTCAAATGACTCACTATCTGCTTCTTCAATCTGACGCTGACGTTCTCTCGACGCATCGCGTTCCTTCGCGAAATCCTCTTCGCTCAGCACCTCTAACGGCTCTTCACGCAGCATATTGCGATACTGTTCCGCCAGCGCTTTGCCGGTTCCGCCAATTCCACTATCAAGCATAGAACGCAGAATCCGAGCGGAGAAGGTTAAATCTGGATTATCAAAACAGGCAACCAGTTCATCACAGACTTTTTGGTATTCAGTGCCGCCGTTTATGCCGTCCAGCGTCTGTGCAACGCGTTTAAGATCATGGAACAGATCTTTACCGACTTTGGTCAGCGGGAACTGGGCAGTTTCACAGCCAATACCTAACGTCAGGCCAGGCTTACGCCCTTCTAGAATCACGCGATTCCAGTTGGTGCGCGTACACAGCAGTTCGTCGCTGCTCATTTCCGGCGCATCGGCCAGCACGCACCAAACCATAAACAGGTCTAGGAAGCGAATCTGCTGCTCATCAACGCCGACCGGTGAGAACGGATTGATGTCGAGCGAACGGACTTCGATGTACTCGATACCGCCGCGCAGCAGCGCATCAGATGGCGTTTCACCGTCGCGGGTGACGCGTTTCGGACGAATCGGTGCATACAACTCGTTTTCAATCTGCAAAATGTTGCTGTTGATCTGCAGATGCTTGCCGTCTTTCACAACGCCAATGCGCGCATACTCTTCTGATGGCGTTTTGATCGCCCGTTTTAATCCTGCCACATACTCGTGCAGATCGTTAAACGTAATTCCGAGATTGCTTTGCGACTTATTGGTATAACCGAGGTCGCTCAGGCGCAGAGAGGTTGCGTAAGGCAGGTAGTACATGCCGCAATCCGTTTTTTCAAACGGTAGCGTCGTCGGTTTGCCCTGCAGGAACGAAGAACAGATAGCCGGAGAAGCACCGAACAGATACGGGATCACCCAGCCAAAGCGATAGTAGTTACGAATCAGGCGGAAATAGCCCGCTGAAATCGCTTCTTTATCGTGTACGCCACACTTCGCCTGCCAGAATGCCATCGGCAGCGAGAAATTGTAGTGAACGCCAGAAATGGTCTGCATCAGCGCACCGTAACGGTTCTTTAAACCTTCACGGTACAGCGTTTTTAAGCGGCCTACGTTAGAGGTGCCGTACTGCGCCAGCTCGATATCCTGACCCGGAGCGATATAGCACGGCATACTCAGCGGCCACATACGCTCATCGCCAAGCTGACGAGCGGTGTAGCGATGCACATCGCGCAGCAGCGTCAGCATGTGGTCGATATCGCCATCTACCGGCGTAATAAATTCCAACAGCGCTTCAGCGAAGTCTGTAGTTATCCATTTATGTGTCAGCGTGGAGCCCAGCGCCTCCGGGTGACCGGTGGTTGCCAGTGAACCATCTGCATTAACACGAAGAGTTTCACGCTCAAGACCACGCTGGATCCCTTTAAGAGCTTCAGGATGTTGTTCCAGCCAGGACAGCGCCTGTGATACGTCCGGGATCAAATTGACCTCCCGCCTGTCGAATTTATTTTATTAAGCATAATTGTCATCGTGGAGATGGGGACTAATCCACCAACCATCCAATTAGTGCCACCACGTCATGCCCTGGAGCGTCAGCGCCGCTACAACGACGTAGCGTAACGCTTTACCAAGGCATAAAAAAAAGAGTACCGGTCCCCAGGAAATACGCATCCAGCCAGCCAACAGGCACAGCAAATCGCCAATGACTGGCATCCAGCTTAACAGTAGCGTAGCCGCACCATAACGACGTAGCCAGCCGACTGCCTTTTCCTGCCAACGCGATGTTTTGCGTAATGGGAAAAAACGACCAAGAATAACGTTAGTTGCCCCACCAAGGCTATTACCCATTGTTGCTATTGCTACTAAAAGCCAAGGTTTACTGGCCCCGGAAACGAGCAAGGCAACCAATACAGCTTCAGAGTTTCCTGGCAGCAGCGTCGCACTGAGGAAGCTGCTTGCAAACAGCGACCCCAGCGCCAGAAGTTCATTCACAGCAGGCGTACGTCAACGGCATCCATTCCCGCCGCTGCGGCAGCCTGAAGGCCAAAATCGGCATCTTCAAATACCACACAGCGTTCCGGTGCCACGCCGATTAATTTGGCGCACAGTAAAAAAGTGTCCGGCGCAGGCTTATGCTGTTGTACGTGATCAGCTGCAACAACGGCCGCAAAATAGTGACGAAGCCCCAGATGGGCAAGCAGAGCCTCAGCCACAGCGCTTTCACTGCCCGTGCCGACAGCCATAGGACGACGACCGTGCCACTCCTTCACGACCTCAACCAGCGGCAGCGGCGTCACTGAATCCAGCAGCATCGCTTTTACGGCATCGGTTTTTTCACGTGCGAGGAAATGGGGATCTAAGTCGGCTTGGTGGCTTTCAATGATCGCTTGGGCGATGCGCCAAGTTGGAGAGCCGTTCAGCGCAACCATCGCCTGCTCGTCGAACTGCATACCGTATCGACCCAGCACTTCCCGCCATGCCTTACGATGCGTCGGTTCGGTATCAAGGATGGTGCCATCCATATCAAAAATCAATCCAGCGTAGCGCTCGTACATCGTCTTCTCACCCATCGGATAATATGCAGTTACTTTATCGCAAAAGGGTCGCATTGTCGCTGACAGCCGCAGAGACGACAAAGGCGCCGTCGGGCGCCTTTGTCTGTGTAACTTTCGAGAATTATTTAATTTTCATGTCGTTTTCAACAACCCGCACGCCCTGAACCTGACGAGTTACTTCTACCGCACGCTTCGCATCGGCAGATGAGGAAACAAAACCACTCAGCTGAACGCGGCCTTTAAAGGTCTGTACGTTTATTTCGCTAGATTTAATCTGTTTGTCGCTAAACAGCGCGGTCTTCACCTTGGTAGTCACCACCGTATCGTCGATGTAGCCACCGGTACTTTCCTTGGTTGACGAACCCGCACAGCCAGACAGCGAGATAGCGACCAAAAGCGCTGCACAAGAAGCAGCCGTTGCTTTGAACCATTTCATGGATTTCTCTCCTTGCTCTCAAAACACCACAATAAGGGCATATACAGAGATAAATTATAGAGGAAAGAATGAGTTGCCAATGAGAAAAGTGCGAATAAAACGCGGGAGTATTAAAGAGGGATAACGCAAGGGAAGAAGATGGTGCATCCAGGAGGATGATTCGTCTTCGACTCACCCTACGGGCCGTTGCTACGCAACGTTATCCTCCTTGGTGCTCGCGGTTATCGCGTAGACCATGAAACAACATTAGGATTGTTATCTCGGAGAAGATGGTGCATCCAGGAGGATTCGAACCTCCGACCGCTCGGTTCGTAGCCGAGTACTCTATCCAGCTGAGCTATGGATGCATCAGAATTACTGCTTTACTGCTGATACTCTATACCGCTAATGCCGTATAAAATAAAAGATGGTGCATCCAGGAGGATTCGAACCTCCGACCGCTCGGTTCGTAGCCGAGTACTCTATCCAGCTGAGCTATGGATGCATCAGGATTACTGCTTTACTGCCGATTCAATGTCGCTCAACATGCCGCAACACTGATAAAGATGGTGCATCCAGGAGGATTCGAACCTCCGACCGCTCGGTTCGTAGCCGAGTACTCTATCCAGCTGAGCTATGGATGCAAATGGCGGTGAGGCGGGGATTCGAACCCCGGATGCAGCTTTTGACCGCATACTCCCTTAGCAGGGGAGCGCCTTCAGCCTCTCGGCCACCTCACCAACACGCCTCTTGCGAGTGCTTCGAAGAACTTGTTTCTGCTCATCGTCGCTGCGTGGCGCACATATTACTTTCTGGGACTTATAAGTCAAACAATTTTCCGCAGATTTTTATCGATTGCACATTTCACACGCAATAAGGCGTTAAAAAAGGCAAAATGGGCGTTTTATCAACAGATAAATTGCGATTAACGCCGTAAAACGGCATGAAGAAAAAGTCGCGTAGCATGACATTATCGTGACGGAAATGACGAATTGAGGGAAAAAAGCGACGGACGAAAGCGGAAAATGCGAGGAGTGGCGTCTCACCCCCTGGGTGAGACGCGAGAACTTAGTAACTGGACTGCTGGGATTTCTCAGCCTGGATACGCTGGTAGATCTCTTCACGGTGAACGGAGACCTCTTTCGGGGCATTTACGCCGATGCGTACTTGGTTACCCTTCACCCCTAAAACTGTCACAGTGACCTCATCTCCGATCATGAGGGTTTCACCAACTCGGCGAGTCAGAATCAGCATTCTTTGCTCCTTGAAAGATTAAATGAGTCGGGTCTCTTCGTATCCCGGCATTCTCCATCATATAACGCCAAAAGGTCAGCGATGACAAACACCTTATGTGTAAGCAGTCACGGCATCACATTCTGTTAAATGTAAGTCTAGCCGATTTACATGACTTCAACCTGACTTTATCGTTATCAGTACCGCATATGCAAGGTGCCGTAACGTTATATGCTACGGCACCCACACGCGGTTATCGTTATTACAATTTAGCGCTAACCCAGCCTTTCACGCTGGCCAGTGCAGCAGGGAGAGCAGACGCATCGGTACCGCCAGCTTGCGCCATATCCGGACGACCGCCCCCTTTACCGCCCACCTGCTGGGCGACCATACCAATCAGTTCCCCTGCTTTCACACGGTCGGTCACATCCTTAGACACGCCAGCAATCAGAGAAACCTTACCTTCTTCAACTGTCGCCAGCACGATAATTGCGGACCCCAGTTGATTCTTCAGATCGTCGACCATGGTACGCAGCATTTTCGGCTCAACGCCCGCCAACTCGCTTACCAGAAGGTTAACGCCGTTAATCTGCTCCGCTTTGCTGGACAGATTTGCGCTTTCCTGTGCTGCCGCCTGCTCTTTCAGCTGCTGCAGCTCTTTTTCCAGCTGACGGGTACGCTCAATCACGCTACGCACTTTTTCGGTAACGTTGTGGCTGTCGCCCTTCAGTAACTGAGCGATATCGCCTAAGCGGTCGCTTTGTGCATGCACAGTTGCCACCGCGCCTTCACCGGTTACCGCTTCAATACGACGAACACCAGCCGCCGTACCTGATTCGGAAACAATGCGGAACAGGCCGATATCACCGGTACGTGAAGCGTGAGTACCGCCACACAGTTCGGTAGAGAAATCACCCATGCTCAGTACGCGCACGTGGTCATCATATTTCTCGCCGAACAGCGCCATTGCGCCCTTCGCTTTCGCCGCTTCAAGATCCATGATGTTGGTTTCGATTGGCAGGTTACGACGGATCTGAGCATTGACCAGATCTTCAACCGCACGAATCTCTTCCGGCTTCATGGCTTCTGTATGAGAGAAGTCAAAGCGAAGGATCTTATCGTTTACCAGCGAGCCTTTCTGCGCCACATGAGTGCCCAGAACCTGGCGCAGCGCTGCATGCATCAGGTGGGTCGCAGAGTGGTTCAGACGGATACGTGCGCGACGTGCGTCGTCAACGTCAGCCTGTACCGCATCGCCCACTTTCAACGCACCGCTAGACAGCTTGCCAAGATGGCCGATAGCCTGACCGTATTTCTGGGTGTCGTTAACCGCAAAGCTTGCGCCCGCGCTTTTCAGCTCGCCCTTATCACCCACCTGACCGCCGGATTCTGCATAGAATGGCGTCTGGTCGAGAATAACCACTGCTTCCTGACCGGCAGCGATAGACTCTACGGCTTTACCATCAACGAACAGCGCGGTCACTTTACCGTTCAGTTCCAGATGGTCGTAACCTTTAAATTCGGAAGCACCGTCAACGCGGATCATCGCGTTGTAGTCAGCGCCAAAACCACTGGATTCACGCGCACGACGGCGCTGTTCTTCCATCGCGGCTTCAAAGCCAGCTTCGTCAACCTTGATGTTACGCTCACGGCAAACGTCTGCCGTCAGGTCAACCGGGAAGCCGTAGGTGTCATACAGACGGAAAGCGGTTTCACCGTCCAGCGTATCGCCAGTCAGTTTGGACAGCTCTTCATCGAGCAGCGCCAAACCACGTTCTAAAGTACGAGCAAACTGCTCTTCTTCGGTTTTCAGCACCTGCTCAACCTGAGCCTGCTGACGCTTGAGCTCTTCACCCGCAGTGCCCATAACTTCAACCAGTGGGCCAACCAGCTTGTAGAAGAAGGTATCTTTCGCGCCCAGCATGTTGCCATGGCGGATTGCGCGACGAATGATGCGGCGCAGCACGTAGCCACGGCTTTCGTTTGATGGCATCACGCCATCGGCAATCAGGAACGCACAGGAACGAATATGGTCCGCGATAACGCGCAGCGATTTGTTACCCAGATCGGTCGCGCCAGTCACTTTCGCAACCGCGTCAATCAGCTTACGGAACAGATCGATTTCATAGTTTGAGTTCACATGCTGCAGTACAGCCGTAATACGCTCGAGACCCATACCGGTGTCGACGGACGGCTTCGGCAGCGGTTCCATCGTGCCGTCAGCCTGACGGTTAAACTGCATGAAGACGATGTTCCAGATCTCAATGTAGCGATCGCCATCCTCTTCTGCAGTTCCTGGAGGGCCGCCCCAGATGTGGTCGCCGTGATCGTAGAAAATCTCGGTGCATGGACCACATGGACCCGTGTCACCCATCTGCCAGAAGTTATCGGAAGCGAACGGCGCGCCCTTATTATCGCCAATGCGGATAATACGTTCGCGCGGGATGCCGACTTCTTTTTCCCAGATTTCGTATGCTTCGTCATCGGTTTCATACACAGTGACCCACAGACGCTCTTTCGGCAGGGCAAACCAATTTTCACCGGTCAGCAGTTCCCACGCGTATTGGATTGCGTCGTGTTTAAAATAGTCACCGAAGCTGAAGTTACCCAGCATTTCGAAGAAGGTGTGGTGGCGTGCGGTATAACCGACGTTTTCCAGATCGTTGTGTTTACCACCAGCACGTACGCAGCGCTGCGCGGTAGTCGCGCGCGAATAATTACGTTTGTCGAGGCCGAGGAACACGTCCTTGAACTGGTTCATCCCGGCATTGGTAAACAGCAAAGTAGGGTCGTTATTCGGCACCAGGGAGCTGCTATCGACTACCTGATGGCCTTTACTATGGAAAAAGTCGAGAAACGCCTGACGGATCTCAGCGGTGCTCTTGCTCATAATTATCCTGAAATCAAGCTACACGTCATCTTTCAAACTGCCTCTGCGTTGGCTGCGAGTGACTCGCTTGCCGCCTTGATGCGGCTTGAATGACTTTGTGTATTTAAGGGATATTCGTCTAGGCGCGGGTAGCTGCAAAAAACTCGCGCCTGACGGAAAAAGTGGGAATAAGATAAGTTTTCTTTAGTGGGAAGTAAAATCCCCAGTGCGGTCAATCAGCAAAATTTCGCCATATTTCCTGGATATCTTCCATCAGATAGCCGCGATAGAGTAAAAAGCGTTGGATTTTGACCTTTTCAGCAAAAGTGGTTGGCAGCGGTTCACCGTATTTGCGTATTGCCTGATCGCGCGCCAGCTGCATCCAGTCAATTTCACATTCACGCATCGCCTGTTCGATGGCTTCGCGAGCAATTCCCTTCTGCCCCAGCTCTTGGCGAATACGCGCAGGACCATATCCCTTACGGCTGCGCCCGGACATAAACTGCTGCACAAAACGGCCATCATCAAGGTAGCGATTTTCGAAACACCAGGCGACAACCCTTTCGACGTCTTCCGGCGGCGCGTCAATCGGTTCAGGGCCATTTTTCCTCATTACCGGCGCAGTGAGCTTGCGCCGCAGCTCCTGCTCACTATGGTCGCGCATCGCCAGAATACGAATAGCGCGATCCAATAAGCGAGCGTAGGCGGAACGGCGCGGTGAGTTTTCAGTCATCGTTTTTCAGCCTTGTGATAAATGCAAAAAGGGCTGCATAGCAGCCCTTCGTTTTTATTCTGAATACTGAGGTTATCAGAAGTCTTCTTTGGTTTCTTCAACGCTGTTGTTATCAACGACGAAGTCCGGCGTAGAGTCTTGATTATTGAGCAGCAGTTCACGCACTTTCTTCTCAATTTCTTTCGCCGCAGCCGGGTTCTCTTTCAGCCAAGCGATAGAGTTCGCCTTACCTTGGCCAATTTTGTCACCGTTATAGCTGTACCATGCGCCCGCTTTTTCGATCAGCTTCTCTTTCACGCCGAGGTCTACCAGTTCGCCGTAGAAGTTGATGCCCTCACCGTAGAGGATCTGGAATTCAGCCTGTTTGAACGGTGCCGCAATTTTGTTCTTCACGACCTTCACGCGGGTTTCGCTACCGACAACGTTATCGCCCTCTTTCACCGCACCGATACGACGGATATCCAGACGAACAGAGGCGTAGAATTTCAGCGCGTTACCACCGGTAGTAGTTTCTGGGTTACCGAACATCACGCCAATTTTCATACGGATCTGGTTGATGAAGATCAGCAGAGTATTGGACTGCTTCAGGTTACCGGCCAGCTTACGCATTGCCTGGCTCATCATACGCGCCGCAAGGCCCATGTGAGAGTCACCGATTTCGCCTTCGATTTCTGCTTTTGGCGTCAGCGCCGCTACGGAGTCGACGACGATAACGTCTACCGCACCTGAACGCGCCAGCGCGTCACAGATTTCCAGCGCCTGTTCACCGGTGTCCGGCTGAGAACACAGCAGGTTGTCGATATCGACGCCCAGCTTACGAGCATAAACCGGATCAAGTGCGTGTTCAGCATCGATAAACGCACAGGTTTTGCCTTCACGCTGCGCCGCAGCAATAACCTGCAGCGTCAGGGTAGTTTTACCGGAGGATTCTGGCCCGTAGATTTCGACGATACGGCCCATTGGCAGACCGCCCGCGCCCAGCGCGACATCCAGTGACAGTGAACCGGTGGAGATGGTTTCCACATCCATGGAGCGGTCTTCACCCAGACGCATGATGGAGCCTTTACCGAATTGCTTTTCGATCTGGCCCAGCGCTGCCGCCAACGCTTTCTGTTTGTTTTCGTCGATAGCCATTATTACTCCTGTCATACCGGGTGTTACCGGATAGTGAATTCTGTTCTGTTGAGGCAATTATACTGTATGGTCATACAGTATCAAGTGTTTTGTAGAAATTGTTGCCAGAGAAGATTTAGCGCATAAGCCGTCGCCTGTCGGCGCACCGATTCACGGTCGCCAGAGAAGCATTCACACTGCGTCACGCCCTGCCCGTTCGCGCTAGCCACGCCAAACCATACGGTGCCCACCGGCTTTTCCGCACTGCCACCATCCGGCCCGGCAATACCGCTAACCGATACCGCGTAGTCGGCACGAGCCGCGCGCAGCGCGCCAATCGCCATCTCAACCACCACCGGTTCGCTGACCGCGCCGTGCTGTAAAAGCGTCACTTCTCGCACGCCAATCATCTGCGATTTGGCTTCATTGCTGTAGGTGACAAAGCCACGTTCAAACCATGCCGAGCTGCCCGCAACGTCTGTGATAACTTTTGCTATCCAGCCGCCGGTACAGGACTCTGCGGTGGTCATAGTCGCCCCACGCGCCTTCAGCGCTTGGCCAACCTGTTCGGAGAGCTGCATTAATTCTGAATCTGTCATTTTCGCTCCGCTTTTAGCCAGATAAAGAGGCCAACAAAGATAACACTTTCAGCACAGATGTGGGGGCGGGATAATGATTTTACGAGGGATATTCCAGAAATGATTCGCCCCGGAAAACCGGGGCGGGATTTTAACGCATGCTGGCGGCAATCAGCTCCACATTATGCCGCAGCATCTTCACATAGGTGTCCGCCACACCGCCCGGTTTTGATAGCGCTTCCGGGTACAGCTCCCCACCCGGCTGTGAGCCGGTTGCGGTGGCAATCTGTTTTACCAAGCGTGGATCGAGCTGATTTTCCATAAACCAGGTGTTCACGCCATCCGCTTTAATCTGCGAGATCAATGCGGCAACCTGCGCTGCGCTGGCTTCACTCTCTGAGGACAAGCCCTGCGGTGCCAAGAAGGTCACACCGTAGGCTCGTGAGAAGTAGCCAAAGGCATCGTGACTGGTCAGCACTTTACGTTTTGACACGGCAATGCCGTCAAACTGGTCTTTCGCCCACGAATCAAGATCCTGAAGTTGTCCGATATAGCGCTTGCCTGAAGCCTTCAGTGCGGCGCTATCCTCAGGATCGGCTTTGACCAAACCATTGAGAATATTTTGCGCGTACAGCGCACCGTTTGCCGCGCTGTTCCAGGCGTGCGGATCGGTGACCGTTTTGCCATCTTCATCAAGCGTATGCGTTTTCACCCCGGCGGAAGCCACAACCAATTCACCTTTAAAGCCTGAGGCTTTCACCAGTCTGTCGAGCCAGCCTTCCAGCCCCAGTCCGTTCACCACCACCACGTCGGCCTTGCTAAGCAATGCACTATCCTTAGGCGATGGCTCAAAAGTGTGCGGGTCACCATCAGGTCCCACAAGGGTATCGACATGCACATGCTCACCGCCCACCTGTTGGACCATATCGCCCAGCACCGAAAAGCTGCTGACAACGTTGAGCGTTTTTGCCATCAATCCTTGCGATGCCAGCCCTAACGCCAGCGCCAGAAAAATTCCACTACGTTTCATCTCTTTCCCCTCATCCCATTAATTTTCGCCAGCCAACGGTCAACCGGCTATACGTGCCAAAAAATACCGAAACAAAAAAGACGCCGCTGGCGGTGAGGACGATAGAGGGCCCGGCGGGCAAGTTTGCCCCCCACGACAGACTCAGCCCCAGCCAAGCGCAGACGCTGCCTATGATTGCCGCCAGCAGTAAAATAACGGGCAGCGTTCTCGCCCAGCAGCGCGCCGCAATCGCCGGAAGCATCATCACGCCAACGGCCATCAGCGTGCCCAAGACCTGAAACCCGGCGACCAGATTAAGCACCAGCAACGAGAGGAACAGACCGTGCAGCAGTGCTGGCAACCAGCGGGCATTAACCTGCAACCACGCGCTGTCGAACGCTTCACTGACCAACCCGCGATAAAACAGCGCCATACAGATGAGTGTGAGGCTGGCAACGCCCGTCACAAACAGCGCCGCATCGTTATCCACCGCCAGAATAGAACCAAACAGCAGATGCAGGAGGTCTACGCTTGAACCACGCAGAGAGACCAGCGTGACGCCCAGCGCCAGCGAGCCAAGGTAAAAACCGGCAAAACTGGCATCTTCTTTAAGCGGCGTGCGGCGACTCACCCACCCCGCCACCAGCGCCACGATAATTCCAGCAATAAACCCGCCGACGGTCATCGCCAACAGCGACATCCCGCTAACTAAGTAACCGACCGCGACGCCGGGCAAAATGGCGTGTGACAGCGCATCTCCCATCAGGCTCATCCGCCGCAGCAGCAAAAAGACGCCCAGCATCGTGGTGCTTAAAGAGAGCGCAAGGCAGACCACCAGCGCCCGACGCATAAAACCGAACTCAATAAACGGTTGAAAGAAGGTATGCCAGATCATGCTTGCCTCACGGATTGAAACGACGCAAGCACGTCGGTGGTGTGCCCCCAACTGGCATTTTTTGGCGTCAATAGCAGCGTTTCTGGGAAATACTCCGCCACGCGTTGATTATCATGTAGCACCGCCAGCACGGTTTGTCCGCGCTGATGCATCTCTTGAATCACGTCCATCAGATCGTGGCTGGTCGCTTCATCAATGCCGGTAAAAGGTTCATCCAGCATCACCAGTGGCGCGCGCTGCACCAGTACGCGGGCAAATAACATGCGCTGGAACTGGCCGCCGGATAGCGCCTCGATTGGCGATTTTGCAAGCGCCGCCAGCCCAACTCGAACAAGCGCGGCGTGAATACGCTCGCGGACGTCAGCAGAAAGGCCACGCAGCAACGAAGCCCTCGGCCACGCCCCTTGGCTCACCACATCCAGCACCGTCAACGGAAACTGCGACTCCAGCGCATGACGCTGCGCCAGCCAGCCAATCACCGGGCGCGACGACGACCAGCGGACGGCTCCGCTGACGGGAGGAATAAAGCCCGCCAAGGTCTTTAACAGCGTGGATTTACCGCAGCCATTGAGTCCGACAATCGCCGTCATGCTGCCTTTCGGAATGGTGCCGCTCAATGAGGGCGTGATTGCCATCCCTTCATAGCCCGCCACTAGGTTATCCAGTTCAATCATGGCAGCGCTACCGCCCACCAGACCGCCAGCCACAGCAGCAGCAACAACGCGCAAGCCATCGCTAGCCGCGTTAGGGCTGACGCCATAAAAACAGGAATCAACATTTTCGCCTCATTGTATTATGTTATAACGTAACAATATGGGATTAACGCGATGATGTAAACGGCAGGAAATGATGCAAAATGTAACGAACGCCTCTCCGGATCAGAGAGGCGTGAAGGAAGGACTTACTGCCCGCGAGCCTGAGATACCGACAGCCCAAGCTGCCAAACGGCCATCGCATAATGGGTGCTGTGGTTGTAGCGGGTGATAGTGTAGAAGTTCGGCAAGCCGTACCAGTACTGGTATCCGGTACCGATATCCAGGCGCAGCAAACTGGCCTGCTGATGGTTGCCCAGCGACTGCATTGGGGTTAATCCCGCTGCCGCCAACTGCGATACGCTGTATTTGGTTTTAAAACCGTTATCCAGCCCTGGAGCTTGGCCCATCGCCTGCACCGCCACGGTATCACCCGGCACCCAGCCATGCTGTTTGAAATAGTTCGCTACGCTGCCAATGGCATCTTCCGGATCCCACAGGTTGATATGACCATCGCCGTTGAAATCCACCGCATATTGACGATAAGAGGACGGCATAAACTGTCCGTAACCCATCGCCCCGGCAAACGAGCCTTTCAGATCCAGCGGATCGTCTTTCTCATCGCGCGCCATCAACAGGAAGGTTTCCAACTCACCGGAGAAGTAAGCGGCGCGACGCGGGTAGTTGAAGGAGAGCGTCGCCAGCGCATCGAGGATGCGAGTTTTGCCCATCACCCGGCCCCAGCGGGTTTCAACGCCGATAATCCCGACGATGATTTCCGGCGGTACGCCATAAACCTGCTGCGCGCGCTGTAACGCGGCCTGATGCTGGTTCCAGAAAGCAACGCCGTTTTGCACGTTATCCGGAGTAATAAACTGTTTGCGATAACGCAGCCAAGCACCGTTCGGGCCGGTCGGTGGCAGACCGGTTGGTGCTTGTCTATCCATCAAGCGTAAAACGTAATCCAGACGCTTGGCCTGCGAGAGAATTTCGTGCAGCTGCTGTCGGTCAAATCCGTGCTTGCTCACCATCTTATCGATGAACTGCTCTGCCGCCGGATTATTGGCAAAATCACCGGTCGGAATCAACGCATTATGCTGGGGTTCAAGAAGAAAACCGCCGGAGGTAGTTGCCGGTGATTCAGCCGTTTTCGGCTTGCTGCTACAGGCAGCGAGCAGGACACACAGAGGGAGTAAAGCCAGAACGCGACGCTTCAACATGAGACTTCCATTTAACAATATCAGCAAGAGTTAAATATGGTAAAGCATCCGCCGCTACACAAGGAAGCACTGGAAGGGCTTGCGGCAAAAAAAACTCTTCACACGTCCTATCCATGACCCAATCGATACTCTAATGGGGCGTTATGCTTTATCATCGCCGCGCAAAACTGGACCGTTTGACGCGCTAATTATCGGAGAAAGTCATGAGTGATTTTTTGTTAGAGGCCGGGCGTAAGGCTCTGTTGCTAGAACTGCAGGAAGCGAGCCGCCTTCCCGACCGTCTTGACGAGACCTTTGTTCAGGCCGCCAACGCCGTGCTGAACTGCAAAGGCAAACTGATCGTATCCGGGATGGGCAAATCCGGTCATATTGGCAAAAAACTGGCGGCAACCTTCGCCAGCACCGGCACCCCGGCTTTCTTTGTTCACCCGGCAGAAGCGCTGCACGGTGACTTAGGCATGGTGGAAAGCCGCGACGTGATGCTGTTTATTTCCTACTCCGGCGGCGCGAAAGAGCTCGATCACATCATTCCTCGCCTGAAAGAAAAATCCGTCGTACTGCTGGCGATGACCGGCAAAGCCAACTCTCCGTTGGCGCTGGCGGCGGATGCCGTACTGGATATTGCCGTCGAACGTGAAGCCTGCCCGATGCACCTTGCGCCAACCTCCAGCACCGTCAACACACTGATGCTCGGTGACGCGCTGGCTATCGCCGTGATGCAGGCTCGTGGCTTTAATGAAGAAGATTTTGCCCGCTCTCACCCGGCTGGCGCGCTCGGCGCTCGGCTGCTAAACCGCGTGCATCATCTGATGCGCCAAGGGGAAGAGACGCCACAGGTGACCATCCACGCAAGCGTTATGGATGCGATGCTAGAACTCAGCCGCACCGGAATGGGCATGGTCGCCGTCTGCGACGACCGCGCACGGGTACAGGGGATTTTCACCGATGGCGACCTGCGTCGCTGGCTGGTCGGCGGCGGTACGCTGGCTGATAACGTGACAGCCGCCATGACCAAAGGCGGCGTCACGCTTAACGATCAGGCTCGCGCGCTGGATGCCAAAGAACAGCTGATGAAGCTGAAAATTAGCGCCGCACCGGTGGTTGATGAAAACCACCGACTGGTCGGCGCGATTAACCTGCAGAATTTCTACCAGGCCGGGATACTTTAATTCTTCAGCCCCAGACGCTTCGCCAACCGATGCAGGTTGGCGACGTCTGTCTCCAGTGCCCGCGCGCTCGCCGCCCAGTTGTGCTGGTGCGCATCCAGCGCATTGCGGATCATCTCCCGCTGAAAATGTTCGGTGGATTCACGCAAATTGTTAGCCACAGCAATTGGCGCTGGTGCCTGTGCAGCCGCCGTGTTCGCCGTCCCTTCTTGAAAGGCAAAATGCTGCACTTCCAGTACCACATCGCCGCCGCTGCGGGCCGCTCGCGCCAGCACCACCGCGCGATGAATCGCATGTTCCAACTCGCGCACATTCCCCGGCCAACCATAGTGCTGCAAATGCGTCCGCGCCTGCGCGCTGAGCACCACCTGCGATAGTCCCAGGCGTAAACGGCACTGCTCGCAGAAATAGCCGGCCAGCAGCACCACGTCATCGCCACGCTCGCGCAGCGCCGGCACCGAAAGCGGGAACACGCTCAGACGGTGGAACAAATCGGCGCGGAAGTTGCCCGCCAGTACTTCTTCGCGCAGGTCGCGGTTAGTGGCCGCCAGCACGCGCACGTCAACGCGCAGGCTGCGGTCGTCGCCCACGCGCTGAATATCGCCATATTGCAGCACGCGCAGCAGTTTGGCCTGCAGCGCCAGCGACAGCTCACCAATTTCATCAAGGAACAGCGTGCCGTTATCGGCCATTTCAAACTTGCCGCTGCGGTTGCTAATGGCCCCGGTAAACGCCCCCTTCACGTGACCAAACAGTTCGCTTTCGGCCACGCTTTCCGGCAGCGCCGCGCAGTTGAGGTACACCAGCGGGCTGACCGCGCGCGGTGAGCCTTCATGAATAGCCTTCGCCACCAGCTCTTTCCCAGTGCCGGTTTCGCCACTTATCAGCACGTTAAGGTCGGACGCCGCAACAATCTCAATCTCTTTTTTGAGTTGCATCATGCCCGGCGACAAGCCAATCATCTGCGTCTCTTTCACCTGTTCGAAATCGTTCGTCGAACCGGGCAGCATATTTTGGCTTTCAAGCTGTTCAATCAGCAGCGCATTGCTCAGCGCCCCCGCCGCCAGCGCGGCAATCAGTCGCAGCTCTTCATTACTGAACACGTCGAACTGATCCGGCGACATGCCGTCCAGCGTCAACGCGCCAATCAGGCTCTGCCCGGCAAATAGCGGCAGACCGATACAGGCGTGCACCTTCAGGCTCTCCTGACCGGGGATTAGACCATCGTAAGGATCGGGCAAATCGCTGTCGGCGGGAAAGCGCACCACGTCCCCGGCGCGCGCAATCGCTTCAAGCCGTGGATGCCCTTCAAGTGTAAACCGGCGACCAAGCACGTCTTTGGCAAGACCATCGATGGCAAGCGGAATAAACTGCCGCGCGTCATAGCGCAGCAGCGCTGAAGCATCGCACTCCAACACTTGGCGCAGCGTGGTGATAAGCCGCTGAAAACGGTCCTGGTGACCGACGCCGCGCTGTAATTCAATGGCAATTCCCGCTAACACCTCAACCGAAAAACTCATGGTAACCTCACAGTCATTTTGACAATGCATGATGTCATATTGACAATATTAATCATAGTCGTTTTGACTAACAAAAAAGAGGTGTAAATTAATTAATCTTTATATATTAACGAGTTAAAAAGTTGGCACGCGACCTGCAATAAGACAACCATCTAAATTGAAAAACGCTGAATTAATTGAGGTTGCTATGTCTATTCTGGTTAAAAATAACATTCATTGGGTTGGCCAACGTGATTGGGAAGTACGTGATTTCCACGGGACTGAATACAAAACCCTGCGCGGCAGCAGCTACAACAGCTACCTTATCCGTGAAGAGAAAAACGTCCTGATCGATACCGTTGACCACAAATTCAGCCGTGAATTCGTGCAGAACCTGCGCGGCGAAATCGACCTTGCCGACATCGACTACATCATCATTAACCACGCGGAAGAAGATCACGCCGGGGCGCTGACCGAACTGATGGCGCAGATCCCAGACACACCAATCTACTGCACCGCCAACGCCATTGACTCCATCAACGGCCACCACCACCATCCTGAGTGGAACTTCAACGTGGTGAAAACCGGCGACTCGCTGGATATCGGCAACGGCAAAAAACTGATCTTCGTCGAAACGCCAATGCTGCACTGGCCTGACAGCATGATGACCTACATGACCGGCGACGCGGTGCTGTTCAGCAACGACGCCTTCGGCCAACACTACTGCGACGAACGCCTGTTCAACGACGAAGTAGACCAGACCGAACTGTTCGAACAGTGCCAACGCTACTACGCCAACATCCTGACGCCGTTCAGCCGCTTGGTCACACCAAAAATCACCGAGATCCTCGGCTTCAACCTGCCGGTTGACATGATTGCCACCTCACACGGCGTGGTATGGCGCGACAACCCAACGCAAATCGTTGAACTGTACCTGAAATGGGCGGCCGACTATCAAGAAGACCGTATCACCATTTTCTACGACACTATGTCCAACAACACCCGCATGATGGCGGACGCCATTGCCCAGGGCATCAACGAAGTTGACCCGAACGTGGCGGTGAAAATCTTCAACGTCGCTCGCAGCGATAAAAACGAAATCCTCACCAACGTCTTCCGTTCTAAAGGCGTGCTGGTCGGCACCTCAACCATGAACAACGTGATGATGCCGAAAATTGCAGGCCTGGTGGAAGAGATAACCGGTTTACGTTTTCGTAATAAACGCGCCAGCGCCTTTGGCTCTCACGGCTGGAGCGGCGGCGCGGTAGACCGCCTGTCAACGCGTTTGCAGGATGCGGGTCTGGAAATGTCCCTGAGCCTGAAAGCGAAATGGCGTCCAGATATCGACGCGCTGGAAGTGTGCCGTCAGCACGGTCGTGAAATCGCCCGCCAGTGGGCGCTTGCACCGCTGCCGGAAGCCAGTCAAGCGACCGCTGCCGTAAAAGAAGCCTGCGCCTGTGCCGCAGCGGCGGCAGCCGACCTTGGCCCAAGTATGCAGTGCAGCGTTTGCCAATGGGTTTACGATCCTGCGAAAGGTGAGCCAAATCAGGACGTTCAACCAGGCACGCCGTGGAGCGAAGTGCCGGATAACTTCCTGTGCCCAGAATGTTCATTAGGCAAAGACGTGTTCGACGTGATGGCGACGGAGGCAAAATGAATCATGGCATCGTAATCGTTGGCTCGGGCTTCGCCGCCCGCCAACTGGTGAAAAACATCCGTAAGCTGGATGCGAGCGTCAAACTGACGCTTATCGCCGCCGACAGTATCGACGAATACAACAAACCCGATTTAAGCCACGTGGTGAGCCGGGGGCAGACCGCCGCCGACCTCACCTTGCAAACTGCCGGCGAATTCGCCGAGCAGTACAACCTGAATCTGTTCCCGCAGACATGGGTCACCGGCATCGACGCGGCGGCGCACGTGGTGAACAGCCAGAATCAGCAGTGGCAGTACGACAAGCTGGTGTTGGCGACGGGCGCTTCGGCTATCGTGCCGCCCATTCCCGGCAAAGAGCTGATGCTGACTCTCAACAGCCAACAGGAATTCGGCGCCGCGCAAAGCACGCTGCGCGATGCCCAACGGGTGCTGATTATCGGCGGCGGGCTGATTGGCAGCGAGCTGGCGATGGACTTTTGTCGTGCCGGTAAAGCGGTCACCGTGGTGGATAACTCCGCTAGCGTGCTGGCCTCATTAATGCCACCAGAAGTGAGCAGTCGTCTACAGCATCGTCTGACCGACATGGGGATTCACCTGCTGCTGAAAAGCCAACTGCAATCGCTGGAGCAGACCGCCACCGGCATTCGTGCCAGCTTCGACCGCCATCGTCACATTGAGGTGGACGCGGTCGTCGCAGCCACCGGCCTGCGTCCGGAAACGGCGCTGGCGCGGATGGCAGGCGTTGAGATCAATCGCGGCGTTAAGGTCGATAGTACCCTGCAAACCAGCAACCCGGATATTTACGCGCTGGGCGACTGCGCGGAGATCAACGGCGCGGTGATGCCGTTCCTACAACCGATTTTGATGAGCGCTATGTGCTTGGCGAAAAATCTTCTCGGCAATCCTGGTGAGCTGAAGCTACCGAATATGCTGGTGAAGGTGAAAACGCCGGATCTGCCGCTGCATTTAGCGGGCGAAACCCGCCGCCAGGATCTGCAATGGATTATTGAAACCCGCGCCGACGGTATGCTGGCGCAGGGCTACGACGAAGGCCAGAAACTGCGGGCGTTTGTCGTTAGCGAAGAGCGAATGAAAGAAGCGTTTGGTTTGCTGAAATCCCTCGTCAGCTAAACTGTCAACTCTCTGTCCACTGTCTGACGTAACCTCACGCGCAGGGAAGCGCGAATGTCGGATTTTTTGCCCCGCTGCCCCGGGGCTTTTTTTTGTGCGTCCTCTGCCAACGTTCGCCTGATGGCGCTTCGCTTATCAGGCCTACAAACGAATGATGAGCCGGATAAGGCGATTACGCCGCCATCCGGCAGCGCAGACGTAGGCCGGATAAGCGAAGCGCCATCCGGCAATATTACCGCACCACCAGCGCGTCATATTTCCGCCAACGGTAGTTAACCATCGACACCAGCCAGCACAGCGCAAACAGCCCAATCACCACAAACCCCGCGTTGCCGAGGTTATCACTGAGCAGCGCCACGTCGCTCCACACCCCGCCGGTCAGGCCAAATTTATCCATAATCAGCCCCAGCGCTTCCAGCCCGCCGATAAATAGCGCCACCACCACCGACGCGCCGGTAATGGTCATATTGTAATAGAGCTTGCGCTGCGGTTTATTGAACGCCCAACCGTAAGCGCCAACCATCAAAATATTGTCGAGCGTGTCGACCAGCGCCATACCGCTAGCAAACAGCGCCGGGAATACCATAATCGACCACATCGACATCCCGCTTGACGCACTGGCAGCGGAAATCCCCAGCACGCCGATTTCGGTGGCGGTATCAAACCCCAGACCAAACAGGAAACCAACCAAGTACATGTGCCAGCTTTTGCCGATTAAACGGAAAGTGCGGCTGAATAACGCGCTCATCAAGCCGCCTGTCACCGGGGCATCTGCCGCCACCGGCTCACCGTTTTTCAGCGCCTGGAAGCTGCGCCATACGCCGCGCAAAATCACCAAGTTGACCAATGCCATCGCCAGCAGGAACACCGCCGACACCGCTGTACCAATAATGCTGCCGGTATCGTGGAACCAGCTCATCTTATGCTGGAACGCGGTAGCCGTGGCAGCAATGGCCACCGATGCTAGCACCACGATGGAGGAGTGGCCGAGCGAGAACCACGCCCCGACACCGAAGGGACGTTTACCCTGCTGCATCATTTTGCGGGTCACGTTATCAATCGCCGCAATATGGTCAGCATCCACCGCGTGACGCAGGCCGTAGCCCCACGCCAGCAGGCTGGCGGCCATCAGCGCACCGTTATGACCAAACGCCCGCCACGCCCAGCCCCACGCGAGCAGGTTCGCCACCAGCAAAACCAGCACCAGCGCAGCCGCACGCGGCTGCAGACGTTGCCTATTCCACAACATGAGTCACTCCTTAAAGCCGGGCCGCCGCAATCACGGCCTGCCCATATGAAATTGCCCCATCCCCGGCGGGTAAACGCTTAGGAAAGAGCAAGGTGAAATCGTCGAGATAGTGTGTCAGGCGAGCCCGAAGCAGTGCGTTGTGTAGCACGCCGCCGCCAAACGCTAAGGTGGAAATGCTGTCCTGCTCCGCATAGTGACGCATTAACGTCGCCACGCCGTGCGCCAGCGCATCGTGAAAGGCCCAAGCTTTCTCGGCGGGCGTTGCCTGCCAGCGCAGCCAGCTTAGCCAGAAGGCCGCGAGGTCAAGATGATTGTCCTGCACCGGCATCACCACCGGATGCGTGACGCCGTGGCAGGTTGACGCCAGCGCCTCAAGGCGACACGCGGCTTCCCCTTCGTAGCTTAGCGCGGTTGGCGCGCAATCAAGTGCGCAGGCCACCGCGTCAAACAGTCGGCCACAGGAGGAAGCCTGCGGACTGTTCAACCCACGGGATATCGCTTTTTCCAGCAGCGACCAGTTTTGTTGGCGCAACGTCTGCGTTTGTGCATACGTCGTCCATTCGGGGACAAAGGCCAGACAGTGCGCCAGCAGATTACGCCACGGCTGACGCGCCGCCAGATCGCCACCCGGCAGCGCCACCGCAGGCAGCCCGCCAAGATGTTCGCAGTGGCGATAGCTGACGCGCAGACATTCACCGCCCCACAGCGCGCCATTCTCGCCCATGCCAATACCATCAAGCGCCATCGCAATCACCTCGCCGCCGTCCAGCGGCCAGTCATGCTCAGCGAGACAGGCCGCAATATGCGCATGGTGATGCAGTACGCGCTGCACCGGCAGGCCGCTGTCCGTCGCCCAGCGGGAGGCGCGATAACCGTCATGAAAATCAGCGACTACCGCCTGCGGAGTAAAGTCGTAGATGGCCTGCATAAGACGCAGCGCCTGCTGCCACTGGTGCTCGACGCCGTCATCGGTCAAATCGCCAAAGTGCTGGCTGAGCACCACTTGATCTCCGCGCACTAGGCTGAAGGTATTTTTCATGTCCGCGCCAAGGCACAGCAGCGGCGGAACGTCGTGGAAACCCGGCGGCAGCGGCAGCGCATCCGGCACATAGCCACGGGAGCGGCGCAGCATTTCACCGCTCTGGCGCACCACTGAATCGTCCATACGCTGGACGATGTCGCGGTTATGCAGCAGGAAGCCATCGGCAATCTCGGCCAAATCGTCCAGCGCCTGTGCGTTGGTCAGCGCCGGGGGCTTGCCGCTCAGATTGCCGGAGGTCATCACCAGCGGACGCGCCAGCGCCTGCATCAGCAGATGCTGGAGCGGGTTGGCGGGTAACATCACGCCCACTTCCGCAAGCATCGGCGCAATATCGTCACACAGGCCGTGAACCCGGGATTTATCCACCAGCACAATAGGCGCGGCCGGCGTGGTCAGCAGAGATGCAGCCTCCAGCGGCAGCCCACTGGCGTTCGGCAACATAACCGCCAGCGGCTTAGCCGGGCGATTCTTGCGCACACGAAGCCGTGCGACCGCCGGTGCATGACCGGCGTCGCAGGCCAAATGAAAACCGCCCACGCCTTTCACCGCCACAATGCCACCGGCATCCAACATGGCGATGGCCGCCTGAAGGGCCGCCTCTTTTTCAGCGCGATGCTCGCCGTTTTTCCAGGTTAGCCACGGCCCGCATTCGGCACAGGCCACTGGCTGAGCGTGGAAACGACGGTCGGCTGGATGGCGGTATTCCGCCTCGCAGGCCGGACACAGCGGAAACGCCGCCATCACCGTCAGCGGCCGGTCGTACGGCATGGCGTTGATGATGGTGAAGCGCGGCCCGCAGTGGGTGCAGTTGATAAACGGATAGCGGTAGCGCCGCTCATCCGGGTCGTTCATCTCCGCGAGGCAGGCCGGGCAGGTTGCTGCGTCCGGGACAATTTGCGTACTCATCGCCCCGGCACCGCTCTCACGAATCACAAAATCACTGGGTATCGCCGGCCAGTTAAACGGCTCGACGTGGGTACTATCAATGCGCGCAAGCGGCGGGCAATGCTGGTACAGCGCGGCGATAAAATCCGCATCATCGCCATACAGGCGGACCAGCACCCCGGCGCTGTCGTTACAGACATCACCCAAACGCAGGCCTAGTTTCGCTTGTTGCCAGACAAAGGGGCGGAAGCCCACCCCCTGAACTTTGCCGCAGATACGGATCTGCACACCGTTTGCACGCATTCTCTGTTACCCGCTCACCGCCACTTTCAGACGCGTTTTCATCGACTGATAGCTTTCTTGAGCATAGTTTTCGGCCCAGTTCTGATCCTCAATGGCCTCTATCTTCACCGCGCAATATTTGGTTTCCGGCGTTTTGGAGATAGGGTCGAGGTTGTCCTGAGTCAGTTCATTGCAGGCGCCAATCCACCATTGGTAGGTCATATAAACGCTGCCGTGGTTGATACGCTCGCTGACGTTAGCGCGGCTAATGACTTTACCGCGACGAGAGGAAACCCATACAAGCTGCTGGTCACGAACGTTCAACAGCTGCGCATCCGTTGGGTTTATCTGCACAAAGCCTGGCTCATCGGCCAGCGATTGCAGCGCCGCGCAGTTACCGGTCATCGAACGGCACGAATAGTGCCCCACTTCACGCACGGTGCAGAGCACCAGCGGGAAATCGGCATCCGGCACTTCCGCCGGAGCACGCCAAGGTGCAGCAAACAGATGGCCTTTGCCGTCAGGCGTCGCGAACTGGTTGCCTTCATACAGATACTGCGTACCCGGATGATCCAGCGTCGGACACGGCCACTGTACGTGGTCCATTTCACCCATTTTTTCGTAGGTAACGCCGTAGAACAGCGGGCACAGCTCGCGCATTTCGTCCCAGATCTGCTGGTTGTCATCGTAATGCATTGGGTAACCCATCTCGCGGGCTAGCAGACTGATGATTTCCCAGTCACGTTTGACGTTGTAGGTGGGTTCAATCGCTTTTTCAAAACGCTGGAAGCCGCGGTCGGCGCAGGTAAATACACCGCCGTGTTCGCCCCAGGAGGTGGCAGGCAGCAGCACGTCGGCTTGTTCTGCCGTTTTGGTCATAAAGATGTCCTGCACCACCACGAAATCGAGCGCCTCAAAGCCTTTACGCACCAGCCCTAAATCGGCTTCAGTTTGCAGCGGATCTTCGCCCATGATGTAGTAGGCTTTGACCTTACCTTCCAGCGCCAGATGTGGCACTTCAGTAATACGTACGCCGACTTTGTCGTCCATTAGGCTGGCATCAATGCCCCACGCGCGGGCAAATTTCTCGCGCACGGCGGGATCGACAACGTCCTGATAGCCGGGGAACTGATTTGGCAGCACGCCCATGTCGCACGCGCCCTGGACGTTGTTCTGCCCACGAACCGGGCCCACGCCGACGTTTTCACGACCGAGGTTCCCGGTCAGCAGCGCCAGACTTGCTAACCCTTTCACCACGTCAACCGCCTGGCCAAACTGCGTCACACCCATGCCCCACATAATGGTGGCGGACGGAGCTGCGGCGTAGGTACGCATCGCCTGACGAACCTGCTGCGCAGGAATACCGGTCAACTCTTCCACCGCTTCCGGCGCATAGTCTTTAACTACTTCGCGCATTTCATCAAGCCCGGTGGTAAAGCGCGATACGTACTCTTTATCGTAGAGATTCTCTTCTAGCAGCACATGGGCGAAAGCATTCACTAGCGCCATATTGCTACCGTTACGCATCTGCAGATGCTGGTCGGCGATACGCGCGGTTTCAATACGACGCGGATCGCAGACGATAATCTTGGCCCCTTTATCTTTGGCCTTAATGACGCGACGCGCCACGATGGGATGCGAATCCGCACAGTTGTAGCCAAAGACCAGCAGGCAGCGCGAGTTTTCGATATCGCCAATGCTGTTACTCATCGCGCCGTTGCCCAACACATCCTGCAAACCCGCCACCGACGGACCGTGGCACACGCGGGCGCAGCAGTCGACGTTGTTGGTATGCAGCACGCCGCGGGCGAATTTTTGCATCACATAGTTGGTTTCATTGCCGGTACCGCGCGATGACCCGGTGGTCATAATGGCGCGCGGCCCGAATTTGGCTTTGATATCGCCTAGCCGTTTCGCGGTATAGCGAATGGCTTCTTCCCAGCTCACGGGAGTGAATTTGCCGCCCTTTTCATAGCGGATCATGGGCTGCGTCAATCGCGGCGTCAGCAGCTTGGTATCGTTTAAGAAGTCCCAGCCGTAGTAGCCTTTCAGACACAGTTCATTTTGGTTGGTTTTGCCATTAGCCGCTTCGGCGCGGACAATTTTACCGCCATCCACAACCAGCTTCAGCTTACAACCCGCGCCACAGTAAGGGCATACACTCGTGATTTTTTTCATCAGTAACAGACCTGTTAAAAGAGAAATTAAGGGATTTTAAAAAGACAGAGACGTCGCGACATCAAGCGCGGTACGGCGGCGCTTTTCGGCACTCAGTTGCTCAAGCTTGTCGCGATCGACGCAGAACAGCGCATGGGTCGGACAGGCTTCCATGCAGGCCGGGCCCGCTTCGCGGTGGAAACAGAGGTCGCATTTGTTGGCTTCTGCTTTTTCCGCGCGAATTTTCAGCCCAGTGCCGCTGTTACGCACAACCGGACGCACCACCACTTCCATCGCGCCGTACGGGCACGCCACGACGCAGGTTTTACAGCCGATGCAGCGTTCCTGCATGACGTGAATAAACCCTTTATCGCGGATAATTGCCCCGTTCGGGCAGACGTTGGCGCACGGCGCATCTTCGCACTGGCGACAGGCGGTGGCGGTGGAAACATCCATCCCTTTGATAACGTGAATACGCGGCAGGAAAGATTGCGGCGTCAGGGCGGCGCAGTCCTGATCTTCCTGGTGGGAAACCACGCATGCGACTTCGCATGTCCGGCAGCCAATACATTTACTCGCATCAGCAATGATGAAACGGTTCATCAACTTCTCCAGCAATGACAATGAATTGAGCGGGAGAATGCATTAATCGAGCCAACTTTTATGAGGCTGATTTACAAGGATTATTTGGAAAGATGACGGCGGGGAGAGGCTGTCATCGTCATTAGTGACGATGACAGCTGACGAGATCAGGCGTGCGGGCCGGCATGAATAGAATCGCGCTCAATCAGCTCGCCGGGGAAGGTTTGTTGATAGGTAAAGTCACCGCCATCGAGCATAAAAATCAGCCGGTTAATGGTCTCTTTAATCATCTCGGTCACCGGGATACGCACGCTGGATAGCGACGGGATCATATACGGGGCCAGAGCAATATCATCAAAACCAATGACCGAAACCTGCTGCGGAACGCCGACGCCGTGGGCATGCAGGCGTTTTATCGCCCCTACCGCCATATCGTCATTGCTGCACACCAGCGCGCTAAAGTTCACCCCGCGCTCGCGAAGCCTGTCCACGCCAGCGGCACCGGTGGCGGGCGTCCATCGCCCTTCGACAATCAGTTCGTCACGCAGCAAAATGCCGTGTTTTGCGAGGGCATCCTTATAGCCGGAAAGACGTTCAATGCCGGTAGGTGAGTCCAGTGAACCGGTGATAAAAGCGATATCGCGATGACCGCGGGCAATGAGCTTTTCCACCGCCTGTTGGCTCGCCGCTTTTTGATCGCAATAAACGCAGTGACTGCTGTTTCGGCGAAGTCGACGGTTAATCACCAGCACCGGTTGCTGCTGCTGCCCGATAATCTCGTCAATTTCGTCGACGCTTAAAAAACGCGGATAAATAATGATGCCGTCACAGCGCAGATCGAGCAGGTACTGAATCGCCTCCCGCTCCTCTTGGGCGCTGTGTTTGCCATCGGCAAGAATCAGCCGCCTCCCCTGCGCTTCCGTCATGCTCGCGGCATGAAACAGCAACTCGCTGAAGTAAACGCCGTGATAAAGCGTGTTAGTGACCACCAGTCCCAGCGTCTGCGTCTTTTTGGTCGCCAAGTTGCGCGCCAGCAGATTCGGCCGATAGCCGCTCTCCTCAATCGCCAAAAACACCCGGTCTTTGGTTTCTTGGCTGGTATAACCGTTGCCCGACAGCACCCGGGAGACCGTGGCTTTCGACACGCCCGCTCGTCGCGCCACTTCCAGCATCGTGGTCATTATTTAAATCCTTGAGAAATCATTTGCCAGCAGTGTACTTCACCATTTGGCGATTTTCAGCAACTGCGCAAACGGCCAATATTTCGCCATGATTATTTCGTGTGATCGGTTTCACGAATTGCCTAAAAATAAAAATTTTATCTTGAGATCATAAAATAAACACAAGATTATTATGTGGAACCGGTTTCCTATACAGCGTTTCATGCCCGCGAGATCCCCGGCGATGGGCGAAAGTACCCTACTGATAAAACAGGATAAAATCCGATGTCTAAAAATTATGCGGCTCTGGCGCAATCTGTCGTCGGCGCACTTGGCGGCGTGGAAAACATCACCGCCGTCACCCATTGCATGACCCGTCTGCGCTTTGTGCTGAAAGACGAAACGCAGGTGGATAGCGCAACCCTCAAAGGCATCAGCGGCGTGATGGGCGTGGTGCGTAACGACAACCAGTGCCAAGTTATTATTGGCAACACCGTCTCACAGGCCTTCCGCGAAGTGGTGAGCCTGCTGCCGGGCGATATGCAGCCTGCCGCGCCGATTGGGAAACCGAAACTCACTTTCAGACGCATTGGCGCGGGGATCCTCGACGCACTGATCGGCACCATGTCACCGCTGATCCCGGCCATTATCGGCGGATCGATGGTTAAACTGCTGGCGATGATCCTCGAGATGACAGGCGTGCTGCCAAAAGGCGCACCGACGCTCACTATCTTGACTGTCATTGGCGACGGCGCGTTCTTCTTCCTGCCGCTGATGGTGGCAGCTTCCGCCGCCGTGAAATTCAAAACCAATATGTCACTGGCTATCGCCATTGCGGGCGTGCTGGTGCATCCGAGCTTTATCGAGTTGATGGCGAAAGCCGCTCAGGGCGAGCACGTTGAGTTTGCCTATATTCCGGTGACCGCGGTGAAATACACCTACACGGTGATCCCGGCGCTGGTAATGACCTGGTGCCTGTCGTACATCGAGCGTTGGGTCGATAAAATCACGCCGGCGGTGACGAAAAACTTCCTCAAACCAATGCTTATCGTGCTGATTGCCGCGCCGTTGGCGATCTTACTGATCGGCCCTATCGGCATCTGGATCGGCAGCGCTATTTCTTCGCTGGTCTACACCATTCACGGCTACCTCGGCTGGCTGTCTGTCGCCATTATGGGCGCGCTGTGGCCGCTGCTGGTGATGACCGGGATGCACCGCGTATTTACGCCAACTATCATTCAGACCATTGCCGAAACCGGAAAAGAAGGGATGGTGATGCCGTCTGAAATTGGCGCCAACCTGTCGCTGGGCGGTTCGTCGCTGGCGGTGGCGTGGAAAACCAAAAACCCGGAGCTGCGTCAAACCGCACTGGCCGCGGCGGCCTCAGCCATTTTGGCCGGTATTTCCGAGCCTGCGCTGTACGGCGTCGCCATTCGTCTTAAGCGTCCGCTGATTGCCAGCCTGATTAGCGGCTTTGTCTGCGGCGGTATTGCCGGTGCCGTCGGTCTTGCCAGCCATTCCATGGCCGCACCTGGGCTTTTCACCAGCGTGCAGTTCTTCGATCCCGCCAACCCGATGACCATCGTCTGGGTATTCGGCGTGATGGCGCTGGCGGTGGTGCTGTCATTCGTGCTGACGCTGCTGCTTGGCTTTGAGGATATCCCGGTTGAAGAGGCCGCCGCCACGGCGCGCAAGCATCAGGCTGCTAAGCCTGCCGGTATCACTGCCACACAAATTTCCTGATTTTTTAAACGAGGTAACGCATGTCGACATTTCCGCAAGGCTTTCTCTGGGGCGGTGCGCTCGCAGCCAACCAAGCTGAAGGGGCCTATCTTGAGGGCGGCAAAGGGCTGACCACCGTGGATATGATCCCACACGGTATCAACCGCCTGCCGGTCAAACTCGGCCAGGAAAAGCGCTTTGCGCTGCGTGACGATGAGTTCTACCCAAGCCACAGGGCTATCGATTTCTACCATCGCTACAAAGAAGACATCGCGCTAATGGCAGAGATGGGCTTTACGGTCTTCCGCACTTCGATTGCCTGGAGCCGCCTGTACCCGAACGGCGACGAGTCACAGCCAAACGAGGAAGGGATTGCGTTCTACCGCGCGGTGTTCGAAGAGTGCAAAAAGTACAACATCGAGCCGCTGGTGACGCTGTGCCATTTCGACGTGCCGATGCATCTGGTCACCGAATACGGTTCTTGGCGTAACCGTAAGATGGTCGAGTTTTTCACCCGCTATGCGCGTACCTGTTTTGAAGCGTTCGACGGGCTGGTGAAGTACTGGCTGACTTTCAACGAAATCAACATCATGCTGCACAGCCCCTTCTCTGGCGCAGGGCTGGTGTTTGAAGACGGTGAGAATCAGGATCAGGTGAAGTATCAGGCCGCCCACCACGAACTGGTTGCCAGTGCGCTGGCGACCAAAATCGCCCACGAGGTGAACCCGCAAAACCAGGTCGGATGCATGCTGGCAGGCGGTAACTTCTACCCTTATTCCTGCAAACCGGAAGATGTGTGGACGGCGCTGGAGAAAGACCGCGAAAACCTGTTCTTTATCGACGTCCAGGCGCGTGGGGCTTATCCATCGTACTCGGCGCGGGTATTCCGCGAAAAAGGCGTCACGATTGTCAAAGAAGCGGGCGATGATGCGGCACTTAAGCACACCGTCGATTTCGTGTCATTTAGCTACTACGCTTCACGCTGTGCGTCAGCAGAAATGAACGCTAACAACACCAGCGCGGCGAATATCGTCAAGTCGCTGAAAAACCCCTACATTGAAGCCAGCGAATGGGGCTGGGGCATCGACCCGCTGGGCCTGCGCATCACCATGAACATGATGTACGACCGCTACCAAAAACCGCTGTTCTTGGTAGAAAATGGTCTGGGCGCGAAAGACGTAGTTAATGCTGACGGGCAGATTGATGACGACTACCGCATCAGCTATTTGCGTGAGCATATCCGCGCAATGGGCGATGCGATTGAAGACGGCATTCCGGTTATTGGCTATACCACCTGGGGCTGCATTGACCTGGTGGCAGCGTCAACCGGTGAGATGAGCAAACGCTATGGGTTTGTTTACGTTGACCGTGACGATGCGGGTAATGGCACACTGGCGCGTACGCGCAAGAAATCGTTCTGGTGGTATAAGAAAGTGATTGCCAGCAACGGCGAGGATCTGGCGTAGGCGTAGTTTCCTAGTTCAATGAGTGACGGTGCACCACCTCCTTTTTTGCTAGGAGGTGTGGCATCATAGCCTTCGCGCACAAAACACATTGAATTCAGGGGTAATAAGTGTGAAACCGGTAACGCTGTACGATGTTGCAGACCATGCAGGGGTCTCTTATCAGACCGTCTCTCGCGTCGTGAATCAGGCACGCCACGTTTCTGCCAAAACCCGTGAAAAAGTCGAAGCCGCAATGGCTGAGCTGAATTACATTCCCAACCGTGTCGCGCAACAGTTGGCTGGCAAACAGACGCCGCTCATCGGCGTTGCCACCACCAACCTTGCGCTACATGCGCCGTCGCAGATTGTCGCGGCGATTAAATCCCGCGCCGACAAATCAGGCGCCAGCGTGGTTATCGCGATGGTGGAGCGTAACGGTGTGGAAGCCTGTAAAGCGGCGATACACAACCTGCTGACGCAACGGGTAACCGGTCTTATCGTTAACTATCCGCTCGATGAAAACGACGCTATTGCCGTGGCCGAAAGCTGTGGCAACGTGCCGGTGCTGTTTCTTGATGTTTCCGACCAATCCCCCATTAACAGCGTGATTTTTTCCCACGATGATGGCGCGCGTCTGGGAGTTCAACATCTGGTCGAGCATGGTCATCAGCGCATTGCGCTGCTCGCGGGGCCGCACTCATCGGTATCTGCGCGACTGAGACTGGCCGGTTGGCATAAATATCTGGCGCACTACCAGCTACGGGCGGTTGCCGAGACTGAAGGCGACTGGAGTGCAATGTCCGGTTTTCAGCAAACCTCACAGATGCTTAATAACGGCATCATACCCACCGCCATGCTGGTGGCCAACGATCAGATGGCGCTGGGCGCGATGCGGGCAATCAGCGAGTTTGGGCTGCGTGTGGCGGGCGACATTTCGGTGATTGGCTATGATGATACTGAAGATAGCGCCTGTTATATTCCGCCGCTGACGACGATAAGACAGGATTTTTCTCTGCTCGGTAAAACCAGCGTCGACAAACTGCTGCAACTCTCGAGCACTGAGCCTGCGGTTAATCATCAGCTCTTACCCGTGTCATTAATTGAACGTAAAACCGTTCAGCGCCCCAATACCGAAGCGGCTTCCCCTGAGATCTTAGCGAATTCACTTATCCAGTTAGCGCGGCAAATTTCCCAGCTCTCGCCTAAAGAGTGAACGGCTAAATTTGTGTGAGTTAGCTCACCCATTGTCCATCTGATCCTTTACAGGAATAACGTTAACGCCTTATTTTGAAAAAATTGTGAGCGGATAACAATTCCCATAAGGATACCGATATGTCCCTGAACACCAATTCACTCGCCGCCGTGCTAAAACGGCGTGACTGGGAAAATCCCGGCGTAACGCAGCTCAACCGCCTAGAAGCCCATCCTCCTTTTTGCAGCTGGCGGAATGCCGAGGACGCGCTTAATAGACGAGAGTCACCAAAAAAACGTAGCCTCAACGGCGAATGGCAATTTGCCTTGTTTACCTCTCCGGAAGCCGTTCCGGAAAGCTGGCTGACAGGTGAACTGCCGCAGGCGGAGGCTATCGATGTACCCTCCAATTGGCAGATGAAAGGTTACGATACCCCTATCTACACCAATGTCACTTACCCCATTGCGGTAAATCCGCCGTTTGTACCGGCAGAAAACCCCACAGGTTGTTACTCGCTCACATTCACTATTGACGATGCCTGGCTTCAGGAAGGACAGACGCGCATCATCTTTGACGGGGTGAATTCAGCGTTCCATCTGTGGTGCAACGGACGCTGGGTGGGATACGGTCAAGACAGCCGCCTGCCTTCGGAATTTGATCTCAGCGCTTATCTGCAGAGCGGTGAAAACCGGCTGGCGGTTATGGTGCTGCGCTGGAGCGATGGCAGCTATCTGGAAGACCAAGACATGTGGCGAATGAGCGGGATTTTCCGCGATGTTGCTTTGCTGCATAAACCCGTCACGCAAATTAGCGATCTGCGCATTCACACCCGTTTTAATGACGACTTCAGCCGTGCGGTGCTGGAAACCCAAGTACGGATTGCCGGTGCGCTGCACGACGATTTACGCGTGACGCTGCAACTGTGGGATGGCGCAACATTCATCGGTGAAAGCTCGGCCCCATTGGGCAGTGAAATTATTGATGAGCGCGGCGCTTATCATGACCGGGTTACCCTGCGTTTGAATGTCGAAAAACCGCTGCTGTGGAGCGCCGAGACGCCAAACCTGTATCGTGCCGTGGTGCAGTTACATACCGTTGACGGCACGCTGGTAGAAGCTGAAGCCAGTGATGTCGGCTTCCGTCAGGTCAGCATTGAAAATGGTCTGCTGCTGTTGAACGGTAAGCCGCTGCTGATTCGCGGCACCAACCGTCACGAGCATCACCCGGTAAACGGCCAAGTGATGGACGAGGAAACGATGGTGCAGGACATCGTGTTGATGAAGCAAAACAACTTCAACGCCGTGCGCTGTTCTCATTATCCGAATCATCCGCTGTGGTACACGTTGTGCGACCGTTACGGCTTGTATGTGGTGGATGAAGCCAATATTGAGACCCACGGCATGGTGCCAATGAACCGCCTGACTGACGATCCAACATGGCTGCCTGCCATGAGCCAACGCGTAACGCGAATGGTGCAGCGCGATCGTAACCACCCCAGCATTATTATCTGGTCGCTGGGCAATGAGTCCGGCCATGGGACCAACCATGATGCGCTGTACCACTGGCTGAAGTCGGAAGATCCCTCTCGCCCGGTGCAGTATGAAGGAGGCGGCGCCGATACCGCCGCCACCGATATCATCTGTCCGATGTACGCCCGCGTCGACCAGGATCAGCCCTTCCCGGCAGTACCAAAATGGTCAATCAAAAAATGGCTGTCGATGCCTGGCGAGCAGCGCCCGCTGATCTTATGCGAATACGCCCACGCCATGGGGAACGGCTTCGGCGGTTTTGCCAAGTACTGGCAGGCATTCCGTCAATATCCGCGTCTGCAGGGCGGCTTTGTCTGGGACTGGGTGGATCAATCGTTAATCAAACATGATGAGAACGGCAACCCTTGGTCTGCCTACGGCGGTGATTTTGGCGATACGCCAAACGATCGTCAGTTCTGCATGAACGGACTGGTGTTTGCCGATCGCACGCCGCACCCGGCGCTGTATGAAGCCAAACACGAACAGCAGTTTTTCCAGTTTGCGCTGTTGCCGGGGGCCGAATGCCAGATTGAGGTGACCAGCGAATACCTGTTCCGTCGTAGTGATAATGAAGAGCTGCACTGGTCGCTGGCGCTGGACGGTAAACCGCAGACTTCAGGCATCGCAACGCTGGATATCCCGCCACAAGGACGGCAGGTCATCACGCTGCCAGCGCGCCCAAAACAGGAGAATCCAGGCGAACTGTGGCTGACGGTGCACGTCGTGCAACCACAGGCAACCGCATGGTCCCAGGCCGGGCATATTTGCGCCTGGCAGCAATGGAAAGTGGGCGAAAAACTCGGTACCCAGTTGCCGAAATCTGCCAGCCACGCGCCGCAGCTCACCACCCGCGAGAACGTCTATAGCATCAGCGCCAACAATAAACGCTGGGAGTTCGACCGCCAACGTGGCCTGCTCACCCAGTATTGGATTGGCAAAGAAGCGCAACTGCTGACCCCGCTTATCGACAATTTTACCCGCGCGCCGTTGGACAACGATATCGGCGTGAGTGAGTCAACCCGCATTGATCCTAATGCTTGGGTAGAGCGCTGGAAGACTGCTGGTCACTATCAGATTGAGCCAACCTTATTGCAATGCGAAGCGGACACATTGGCCAGTGCGGTACTGCTGACTACTGCGCATTCGTGGCAATACCGTGGAGAAACGCTGTTTGTCAGCCGTAAAACGTACCGTATTGATGACCAGGGCGAGATACAAATCAGCGTGGACGTTGAGGTCGCAAGCGACACCCCACACCCAGCGCGCATTGGGCTGAGCTGTCAGCTTGCGCAGGTGGAAGCGCGGGTTAACTGGCTGGGATTGGGTCCACATGAAAACTACCCGGACCGGCTCTCCTCTGCCTACGTCGACCGTTGGGATCTGCCGCTGGAAGCCCTATACACCCCGTACGTTTTCCCAAGCGAAAACGGCCTGCGTTGCCACACCCGCGAGCTGAGCTATGGCGCGCACCACTGGCGCGGTGATTTCCAGTTCAACATCAGCCGTTACGGTCAACAACAGTTAATGGAGACTAGCCACCGTCATCTGCTACAAGCAGAAGCGGGAACCTGGCTCAATATTGATGGCTTCCATATGGGCGTGGGCGGTGACGACTCCTGGAGCCCTTCTGTTTCGCCGGAATATCTGCTCAGCGCCGGGCGCTACCACTACCAGTTGATCTGGGGCTAAAAAAAAATAATCAGGCAGGTTCACACCTGCCTGCATTTATCGAAAGGAAGTCCATCATGTATTATTTGAAGAATACGAATTTCTGGATATTTGGCTGTTTCTTCTTCTTTTATTTTTTCATTATGGGTGCATATTTCCCCTTCTTCCCTATCTGGTTACACGATATAAACCATATCAGCAAAGGGGATACCGGCATTATCTTCGCCTGTATCTCTCTATTTTCGTTGTTGTTCCAGCCTATTTTCGGCTTGCTTTCCGATAAGCTCGGCCTGCGTAAACACCTGCTGTGGGTGATTACCGGGATGCTGGTGATGTTTGCCCCGTTCTTTATTTACGTCTTTGGCCCATTATTACAGGTCAACATTTTACTGGGTTCGATTGTCGGCGGGATTTACCTCGGATTTATTTACAACGCCGGCGCGCCAGCGATTGAAGCCTATATTGAAAAAGTTAGTCGTCAGAGCAACTTTGAATTTGGCCGTGCACGCATGTTTGGTTGCGTGGGCTGGGCGCTGTGCGCCTCGATTGCCGGGATTATGTTCACCATCAATAACCAGTTTGTGTTCTGGTTGGGCTCAGGGTGTGCAGTGATTTTGGCTATATTGCTGCTCTTTTCAAAAACAGAAGCCCCTTCTTCTGCTCAGGTCGCAGATGCGGTCGGTGCCAATCACTCGGCCTTTAGTCTTAAGCTGGCACTGGAATTATTCAAGCAGCCAAAACTCTGGTTCCTTTCGCTGTACGTTGTCGGTGTCTCCTGCACTTATGATGTATTCGACCAACAGTTTGCCAACTTCTTTACCTCGTTCTTTGCCACCGGTGAACAAGGCACCCGCGTATTTGGCTACGTCACCACCATGGGGGAATTGCTCAACGCCTCAATCATGTTCTTTGCGCCACTGATTGTGAATCGCATCGGGGGCAAAAACGCCCTGCTGCTAGCGGGCGCGATTATGTCGGTGCGGATTATTGGCTCCTCATTTGCCACCTCTGCGCTGGAAGTGATTATCCTCAAAACGCTGCATATGTTTGAGATCCCGTTCCTTATCGTCGGCTGCTTTAAATACATCACCAGCCAGTTTGAGGTGCGTTTCTCTGCAACGATTTACCTGGTGTGCTTCTGCTTCTTCAAACAGTTAGCGATGATTTTTATGTCCGTACTGGCCGGCAACATGTATGAAAGCATTGGTTTCCATGGGGCGTATCTGGTCCTGGGTTTAATTGCGCTGAGCTTCACCCTCATTTCAGTCTTTACCCTCAGCGGCACAAAACCGTTCTCTCATTACCTCCCAAAAAGTAGTCAAAAAATTTAAGGATGAAATGACATCAATGAATATTCCGATGAAAGATAGAATAAAATCTGGCATGTTGTTCACGGATATGTGTGAAGGATTACCAGAAGATAGACTGCGTGGAAAAGAGTTAATGCATGACTTTAATAACACACGTCCATCTGAAGATAAAAAGAGAATTGAACTCATTAATAAAATGTTCGGTAAAGTGGGGAAAACCCCCTGGATTGAACCACCGATACATTTCTCCTACGGTAGTAATATTTTTATTGGCGACTGTTTTTACGCTAATTTCAATTTTACGATTGTTGATGATCACACGGTGACGATTGGTGATAACGTCCTGATTGCTCCTAACGTCACCATTTCGGTAACGGGACACCCCGTCCACCATGAATTGAGAGCAAAAGGTGAGATGTTTTCTTTCCCGGTAACGATAGGAAACAATGTGTGGATCGGCAGCAACGTGGTTATCAATCCGGGGGTAACCATTGGAGAAAATACCGTTATCGGTGCAGGCAGCGTTGTCACGAAAGATATTCCCGCGAATGTCGTTGCGGCAGGTGTCCCATGTAAAGTTATCAGAGAAATTACCGACCGGGATAAAGAGTATTACTACAAAGATTTTAAAGTCGATGCGGTGAATTAAATGTATCCGCACCATAAAGATGCCATTGATAAAGCCATCCAGAAACTCAGCAAGGATAAGAAAATTCTTGCTGTCATTCTTGGCGGTTCTGTTGCTCATGGCTTTGCCGCTGAATCCTCAGATATAGACTTAATGCTTGTTTTATCTGAGGTCGATTATCAACAGGCGCTTCATCAAGGCAATCTGCACTATGCTGATAAGGAGTCCGCCAACTATCCAGGAGGATACGTCGAAGGCAAATACATCAGCGAATCCTTTATCAAAGCGGTTGCGGAAAAAGGGAGCGAACCCGCCCGCTTTGCATTTAAGGACGCGATCCTACTCTATTCTGCTCTGGATAATATTAATGATTTAATTTCCGCCGCAGCGGCATATCCCCTGGAGGGTAAGGCAGATAAGATAGAGAAATTTAATGCCCAGTTTGAAGGCTGGAACTGGATGTATCATGAGGGGTTAAAAAGGAACGATCTTTACGCCATTAATTATGCGGTAACTCATCTTTGCCTTTTTTCTGGCCGTCTATTGCTGGCGCACAATGAATTACTGTACCCCTATCACAAATGGTTTTTGAGGGTACTGGAATCCGCACCCGCCAGACCCAAAGACATTATTAAAACAATCCATTCTGCCTTAACAACAAAATCCGAATGCGATATTAGCCATTTATATCATTCAGTGAAAAATTTCCATGACTGGCCTCAATATCAACATGGTTGGGTCGCTAAGTTTGTTATAGATAGTGAGATAAACTGGCTCAATGGGCCAGTTCCTATTACCGATTTATAATTACAATGTATACGCTTGCTGCTCTGCAGCAAATTGAATGATTTCAAATTTCAATAATGACTCATACGGTCTCTTGAGACGACGTTCGGCTCAAGAGACCGTATGTGAAGGTCAACTACACGTCATCCTCAACCGATAACGCTTCAAACCCGCCGTTCCCCTGCCACCCATCAAGGCGCTGATAAACCACCTCAACCGCGTCTTTAATGGCCTGGGTCATCGGGTAATAAAAACCGACAATATCCGGCTGAATGCCGAGGAAAATTACCTCGCCCACGTCCTCTTTCAGCTGATCGACGAGGTAGTTCAGCGGCATATTGTGCGTCGTCATCATAAACATTTCGGCGATGTCGTCCGGGTCGATAATCCGCATTTCACCCGGATTCAGCCCCATATCAGTGGCATCGACAATCAGTAGGCGCGCGGGGTTCAACTCGCGTATCGCCACGATATCGTTTTCCGGCGCGCTACCGCCGTCAATCACCACCCAGTTGCCTTTCGGCGCAGCGGCGCACATTTCGGCGAGCAGCGGACCGGCGCCATCGTCGCCCATCATGCTATTGCCAACACAGAGTAAAACGTCAGTCACGGAGTCTCCTCACCATCAGATAGATGGCGCTTTCCTGGTAAATGGCATGCAGCATACTGAGCATCGTTTCACTCCACGCCTGCTGTTCCGGGGTTTGTGACGCCCGCGCTTTGTCAAAAGCGTTCGCCAATATCGACACATGATTGCTGTCGATAACGATTTCGCCATACTTCGGCACGCCTTCCATTTTACGCCGCGCCGTACTGCCCTCTTCCAACGTCGCAATCCACGCCAGATAGTCATCCCACGGGCAGGTCAGCGCGGCTTCGAGACAGTCGATGACCCCGAGGTGGTGGCCAATCGCCAGGCTGTAATAGACAACCTGCTGCGCCTCGGAGGGCGTTGCATCGTTCTCATCAATAAATTTACGGCTCAGTTGACTGAACACCACCTGTTCGCTCATCGAATACGTGCCTCTTCTACTACGTGACTCAGTTGCGTGACGATCTCCGTCAGACGCGGATCGTTTTCCGTTGCCAGCCATTGCTGAACCTGGGTTTCGCCTTGGCCCAAATGCACCATATAGTCGTCAGCAATCTGCCGACCATAGCGATAACCCGCCAGACGACGCGCGGCACGGTCAATCTGTACGCGCAGTGGCTGCACCATATCCGGATGCAGGATCTCGGCAGGTGCGGCGTCCAGTTCACTCGGTGCACGGGCGTGGATTTTTTGCTCCAGCAGACCCAGCGCCATCGCAAAGCCGTACAGCGTCGCCGCAGGCGTCGGCGGGCAGCCAGGAATATAGACATCGACCGGCACGATTTTATCGGTGCCGCCCCAGACGCAGTACAGGTCGTGGAAGATGCCGCCGCTGTTGCCGCAGGCTCCGTAGGAGATACAGATTTTCGGGTCCGGCGCGGACTGCCAGGCGCGCAGCGCAGGCGAACGCATGGCGCGGGTCACTGCGCCGGTGAACAGCAAAATGTCGGCATGACGCGGTGACGGCACCACTTTGATACCAAAGCGTTCGGCATCAAACAGCGGCGACAACGTGGCGAAAATTTCAATTTCACAGCCGTTACAGCCGCCGCAGTCAACGCGGTAAACGTAGGCGGAGCGTTTGATATTTTTCAGCAGCGACGCTTTCATGCTGGCGATAGATTCTTCTACCGTCATCGGCACCGGCATGCCGTTATCGTCGCGTGGCCCAATTAAGTTGCTCATCAGATGGCCTCTTTCATGTGGCGAGTCAGGTCAATACGGTCGGAAGGCACCAAACATTTCTGACGCTTACATTCCGGGCAAGTCTCAAAGCTTTCGCGGTGGTTTTCCGCACGGCTATCACCGTTGTGCTGCAACAGCGCAATGGCGTAATCAATTTCTTTTTGTACTGCAAACGGACGGCTACACACGCGGCAGTTGCAGATATCAAAGCGCGACTGCTGGAGAAAATCCTCTTTCTTCCACACCGCCAGTTCATACTCCTGCGACAGCTTAATCGCCGCCGTCGGGCACACTTCTTCGCAGCGGCCGCAGAAGATGCAGCGACCGAGATTGAACTGCCACGCCAGTTGGTTGCTCACGCGGTCGGTTTCTACCGTCAGCGCGTTCGACGGACAAGCGTTGACGCACGCCGCACAGCCAATGCACTGCTGCGGATTGTGTTCCGGCTTACCGCGGAAGTTCTTATCCACCGGCATCGGTTCCAGCGGATAAGACGATGTCGTTACGCCGGTTTTGATGGCTTTTTTGATAAAGGTAAACATAGTTGCTCCTGGCTTTTGTGCGGGGGGTTTACCCTCACCCTAGCCCTCTCCCTGCAAGGGAGAGGGGACAGATCGGCGCTATCAGCAAATTCGCACTCGGTCTGCCCTTCCCCCTCGCCCCTTTGGGGAGAGGGCCGGGGTGAGGGGCCGCCCCACACAATGCCCCAATTATTTCAGCGGCGAGTTCTTACGCTCAATGCTGTAGCGCTCAAGTTCTTTATACGGCACGACTTTGCTCTTCTTCTTACGCACATCAACCACGGTCATGCGGTCAGTACAGGAGTAGCAAGGATCGAGACTACCGATGATCAGCGGCGCATCGGAAACAGTGTTACCGCGCAGCATGTAGCGCAGGGTCGGCCAGTTGGCGTAGGTCGCCGCACGGCAGCGCCAGCGGTACAGCTTCTGGTTGTCGCCGGTCATACTCCAGTGGATATCATCACCGCGTGGTGCTTCCGAGAAGCCCAGTGCAAAGCGATGCGGGATATAGGTGAAACCATCCACCGCCAGCGGGCCGCCCGGCAAGTTGTCGAGACCGTAGTCAATCATGTTCAGCGCGGTGAACACTTCGTTGATACGCACTTTCAGACGCGAAATAACATCGCAGCCCTGCTCGCTGTGCACTTCCATTGGCAGCAGACCGTAGCCGACAAACGGGTGATCCGCGCGAGTATCACGTGCGTGACCGCTGGCGCGAACCATCGGGCCGACGTTACTGAAATCACGGGCGATTTCTGGGTCCAGACGACCAATACCGACGGTGCGCTGTTCCATGTTCGGCGTGCTCAGCAGAATATCCACCAGATCCTGCACGTCCCGACGCATCTGCTGCGCTAGCTGACGGGTCTGGATCATGTCGTCTTTGAGGAAGTCGCGGCGGATACCGCCAATCAGGTTCAGGCCGTAGGTTTTACGCGCGCCGGTGAGGATTTCCGCCATTTTCATGGAGGCTTCACGCACGCGGAAGAACTGCATAAACCCGGAGTCAAAGCCGGTGAAGTGACAGGCCAGACCGAGGTTCAGCAGGTGCGAGTGCAGACGTTCCACTTCCAGCAGGATGGCACGAATCATCTGCGCACGTTCCGGTACCACGATACCCATCGCATTTTCGACGGACGTGGTATATGCGGTGCTGTGGGCAAAGCCGCAGATGCCGCACACGCGGTCGGACAAGAAGGTCACTTCGTTGTAGCCCATGCGGGTTTCCGCCAGCTTTTCCATGCCACGGTGGACATAGAACAGGCGGTAGTCGGCGTCGATAATGTTCTCGCCGTCCACGAACAGGCGGAAGTGGCCCGGTTCATCGGAGGTAACGTGCAGCGGGCCAATCGGCACCACGTTGTTTTTCTTGCTGCCCAGTTCGTTGATGAACTCGTAGGTTTCGGCATCGGTGGTCGGTGCCGGACGCTGACGGTAGTCCATGCTGTCTTTACGCAGTGGGTAGAGCTCATCTGGCCAATCATCCGGTAGTACCAGACGACGTTCGTCCGGCAGCCCTACCGGACGCAGACCGTACATATCGCGCACTTCACGCTCGCCCCACACGGCGGCAGGCACGCGTGGCGTGACGGACGGGTATTCCAGCGTATTAGGATCGACTTCAACGCGGACGGTTACCCAGCACTTGGTGCCTTTTTCCATCGACAGCACGTAGTAGACGGCGTAGTGACCATTCAGTTTACGTTCATCGTTGCCGAACAGCACCGACAGCCAGCCGCCCTGCTGGTAGTAAAGAAACTCGACGACTTCCGGCAGGTAGTTGACCTTCACGGTAATCGTTAACTGGTCTTTGGTCTGCCAGGCTTCGTCCAGCACCACGCCCGGATAGGCTTGGTGCAGTGCCGCGAGGTAGTGTTGACCCACTTTTTCTTCAGACATGCTCAAAACTCTCTTATCACGCCACCAGCAAGGAGACGAAAGCTAAAAAGGCTAAACCGAACCCGGTCCAGGTGACGCGGCCCGTGATATCCAGACGCAGACGCGCCATGCTGTTTTCGAACAGCGCAATCAGCGCCACGCCCGCCACCAGCTTGACGATGGCAACGATCACCGCGATGACCAGACCGCCAATACTAAAGCTGGTCATCTGTCCCCACGGGATGAAGACGCCAACGAACATTTGCAGCACCACCAGCTGTTTGAGGCTGATGCCCCACTTCAGCACGCCAAAGCCGCTGCCGCTGTACTCGGACAGCGGGCCTTCCTGCAGCTCCTGCTCCGCTTCCGCGAGGTCAAACGGCAGTTTGCCCATTTCGATAAAGGTGGCGAAAGCGCAGGCGCAAAACGCCAGCACCAGCGGAACGCTACGGCTAACCGGCCAGTGGTAGAGGGTGTCGGTGATATTGCTAATATGGGTGGAACCGGCAACCAGCGCCGCTACCCACAGGCCAAGCAGTAAAATAGGCTCAACCAGCACGCCGAGCATCGCTTCACGGCTCGCGCCGATAGCGGTGAACGGGCTACCGGTATCCAGCCCGGCGATGGCAAAGAAGAAACGCGCCACGGCAAACAGGTAGATAAGGGTAATCAGATCGCCCAGCCCCGGCATCGGTGATGCCACCGTCACCACCGGCAGTGCGGTGGCGATAGTCAGCATTACGCCTACCATCACAAACGGCGTCAGACGGAAGACCCAGCCGGATGCATCCGGCCCCACGCTCTGACGGCCCAGCAGTTTGATGATGTCGCGGTATTCCTGCATCACGCCCGGCCCGCGGCGGTTATGCATCCGCGCGCGCAGCACACGGGTAATACCGGAAAGCAGCGGCGCGATAGCAAACAGCACCAGCGCCTGCAGTAAAGCAAATAAGACCGTCATGTTCAGGCTCCTTGAGAGATGACAATCACGACCAGCACCGCCAGCTCAACCAGCGCCAGACGTTGCAGCAACGTGGCTGACGCTGCGTTTTGCCAGCCCGGAACCAGGGAGACCGGGTTGAGCCATTGACGCAATTTCAGCACCGGGGCAAACGCCTGTTTCACCGGCATGGCAAAACCGTGCGCCGTAATCACCATCGACTCTTCGTGATCGTAACCACATACCCACGCTGCGCCGCGAGAACGGCTTGGCAGGCGGTTGCCTTTGAGCAGTGCCAGAATGATGAACGGCAGCAGCGGGCAGGCAATCAGCAGCAGGGTAATCATCGGCTGGGAAACCACCGTGTGCGCGGTTTCGATAGGCAGCGGAACCGCTGTGCTCAGCACCGGCAGCAACCACGGCGCAGCAACGCCGCCAATGATGCACAGCAGCGCCATCGCAACGGTACTGGCGGCCATCAGCCACGGTGCGCAGCAGGCGTTTTCAGCTTCTTTCGTGCGCGGTGCCCCCAAGAAGGCCACGCCGTAAACTTTCGCCATACACATCACCGCCAACGCGCCGGTAATCGCTAGCCCTACGGCCAAGAGCGGCCCAAGCAGACGGCCAATAAACGCGCCGCTGGTGCTCAGCTTGAAGAAGGACTGATAGATAACCCATTCACCGGCAAAGCCGTTTAACGGCGGCAGCGCGGCCATCGCCATCAGGCCGACCAGCATCGCAAGCGAAATCACCGGCATACGTTTACCGATGCCGCCGAGTT
Organism: Kluyvera sp. STS39-E; assembly: GCF_040932435.1. Taxonomy (NCBI): domain Bacteria; kingdom Pseudomonadati; phylum Pseudomonadota; class Gammaproteobacteria; order Enterobacterales; family Enterobacteriaceae; genus Kluyvera; species Kluyvera sp. STS39-E. The sequence continues at coordinate 641,235 of NZ_JBFQGA010000001.1, read as the reverse complement.
TCTCGATATCGCGGTGACCGGTACGGAACCACACCGCGCCCGCGCCGAGGAACAGCGTGGTTTTAAACAGGCTGTGGTTAAGCAGATGATACAAACCGCCCACCAGACCCAACGCCACCATCACCGGTTGCTGTAATGCTAGGCCAGTCACGCCTACGCCCAAACCCAGCAGGATGATGCCGATGTTTTCCAAGGTGTGGTAAGCCAGCAGACGCTGGATGTTATGTTCCATTAGCGCGTACAGGCCGCCAACGAAAGCGGTAATCATCCCCAGCACCAGCAGAGCAATGCCCCACCACAGCGGCTGCGCATCACCCAACAGAGAAACGGTCAGAATGCCGAGCAGACCAACTTTCATCACCACGGTAGAGAACAGCGCGGCGGCCGGTGCGCTGGCGTTAGCGTGCGCCTGTGGCACCCAGCCGTGCAGCGGAATAATTCCCGCCAGCAGGCCAAAGCCCAACACGCACAGCACCCAGATATCCGAACCTATCGGCAGCAGCTGCGCACGCTCATTCAGCAAGCCGAGATCCAGCGTACCGTAGCGCTGCCACAGCAGCAGGCAGGCAATCGCCAGCAGGATGGTACCCAGACGCCCCAGCGCAAACCACAGTTTGCCGGAAGCCACGCAGCCGGTAAGAAACGCGCCGCACAGCGCCATGATTTCGGCCATCACCACCAGCGAACCCATGCTGCTAGCGACCATCGCGCAGGTGGCGGCGGCAAGCAGCAGGTTAACCAGCGGGCCGTTATTTTTAACGTCTGGATGACGGTGCCAAGCAATGTTGTACAAGCTGATAAACAGGCCACACAGCCCCAGCGCAATCAGCCACACGGCGTTCATTGGCGTAACCAGCACGCGATAGTGCACTAGCGATAAACGACCGATAACCGGGAAGGCATGGAACAACACCATCGCCCCGGCCAGCAGTGCGCACAGGCTACCCAGCGCGCCGCCGATACCGGCAACCAGACCGCTCAGCGGCTTTTTCAGCGACAGTAAAAAAGCGAGTACCGCCGCGGCAACGAACCATGCCACCGCGCTATTGATTAACGACATCACGCTCATTTCGCCTCTCCTTGTTGCGCTTGGAACATCGACAGATCGCCTAAATCGGTATGGAAGGTCAGCTCACGTTTCCGGCGGCTGGCACGGGCGATATCCGCGTTATTCACAAGATGCAGCGCTTTCGTCGGACAGGTGCGAATACAGGCGGGACCCTGTTCATCGAAATGACACAGGTCGCATTTCACCGCGATGGCACGTACGCCCGGAACCCAGTCCAACAGCGTGCTGACACGCGCCGGAGCCGGAGGTGCCGGCAGTGCTTTCGGGGAGTTGGCATTCGCCGGGATATCCAGTGGACGACTGCCGGAAAATTCAATCGCCCCAAATGGGCAGGCAATCCCACACAGTTTACAGCTGACGCACAGGCTTTCATTAAGCTGCACGGCGCCGTCAACGCGGGTAATCGCATTCACCGGGCAAACCCCGGCGCAAGGCGCGTCTTCGCAGTGGTGGCACATCTGCGGCGCGGATTCTTTTTCATTGAGCATGACTCGAAGCCGCGGCATTGATTGCAGGCCGTGATGGCGGTGCGTTTCCGAGCAGGCCGCTTCACAGGTGCGGCAACCGATACAGACGGTAGAGTCAGCAATTACAAAACGATTCACCAGGTCTTCCTCAGGTGATAGTCATTTTTGACGAAATCATGCAGAGCAGGTGTCATTTCGACACCCGTCGACACACCGATAACTCAGGCAAGATTTGCCCGTTGAGGCGCGTTAGCCAACTGGCCAAAATTGACCGGGCTGTCGTTCTCAAGCGCGGCATACAAGGTGTTGTATACCGGAGAAATTTTATCCAGGTAGTGTTCCAGCACCTGCTCGCGATCGCGGATATTCACGGTTCCGTCAATGAAGCCGCTGTTGTTGAGTTCTGCGCGCGCCACGCACTCTTTATTCAGGCCGTCGCGCGTTTCTACGTAGTACTCAACGGTATGGCTGTTAAAGCCGCCAGACAGGCTCACGGAGACCACAAAGTGTTCGAACAGCACGAAGCTCAGTTCTTTCTCCGGTGCGCAGTTCATGGCGTGATGCAGGCGCGCTTTTGACAACGTGATCCCCTGAACCAGAGAGTTACAGTACACGCGCCATTGATCCTGATGGCGGCGGTGACGATCGGCGATAAAGTCGGCCTTCTCGCTAATTTCCCAAATAGTCATGTCGGTTACCCGGTTAATAGAAACAAGCCTTCTAAGCACTTTTCGTGCCATATTTTTATTTTATTGATTTGTATTGCTTTTATTGGAATGACACTGCCAAAGCGACATGTCATTTCGACAGAATGACATCGTCATCGACAGTCTCCGAACTGACATTTCCATCTCTGGCATCGTTATTGCATTACGACTGCGAGTAATGAAAACAGGAGGCGTTATGCACGAAATTACGCTCTGCCAGCGCGCGCTGGAAATTGTCGAACAACAGGCGCAACGCAACGGCGCGAAACGCGTCACCGGCGTCTGGATAAAGGTGGGCGCATTCTCATGCGTCGAAACCAGCGCGATGACCTTTTGTTTTGACCTAGTGTGCCGCGGCACGCTGGCTGAAGGCTGTGAACTGCACGTCGAGGAACAAGAAGCGGAGTGCTGGTGTGATACCTGCCAGCAGTATGTCCAGCTCGTTTCGGTCCATGTGCGCCGTTGTCCGCAGTGCCATAGCGACAACCTGCAAATCGTCGCCGATGACGGTTTACAGATTCAGCGAATTGAAATTGATCAGGAGTAAAGTATGTGTAGCACCTGTGGTTGTGCCGAAGGCAACCTCTATATAGAGGGCGATGAACGTAACCCGCACTCGCTGTTCCGCAGCGCCCCCTTCGCACCGGCGGGCCGTCCAGCCCTATCTATTACCGGCGTCAGAACGACTGAATTTCAGCCGCAGGCAGCCGACAACGGCGACCTGCACTATGGCCACGGCGAAGCCGGGACCCACGCGCCGGGCATGAGCCAGCGGCGGATGCTGGAAGTTGAAATTGACGTGCTGGATAAAAACAATCAGATTGCCGCTCGCAACCGCGCACGCTTTGCGGCCAGCCAACAATTGGTGCTGAATCTGGTTTCCAGCCCCGGCTCTGGTAAAACCACCCTGCTCACTGAAACCCTGACGCGGTTAAAAAATAAAGTGTCTTGCGCCGTGATCGAAGGCGACCAGCAGACGGTCAACGACGCCGCGCGCATTCGCGCCACCGGCACTCCGGCGATTCAGGTCAATACCGGTAAAGGCTGCCACCTCGACGCGCAGATGATTGCCGACGCCGCACCGCGCCTGCCGCTTGAGCGCAACGGCATTCTGTTTATCGAAAACGTCGGCAACCTCGTCTGCCCGGCCAGCTTCGATCTCGGCGAACGCGCGAAAGTTGCGGTCCTGTCGGTCACCGAAGGGGAAGACAAACCGCTGAAGTACCCACATATGTTTGCCGCCGCCTCCGTGATGCTGCTGAACAAAATCGACCTGTTACCGTATCTCAAGTTCGACGTCGAGCTGTGTATGGCCAGCGCCCGCGAAGTGAATCCGAACATTAAAATCATTCTGCTCTCAGCCACCAACGGTGAGGGTATGGATGAATGGCTGGACTGGCTGGAGACGCAGCGATGTGCATAGGCGTTCCGGGACAAATCTCCGCCATTGACGGCGTACAGGCAAAAGTCGATGTCTGCGGCATTAAGCGCGACGTTGACCTGACGCTGGTCGGCGCAACCGATGAAAACGGTCAGTCGCGTATTGGCCAATGGGTGCTGGTGCACGTCGGGTTTGCCATGAGCATCATCAATGAAGCGGAAGCGCGTGACACCCTCGCCGCGCTGGAAAACATGTTTGAAGTGGAGCCAGACGTTGGTGCCCTGCTCTTTGGCGAGGAACGGTAATGCGTTTTGTTGATGAGTACCGCGCACCGGAGCAGGTTATGCAGCTTATTGCTCACCTGAAATCCCGCGCCCAGCATCTGCCCTACACCGCCGAACGCCCGCTGCGCATTATGGAAGTGTGCGGCGGTCACACCCATGCTATTTTCAAATTTGGCTTAGACCAACTGCTGCCGGAAAACATCGAATTTATCCACGGACCGGGCTGCCCGGTATGCGTGCTGCCGATGGGACGCATCGACACTTGTATTGAAATCGCTAGCCACCCGGAGGTAATTTTCTGCACCTTTGGCGATGCCATGCGTGTGCCGGGTAAAAACGGCTCGCTGATGCAGGCTAAATCACGTGGCGCGGATATCCGCATTGTCTATTCACCGATGGACGCCTTAAAGCTCGCGCAGCAAAACCCAGAACGAAAAGTGGTGTTCTTCGGCTTGGGTTTTGAAACCACCATGCCGACCACCGCTATTACGCTGCAACAGGCGAAAGCGAATAACGTCAGCAACTTCTTCTTTTTCTGTCAGCACATTACCCTTATTCCTACGCTGAAGAGCCTGCTCGACCAGCCGGATAACGGCATTGATGCGTTCCTCGCACCTGGCCACGTTAGCATGGTAATTGGCACTCACGCCTACGGTTTTATCGCCAGTGACTATCAGCGCCCGCTGGTGGTGGCAGGCTTCGAGCCGGTTGACCTGCTGCAGGGCGTGAACATGCTGGTTGAACAAAAGATTAACGCCGAACCCTGCGTGGAAAATCAGTACCGCCGGGTGGTGCCGGATGACGGCAATCCACTGGCACAAAAGGCGATTGCCGAGGTCTTTGCGGTCAAAGGCGACAGCGAATGGCGTGGTCTGGGATTGATTAACGATTCCGGTGTGCAGTTGACGCCCGACTATCAATGCTTCGATGCAGAAGCGCATTTTCAGCCGCAGCCGCAGCGTGTCTGCGACGATCCTCGCGCCCGCTGTGGCGACGTGCTCACCGGACGCTGCAAACCCCATCAGTGTCCGCTGTTTGGCAACACCTGTAATCCGCAAAGCGCGTTTGGCGCGCTGATGGTGTCGTCCGAAGGGGCGTGCGCCGCGTGGTATCAATATCGCAGTCAGGAGGCAGAGGCATGAAAAACATTCAGTTAGCCCACGGCAGCGGCGGCCTGGCGATGCAGCAGTTAATCGACAGTCTGTTTATGAAAGCCTTTAATAACCCGTGGCTTGCCGAGCAAGAAGATCAGGCGCGTCTGCCGTTGGCCTCACTCACCGCTCACGGCGATCGCCTCGCTTTTTCTACCGACAGCTACGTGATTGACCCGCTATTCTTCCCCGGCGGCAACATCGGCAAGCTAGCCGTATGCGGTACGGCGAACGACGTAGCGGTCAGTGGCGCAATACCACGCTACCTCTCCTGCGGTTTTATTATTGAGGAAGGGCTGGAAATGGCGACGCTGGAAGCGGTGGTCAACAGCATGGCGGCGACGGCGAAAGCGGCAGATATTGCTATTGTTACCGGCGACACCAAGGTCGTGGGACGCGGAGCCGCGGATAAGCTGTTTATCAACACCGCGGGCATGGGCGCAATTCCTACCGATATCCACTGGGGTGCAGCGACGCTGCAACCGGGCGACGTGCTGATTGTCAGCGGCACGCTGGGCGACCACGGCGCCACCATCCTCAACCTGCGCGAACAATTGGGGCTCGACGGCGAACTGCAAAGCGACTGCGCGGTGTTAACGCCGCTGATCCAGCGCTTACGTCCCATTGCCGGTGTGAAAGCGCTGCGCGATGCGACCCGTGGCGGCGTCAACGCCGTGGCCCACGAGTTTGCCGCCACCAGCGGTTACGGTATCGAAATCCATGAGCAGAAAATACCGCTTAAGGATTCCGTACGCGGCGTGTGCGAATTATTGGGGCTTGACGCGCTTAACTTCGCTAATGAGGGTAAACTGGTCATCGGCGTCAGTCGGGAAGCGGCTGATGAGGTTCTGGCAGCGCTACGCGCCCACGCTCTGGGCTGCGACGCGGCTATCGTCGGTGAAGTGACCGAACGCCGGGGCGTCCGCGTGGCGGGTTTGTATGGGGTAAAACGGACATTAGATCTTCCCCATGCCGAGCCTTTGCCTCGAATTTGTTAACAGGCCGCGCAAGGCCTGAAATTTATTATTATTATTAATCTTTACCCTAAATAATTCGAGTTGTAGGAAGGCGACAAGGGAGCGAATCCCTAGGAGCTTACTGTAGTAAGTGACTGGGTGAGTAAGCGCAGTCAACGCGCCTACAACTTGAAGTATGACGGGTATTTATCGCTCCCCACGCGGGGCATTGATGGGCAAGTTACATGTCGTATACACCGATGGGCGATCTCGGCCAGCAAGGGCTGTTTGATATCACCCGGACACTGCTCCAACAACCGGATCTCGCCGCACTCAGCGAAACGCTGGCAGCGCTTGCGAAACAGGCAGCGCTTGCGGATAGCGCGGCCATTATCCTGCTTCAACCGGGCAATATGCGTGCAGGCTATCACACCTCTCGTGGCGCGGGTAAACCGCTGGCCTACGAGGACGATAACGTGCTGGCCAACGGCCCGGTCAGGCGCCTGCTATCGCGTCCGGATGCGCTGCACTGTAGCTACAGCGAATTTAGTGAAGCCTGGCCGCAGCTTGCCAAAAGCGAGCTCTATTCGCCGTTTGGTCACTATTGCCTGCTGCCGCTTGCCGCCGAAGGGCGCATTTTCGGCGGCTGCGAATTCATTCGTCACAACGACCAGCCGTGGACGGAAAAAGAGTACCAGCGTCTACACACCTTCACGCAGATTGTCGCGGTGGTAACCGAACAGATCCAAAGCCGGGTAACCAATAACGTCGACTACGATCTGCTGTGCCGCGAGCGCGATAACTTCCGCATTCTGGTGGATATCACCAACGCCGTACTGTCTCGTTTGGATATGGATGAGCTGGTGAGCGCGGTCGCCAAAGAGATCCACTACCACTTTAATATCGACGCCATCAGCGTGGTGCTGCACAGCAACCGCAAAGGTAAGCTTAACATCTACTCAACGCACTACATTGACATCAACGATCCGGTCCACGATCAGAGCGAAGTCAACGAGTCAGGAACGCTCACCGAGCGGGTGTTTAAGAGCCAGGAAATGCTGATGCTCAATCTCAACGAGCAGGACAAACTCGCCCCGTACGAGCGTCAGCTATTTGAAATGTGGGACGACAAAATTCAAACCCTGTGCCTGCTGCCGCTGATGTCCGGCAACAAAATGCTCGGCGTATTGAAGCTTGCCCAGTGCGATGAAAAAGTCTTTTGCGCCGCCAACCTTAAGCTGCTGAAACAAATTGCCGAACGTGTGTCGATTGCCGTCGATAATGCGCTCGCCTATCAGGAAATTCACCGTCTAAAAGAACGACTGGTGGACGAAAACCTAGCGCTAACCGAACAGCTCAACAACGTTGACGGTGAGTTTGGCGAAATCATCGGCCGCAGTGAAGCCATGTTCAACGTGTTAAAGCAGGTTGAGATGGTCGCGCCTAGCGACAGCACGGTGCTGATCCTCGGCGAAACCGGCACCGGGAAAGAGCTAATTGCCCGTGCGATTCACAACCTGAGCGGGCGTAACAGCCGCCGAATGGTGAAGATGAACTGCGCGGCAATGCCGGCAGGCCTGTTGGAAAGCGATCTCTTCGGCCACGAGCGCGGCGCGTTTACCGGCGCCAGCGCCCAACGTATTGGTCGCTTTGAGCTGGCGGATAAAAGCTCAATGTTCCTCGATGAAGTCGGCGACATGCCGCTGGAGCTGCAACCAAAGCTGCTGCGCGTGTTGCAGGAACAGGAGTTCGAGCGCCTGGGCAGCAATAAGCTGATCCAGACCGACGTACGCCTGATCGCCGCCACCAACCGCGATCTTAAGCAGATGGTGCTGGATCGTGAATTCCGTAGCGATCTTTACTACCGCCTGAACGTTTTCCCGATCCACCTGCCGCCGCTGCGCGAGCGACCGGAAGATATTCCGCTGCTGGTGAAAGCCTTTACCTTCAAAATCGCCCGTCGGCTGGGGCGCAATATCGACAGCATTCCAGCCGAAACGCTGCGCACCCTCAGCCAGATGGAGTGGCCGGGCAACGTACGTGAGTTGGAGAACGTGATTGAGCGCGCGGTGCTGCTGACCCGCGGTAGCGTATTGCAACTGTCCATGCCTGAACTGGCGTTTGCCCACGAGGAGCCAGAACCGGCGCCGGTGGCCGAAGCGGCAAAGGACGGCGAGGATGAGTATCAGCTGATTGTGCGTGTGCTGAAAGAGACCAACGGCGTGGTGGCCGGAGCAAAAGGCGCAGCCCAGCGTCTGGGGCTTAAGCGCACCACATTGCTTTCAAGAATGAAGCGCTTGGGCATTGATAAAGATACGTTGATGTAAAAACTATGGCTATACTGACCTCTGTTTCGATAACAGTGAATGGAGGCAGTATCGTATGGCAGTTTCAGCTCGTAACCAATTAACAGGCACCATCAGCGCAGTCTCTACCGGCGCGGTCAACGACGAAATCGAACTGACCCTTCCGGGCGGCGCTAAGCTGGTGGCTATCGTCACCCACAGCAGTAAAGAAGTGCTGGGCTTGGTTAATGGAAAGGAAGCCATTGCCCTGATTAAAGCGCCGTGGGTCACTCTGGCCACCGAAGACTGTGGTCTGAAATTCTCTGCCCGCAACCAGTTTGCTGGTGAAGTGACGCTGGTGACCGAGGGCGCAGTCAATGCAACGGTGCATATCAAAACCGACGCGGGTTTTGAGATTGTTGCCGTCGTGACCAACGAAAGCCAGACCGAAATGAAGCTGGCGAAGGGCAGCCGTGCTATCGCGCTTATCAAAGCCTCCGCGATTCTTATCGCAACCCGCGCATAAGCTCACCTTGTAGGCCTAATAAGGCGGTTACGCAGCCATCCGGCGATGTGCAGTAATGCCTGATGGCGCTACGCTTATCAGGCCTACATATCAGCACCAACCGTAGGCCGGATAAGCCGCGTCAGCGTCGCCATCCGGCATAACTCCGAACTTCAATGCCTGATGGCGCTACGCTTATCAGGCCTACAATCCCAAAGCTGTATCACCTGTAGGCCGGATAAGGCGAAGCCGCCATCCGGCGGTGCGTCGTCGTCAACAATTACCCAGACAAAACTTAGATCTCACTTTTCCATTTTGATCACAATAATCCAGTAAATCGCCCCATTATCTTCTGTCCCCTCACGCCGCATTTGCCTAACGTAGATCCCATAATAAACGTCAGGTTAATCTCCCGAGGAGCCCGCAAAATGACTAATCGTATTCAGCGCCTAAAAGATGCCCTCTTTGCCAACCCGCGTGAAATCTCCCTAGAACGCGCCGTCCTCTATACCGAAAGCCATCGCCAGACCGACGGCGAGCCGGTAATTATCCGCCGCGCCAAAGCGACCGCCCATATTCTCGATAACGTCGCCATCAGCATTCGTGACGATGAACTGATTGCCGGGAACCGCACCATCAAACCGCGCGCCGGGATTATGTCGCCGGAGATGGACCCCTACTGGCTGTTAAAAGAGCTGGACCAGTTCCCGACTCGCCCGCAGGACCGTTTCAACATCAGCAACGGCGATAAGCGTCTGTACCGCGACGAATTGTTTCCGTACTGGGAAAAGCGCTCGATGAAAGACTTCATCAACGCCCAGATGACCGACGAGGTGAAAACCGCCGTCAGCACGCAGATTTTCAGCGTCAACCAGACCGATAAAGGCCAGGGCCATATCATCATCGACTACCCGCGCCTGCTGAACAACGGCCTAGATGCGCTGGTCAATGAAATGCTCGACCACCTGCACAAGGAGCCGGATAACGTCTTTTATCAGGCGGTGCTGATCTTACTGGAAGCCTCGCAGCGTCATATCCTGCGCTACGCCGCGCTGGCCGATGAGATGGCAAACGGCTGCAATGATCCAACGCGTCGTCAGGAGCTCAAAACCATTGCCCAAGTGTCTCGTCACAACGCAGGGCAAAAGCCGGTGGATTTCTACCAGGCCTGCCAGCTGTTCTGGTACATGAATATCATTTTGCAATATGAGTCCAACGCGAGTTCGATTTCACTGGGGCGCTTTGATCAGTACATGCTGCCGTTCTGGCAGGCGTCGCTTAACCACGGAGAAAACCCTGCGTTTATGCAGGAGTTGCTGGAGTCGCTGTGGATTAAATGCAACGACATCGTCTTGCTGCGATCCACCAGCAGCGCCCGCTACTTTGCCGGTTTCCCTACCGGCTACACCGCTTTGCTGGGCGGTCTGACCGAGAACGGGCGCAGCGCGGTGAACGTGCTCTCCTTTACCTGTCTGGATGCCTATCAGAACGTGCGCCTACCACAACCGAATCTTGGGGTGCGGGTGAACGAACTGATCGATCGCCCATTCCTGCGCAAGACCGCTGAAACCGTGCGCTTAGGTACCGGCATTCCGCAGATTTTCAACGATGAAGTGGTGGTGCCGGCGTTTCTTAACCGCGGCGTGTCGCTGGAAGATGCCCGCGATTATGCGGTGGTCGGCTGCGTGGAGCTGTCGATTCCCGGGCGTACCTACGGGCTGCACGACATTGCGATGTTCAACCTGTTAAAGGTGATGGAAATCGTCATGCTGGAACACGAAGGCGACGAGAACATAACCTACGAAGGCCTGTTAGCCAGCATCCGCGAAAAAATTCAGCACTACATCGGGCTGATGGTGGAAGGCAGCAATATCTGCGATATCGGTCACCGCGACTGGGCGCCGGTGCCGCTGCTCTCCTCATTTGTTGAAGACTGCATCGCCAACGGCAAAGATATCACTGAAGGCGGCGCTCGCTACAACTTCTCCGGCGTACAAGGCATTGGCATCGCCAATCTCAGCGACTCGCTGCACGCGCTAAAAGGAATGGTGTTTGAGCAACAGCGTTTGAGCTTCGATGAGCTTCTGGCGGTGCTAAAGAGCAACTTTGCTACGCCGGACGGGGAAAAGATTCGCGCGCGCCTCATTAACCGCTTTGAGAAGTACGGCAACGACATCGACGATGTGGATAACATCAGCGCCGATCTGCTGCGCTTTTACTGCAAAGAGGTGGAAAAGTACCACAACCCTCGCGGAGGTCAGTTCACGCCGGGATCCTATACCGTTTCCGCGCACGTACCGCTAGGCTCGGTCGTTGGTGCAACGCCGGACGGCCGATTCTCCGGCGAACAGCTGGCGGACGGCGGCCTATCACCGATGGTCGGCCAGGATGCTCAGGGGCCAACGGCGGTGCTGAAGTCGGTGAGCAAGCTCGATAACTATCTGCTGTCTAACGGCACGCTGCTGAACGTCAAGTTCACCCCGGCGACGCTGGAAGGCGAAAGCGGGCTGAATAAGCTGGCAGATTTCCTTCATGCCTTTACCAAGCTGAAGCTGCAGCATATCCAGTTCAACGTGGTCAACGCCGATACCCTGCGCGAAGCCCAACTGCGGCCACAGGATTTTGCGGGGCTGGTGGTACGCGTGGCCGGTTACAGCGCCTTCTTTGTCGAGCTGTCGAAGGAGATCCAAGATGACATTATCCGCCGCACCGCGCATCAGCTGTGAGGTGATTGAAACGCGCGCCGACACGGCGCGCATTTTCAATATCCAGCGTTATTCATTAAACGACGGTCAGGGCATCCGCACGGTGGTCTTTTTTAAAGGCTGCCCGCACCGCTGCCCGTGGTGCGCCAACCCAGAATCCATGTCGCCGAAAATAGAGACCGTTCGCCGGGAGAGCAAGTGCCTGCACTGCGCTACCTGCCAGCAGGACGTTGACGAGTGTCCTTCCGGTGCGTGGGAATTGATTGGTCGCGATATGACGCTGCAACAGCTTGAACGGGAAGTATTGAAAGACGAGGTGTTCTTTCGCGCCTCCGGCGGAGGCGTAACGCTTTCCGGTGGTGAAGTGTTGATGCAGGCCGAGTTTGCCACCCGCTTTTTACAGCGGCTACAACAATGGGGGATTCGTACCGCCATTGAAACGGCGGGCGATAGCTCCCCTCGCCGCCTGCTGCCGCTGGCGCAGGCATGCGATGAAGTGCTGTTCGATTTGAAAATTATGGACAGTGAGCAGGCGCGACAGGTACTGAACATTAACCAGCCCCGGGTGCTGGAGAACTTTCGGCTGCTGGTGACAGAGGGCGTGAAAGTGATTCCACGGCTGCCGCTGATCCCCGGTTACACCCTCAACACCGAGAACGCCGCGCAGATTCTGGCGTTTCTGGCACCGCTGCCGGTTGAAGAAGTGCATCTGCTACCGTTCCATCAGTATGGCGAGCCGAAGTATTCGCTGTTGGATCGTGAGTGGGCGATGGCGGGAATTAAGGCGCCAGAGGCCGAGGAGATTGCGCCAATTCAGACGATGGTGGAACAGGCGGGATATCGGGTGGTGATGGGCGGATAACTATATCAAACCGCACCGAACTGCCCCCTCTCCCCTTTGGGGAGAGGGCTGGGGTGAGGGGAACAGGCCAGCTTGGTGATAAACCCTCACCCCAACCCTCTCCCTTAAAAAGGGAGAGGGAGCAGTCTGTGCTCATACTTTAATACCTTACTCCACATCCAGCAGCCACTTCTGCGCCGGCGTCAAACGGCTGGCGGTTTCCGCCGTTAGCCAACGACGCTGATCCTGCTGCGCGGTATCGGCACGGTCAATATACAACCCGTGCAGCACTCGGCGACGCGAACCTTCGCGGTTGGTGGTGCCGCCATGCCAAGCGTGAGCGTTGTAAATCATCACGCTGCCCGCGGGGGCTTCAAAAATGACCTCATCCGGGTGCGGCAACCCGACATCCTCCAGCACCTCTTCCGGCAGCTCTGGACGCAAATGGGTCGCCGGAATAATGCGTGGCGCTCCGTTGGCGGCATAGAGATCGTCAATCGCCCAGATGGTGTTGACCAAGTGCACCTTCGGGAAGTCCGGGCGCGGCTTTTTCCAGTCGGCGTGCAGCGGCTGATGACCGCCGTTGTACAGCGCTTCGCGGGCGTTGAGGCTGGAGATTTTAAATTCCCCTTCGAAGATATAGCGACACGCGGATAAAATCAGCGGATGTGACCACACCTTTTCCCACACTACGCCTTTGTTTACTAGGTTCGCGACGCGGGTGGCCGTCTCTTCCTGGTGATGCTCAACCGCCAGATTTTCCCCTTCTTTCTCAACCAGATAATCAATGCGTTCACGCATTGCCGCCAGCCATTGGGCATCGGCTACACCGTGCACAATGGTGTAGCCCTGAGTATCCAGTTCATGTTTCATGGTGGCTGACAGTTCACCGTTGGCGCCCAACGCCTCTAGCCAGAATGCCGCTTGCTTGTCCATATCGCCTCTCTTTTGTTAACTATTTCACAACATGTATGAAAAGTTACTGCACGCAGGGACGGCATTCTGTATGAGATAGCTACACAACACTGGATTTTTGTGTACAGCAAAATAAAGTGTGATGAGATTCAAAATCCAGAATAATAACCAGGACATGAGCATGTCAGAGCAATCCCTCGTCCCCGTGCTGGAGCAGTTGTTGCAGCAGCAAGGCGACCTTGTCGTGCGTTTTCCGCAAACCGTCCAGCCGGCATCCGAGTTGGCGATGAGCGTGTCGTTTCCCCGTCTGGAGATTGTGCTAGAGGGCGAGCTGGCAGATGGCTGTCTGCAGGTGCCTCTAGGCCCGCTGCAGGCGCTGTATATTCCCGGTGGCCGTTGGAATGCGCCACAATGGCTGGGGCCTGCTACCACGCTAAGTATTTTGTTCAGCAAGCAGAAGCTGGGCTTTAGCCTACAACGCTTCGACGGCCAACAATTTGTCGAGATCCGCAAACAGCACGTTGCACGATTGGGTCCACGCGTGGGGTCGTATCTGCTGCTGGCGATGAACGAGCTGGCCATTCGCCCGGTGATGCCAACGGCGCAGATTGTGTTGAGCGGGTTGCTCAGCCACTGTATCGACCAACTGACGCATCTGGCAGATACGGTCAGCAAAAGCAAAGAGCTGTTTCTGGCAATTCAGGAATATATCGACGAGCATGCCGCCGAAGCGCTCAGCCGGGAGACGGTGGCCAAAAAATTCCACATCACGCCAAACTATCTGTCGCATCTGTTTCAGAAGTCCAGCACGGTGGGCTTTAACGAGTATCTGACTGCCGTGCGCTTAGAGCTGGCGAAGAAGCTACTGCGTGGGTATGAGATGAAAATTAAAGAGATAGCCCATCACTGCGGCTTTGAGGATAGTAACTATTTTTGCCGGATATTCCGTAAACACACCGCGCGCTCGCCGTCGGAATACCGACGCCACTGCCGCACCATGTGAGGGTTATTTTTTAGGTCGATATTTCTCCGGCAGCTCCGGCACCGGACGTCTGTCGTCAATCAGATGACGAATCGTGAGGATTGGATGACGCCAAAGCATACGCGGCCCGGCCCAGCGCATGATCCGTTTCATCTCTTCGCGCTTCGCCGGTTGATAGCAGTGCACCGGGCATTGTTTGCAGGCCGGTTTTTCTTCGCCGAATACACATTTATCCAGCCGCTTATCGGCGTAGTCGTTCAGCGCTTGGTAGTGCGCGGCATCGTCCTGCGCATCCGGGCAGCGGCGCTCATAAAGCGCAATCATGCTGTGGATGGTCCGTTTTTCACGGTCGATGCGTTTGCCCGCCATTGCTCATTCCTCACCGTTAAAGATGCATCAATAATACACATTTAAGGCGTGAAATGCAGGTGGTTTATCCTGCCGGTTTATCGACATGGCCGAGGTTTTTTTCCGGGAAGCAGATATCGCGTATCCGCCTCTTGAGTTCTGCGGCGTCGGGGAAGCCCCCATCACGTTTTCGCTCCCAGACCATTTCATCCCCAACGGCAATCGTAAATATTCCACCGGTTCCGGGGATCAGCGTGACGGAGGCAATATCAGTGTTAAAAGTATGTAACAACTCCTGCGCCATCCAGCTGGCACGTAGCATCCAGTTACACTGGGAACAGTAGGTAATGACAATTTCGGCCTTCTGCATCATCAATTTCTCTTATCAATCATGTTGGTGAAAATCATAACAAGATAGCGTTTTATAACGAGAAATTTTCACGATTTGCACACAATTTTACCTTAGACACAGATTTACGAAAAAGTTCTTGATGAGAATGATTATCTTAACGATAATCATTTCAGATTTTACAATTATTCATCATTTCATAGCGGATGTACCCAATATGTACGAACCAACGGCAATTCAAAAAAAAGAAAATGCGCCGCTTTCGCCTTCTCGTTCCAAGCCGATGATCAAGAGCAAAGATTTGCTGGGTGAAGAGGGATGGGTGCTGATCGAACATAACGATCAACACTATCTGCTTCGTCAGACGCAATCCGGAAAACTTATTCTGACCAAATAAAACTTAATCAATATCGCCAGCCACCCAGGTTATCCCAGGCAGCAAGCGCTTTTCAATTTCCTCATGGAGAGTTGTTATGTTACGCCTGCAATATGCCTCGCTGCGCCCTTCACTGTTAGCGCTGGCCATCAGTAGTCTGCTCCCAGCCTCAGCCTTCGCTGAATCAGAAACCCTTACCGTTACCGCCACGGGTAACGCCCGTAGCACGTTTGAAGCACCGATGATGGTGAGCGTGATTGAAGGCTCAACGCCGGAAAGCCAGACCGCCAGTTCTGCTGCGGATATGCTGCGCAGCGTGCCGGGAGTTATGCTCAGCGGCACCGGGCGCACCAACGGTCAGGACATCAGCATGCGCGGCTACGACCGTCGCGGCGTACTGATTCTGGTCGACGGCGTGCGCCAGGGAACCGACACCGGGCACCTCAACAGCACCTTCCTTGACCCGGCGCTGATTAAGCGTATTGAAGTGGTACGTGGGCCATCGGCACAGCTGTACGGCAGCGGTGCGCTGGGCGGCGTGATTTCCTACGATACCGTTGATGCTAAAGATTTGCTGATGGAAGGCCAGAACAGCGGCTTCCGCGTATTCGGTATGGGCGCAACGGGCGATCACAGCATCGGTATGGGCGCAAGCGCCTTTGGCCGCACCGATACGCTGGATGGCGTGATTAGCTGGTCTTCCCGCGACCGTGGCGATTTAGAGCAAAGCGATGGTTCAACGGCGCCAAACGACGAAGCCATCAACAACATGCTGGCGAAAGGCACGTGGCAAATGGATGAGGCACAGTCACTTTCTGGCTCCTTCCGTTACTACAACAACAACGCGAAAGAACCGAAAAACCCGCAGGAGATCGAAGCATCGACCGCCAGCAACCCAATGGTTGACCGTTCCACCATTCAGCGTGACGTGCAGCTTGGCTATAAACTGGCGCCACAGGGTAACGACTGGCTGAACGCCGACGCTAAAGTTTACTGGTCAGAAGCGCGTATCAACGCGCAAAACCTCGATAACACCAATGAATATCGCGAGCAGACCACCAAAGGCGGGAAAGTGGAAAACCGCACCCGTCTGTTTACCGATTCATTCGCCTCTAACCTGCTGACCTACGGCGGTGAATACTACCGTCAGGAACAGAGCCCAAGCGGCGCAACGACCGGCTTCCCGGACGCCAAAATCGATTTCAGCTCCGGCTGGTTGCAAGATGAAATCACCCTGCGCGATCTGCCGGTGACCCTGCTCGGCGGGACGCGTTACGATAACTATCGCGGCAGCAGCGACGGCTACGATGACGTTAATACCGACAAATGGTCTTCTCGTGCCGGGATGACGGTCAGCCCAACAGACTGGCTGATGGTGTTTGGTTCCTACGCTCAGGCCTTCCGCGCGCCGACGATGGGCGAGATGTATAACGACGCCAAGCACTTCTCCATTGGCACCTTCTATACCAACTACTGGGTGCCAAACCCGAACCTGCGCCCAGAAACCAACGAAACGCAGGAATATGGTTTCGGCCTGCGCTTTGACAATCTGGCGATGGCGAACGATGCGCTGGAATTCAAAGCCAGCTACTTCGATACCAAAGCGAAAGATTACATCTCAACCACCGTCGATTTTATGGCGGGAACGACCATGTCCTATAACGTTCCTAACGCCAAAATTTGGGGCTGGGACGTGATGACCAAATACACCGCCGACCTGTTCAGCCTCGATGTTGCCTATAACCGCACCCGTGGTAAAGACACCGAGAGCGGAGAATACATCTCCAGCATTAACCCGGATACCGTGACCAGCAAGCTCGATATCCCGCTGGCGCACAGCGGCTTCTCCGTTGGCTGGATTGGCACCTTTGCTGACCGTTCAACGCACATTAGCAGCTCCTACAGCAAACAACCGGGCTACGCGGTGAACGACTTCTACGTGAGCTACCAGGGACAACAAGCTCTGAAAGGCATGACCACCACGCTGGTGCTGGGCAACGCCTTCGACAAAGAGTACTGGTCACCGCAGGGTATTCCGCAGGATGGTCGTAGCGGCAAAGTGTTCGTGAGCTATCAATGGTAATCACTCGGCCCGGCATTTTGCCGGGCCACTATCTGGAGGGAAGAGACAATGAACCACTACACCCGCTGGCTTGAGTTAAAAGAACAAAATCCAGGAAAGTACGCGCGTGACATCGCAGGCATGATGAACATCAGCGAAGCACAGCTGACCTCCGCACGCGTAGGCCACGATGCCAAACGTCTGCAGGGCGAGGTCCGCGACATTTTGTCCGCGCTGGAAAGCGTAGGTGAAACCAAGTGCATCTGTCGTAACGAATATGCGGTGCATGAGCAGGTTGGCGCCTTTACCAATCAGCAGCTTAGCGGTCACGCTGGACTGGTGCTGAACCCGCGCGCGCTCGATTTACGTCTGTTCCTGCATCAGTGGGCCAGCGTCTTCTATGTGAAAGAAGCCACCGCACGCGGCGAGCGTCAAAGCATTCAGTTCTTCGACCATCATGGCGATGCCCTGCTGAAAGTCTATGCCACCGACAATACCGATATGAACGCGTGGGCCGACGTTTTGCAGCGCTTCATTAGCGAAGAAAACGCACCGCTGGAACTGAAAGCGAAAGAAACAACGACCAGCACCGCTCAGGCCGATGCCCAAACCATTGATAAAGAGTGGCGTGCTATGACCGACGTTCATCAGTTCTTTATGCTGATGAAACGCCATAACCTCACCCGCCAGCAGACCTTCGAGCTGGTAGGCGACGATCTGGCTTGCAAGGTCTCCAACGATGCGCTGGCTCAGGTGCTGAATGCAGCACATCAGGAAGGCAACGAGATTATGGTCTTCGTTGGCAACACCGGCTGCGTGCAGATCTTTACCGGCAACATTGAAAAAGTGGTGCCAATGAAAGGCTGGCTGAATATCTTCAACCCTCAGTTCACGCTTCACCTAATGGAAGAACATATCGCGGAAACGTGGGTGACCCGCAAACCAACGGTAGACGGTCATGTGACGAGCCTGGAGCTGTTCGCAAAAGACGGCACCCAGATTGCGCAGCTGTTTGGCCAACGTACCGAAGGACAGCCGGAACAAACCCAGTGGCGTGCACAGGTTGATGCCCTGACCTCAGAAGGACAGCCTGCATGAGACGCCTGCTTGCCCTGATTGCCGCGCTTCCTCTGATGGCGTTTGCTACCGCACAGGAGAGAATCATCACACTGGGTGGCGACGTCACCGAGATTGTCTACGCACTTGGGGCAAAGCCGGCGCTTGTCGCACGCGACAGCACCAGCCAGTGGCCGCCGGAGGCGGCCACTCTGCCGGACGTCGGTTATCTGCGCCAGCTCAATACTGAAGGTATTCTTTCCCTGCGCCCAACGCTGGTGCTTGCCAGCAGCCAGGCACAGCCGTCTTTAGTCCTACAGAAGGTTGAAGGCAGCAAGGTGAAGGTGGTGAACGTGCCGGGCGGCTACAATGCCGCTGCCATGGATGACAAAGTCAGCGTTATCGCCAAAGCGCTGGGCAAAGAGACGCAGGGCGAAACCCTTCGTCAAACGCTGCATACGGAACTTGCCAAAATACCTACCCAGCCGCTGAATAAGCGCGTGCTGTTTATCCTCAGTCACGGCGGCTCCGGCGCGCTGGTGGCCGGCCAGCAAACGGCGGCCGACGGCGCGATTAAACTTGCCGGGCTGCAAAACGCCATGCAGGGCTTTGACCACTATCGGACCATGTCGCAAGAGGGCGTGATTGCCAGCCTGCCGGATCTGGTGGTGATCTCGGCCGATGGCCTGCAAGGCATGGGGGGCGAGGCTTCACTGTGGAAGTTGCCGGGTCTGGCGCAGACACCTGCTGGCCGTCACAAACAGGTTCTGGTGGTGGACGACATGGCGTTGCTCGGTTTTGGTCCGCGCACGCCACAGGCGCTGCTGCAGCTACGGCAAAAAGCGGAGCAACTGCCCTAATGTTCGGTACCGTCTCCCGCCAACTGTGGCTGATGGCGATTTTACTGCTCGGCCTGACGCTATTTGCCACCACGCTTGGCGCAATGCGACTGCCGCTTGCCAATCTGCTGAGCTCTGGCGATGAAGTATTGCGCCATATCTGGCTCACCATCCGCCTGCCGCGCGTCCTGCTGGCGCTGCTGGTTGGCAGCGCGCTGGCGCTCTCAGGCTGTGTGATGCAGGGGCTGTTTCGTAACCCGCTCGCCGACCCCGGATTGTTGGGGATCAGCAGCGGCGCCGCCCTCGCCGTCGCTTTCTGGTTAGTGCTGCCCCTATCTGTGCCCGTCATTGTGGCGCTGTACGCCCCGATGCTAGCGGCGTTTATCGGCAGCCTCGCGGTGATGGCAGTCATTTTTGTGCTCAGCAAATCCGGCGACAGTTCGCTCTCCCGCCTGCTGTTGGTCGGTATTGCGATTAACGCCCTGTGCGGCGCGCTGGTGGGCATGTTGTCGTGGATAAGCAACGACGCGCAGTTACGGCAGCTGTCGCTTTGGGGCATGGGCAGCTTGGGTCAGGCCGAGTGGTCAACGCTCATCGTTGCCGCCACGCTGATTATCCCCTCTTCGTTGGTGGTGTGGTGGCTTGCCGCCCGCCTCAACCTGCTGCAACTCGGTGACGAAGAAGCCCATTATCTTGGTGTGAACGTGCGCCTGATGCAGCGGATCTTGCTGTTGTGCAGCGCGGTGCTGGTCGCAGCCGCGGTGGCAATTAGCGGCGTCATTGGCTTTATTGGCCTCGTGGTTCCGCATCTGATGCGCATGTGGTTGGGGCCGGATCACCGAGGATTGGTGCCCGGTTCACTGCTCGCCGGGGCGATTTTATTGCTCATCGCCGACACGCTCGCCCGTACGGTTGCCGCTCCCGCAGAGATGCCGGTGGGATTGTTAACCAGTGTGCTTGGCGCGCCATGGTTCCTGTGGCTCATCTTCCGCCAGCAGAGGTCGACTCATGGATAAGCATTACAGCGCGCATTCACTGTCATTACGGTTGGGTAAACGTCGGGTGATTGACGACGTTTCCGTACAGTTACGCCGTGGTGAAGTGACCGCCTTGATTGGCCCCAACGGCGCGGGAAAATCAACATTGCTGCGCCTACTGACTGGCTTTTTATCTCCCGACAACGGCGAGCGACAAATTGAAGGCCGCGAGCTTAGCCAATGGTCAGCCAACGCCCTCTCCCGCCGCCGCGCGGTGATGTTGCAACGTACTCAGCTTAACGCTAACTGGCCGGTTGAAACGGTTATCGCCATGGGGCGCGCGCCATGGGGAAGCGAGGTGGATATGGCGCTTATCCAAAGGGTGATGGCAGAAACCGGCTGCAGTCATTTGGCGGGGCGACTTTATCCGGCGCTTTCCGGCGGTGAACAGCAGCGCGTGCAGCTAGCGCGCAGCCTAGCGCAACTGTGGCATGATGAAGGGCCTCAGGGTTGGTTATTTCTTGATGAACCGACCTCAGCGCTGGATTTGTACTACCAACAACACCTGCTGCGTTTGCTAAAAAAACTCAGCCGTCGTGGCGAATTGCATGTGTGTATCGTGCTTCACGATCTCAACCTTGCGGCGCTGTGGGCCGATACAATCTTGTTGCTGCATCAAGGGAAATTAGTTGCTGAAGGAACGCCGCAGGAGGTTATTCAGCAGCCGGTGATCCACCGCTGGTACGGTGCTGATATCAGCATGAGCCAACACCCTGAAGCGGCGGTGCCGCAGGTCTACCTTGCACCTTAACCCCCCCGGGCGCTTAGCCGCGCTCATTCAATAACCCCCAGTCATTATGCTTATTTTATTAAGTGCAGGCTAAACAGCCGTCTATAGTTCGTAGTAATAATCAATCGTGACCAATTTCACAATTGAATACATAGCCAATAGACAAAAAAAATAATTCTAATAATGTAGGCTGTGTCTAATGGAGAACGTACATTATGAACAACCTCAATAAATCGTATAGAATTTCAAAATGGTTTAATATTGACAATGTTATTGTCAATCATCGTCCTTAACTCCCCAAACGCCTCCGCATTAATATCACGCAGGGCAGAGTAACTTTCTGCTTGTGATATCTCACACGACTTTCATGATTCCGAGTTCGCTACAGCGTTCGACTTTCTTACGCCCTTAATACCCGTAAGAATTTTGTTGTTGTATATCTGGAATCAGGATAGGCATTCGTATTGCAAAAAATTGCTGCTATTCATTACCCATGAATATCTGCGGGACGAGTGCGTCTAAAAAAGATTAAGGATTACGCCATGAACAACTTTAAACATTTACCTGAGCCTTTTCGTATTCGTGTTATTGAACCAGTTAAACGTACCACTCGCGAACATCGCGATAACGCCATTATTGAGGCAGGAATGAATCCCTTCTTGCTTGATAGTGAAGATGTTTTTATTGACCTGCTCACCGATAGTGGCACCGGTGCCGTTACGCAAAATATGCAGGCTGCGATGTTACGCGGTGATGAAGCCTATAGCGGAAGCCGCAGCTATTACGCGTTATGTAATGCAGTTAAAGATATTTTCGGCTACCAATATACGATTCCAACCCACCAAGGACGCGGTGCTGAACAAATATACATCCCAGTATTAATTAAAAAACGTGAGCAAGAAAAAGGGCTCGATCGTAGCAAAATGGTGGCGTTCTCTAACTATTTCTTTGATACCACCCAGGGACATAGTCAAATCAATGGCTGCACCGTCCGAAACGTTTATATCAAAGAAGCCTTTGATACTTCAGCGCGTAATGATTTTAAAGGCGATTTCGACCTGCAAGGACTAGAGAATGGTATTGAAGAAGTCGGGCCAAATAATGTCCCTTATATTGTCGCGACAATTACCTGTAACTCAGCGGGTGGCCAACCGGTTTCACTCGCTAACCTGAAAGCGATGTATAACATTGCGAAAAAATACGATATCCCAGTGGTCATGGACTCTGCCCGTTTTGCTGAGAACGCCTATTTCATCCAGCAAAGAGAGCCGGGTTATCAGGACTGGACAATTGAGCAAATCACGCGTGAAACGTACAAATACGCCGACATGCTGGCTATGTCGGCGAAGAAAGATGCGATGGTGCCGATGGGCGGCCTGCTGTGCATTAAGGATGATGGGTTCTTGGATGTGTATACCGAGTGCCGCACCATTTGCGTGGTTCAGGAAGGCTTCCCAACCTACGGCGGTTTAGAAGGCGGCGCGATGGAGCGCTTGGCCGTGGGCCTGTACGATGGGATGGGTCAGGACTGGTTGTCATACCGCATAACGCAAATTCAGTATCTGGTTGATGGTCTGGAGGCCATCGGCGTGACCTGTCAGCAGGCGGGTGGACACGCCGCGTTCGTCGATGCGGGTAAGCTGTTGCCGCATATTCCAGCCGAGCAGTTCCCGGCGCAGGCGTTGGCCTGTGAGTTGTATAAAGTCGCAGGGATCCGCGCCGTAGAAATTGGTTCATTCCTGCTGGGGCGTGATCCGAAAACCGGCAAACAGCTTCCGTGCCCGGCGGAGCTACTGCGGTTAACTATTCCGCGCGCAACCTACACGCAAACACATATGGACTTTATTATCGAAGCATTTGGACATGTGAAAGAAAATGCCGCCAACATTAAAGGCCTAACCTTCACTTACGAGCCAAAAGTATTGCGCCACTTCACGGCAAAACTAAAAGAAGTTTAATTATTAGTAACTCCAATGGCTATATCACTGATATAGCCATTTAGCATTCTGGCACCTGGCATCATTTCATTCCTGATACAACATCAACTTAATCATTATTATTAAGGGAAGGCCATGGACGAAGATTCAAATACAAAGCACTCCTCTTTTTGGGGAATTATGGTTATTGCCGGCACGGTAATTGGCGGCGGCATGTTTGCATTACCGGTTGATCTTGCCGGAGCCTGGTTTTTTTGGGGCGCATTTATTCTAATCATATCTTGGTTTTCGATGCTCCACTCTGGCCTGCTATTATTAGAAGCCAATCTTAACTATCCGGTCGGCTCTAGTTTTAATACCATTACCAAAGATTTAATCGGAAATAAATGGAACGTGGTCAGCGGTATTACCGTTGCCTTTGTGTTGTACATTCTCACCTATGCTTATATCTCTGCCAATGGCGCTATCATTAGTGAGACGATAGCCATCAACGCCGGTACGCACGTGAACCCGCGTATTGTCGGCATTGGCAGCGCCATTTTTGTCGCCAGCGTGTTGTGGGTCAGTTCGCTTGCCGCCAGCCGTATCACCTCTTTTTTTCTCGGGATTAAGATCATTGCTTTTATCGTTGTCTTCGGTTCTTTCTTCTTCCAAGTCGACTACACAATTCTGCGCGATATCGCGGCACCGGAAAGCAATGGTCGCTATTTCCCGTATATTCTGATGGCCGTCCCTGTCTGTCTGGCATCGTTTGGTTTCCATGGCAATATACCCAGCCTAATCATTTGCTACGGAAAGAGGAAAGATAAACTCATTAAAAGCATTGTCTTTGGTTCGATTCTGGCGCTGGTTATTTACCTGTTCTGGCTTTATTGCACAATGGGAAATATTCATCGTAGCAACTTTAAGGAAATTATTGCCTCAGGTGGCAACGTTGATTCTCTGGTTAAGTCATTCCTCGGTACCAATCAACACGGCGCAATCGAGTTCTTTCTGCTGATTTTTTCTAACCTAGCAGTAGCCAGTTCATTTTTTGGCGTCACGCTGGGATTATTCGATTATCTCGCCGATCTGTTCAAAATGAAGAATACACCGTGGGGCAGATTCAAGACGCTGCTATTAACCTTCGTCCCGCCTGCGATTTTGTACCTCATCTTCCCGAACGGCTTTATCTACGCCATCGGTGGCGCAGGGCTGTGCGCAACCATCTGGGCGGTAATCGTTCCGGCTTTCTTAGCGTTAAAATCACGCGAACGTTTCCCGGAAAAGAACTTCACCGTCTGGGGCGGCAAAGCCATTCCTACGGTAGTGATTCTGTTTGGGGTGATGGTGATTCTTTGCTGGTTCGGCAGCACGTTGAATCTGCTGCCGCGATTTGGCTAAAAACACGCTCTCGCCTCGGCGAGAGCGGTTTATTATTTCTGAATCAGATAGCGGATGGTCGGTCCATCCTGCTGAATATCCAGCACCGTATAACCGTGGTTTTTGGCATCCAGTGGAATATTGTTAATCGACTGCGGGCAGTCGCTGACCACTTCGAGTATCTCGCCTTTTTTCAGCTGCGGCATCGCCTCAAGGGTCGCCACTGCAGGGTACGGACAAGGCTCTCCCACCATATCCAGACGGTAATCAGGCACTATCGTGTTCATACACTCTCCTTGGCGGTAACGTTCGCGGTGGCTGCGCGGCGGAAGAAGCGTTTTTCCCAGCCGATAATCAGCAGCAGCGCAATGAGCAACAGACCGTAGGTGACCAACAGGCCGCCAAGCGGACCAAAGGTGGTCAGCAGGTTGACTTTGTCCCAGCTGGTTGCAAGCGAAGGGGAAATGTCATCCCAGTAGTAGGCCAGAATGGTTGAGCCGACGACGTTGCCTAACCCCACCCACCAGTAGTGCACCTGCCCTTCTACCGCGCGATACATCCAGCCGGTTTCACACCCGCCGGCCAGTACAATGCCAAAACCAAACAGCAATCCACCGATAACCGCATTAGGACCAGCCCACATAATTTTCGGTGCCACACCTAGCTGCACGTAGCTGAAGATGCCGATGGCGCTAACCGCCATGCCGAAAATAATCGCTTTAGCCATTTGCGTGCGTCCGGTGATCCACAGATCGCGAAACGCCGACGTAAAGCAGATTTGTGCACGTTCGATAAGCAGGCCAAAGCCCACACCAAACAGCATTGCCAGGCCCAGTTTCGGGTTACCTACTGCCGTAAATAGCGCCCAGCCGATCATGCCGACGAAAATCAGCATCCCCAAACGGAAGCGACGTCGCGCCTGATCGGGGCGTTGAGTCAGCGGAGAGGCCGCAGAGACTTTGACCATTTTTACCGGGATACGGAACATCGGCAGTAGCGTAAAGCGCGCGCCGAACCAAGAGCCGATAGCGGTCGCCAGCGCAAAAAACCACGCGTGTAGCGAGAACTGTGGGATCCCAGTAAAAAATGCCGCCAAGTTACAGCCCATCGCCAGACGCGCGCCAAAACCGGCAATCATCCCACCAATGATGGCTTGGAAAATGCGAATGCGGCTTTTTGGCAACCGCAGCTTCACGTTGTTTGCCCATAGGGCTGCGGCAAAACAGCCGCCAAACATGCCGATAATCATCATGCCGTCGATTCGCGACAGCGGCGTTCCCTCAAGGCCAATCAGTTTGTAGTAGCCCCACGTTTCAGCGGGCACGCCCGCCAGTTGCAGCAGTTGTCCACCCCAGCGGGTAAACTCACCGGTGACGGCCCA
The DNA here is from genome assembly GCF_040932435.1 of Kluyvera sp. STS39-E. Lineage (NCBI taxonomy): Bacteria > Pseudomonadati > Pseudomonadota > Gammaproteobacteria > Enterobacterales > Enterobacteriaceae > Kluyvera > Kluyvera sp. STS39-E. The sequence continues at coordinate 615,510 of NZ_JBFQGA010000001.1, read as the reverse complement.
GAATGTGCCAGTAATGCCAAAGTAATAGGTTGCGAGCACCCCCGCGGCGATTACCGCCGGTACGGGTGACCAAAATTTGATCAGGAAAGTTTGTTTGAATTGTTGCCAGGTCATAAAAATGTGCCTCTGAACTCAGAAGGTGGGTCGTGCGGAAAGTCAGGGATTATAGAGGGATTATCGTGCGTGATAACGACAACCTAAATAAAAGATCGGTTAGATCAATTTATCATACGTAAATAATAAAGGATGAACGGACGGCTTTTCGTCAAGATGCCGCCTCTTGTGTTTTCCTGACATTCAGAGTCCGTTATCATGCAGCCTACGTACTCATGAAAAGCGGAATGGACAGGATCCTTTACCGCAGCATCAATTGAGTCTGCAAGCGAACCTTCAAGATTTCTCAGTAAATGGACATCATAAACGGATGAGTACAATCGACAGTCTCGACGCCCACACGCCGATGATGCAGCAGTACCTAAAGCTGAAAGCGCAGCATCCTGAAATTCTGCTGTTCTACCGGATGGGTGACTTTTACGAGCTATTTTATGACGATGCGAAACGTGCATCGCAGCTGCTGGACATCTCCCTGACCAAACGCGGCGCCTCTGCCGGTGAACCTATCCCGATGGCCGGAATCCCGTATCACGCGGTCGAAAACTATCTTGCCAAGCTGGTAAATCAGGGCGAGTCCGTTGCCATTTGCGAACAAATCGGTGATCCGGCGACCAGCAAAGGGCCGGTCGAACGTAAAGTCGTGCGCATTGTGACCCCAGGCACCATCAGCGATGAAGCGCTGCTGCAGGAGCGTCAGGATAACCTACTGGCGGCTATCTGGCAGGACAGCAAAGGTTACGGCTACGCAACGCTGGATATCAGCTCCGGTCGCTTTCGCCTGAGCGAACCGGCGGACCGGGAAACCATGGCCGCCGAATTACAGCGCACCAACCCAGCCGAGCTGCTGTATGCCGAGGATTTTGCCGAGACCTCGCTGATTGAAGGGCGTCGCGGCCTACGCCGTCGTCCGCTGTGGGAATTTGAGATCGACACCGCACGCCAGCAGATGAACATGCAGTTTGGCACCCGCGACCTCATTGGCTTCGGCGTTGAAGGCGCACCGCGTGGCCTGTGTGCGGCCGGTTGCCTGCTGCAATACGTGAAAGATACTCAGCGTACTTCTCTGCCGCACATTCGTTCCATCACCATGGATCGCCAGCAGGACAGCATCATTATGGATGCTGCTACGCGCCGAAATCTGGAAATCACTCAGAATCTGGCCGGTGGGCTGGAAAATACGCTTGCGTCGGTGCTCGACTGTACCGTGACCCCAATGGGTAGCCGCATGCTTAAACGCTGGCTGCATATGCCTGTGCGCGATACCAAAGTGCTGACCGAACGCCAGCAGACCATTGGCGCATTACAGGATGCGACGGCGGATCTGCAGCCGATTTTGCGCCAAGTAGGCGATCTCGAACGAATCTTGGCTCGTCTGGCACTGCGCACCGCGCGTCCTCGCGATTTAGCGCGTATGCGTCATGCCTTCCAGCAACTGCCGGAACTGCGCGCCCAGTTGGAGAACGTTAATAGCGCTCCGGTGCAGGTTCTGCGGGAAAAAATGGGTGAATTTGCCGAACTGCGCGAGCTGCTAGAACGCGCAATCATCGATGCACCTCCGGTGCTGGTTCGTGACGGCGGCGTCATCGCTCCCGGCTATCATGAAGAGCTCGACGAATGGCGCGCGTTGGCCGATGGCGCAACCGACTATCTCGACCGTCTGGAAATTCGTGAGCGCGAGCGTACCGGACTTGATACCTTAAAAGTGGGCTTCAACGCGGTTCATGGTTACTACATCCAGATAAGTCGTGGGCAGAGCCACCTAGCGCCAATCAACTACGTGCGCCGCCAGACGTTGAAAAACGCTGAGCGCTACATCATTCCAGAACTTAAAGAGTACGAAGACAAAGTTCTGACCTCCAAAGGCAAAGCACTGGCGCTGGAAAAACAGCTGTATGATCAACTGTTTGATCTGCTGCTACCGCATCTAGCCTCTTTGCAAAACAGCGCAAGCGCGCTGGCCGAACTGGACGTGTTAGTTAACCTCGCAGAACGGGCGTATGCCCTCAACTACACCTGTCCAACCTTCAGCGATAAGCCGGGGATCCGCATTATCGAAGGCCGCCATCCGGTGGTGGAACAGGTGCTGAACGAGCCGTTTATTGCCAACCCGCTAACGCTCGCGCCGCAGCGTCGCATGCTCATCATTACCGGTCCGAATATGGGCGGTAAAAGTACCTATATGCGACAAACTGCGCTGATTGCGCTGCTGTCCTATATCGGTAGCTACGTGCCAGCACAGAGCGTGGAAATTGGCCCTATCGACCGTATATTTACCCGCGTCGGCGCGGCGGACGATCTGGCATCTGGCCGCTCGACCTTTATGGTTGAGATGACCGAAACCGCCAATATCCTGCATAACGCCACCGAACACAGCTTGGTGTTAATGGATGAGATTGGTCGCGGTACATCAACCTACGATGGTCTGTCACTGGCGTGGGCCTGTGCGGAAAATCTGGCTAACAAGATCAAGGCATTAACTCTGTTTGCTACCCACTACTTCGAGCTAACCCAGTTGCCGGAGAAAATGGAAGGCGTCGCCAACGTGCATCTGGATGCGCTGGAGCACGGCGAAACCATCGCCTTTATGCACAGCGTGCAGGACGGCGCGGCCAGCAAGAGCTACGGGCTGGCGGTTGCGGCTTTAGCCGGGGTGCCAAAAGAGGTGATTAAGCGCGCGCGCCAGAAGCTGCGCGAGCTGGAGAGCATCACGCCAAATGCAGCAGCCACGCAGGTCGACGGCACTCAGATGTCGCTGTTGTCTGCACCGGAAGAAGTTTCTCCGGCGGTCGAAGCGCTGGAGGAACTGGACCCTGATGCACTGACGCCGCGTCAGGCGCTAGAGTGGATTTATCGTTTGAAGGCGATGGTGTAATTACATCAACGCTCGCAGCCGGGCTGCCCCGAGTAGCCCGGTTAGCAATAGTGCCAGCGACCATTCAGCCCGCCCCCTAATAATAATAAAAATCAATCACCCGTCGGATGATTTAAAATTACCATTATCATAATGAGCTAATAACTTATCAATCTGATATGCCTAATGAAATATTCATTAACACATTGCCATCGCTCCCCAACAACAATTGAAATAAAGCTCACAATTATTCATCGCTAAATATCCCACTCACCGTAATGGCGTAATTATTGCCTAGTCATCATATTGACCAGGAGATACTTATCTTAAGGGGAGTGAAATGGAAGCACGAGAAATGACCGTCGTTGGCGACAGGTGTATGCGTGTCGATGCCATCGCAAAGGTCACCGGACGGGCTCGATATACCGATGACTATATTATGGCAGGGATGTGTTACGCAAAGTATGTTCGCAGCCCTATCGCCCACGGCTATGCCGACAGTATTGATTGCGATGAGGCACGTGGCCTACCCGGAGTACTGGCCGTTTTTACTTGGGAAGATGTTCCCGATATTGCTTTTGCTACTGCGGGGCATGCGTGGACACTGGATGAAGGTAAACGTGACACCGCCGATCGCCAACTGCTTACCCGCCACGTACGTCACCACGGCGATGCCGTGGCCATCGTGGTGGCAAGAGATGAATTGACCGCGGAAAAAGCCGCAAACCTCGTCAACGTTAGCTGGCAACCGCTGCCGGTTATCACCTCACCGGAAGCGGCCCTGGCGCCCGATGCCGTCAAAATCCATCCCGCTGGCAATCTGCTAAAGCAAAGCAAAATGTCCACTGGCAATGTGCAGGAAGCTATCGACCAAGCCGACTATCAAATACGCGAACGTTATCAAACGCCGGTCATTCAGCACTGCCATATGGAAGGCGTCACCTGCTTCGCTTGGATGGAGGAAAATGCCCGCATCACCATCGTATCAAGCACGCAGATTCCGCATATCGTCCGCCGCGTGGTGGCGCAGTCGCTCAACATTCCATGGTCGCATGTCCGTATTATTAAGCCCTATGTCGGCGGCGGCTTTGGTAATAAACAAGACGTGCTTGAAGAACCGATGGCTGCATTCCTGACGACCAAACTTGGCGGCATTCCTATCAAAGTATCGCTAAGCCGCGAAGAGTGTTTTCTGGCCTCCCGCACCCGACACGCCTTTACGCTAGACGGCCAGCTAGGGCTAAACCGTGATGGGACCTTAACGGGCTACAGCTTGGATGTGCTTTCCAATACCGGGGCCTATGCCTCTCACGGTCACTCCATTGCCTCCGCCGGCGGCAATAAAGTAGCCTATCTTTACCCACGCTGCGCTTACGCCTACCAGGCCACGACCTGCTATACCAACCTCCCCTCTGCGGGTGCCATGCGCGGGTATGGCGCACCGCAGGTTATCTTTGCGCTTGAAGCAATGCTGGACGATGCCGCCGCAGCATTGGGGCTCGATCCGTTGGATGTTCGTCTGCGTAATGCCGCCTGTGAAGGCGATACCAACCCATTTACTGGGAAAACCATCTACAGCGCTGGGTTGCCCGAGTGTCTACGAAAAGGACGCGAGTTATTTGAATGGGACAGACATCGCGAAGAGAGCCTGAATCAGCAAGGCCGAATTCGGCGTGGGGTCGGCGTCGCCTGTTTTAGCTACACCTCCAATACTTGGCCCGTTGGCGTGGAAATTTCTGGCGCCCGTCTGGTGATGAATCAGGATGGCAGCATTAACGTGCAGAGCGGTGCCACAGAACTCGGCCAAGGTGCCGATACCGTGTTTGCCCAGATGGTCGCGGAAACCGTCGGCGTTGCCGTGGGCAATGTGCACGTGATTTCCACACAAGATACCGACGTGACGCCGTTTGACCCAGGCGCATTTGCTTCGCGTCAAAGCTATGTGGCCGCTCCAGCGCTGCGCAAAGCCGCCCTAATGCTGAAAGAAAAAATTCTCGACTATGCAGCCATCATGCTCCACCAGCCGGCCCTAAATCTAACCATAAGTAACGGCAACATCATTCTTATCCACGCGCCACAGAAACCGCTTTTGACGCTCGCTGACCTGGCAATGGATACCTTTTACCATCCTGAGCGCGGCGGCCAACTTTCAGCGGAGAGCTCGGTTAAAACCACCACAAATCCGCCGGCTTATGGCTGCACGTTTGTCGATCTCAGCGTCGATATCGACCTCTGCAAAGTCACCATCAACCGCATCCTTAACGTGCATGACTCAGGGCGCATTCTCAACCCATTGCTGGCTGAAGGACAAGTGCATGGCGGAATGGGAATGGGCATTGGCTGGGCGCTATTTGAAGAGATGATTATTGATGCTGAAAGCGGCATCGTCCGGAACCCGAACCTGCTGGATTACAAAATGCCGACGATGCCTGACATCCCGAACTTAGAAAGCGCGTTTGTTGAAACGCTGGATCCGCAATCCGCTTATGGGCATAAATCGCTGGGTGAACCGCCGATTATTCCCGTCGCTGCCGCCATCCGCAACGCCGTACGTATGGCGACAGGCGTGGCCATTAATACGCTGCCGCTCACGCCAAAACGGTTGTTTGAAGCATTCCGCCAAGCCGGCTTGGTTTAAGGATAACACCATGTTTGATATAGCAACTTATCATCGTGCACAAACGATAACCGAAGCTATCGGTCTGCTAAGCGAGAATCCAGAGGCAAAATTACTTGCTGGCGGTACCGATGTTCTGATCCAACTCCATCATCACAACGCTCGCTACCGGCACATTGTCGATATTCACGCATTGAGTGAGCTGCGCGGTATCACACTCACGCCAGAGGGAACATTGCGCATTGGCTCGGCGACAACATTTAGTGAAATAATCGAGCATCCATTAACGCAGCAACATCTCCCTGCCCTATGCGCTGCTTCGGCGTCCATCGCCGGCCCGCAGATTCGCAACGTCGCCACCTACGGCGGCAATATTTGCAACGGTGCCACCAGCGCTGATTCCGCCACGCCAACGTTGATTTACGATGCCGCGTTGGAAATCCATTCCCCCGCCGGCACACGGTTTACGCCAATCCAAGGTTTTCATACCGGCCCCGGCAAGGTGGCGCTTTTACACAATGAAATCGTCGCCGCGTTTCATTTTCCGGTGCTATCAGACGTGCATACGGGTAGCGCCCATTTTAAGTATGCCATGCGCGACGCAATGGATATCTCGACGATTGGCTGTGCCGCGCGCTGTCGTTTGCAGGGCGACAGGATAGAGGAACTGCGCCTAGCTTTCGGTGTTGCCGCCCCCACGCCGATACGCTGCCAGCATGCCGAACAAACTGCCCATCATGCCCCCTTAACACAATTAACGCTGGACTCCATCACGGAAGCCGTTCTACAGGATGTTGCGCCGCGTTCATCCTGGCGAGCGAGTAAAGAATTTCGCCTACACCTCATCCAGACCATGACTAAAAAGGTCATTAGCGAAGCCGTTATCGCGGCAGGAGGAAAGCTGCTATGAAATACAGCAACAGAATCATGCTGGAATGCACAATTAACGGAATGGCTTTTGAAGGCGATATTGTTCCAGGCATGCCGCTGGCAGACCTGTTGCGCGAACAGGGCCTGCTCAGCGTCAAACAAGGCTGCTGCGTGGGAGAATGCGGGGCCTGTACCGTGTTGATTGATGGTGTTGCCGTGGATAGCTGCCTGTATCTGGCGGTCTGGGCCGCAGGCAAACAGATTAGTACGTTGGAGGGGGAATCTTGCGGCCAGCAGCTATCGCCGATTCAACATGCCTATGCCAATTCAGGAGCCGTGCAGTGTGGCTTTTGTACGCCAGGTTTCATCATGGCCACCAAGGCTATGTTGGCGAAGCCCCATGATGCCCCGCTCACTATTCTTGAAATTCGTCGAGGGCTGGCGGGAAATCTATGTCGCTGTACGGGCTATCAAACAATAGTCAATACCGTGCAAACCATCGAGCAGCAAAAGTAATGCCTAATAAGAGACAAGGATGTCTCTTATTTATCGTCGCCCAAGGAACCTCCATATTTATCATTATCATAATGAGAGATATCCATCATGATCGCGGATTCGATAAAAATAATAAAACGCAAACCCTCCCACTATCAGCAAATAAATTCCCCAGCGGAATAAAGCGACATATTTCACAAAGTCACATCAGAATTAGAACTCTCTCACATAATTCTCTTTTTATTCGATTGGTCGGTAAGTGTGGTATGGACGTTGCTGCATATAGCCCAATTTGGATTCCGCTACCGATACAGGCTCTGCGCTAAAGGAGCATAAGGACAGTATATGATCGAACAACTATTCAGGCCGGATTCTGTCGAACAGGCTCTTGAACTGAAACGCCGCTATCAGGATGACGCCGTCTGGTTCGCCGGTGGCAGCAAACTAAATGCAACGCCGACACGCACCGATAAGCGTATTGCTATCTCACTTCGTGATTTAGAACTATCGTGGGTTGACTGGGATAACGGCACATTACGCATTGGCGCCATGACTTCCCTACAAATGCTGCGCGATACCCACTTTATCTCGTCCGCACTTTTCGATGCGCTCGGCTTTGTCTATTCCCGACACCTGCGCAATCAATCAACCCTTGGCGGGGAAATTGCCGCCCACCAGGAAGAGTCCGTTTTACTCCCGGTGCTGCTGGCACTCGATACCTTGCTGCTATGTGGCAACGGTGAAACCCTGCCTTTGGAAGATTATCTCGCCGATCCGGACGATCGGCTGATAACAGAAATCGTCATTAAAGATCCCTATCGTCTTTGTGCCACGCGCAAAATCAGCCGCTCACAAGCGGGGCTAACGGTGGTCACTGCGGCCGTTGCGCTCACCGAACATGATGGTATCCGCATTGCCCTTAATGGTGTAACCCCCCGCACGCAGCGTCTGCGTGATATCGAGGCGCAAAACCTAGAAGGCAGCGCGCTAGAACAGGCGGTCGCTGACGCCATTTTCCCAAAAGAAGATCTGCGCGGCAGTATTGCCTATAAACGCTATATCACCGGGGTAGTCGTGGCAGATCTCTATGCCGATTGCCAGCAAATGGGGGAGGAAATCGCATGATTATCCATTTTACGCTAAACGGCGCCGCGAAGGAGCTGAAGGTAAATGCGGGTGAAAACGTTCAGAAACTGTTGTTCAACCTCGGCATGCATTCGGTCCGTAACAGCGACGATGGCTTTGGTTTTGCCGGTTCTGATGCCATCCTCTTTAACGGCAACATCGTCAATGCATCCCTGCTGATTGCGGCGCAATTAGAACAGGCGGAAATTGCTACCGCTGAATCATTGGGTAAATGGAACGAACCCAGCCTTGTCCAGCAGGCCATGATCGACGTCGGCGTTGTTCAGTCAGGCTATAACGATCCTGCCGCCGCACTCATCATGACCGATCTTCTCGACAGAATAGCAGCGCCAACCCGCGATGAAATCGATGATGCGCTGTCCGGCTTATTCAGCCGCGATGCCGGCTGGCAGCAATTTTATCAGGTGATTGAACTCGCCATTGCCCGTAAAGCCGATCCCCACGCCAGCTTGACCGTAGCCCCGACTTTCCGTCCCGATCTCAACGTGATAGGTAAGCTGCATCCCAAGTCAGACGCGGCCGTCATGGTCCAAGCCAAACCGTGCTACGTTGAGGATCGCGTAACGCCCAATGCCTGTATCATCAAAATGCTACGTAGCCCGCATGCGCATGCGCTGATCACACACCTTGATGTTAGCGAAGCAGAGGCTCTCCCCGGCGTCGTTCATATCATCACCTATCGCAACTGCCCTGATATTTACTACACACCAGGCGGTCAAAGCGCACCTGAGCCATCGCCGTTAGACAGACGTATGTTTGGCAAAAAAGTACGCCACGTCGGCGATCGCGTAGCCGCCGTCGTCGCCGAGAGTGAAGAGATTGCGCTAGCAGCGCTCGCACTGATTCGCGTTGAATACGAAGTGCTAAAACCCGTCATGTCGATTGACGAGGCGATGGCGGAGGACGCGCCGGTGGTGCACGACGAACCGGTGGTGTACGGCGTTGGCGCACCGGATACGCTAGAGGAAGACAATACGCACGCCGCGCAGCGCGGCGAGCATATGATAGTGAATTTCCCTATCGGCGCACGCCCGCGTAAGAATATTGCCGCCAGCATCCACGGCCATATCGGCGACATGGAAAAGGGCTTTGGTGATGCGGATGTCATTATCGAGCGGACCTACCACTCCACCCAGGCACAGCAATGCCCAACCGAACCCCATATCTGCTTTACCCGCATGGACGGCGATCGGTTGGTTATTCACGCTTCCACTCAGGTCCCGTGGCACGTTCGCCGCCAGGTCGCGCGCATTGTCGGCATGAAGCAACACAAGGTTCATGTTATCAAGGAACGTGTTGGCGGCGGGTTTGGGTCAAAACAAGATATCTTATTGGAAGAAGTTTGCGCTTGGGCAACCTGCGTGACGGGGCGGCCAGCCTATTTCCGCTATACCCGTGAAGAAGAGTTTATTGCCAATACCTCGCGCCACGTTGCCAAAGTCACGGTCAAACTCGGCGCGAAAAAAGACGGTCGACTCACCGCCGTGAAAATGGATTTCCGTGCCAATACCGGGCCTTATGGCAACCACGCGCTTACCGTTCCCTGCAACGGCCCGGCGCTGTCACTGCCGCTGTATCCCTGCGATAACGTTGATTTTCAGGTCACCACTTACTACAGCAATATCTGCCCTACCGGGGCTTATCAGGGCTATGGCGCGCCAAAGGGCAACTTCGCCCTGACCATGGCTTTAGCGGAACTGGCGGAACAGCTGCAAATCGACCAGCTAGACATCATCGAGCGCAACCGCGTACATGAAGGCCAGGAGCTAAAAATCCTCGGCGCAATTGGCGAAGGCAAGGCCCCAACCTCCGTCCCAAGCGCCGCCAGCTGCGCGCTGGAAGAAATTCTGCGACAGGGTCGGGAGATGATCCAGTGGTCATCGCCTAAACCACAGCAGGGTGATTGGCGAATCGGTCGTGGGGTCGCCATTATTATGCAGAAATCGGGCATCCCCGATATCGACCAGGCAAACTGCCTGATAAAGCTAGAGTCAGACGGCACCTTTATCGTTCAATCTGGCGGCGCGGATATCGGCACCGGGCTCGACACGGTTGTCGCGAAGTTGACCGCCGAGGTGCTGCACTGCCCGCTATCCGACGTGCAGGTTATCTCCGGTGACACGGACAGCGCCTTGTTTGATAAAGGTGCTTATGCTTCGTCAGGCACCTGTTTCTCCGGCAATGCGGCGCGTAAAGCGGCAGAAAACCTACGCGATAAAATCCTCTTCCACGGCGCCGAAATGCTCAAGGAACCTTTATCCGACGTGGTGATTGCGGCGCCAGGGGTTGTCCGCGGCAAAACGGGTGAAGTGAGCTTTGGCGATATTGCGCATCTTGGTGAAACCGGAACGGGGTTTGGCGCCCTTTCGGCTACCGCCTGCTATATCACGCCGGACTTTGCTTTCCCGTACGGCGCAAACTTTGTCGAGCTTGGGGTCAATATTCGCACCGGGGAAATCCGCCTTGATAAGTTCTACGCCTTACTCGACTGCGGCACACCGGTTAACCCCGAACTGGCACTGGGGCAAATCTATGGAGCCACTATGCGCGCCATCGGTCACAGCCTAAGCGAAGAGATAATCTACGATGCAAAGGGCCATCCTCTCACCCGCGACCTGCGGGCTTACGGAGCGCCTAAAATTGGCGATATTCCCCGAGATTTCCGCGCGGTACTGGTCCCTAGCGATGATAAGGTCGGTCCCTTTGGCGCAAAATCAATCTCTGAAATCGGCGTTAACGGTGCCGCCCCAGCTATCGCCACCGCTATCCATGATGCCTGCGGCGTTTGGTTGCGCGAATGGCATTTCAGCGCAGAGAAAATTCTGCGTGCGCTAGGAAATCTCTAACGAAAACGGGCCGTTTCTACGGCCCATTTTCCCCTCACCGGTTTAGCAGGATGATGTGTATTGCGAATTGAGATAACGCATTCTCAGGGCTTTCTACGACCAAAATTCGCCAATGCTTTCCTCAAAATCAGATGATCAAATTTGCTTTAGAAGGAGTAAAGGGATGTCTGATATAACTCGCACAAACTCGGACCTGATATACGAATTAGAGGATAAGCCGCCATTTTACCAAGCCATCATTGGCGCGATAACGCATTTGCTCGCGATATTTGTGCCGATGGTGACACCAGCATTAATCGTTAGTGCCGCATTACAACTTTCTACCGAAACCACTGCTTATCTGGTCTCAATGGCGATGATTGCTTCCGGCATTGGCACCTGGCTGCAGGTGAACCGATACGGAATAGTCGGCTCTGGCCTGCTCTCTATTCAGTCCGTTAATTTTTCCTTCGTCACCGTGATGATTGCACTCGGCAGTAGTATGAAGAGTGATGGTTTTCACGAAGAACTTATCATGTCATCACTGCTCGGCATTTCGTTTGTTGGCGCATTCCTCGTCGTCGGCGCATCCTTTATTCTGCCCTATTTACGCCGGGTGATTACGCCCACCGTCAGCGGTATTGTTGTGCTGATGATTGGCCTGAGCTTAATTAAAGTCGGCATTATTGATTTCGGCGGCGGTTTTGCGGCTAAAAACAGCGGTACCTTCGGCAGCTACCAGCATATTGGCGTGGGTCTTCTGGTATTAATGGTGGTCATTGCCTTCAACTGTTGTCGTAGCCCACTGCTACGCATGGGCGGTATTGCGATTGGGCTGTTTGTTGGCTACATCGTTTCATTATGCTTAGGAATGGTCGACTTTAGCGGCTTGCATAATTTACCGTTAATCACTATCCCCTCTCCATTCAAATATGGTTTTCATTTCAGCTTTCACCATTTTCTGGTAGTCGGCACCATTTATTTACTCAGCGTGTTAGAGGCTGTTGGCGATATTACAGCGACCGCGATGGTTTCGAATCGCCCGATTGAAGGGGAAGAATATCAATCACGCCTGAAAGGCGGCGTGTTGGCCGATGGTATTGTTTCCGTTATTGCTTCAGCCGTCGGGTCATTACCGCTGACTACCTTTGCCCAAAATAACGGCGTGATACAGATGACGGGTGTCGCCTCGCGGCATATTGGTCGGGTCATTGCCATTATGTTGGTTGTCCTTGGACTGTTTCCAATGATTGGTGGCTTCTTTACCACCATTCCATCCGCCGTGCTGGGCGGTGCGATGACCTTAATGTTCTCGATGATAGCGATAGCAGGAATACGCATCATTATTACTAACGGTTTAAAACGTCGCGATACCTTAATCGTCGCCACCTCCCTGGGATTAGGCCTTGGCGTGTCCTACGATCCCGAAATTTTCAAAATATTACCTGCATCAATTTATGTGTTAGTAGAAAACCCCATTTGCGCCGGCGGATTAACGGCCATCGTTCTTAATATCATTCTCCCTGGCGGCTATCGCCAAGAAGAAGTTCTACCTGCCACCGCTTCCGCTAAGAAAATTCAATAAATATGAAGGAACTTATTATGTCCGAAGAGAAAAAGTTAAAAGCGATACGCGGTAGCTTTATTGATATCACCCGGACTATTACGCATCCGGAAGAGATCGAATCAGCGTTACGCTTTATTGAGGATGGTTTACTGTTAATTGGTGACGGTAAAATTGAATGGTTTGGTCAATGGGAAGAGGGAAAGCATCTCATCCCGGACGCTATTCGCATTCGAGATTACCGCGGTAAAATTATCGTTCCTGGATTTGTCGATACGCATATTCACTACCCACAAAGTGAGATGGTGGGGGCCTACGGCGAGCAATTGTTAGAATGGCTAAATAAGCACACTTTCCCCACAGAGCGCCGCTATGAGGATTTGGATTACGCCCGGGAAATGTCCACCTTTTTCCTCAAGCAACTTTTGCGTAATGGCACAACGACGGCATTAGTTTTCGGTACCGTACATCCGCAGTCGGTTGATGCCCTATTTGAAGCCGCAAGCCATATCAATATGCGGATGATCGCAGGCAAAGTGATGATGGATCGCAATGCTCCGGATTATCTCCTTGATGATGCGCAAAGCAGCTATGAGCAAAGCAAAGCGCTGATCGAACGCTGGCATAAAAATGGCCGTCTGCTATATGCCATCACCCCACGCTTCGCCCCGACGTCATCCCCCGAGCAGCTGGCAATGGCACGGCGGCTGCGCGAGGAATACCCCGACACCTGGATACACACCCACCTTTGCGAAAACAAAGATGAAATCGCATGGGTCAAAGAGCTGTACCCCGAAAACGATGGCTATCTCGATGTTTATCACCAGTTTGGCCTGACCGGTAAAAACTGCGTTTTCGCCCACTGTATACATCTTGAAGAAAAAGAGTGGGATCGCCTGAGTGAAACCCAGTCCAGCATCGCATTTTGCCCAACGTCTAACCTGTATCTCGGCAGCGGGCTGTTTAACCTACAAAAAGCATGGCGCAAAAAAATCAGCGTGGGCATGGGCACAGATATTGGCGCGGGCACCACGTTCAATATGCTGCAAACCCTCAATGAGGCCTACAAAGTGGTACAGCTTCAGGGGTATCGGCTTTCCGCATTTGAAGCCTTTTATCTCGCCACGCTTGGCGGCGCCAAGGCATTGGGGCTAGACAATCTGATTGGTAACTTCAACCACGGGAAAGAGGCCGATTTTGTGGTGCTTGAACCGACCGCCACACCGTTACAGCAGCTGCGCTATGACAACTCCGTCACGCTTGCCGACAAGCTGTTCGTGATGATGACTCTCGGCGATGACCGCTCCATCTACCGCACTTATGTCGATGGTCGGCTGGTGTATGAACGCAGTTAACCAATTGAAATTAATAAATTCACTCTTTTGAGGACACCATTATGTCTGGAGAAATGCAGCACACGCCTGCTTCCTCGTCATTGCGCGGTGCATTGGAAAATTATTTTCACATCTCCGCGCGGGGCAGCAGCGTTCGCCAAGAGATCCTCGCCGGGCTAACAACATTTTTAGCCATGGTTTACTCGGTGATCGTCGTCCCCGGCATGTTAGGAAAAGCGGGCTTTCCTCCCGCGGCAGTTTTCGTCGCTACCTGTCTGGTTGCGGGCTTCGGCTCACTGCTGATGGGGCTGTGGGCCAATCTTCCGATGGCTATTGGCTGCGCCATTTCGTTGACCGCATTCACCGCTTTTAGCTTGGTTCTCGGGCAGCATATTAGCATCCCAGTCGCCCTAGGGGCCGTGTTCCTGATGGGGGTGCTCTTTACCGCCATCTCCGTCACCGGCATCCGCACCTGGATCCTGCGCAATTTACCGATGGGTATCGCTCATGGCACCGGTATTGGTATCGGCCTGTTTCTGCTGCTGATTGCGGCAAACGGCGTTGGTTTGGTCATTAAAAACCCGCTGGAGGGGCTGCCGGTCGCTTTGGGCGCCTTTGACTCATTCCCCGTGATCATGAGCCTGCTTGGACTAGCCGTCATTTTTGGTTTGGAGAAATGTCGGGTGCCCGGCGGGATCCTGTTGGTGATCATCGCTATCTCAATTATCGGCCTTATTTTTGACCCTGAAGTGCAGTATCACGGCCTGATCGCAATCCCCAGCCTTAGCGGGGCGGACGGTCAATCCTTGATTTTTAGCTTGGATATTATGGGGGCGCTCAAACCAGCGGTATTACCTAGCGTATTGGCTCTGGTAATGACCGCGGTATTTGACGCAACCGGCACCATTCGCGCCGTCGCAGGCCAAGCCAATCTTCTTGATAAGGACAACCAGATAATTAATGGTGGAAAGGCGTTAACCAGCGATTCAGTTAGCTCCGTGTTCTCAGGCCTAGTGGGTGCTGCTCCAGCGGCGGTTTATATTGAATCAGCGGCAGGAACGGCGGCCGGCGGAAAAACCGGGTTAACTGCCGCCGTTGTGGGCTGCCTGTTCCTCGTCATACTCTTTTTCTCCCCACTGTCATTTTTAATCCCCGGTTATGCCACGGCACCCGCATTGATGTACGTCGGTCTATTGATGCTGAGTAACGTCTCCAAACTTGATTTCAATGATTTCATTGATGCCATGTCGGGGTTGGTCTGCGCCGTATTCATCGTCTTAACCTGTAATATTGTCACCGGCATTATGTTGGGCTTTGTGACTCTGGTTATTGGTCGGCTGTCGGCACGTGAGTGGCAAAAACTCAACATTGGAACGGTGATCATCACCGTTGCTCTGGTGGCCTTTTACGCAGGGGGATGGGCAATCTAGTCCGAAACCCACTCTAGGCCTTCTGGCGTGGAGTGGGTGATTCTTAACATTTAACCTGCGCCAGACAACAGCACAGGAAGCAAAGGGCTACACTCTATTTTTGATAATCTGGTCATCGACACGCGCCTGCATAATAAAATGGAGATCACATGAATCGCTATATTCAAGAAGTCATCGACGCCCACGTCATTATCGAAAACTGGTTGGGTCGGGGAGAAGGGAGTGCCAGCGCATTAATGCAACGTTTCAGCGCCGATTTTGTGATGATCCCACCAAGCGGCGCCCGGATGGATAATCAAGCGGTCAGTGCTTTTTTCCAAGGCGCCAGCGCCTGCCGCCCAGGCTTAAAGATTGTTATTGATAATGTATCCCTTCTCGCTGAATGGCACGATGGAGCCGTCGTGATGTATAAGGAAATCCAGTATTTACCGGGAAAACCAGAATCTGCACGTTGGTCAACAGCGGTGTTCCGCCTACAGCAAGACAAGATAGTCTGGCTGCACTTGCACGAAACGGCTCAGGGATAACCGGCAATACAAAAGAAAAAGGCCCAATCGAATGATTGAGCCTTTTTGAGAAAAGGTATCTTACTCGCGGAATAACGCTTCGATGTTTAGCCCCTGTCCCTGCAGGATTTCCCGCAGACGGCGCAAGCCTTCAACCTGAATCTGACGCACGCGTTCGCGGGTCAGACCGATTTCACGGCCCACATCTTCAAGCGTCGCCGCTTCATAGCCCAACAGGCCAAAACGACGAGCCAGCACTTCACGCTGCTTGGCGTTCAGTTCGAACAGCCATTTGACGATGCTTTGTTTCATATCATCGTCCTGCGTGGTGTCTTCCGGGCCGTTTTCATTTTCATCGGCCAAGATGTCCAGCAGCGCTTTTTCAGAATCTCCGCCCAGCGGCGTATCAACTGAAGTGATGCGTTCATTGAGACGCAGCATACGGCTAACGTCATCAACTGGCTTATCCAGCTGTTCTGCTATCTCTTCCGCACTCGGTTCGTGATCCAGTTTATGCGACAGTTCACGCGCGGTACGGAGATAAACGTTCAGCTCTTTAACAATGTGGATTGGCAGACGAATAGTACGGGTTTGATTCATGATAGCCCGTTCGATGGTCTGGCGGATCCACCACGTTGCATAGGTCGAAAAGCGGAACCCACGCTCCGGGTCAAACTTCTCTACGGCGCGAATCAGCCCCAAATTGCCCTCTTCGATAAGATCCAGCAGTGCCAGACCACGATTGCCATAACGGCGGGCAATTTTTACCACCAGACGAAGGTTACTTTCAATCATCCGTCGGCGTGAGGCAACATCGCCACGCAAAGCACGGCGAGCAAAGTAAACTTCTTCTTCTGCGGTTAATAGCGGAGAATAACCGATCTCACCCAGATAGAGCTGAGTCGCATCGAGTACACGTTGAGTTGCACCCTGCGATAAAAGCTCCTCTTCGGCGAGCTCGCTGTCACTGGGTTCCTCTTCATTCAGGACTTTTTCATCAAAAGTCTCTGCTCCATTCTCATCAAACTCCGCATCTTCATTTAAATCATGAACTTTCAGCGTATTCTGACTCATTAAGGTGGCTCCTACCCGTGATCCCCAGGCAATGCACCTTATCATGTCACTTACCAGGCGGCCTCTACGGCTGCAGTTGCCACCTGAAAGCGTTCATGTGAAGTACTTTGCCGAATTATCGCTGCGGTAAATATTGCAGCGGGTTGACGGATTTCCCCTTGTAACGAATTTCAAAATGCAAACGTGTTGAACTTGTTCCTGTGCTACCCATGGTAGCGATTTTCTGCCCAGCCTTGATATCTTGTTGCTCTTTTACCAGCATCGTATCGTTATGAGCGTAGGCACTCAGGTAATCATCGTTGTGTTTGATGATAATAAGATTACCGTAACCGCGCAGTGCGTTACCGGCATAGACGACGCGCCCATCGGCGGTTGCGACGATTGCCTGTCCTTTACTGCCCGCAATATCGATACCTTTGTTGCCACCGTCGGTGCCGCTAAAGTTTTCGATAATCTTGCCGTCAGTTGGCCAGCGCCAGGAAGAAATTGGCGAACTGGTTGATGTACTGCTGGCAGTCGCTACGGTTGTGCTCGTCGTTGGTGCCGTAACAGGCGCTGTGACGGTCGTCGCAGGCTTGTTATTAGGCAACATTTTATTAGCACTTTGTTCACCTGAATCCTCAGAATACGTAATTGTCGAAGTCGACGCAACAGCCCCGGTTGAATTTTGTGCAGGTTTTGAGACTAATCCGGAATTTCCGCTACTGGTCTGCGCACTGGCTATCGCCACCGGATTATTACCGGTAATCGGCTGGCCTGAGGCGTTACCGACCTGCAGCACCTGCCCGACGTTCAAGGCGTAAGGCGCGGCAACATTGTTGCGTTGCGCTAGGTCGCGGAAGTCATTACCGGTGACCCAAGCAATATAGAACAGCGTGTCACCGTGTTTGACCGTATAGGTGCTCCCACCGGCGTAGCTGCCTTTTGGAATATCACCGTATTTACGGTTGTAGACAATATGGCCGTTTTCCATTTGCACAGGCTGCTGTGCAACCGGCTGCGACATGCGCGGCTGGCTTTGGATAGGTTGCGTCTGAACCGGCTGTACCGGTTGAATCTGAGGAGTTGACTGCGCCGTGCTGCCCATTTTTGGTGGCGGCGTAATTAGCATGCCGGAACTCGTGCTCGTGCTACCTGAACTGTTGCCGTTGACGGAACTGACTGGCGCTGGTGCGTTATTCGATGAAGAACAACCGGCCAGCCAAAGTGAAATCAGTGACAATGCCACTACACGATTAACGGTAAATTTAGGGCTTCCCGCGCTCATTTATCCCCCAGGAATAGGTTAACTGCCAGTGACTTAATACCGCGCAACGCACGTCTTGAACACTGGAAAACGTGTTCACCATACGCTGAATTGGACTGAAAACCCTCAGAAAAGTCCGGGTCTCAGGCCAGTTCCCCCTTCACCAGAGGAACGAAGCGAACGGCCTCGACGGTATCAATAATAAATTCGCCTCCCCGCCGATGAACGCGTTTCAAGTACTGCTGATCATCGCCCACGGGCAAGACAAGAATGCCGTCTTCATCCAGTTGCGACATTAACGCAACCGGGATTTCTGGCGGTGCAGCCGTCACGATGATGGCGTCAAACGGGGCACGAGCCTGCCACCCCTGCCAGCCATCGCCATGGCGGGTCGATACATTATGCAAATCAAGCTGCTTCAAGCGACGCCGGGCATGCCATTGCAGACTCTTTATACGTTCAACGGAACAAACGTGGTGTACCAAATGTGCCAAGATTGCCGTCTGATAACCCGAACCGGTGCCGATTTCCAGCACCCGAGATTCCGGCGTTAGCTCCAGCAGTTCGGTCATCCGCGCCACCATATAGGGTTGTGAAATGGTTTGCCCCATACCTATAGGCAGCGCCACGTTGTCCCATGCGCTGTGTTCAAACGCTTCGTCGATAAATTTTTCGCGAGGTACCTTAGCCAGCGCATCAAGCACCCGTTCATCACGGATGCCAAGCTGATGAAGCTGGTTCAACAGACTCTGGATGCGTTTACTGACTACCATTGCGCGTCAACCCTCGCCTGTTCCAGCCAATCGGATACCACCCCATGCGTGCTGTGTGCCGTGAGATCCACATGCAGCGGTGTCACGGAGACATAGCCTTCATCAACGGCGGCAAAATCGGTATCAGGCCCGGCATCGCATTGAGCGCCCGGAGGACCAATCCAGTAAAGCGTGTTGCCACGAGGGTCCTGCTGCGGGATGACCTTATCCGCCGGATGACGGCTACCGCAGCGGGTAACGCGAATACCTTTGAGTTGATCGAGCGGCAAATCAGGGACGTTGACGTTCAGAATGCGTCCGGTGCGCAGCGGTTCGCGCGCAAGTGCGCGCAGCAGCGAACAGGTCACTGCCGCAGCGGTTTCGTAATGTTGATGACCGTTTAGCGATACCGCCAATGCGGGAAAACCTAAATGACGGCCCTCCATCGCAGCCGCCACGGTGCCGGAATAGATAACATCGTCACCCAAATTCGGCCCGGCATTAATCCCCGACACTACAATGTCCGGGCGTGGACGCATCAGCGCATTGACACCCAGATAGACACAGTCGGTTGGCGTGCCCATCTGGACGGAAATATCACCGTTATCGAAAGTGAAGGTACGAAGCGAGGACTCAAGCGTGAGTGAGTTGGATGCGCCACTGCGGTTACGATCGGGTGCAACTACCTGAACCTCGGCAAATTCCCGCAAGGCTCTCGCCAGCGTCTGAATGCCTGGCGCATGGATCCCGTCATCGTTACTCAGCAATATTCGCATAATCACCTGTTGTATTGATAAGTTCCCTTACCACGCTGGTCGCAAAGCTGCCTGCCGGTAGCCAGAAGCGCAGTTCGACGGTGACGTCGTCCCACCAATTCCAACTCATCTGCTGCGGATACAGCATCATGGCACGGCGCGCAGCCTCGACTTTTTCACGCACCAGCAGCGACTGCAGTGTGGTCTCTTCAGCCAGCACGGCTTGTTCAAACGCCAGCGCGTCACGCTGGGTTCCCCAGTCGCCGCTACCGGGCAGCGCTGCGGTAATCATTAACTCCCGCGCGTTAACGCGTTCTTGCAATGTAGCCAGTTCTTCGTCACTGGCTACAAACCAGCTGCCACGCCCGGATAATTGTAGCGCATCGCCGTCAACAACTTGATTAAAGTCCGTTTTTTTTAGGCGTTCACTCACAATCTGATTAAACAACGCACTGCGGGATGCCGACAACCAAAAACTACGCTTATTCCGGTCACGTACCGGCGCCCCGCTCTGTGCCCAGCGCAGCGCGCCAAGCAGGTTACTACCGCCGATACCAAAGCGCTGAGCACCAAAATAGTTAGGCACGCCGCGTTCGACAATCGCCTGCAAACGGGACTCGACATCGTCGCGCCCTCTGACTTCGCGCAGCACCAGCGTGAACTGGTTGCCTTTCAGCGCCCCTAAACGCAGCTTACGCTTATGACGGGCATATTCCAGTACTTGGCAGCCTTCGAGCTGGAATTGGCTTAAATCCGGCATCGCGTTGCCCGGTACGCGTGCGCACAGCCACTGTTCAGTGACCGCATGCTTATCTTTTTGCCCAGCGAAGCTCACTTCACGCGCATGTATCTTAAGGAATTTAGCGAGCGCGTCGGCAACAAATCGGGTGTTGCAGCCATTTTTCAGAATGCGCACCAGGATATGCTCGCCTTCCCCGTCCGGTTCAAAACCTAAATCTTCGACCACCAGAAAATCTTCCGGATTGGCCTTCAACAGCCCCGGGCTCTGCGGTTTGCCGTGCAGAAAGGTTAACTCATCAAACGAGATCATGACTTCGCCTTATTCAACAAGGCAACGGCTTCACAAGCGATGCCTTCCCCACGACCGGTGAAGCCCAGCTTCTCGGTGGTGGTGGCTTTGACGTTGACGTCATCCATATGACAGCCGAGATCCTCGGCAATAAACACGCGCATTTGCGGGATGTGAGTCAGCATTTTCGGCGCCTGAGCGATGATAGTCACATCGACGTTGCCGAGGGTGTAGCCTTTTGCCTGCACACGCTTCCAAGCTTCACGCAACAGTGCGCGGCTGTCAGCGCCTTTGAAGGCCGGATCGGTATCCGGGAACAGCTTGCCGATATCGCCTAATGCCGCTGCGCCCAACAGCGCATCGGTCAGCGCATGCAGTGCGACGTCGCCGTCGGAATGTGCCAGCAGCCCTTTTTCATAAGGGATACGCACGCCGCCAATGATAATCGGGCCTTCGCCGCCAAAGGCGTGTACGTCAAAACCATGTCCAATTCGCATTATGCTCTCTCCGGGTTACCCAAGCGGGTGAGGTAAAATTCAGCCAACGCCAGGTCTTCCGGGCGGGTCACTTTAATATTATCAGCTCGTCCGGCAATCAACTCGGGGTGAAAGCCGCAATACTCTAAGGCTGAAGCTTCATCGGTAATGGTCGCCCCTTCATTCAGGGCGCGAGTTAAGCACTCAATCAGTAGCTCACGAGGGAAAAATTGTGGCGTCAAGGCGTGCCACAAATCGTTACGATCAACCGTATGCGCAATCGCCGTTTTGCCTGGTTCGGCCCGTTTCATGGTGTCGCATACCGGTGCTGCGAGGATACCGCCGACTCGGCTGGTTTCGCTCAGGGCAAGTAGACGCGCTAAGTCATCCGGGCGTAGGCACGGGCGGGCGGCGTCATGCACCAGCACCCATTGCGCATCGCCGGCGGCGCGCAGGCCAGCCAGTACGGAGTCCGCGCGTTCGGCGCCGCCGTCAACAACGGTAATCTGCGGATGCTGTGCTAGAGGGAGCTGCTGGAAACGCTCGTCGCCTGGAGAGACGGCAATGATCACCCGTTGAATGCGAGCATTGACCAGCAGCGCATCCACCGAGTGTTCGAGAATCGTTTTGTTACCGATTGAGAGATATTGCTTTGGGCAGTCCGTTTGCATGCGGCGGCCAAATCCGGCTGCCGGCACCACGGCGCATACGCCTAGAGAAGTTACGGCCATGTCGTCATCCTGAACTGATTATTGATTCGCCTGCGTTTGCCCCGCACTCTGGTTGCGTTTGGACGCATCCGGCACCAGACGATAAAACGTTTCGCCTGGGCGGGTCATGCTCAGTTCGTTACGAGCACGTTCCTCGATAGCTTCCTGACCGCCGTTGAGGTCGTCAATTTCGGCGAAAAGCTGATCGTTACGCGCTTTTAATTTTGCGTTGGTTGCTTGTTGTACGGACACATCATCGTTGACCCGGCTGAAGTCATGAAGACCATTTTTACCGAACCATAAGGAATATTGTAGCCACACCAGCAAAGCCAGTAATAGCAGCGTTAATTTACCCATCCTGCCCCCTGAAAAACGGCACTATCATCCCATAACTTGCCGTCATACTCCACACCGGCCGCAGGCGATACTGTATATCACCGGAAATGTACCACATTCATCGGTTCAAAAACGTCTCTTGTCACGGTCATCAAGGTGCCTTGCGTCTAACGCAAACGCATTAACTCATAATCCACATGAATAATAATCCACACAGTATGGCGACCGTCGCGAGGGTTGTAACGATGGTGTAACCCAGTCTCCCCTTCACTAGAGAGTGAAAGGCGACGCCGATGACGACCGCTACGGGCATCAGTGCGAGGAAGAAAGGCCACGTGTATAGAAAGAAGAATAGCGTGTTATTGCCATAGTGCAGATACGGGATACCCAGCGCCATCAACCACGCGACGAAGCCGACAAACGCCCCTGACAAAGACCAAGTGGCTTCGTCATAAGCAGGAGCGAGTGACTCTGTCTGGGTCACGTTGAGGTTCTGTGTCGTACGCATAAATAATCCTGTTAGGCCGGAGTAAACAAACTCCGGCACCTTTTCAGGATCTGATAATATCGCTCTGCCTCAGTAGATCTAATAATTGCGCAACCAAATTTGTTACTAATTGTTCACCATCAAGATGGATAGCCGGGTGCTCAGGGGATTCATATGCTGAATCAATGCCGGTAAAATTACGCAACTCGCCGGCACGCGCTTTTTTATAGAGCCCTTTCGGATCGCGAGCTTCACAGGTTGCCAGTGACGTATCGACAAAGATCTCAAAGAAACGATCTTCCCCCACCCGCTCACGCACCATCTGCCGTTCTGCGCGATGCGGCGAGATAAAAGCCGTCAATACCACCAGCCCCGCATCGACCATCAATTTCGCCACTTCACCTACGCGACGAATATTTTCTTTACGATCGGCATCACTAAAACCCAGATCGCTACACAGGCCATGGCGCACATTATCGCCATCCAGCAGGTAGGTACTCACCCCAAGCTGATGTAATGCCTCTTCCAACGCGCCTGCAACGGTAGATTTTCCCGAGCCCGAAAGCCCGGTAAACCACAGCACAACCCCACGATGCCCGTGGAGTTGTTCACGCTGCTGCGCGGTGACGGGATGGGCGTGCCAGACGACATTCTCGTCATGCAGAGCCATTACTTTCCTCCCAGCAAATCGCGTGCACCCCAATGCGGGAAGTGTTTGCGAACCAGCGCATTCAGCTCGAGTTCAAAGGCGCTGAATTCAGACGTTACGGTGGTTTCATCGGTGTTAGGTTCACGAACCATACCCGCGCCTACGGTAACGTTGCTTAAGCGATCGATAAAGATCAGACCGCCGGTCACCGGGTTCTCCTGATATTTGTCGAGCACCAGCGGCTCATCAAAAGTCAGGTCGATCAAACCAATGCCGTTTAGCGGCAGCGCTTCAACTTCCCGCTGCGTCAGATTATTGATATCTACCTGATACTGAATGCCATCCACGCGGGCGCGGGTTTTCTTACCGGCCACCTTAATGTCGTAGCTTTGGCCCACGGCCAACGGCTGCTCGGCCATCCACACCACGTCCACCGAGGCGCGCTGTACCGACGGCAGCGTGTCCTGCGCGTCCAGCAGCAGGTCACCGCGGCTGATATCAATTTCATCCTTCAGCACCAGCGTCACCGCTTCGCCCGCATGGGCTTCCTGCAGATCGCCATCGAAAGTGACAATGCGCGCCACGCTCGATTCAACGCCTGACGGCAGTACCTTAACACGCTGACCCACCTTCACGCTGCCAGAGGCAAGCGTGCCGGAGAAACCACGAAAATCGAGGTTTGGACGGTTAACGTATTGCACAGGGAAACGCATTGGCTGGGTGTCAACCGTACGGCGAATCGCCACGGTTTCCAGCACTTCCAGCAGCGTTGGGCCGCTGTACCACGCAATATTGGCGCTCTGGCTGGCAACGTTGTCGCCTTCCAGCGCGGAGAGCGGCACGAAACGAATATCTAGGTTTCCGGGCAGCTGTTCGGCAAAGGTCAAATACTCTTCGCGAATGCGGTTAAAGGTCTCTTCGCTATAACCGACGAGATCCATTTTGTTGATAGCCACAACCAAGTGCTTGATCCCCAGCAGCGTCGAGATAAAGCTGTGGCGACGGGTCTGATCGAGCACGCCTTTACGCGCATCGATAAGCAAAATAGCGAGATCGCAGGTCGATGCGCCGGTTGCCATGTTACGGGTGTACTGCTCATGCCCCGGCGTGTCGGCAATAATAAACTTACGTTTTTCGGTAGAGAAATAGCGATAGGCCACATCAATCGTAATGCCCTGCTCACGCTCAGCCTGCAGGCCATCCACCAGCAGCGCCAGATCGAGTTTTTCACCTTGGGTGCCATGGCGCTTGCTGTCGTTATGAAGGGATGACAACTGATCTTCGTAAATCTGTCGGGTGTCATGCAGCAGGCGGCCAATGAGCGTACTTTTACCGTCATCCACGCTGCCGCAGGTTAAAAAGCGCAGCAGGCTTTTGTGCTGCTGGGCATGCAGATAGGATTCAACGCCACCTTCATCAGCAATTTGTTGTGCAATCGTCGTATTCATGGCGGCTCCTTAGAAATAACCCTGACGTTTTTTAAGCTCCATGGAGCCGGCCTGGTCGCGGTCAATCATGCGCCCCTGACGTTCACTGGTGGTCGAAACCAGCATCTCTTCGATAATTTCCGGCAGCGTTTGCGCCTCGGACTCCACCGCACCGGTCAACGGCCAGCACCCTAAGGTACGGAAACGCACCATGCGTTTTTCAATCACCTCGCCCGGCTGCAGGTCAATCCTGTCGTCATCAATCATCATCAGCATGCCGTCACGCTCCAGCACTGGGCGTTCAGCGGCCAGATACAGTGGAACGATGTCGATATTTTCGAGGTAGATGTACTGCCAGATATCCAGTTCAGTCCAGTTAGAGAGCGGGAAGACGCGGATGCTTTCGCCCTTGTTAATCTGACCGTTGTAGTTATGCCACAGCTCAGGTCGCTGGTTTTTCGGATCCCAACGGTGAAAACGGTCGCGGAAGGAGTAGATACGTTCTTTAGCACGTGATTTTTCTTCATCGCGACGCGCGCCGCCAAAAGCGGCATCAAATCCGTATTTATTCAGCGCCTGCTTCAACCCTTCGGTTTTCATAATGTCAGTATGTTTGGCACTGCCGTGGACAAACGGGTTAATGCCCATTGCCACCCCTTCCGGGTTTTTGTGCACCAGCAGCTCGCAGCCGTACGCTTTCGCGGTACGGTCACGGAATTCGTACATTTCGCGAAATTTCCAGCCAGTGTCGACGTGCAGAAGCGGGAACGGCAACGTACCTGGGTAAAACGCCTTGCGCGCCAGATGCAGCATCACGCTGGAATCTTTGCCGATGGAGTACATCATCACCGGATTAGAGAATTCGGCGGCCACCTCACGGATGATATGGATGCTTTCCGCCTCCAGTTGTCGCAGGTGTGTAAGTCGTTTTTGGTCCATAACCATTCCTTAAGCCTGATTCATCGCATGTCTGTTGTGTGTTGGGCTGGATAGCGTTGTCAGCACGGTTTGTTTGTTGTTGCGGGCGTCGTGCTACAACTCGCTAACAATCAGCAACACAGGGACTATAGGGGGAGGCTCGGGTCAAATGAAATTACGAAAAGGAATGAGTTGTTACTGAAAGGAATAACGGACTGGAAAAGCTAATATCAAAAAGTGCTTAACACACTCTTTTTCCGGCGTTTAAGAGCATTTGAAATTGTGTAATGAAAACGGCGGTTTCATACTAGGCGCGTCTATTTTTTTGTTCTGTTGTAAGGATTACCTATGTTCTCCGCACTGCGCCACTGCATGGTAGCCTTGGCGCTCGGCGTATGTATTACTCTCCCGGCACACGCGGCATCCGCTTCGCTGGGCTCCATCGCCAATACTCAGGCGCGTTATATCGCCACCTATTTCCCAGGCCGCATCACCGGTACCCCCGCTGAAATGCTTTCTGCAGACTACATTCGCCAGCAATTTACCCAAATGGGATACCGCAGCGATATCCGCACGTTCAGCAGCCGCTTCATCTATACCAGTAAAGACAACCGTAAAAACTGGCATAACGTTACCGGCAGCACGGTAATAGCGGCGCATGAAGGTAAATCCGGTCAGCAAATTATCGTGATGGCGCATCTCGATACTTACGCCCCGCACAGCGACAGTGACGTAGAAAAGAACCTCGGCGGCCTGACGCTACAGGGCATGGATGATAATGCGCTTGGCCTCGGCGTGATGCTGGAACTGGCGGAGCGCTTTAAAAATATCCCAACCCAATACGGCATTCGCTTTATCGCCACCAGCGGTGAAGAGGAAGGGAAGCTTGGCGCGGAAAATGTGCTGAAACGGATGAGCGCCGCAGAGAAAAAAAACACGCTGCTGGTTATCAATCTCGATAACCTAGTGGTTGGCGATAAAATCTATTTTAACAGCGGCGTAAAAACACCCGCTTCGGTCCGCAAGCTGACCCGCGACCGTGCCCTAGCCCTTGCGCACAGTCGCGGCATTGCTGCCGCCACCAACCCTGGTTTGAATCCTCTGTATCCTCAGGGCACCGGCTGCTGCAACGACGCAGAGGTGTTTGATAAAGCAGGCATACCGGTGCTTTCCGTCGAGGCCACTAACTGGTCGCTCGGCAAGAAAGACGGCTTCCAACAGCGGGCAAAAACCGCCAGCTTCCCTGATGGCACCAGTTGGCACAATGCCCAGATAGATAATCAACAGTATCTCGATAAAGCGCTGCCGGGACGCATTGAGCACCGCAGTCGCGACGTTGTGCGGGTGATGATGCCGCTGGTACAAGAACTAGCAAAGGCAGAGAAACGCAGCTAAGCGCGGGAATGGGTGCTAGAGGCCGAAAGCGAACAGCCAATACGCGGGGTTTCCCCCGCGTTGTCGCTACTTCTTCGGTTCGTAAGCGAGAATAGCTTTAAACTCCATACCACGCTCCCGGAAGCTCAATTCGCACAGCGAATCGCGCACCATTAGCGTGAACCCTAATGCCGTTGCACACAGCACAATGATTGCTACAAGAGCATACTTTGTCAGCATATCTTGCCTCCCTGCAAAGAAGAGACTAACATCTGAACTGTCGGGTTCGGATGTTGGCCTCAGGTTGATAGAAATATCGCCTGGGGCTTTTATCTTTCTGGAACCCGGAAAATGCTCAAAGCCCAAAAAGCCTCAAGCACCCGTCATGATTCTATACCTGCCGCGATAAGCAGTAGCGACATAAGACTCATTACACAGCGTTGCTCGCAAAAAGAAACGCCCCCAGCCGTCAAGCTGGAGGCGTTGAAAGTCAGCAGAGATAAACTTACCCTTCGTGCAGTCCGCACTCTCTTTTCAAGCCAAAGAAACGTGTCTCTTCTTCCGCCATCCCCGGCTCCCATTTCCGTGTGGTATGGGTATCCCCCACCGACAGGTAGCCCTGATCCCACAGAGGATGGTATTTCAATCCGTGCTTTTGCAGGTACTGATACACCGTACGGTTGTCCCAGTCGATGATCGGCAGCAGCTTAAACACGCCGCGCTGAATCGCCAGCACCGGCAATGTGGCACGGCTACCGGACTGCTCACGGCGCAGGCCGGCGAACCAAGTTTGCGCATTCAGCTCTTTCAACGCACGATTCATTGGCTCGACCTTGTTGATGTCATTGTATTTCTCAATGCCCTCAACCCCCTGCTCCCACAGCTTGCCGTAACGAGCCTCCTGCCAGGCAGCGCTCTCTTTGGCGCGATAAACTTGGAGATTCAGCTTAAGCTTGTCCGTTAACTCATCAATAAACTGGTAGGTTTCCGGGAACAGATAGCCAGTATCGGTGAGGATAACCGGAATATCCGGGCGAATCTGGTTCACCAGATGCAGGCTCACCGCCGCCTGAATGCCGAAGCTGGAAGAGAGCACGTAGTCACCGGGTAGGTTTTCCAGTGCCCAGGCCACGCGCTCCTCGGCGCTCAGTTTTTCCAGTTGGGCGTTGGTTTCCGCCAGAGCCAGTACGCGTTCGACTTTTGGCAGTTCATTCAGCGCATTTAGATCGAGTTTGGACATAAGTTCCTCGCTGTATGCCTTGCCTGATGGCGCTTCGCTTATCAGGCCTACGTAGGCGGTAGGCCGGATAAGGCAGCTATGCCGCCATCCGGCAAGTCAGGTTATTCCCAGAAATCACGCGCAGAGTCGAGCACCGGGCGAACGATGCCCGCACGCACCGTAAAGTCGCCGAAGCCTTCACCCGCTTCACGCTCTTTTGCCCAGCGTCCGACAAGCTCATCAATCGAGCCAAGAATTTCCGGCTCGGTAATATTTTCACGATACATACGCGGGATACGCGACCCGCTGCGGTTGCCGCCAAGATGCACGTTGTAGCGTCCTGGTGCTTTACCAACCAGCCCCAGCTCGGCCAACAGCGCACGGCCGCAGCCGTTAGGACAGCCGGTCACGCGCATCACGATATGTTCATCAGGGATGCCGTGTTTTTCTAAAATCGCTTCGACTTTATCGGTGAACGACGGCAGGAAGCGTTCTGCTTCGGCCATGGCCAGCGGGCAGGTCGGGAACGATACGCAGGCCATTGAGTTTTCACGTTGCGGTTTGACCGCATCCATCAACCCGTGGCTACGCGCCAGCTTCTCAATTTTCGCTTTCTGACTTTCCGGCACGCCAGCGATAATCAGGTTCTGGTTAGCGGTAATGCGGAAATCGCCTTTGTGGATCTTGGCAATTTCCAGCAGACCGGTTTTCAACGGACGTCCCGGATAATCAAGAATACGGCCGTTTTCAATAAACAGTGTCAGGTGCCAGTTGTTATCGATGCCTTTAACCCAACCAATACGGTCACCACGGCTGGTGAATTCGTACGGACGAATAGGCTCAAACTTGATCCCCGCACGGCGCTCCACTTCGGCCTTGAAGGTGTCGACGCCCACACGCTCAAGCGTATATTTGGTTTTGGCATTTTTACGGTCGGTACGGTTACCCCAATCGCGCTGGGTGGTCACCACGGCCTCCGCTACCGCCAGCGTATGCTCCAGCGGCAGGAAGCCAAATTCGCTCGCCGTACGGGCGTAGGTTTTCTTGTTACCGTGCTCAATAGATAAGCCACCGCCAACCAACAGGTTGAAACCAATCAGCTTGCCATTTTCCGCAATCGCCACGAAGTTCATATCGTTGGCGTGCAGGTCGATATCGTTCTGCGGCGGGATCACCACGGTGGTTTTGAACTTACGCGGCAAATAGGTTGCGCCGAGGATCGGCTCTTCGTCGGTAGTCGCGACCTTTTTCTGATCGAGCCAGATCTCAGCATACGCGCGAGTACGCGGCAGCAGATGTTCAGAGATCTTCTTCGCCCATTCGTAGGCTTCCGCGTGCAGCTCAGACTCAAACGGGTTGGAAGTACACAGCACGTTACGGTTCATGTCGTTGGCAGTCGCCAGCGCATCAAGGCCAACCGAGTGCAGCATCTGGTGCACAGGCTTGACGTTCTTTTTCAGAATACCGTGGAACTGGAACGTCTGACGGTTGGTCAGGCGAATGCTGCCGTAGATGGTGTTATCAGCCGCGAATTTATCGATAGCCTTCCATTGCGTGGTGGTGATAACGCCACCCGGCAAGCGGCAGCGCAGCAGCATTGCGTGGCGCGGTTCCAGTTTCTGCGCGGCGCGTTCAGCGCGAATATCGCGGTCATCCTGCTGGTACATGCCGTGGAAACGGATCAGCAGGAAGTTGTCGCCGTGGAAGCCGCCGGTCAAGCCGTCGTTGAGATCTTCCGCAATGGTGCCGCGCAGGAAGTTACTCTCACGCTTCATGCGCTCGGCGTCAGTCAGTTTACCTTCGACCACTAAAGGCCCTGGGTGTTTTTCGCTCATTAGTAGACATCTCGCTGATAACGGCGCTCTACGCGCAGCTCACTTAAAAATTCATCCGCCGCTTCGATGTCCATTGCACCGAATTCAGCAATCACTTCCAGCAATACCTGCTCAACGTCTTTCGCCATGCGATTGGCGTCGCCGCAGACATAAATGTGGGCACCGTCATTAATCCAGCGCCACAGCTCTGCACCCTGTTCGCGCAGTTTGTCTTGTACGTAGACTTTTTCTTTTTGATCGCGAGACCAAGCCATATCAATACGGCTCAGCACGCCTTCTTTCACATAACGCTGCCACTCAACCTGATACAGGAAGTCTTCGGTAAAGTGTGGGTTGCCGAAAAACAGCCAGTTTTTGCCTTCCGCACCGTCGGCCGCGCG
The DNA here is from genome assembly GCF_040932435.1 of Kluyvera sp. STS39-E. Taxonomy (NCBI): domain Bacteria; kingdom Pseudomonadati; phylum Pseudomonadota; class Gammaproteobacteria; order Enterobacterales; family Enterobacteriaceae; genus Kluyvera; species Kluyvera sp. STS39-E. The sequence goes on along the minus strand of NZ_JBFQGA010000001.1, from coordinate 585,090 downwards.
CTGCTGCATAAAGGCGCGGAATGGCGCGATGCCGGTACCAGGGCCAATCATAATGACCGGTGTCTGTGGGTTAACCGGCAGACGGAAGTTGTCGTTGTGCTCGATAAACACGCGTACTTCGCCCTCTTCCTCCACGCGATCGGCGAGGAAGCTGGAGGCACCGCCCGCACGGGCACGACCTTCAATATCATAGCGAACAACGCCGATGGTGACGTGAACTTCGCTCTCCACTTCGGCTTGCGCAGAAGCAATAGAATAAAGACGCGGCGTCAGCGGACGCAGCAGACAAATGAGCGCTTCAGCATCCAACTGTGCCGGAGAGAACCGCACCATATCGACGATTGGTGTGGTCGCGGCATACTGCTGCAGCTGCGCTTTATCACCGACCAGCGGCAGCAGAGACTCGCTGCGAGTCAACGTGGCGTAGTTTTCCACGATGTTGGCGGTGTTCACCGTCAGTTCAAAATGCCACTGCAAGGCTTCGGCCAACGGCAACGTTTTGCCTTCAACCGTCACGCTTTCATCGCCCTTCAGCCACAGCAGTTCAACTAGCTCTTTAACCAACTCCGGGTCGTTCTGATACCAAACGCCCAGCGCGTCGCCTGGCTGATAGCGCAGGCCAGAATCACCAAGGTCGATTTCAATATGACGTACGTCTTTTTCCGATTCGCGGCCGGTGATTTTCTGGTTAACCGCAAGCGTTGCGGTGAGTGGCGCTTCTTTGGTATATGGGCTGGAATGGACTTCATTCACGGCACCGCTAGCGGCGACAGCAACCGAGGGTGCCGCTGGCGCACGCGCCTTCAGCACGTCGACCAGTCGCGCACGCCACTCGGCTGCGGCGGTCTGGAATTCGACATCGGCATCAACACGGTCGAGAAGGCGCTCACCACCTAACTCAGCCAGCTTGCTGTCGAAGTCTTTCCCGGCCTGGCAGAAGAATTCATAAGAAGTATCGCCAAGGCCCAGTACCGCAAAGGCAGTACCGTTGAGCTTTGGCGCTTTTTTCGAGAACAGAAACTTATGCAGCGCGACCGCTTCTTCCGGCGCTTCCCCTTCACCCTGTGTGGAAGCCACGATAACCAGCAGTTTTTCTGACGCGATTTGTTTAAATTTATAATCCCCGGCGTTGACCAGGTTCACGTTCAGTTTTGCTGCCAGCAGGTCATCACGCAGCGCTTCCGCCACTCGACGAGCATTACCCGTTTGCGATGCGGAGATAAGCGTAATGGCCGGAGCTTCAACGGCGGCCGGCGGAGGCGTTAATGCCGCGGCACCAGGCTGCTGATTGAGTACGCCCCAAAAATAGCCGGAAACCCAGGCAAGCTGGGTCGGTGTTAAATCTGTGGTTGCCGCCTGAAGGCGAGCCAGCTGTTCCGTATTGAGCGGAAGCAAAGCCGAAGGGGGAGACTGTGTTGTCATGCGTCGTTATGTTCCAGTAGCAAAGCTGTTTCTAATAAGGAAAAACAGAACTGAAGGTAAGGTTAACGACGTCGATAATAACAATTAAAGAAGTGATAGAAATATCAAATAACCAAATGGACTAACCTCTTTTCCTGGTAGTTAATAACGACAAAACAGGTTAAATAACCAATTGATATAGTTAGATAAATTTTATCACCTTGTCTATTTTTTATACCCCACACTGATTTAGCCGTTTTAGTTAATGCAGAAAAAGGTGCTTTCCGGTACTATGCGGCGTTTTTTTCCGCAATACTGAGAGTCATGATGTCCACCACACTGTTTAAAGATTTCACCTTCGAAGCCGCTCACCACTTGCCGCACGTCCCTGAAGGACACAAATGCGGGCGTCTGCACGGACACTCGTTTATGGTGCGTCTTGAGATTACCGGTGAAGTCGATCCCCATACCGGTTGGATCATGGATTTCGCCGAGCTGAAAGCGGCGTTCAAACCAACCTACGATCGTCTGGATCATTACTATCTGAACGATATTCCGGGCCTTGAGAACCCAACCAGTGAAGTACTGTCGCGCTGGATTTGGGAGCAGGTGAAACCGGCTGTGCCACTGCTGAGCGCGGTGATGGTAAAAGAGACCTGCACCGCAGGCTGCGTTTACCGCGGCGAATAAGTTCGCCGGCATGCGGGGAGCCCATTCGCGACTCCCCCGCCCTTCCTAAGTATCGCTATCACATTCATTTCTCTAATTTTTCATTATGCGGCATGTCGCCCGGAAAATGGCTGAAGTTGTGCCAGACTCAGTGGGTTGCTCAATACATAATGAGGAAATAGGGATGAAGAAAATGTTTCTTGCCGCGGCGCTGCCCGCACTGTTTATCTTTTCCGCCGCCACCCAGGCGCAAACACCACCGGACGGCTACCAGCTCCAGCAAGTACTCATGATGAGTCGCCATAACCTCCGCGCACCGCTGGCGACAAACGGCAGCGTGCTGCAGCAATCCACGCCGAATGCCTGGCCTGAATGGGAAGTCCCCGGCGGCCAGTTGACCACCAAAGGCGGCGTGCTTGAGGTGTATATGGGCCACTACATGCGCGAGTGGTTAGCGCAGCAGGGTCTCGTCACCAGCGGCGAATGCCCGGCACCAGAGACCGTATATACCTACGCCAATAGCCTGCAGCGCACCGTCGCTACCGCACAGTTCTTTATCAACGGAGCATTCCCGGGCTGCGATATTGTCGTCCATCATCAGGATAAAATGGGCACCATGGACCCAACGTTTAATCCGGTGATCACCGATGAATCCTCAACGTTCCGAGATAAAGCCGTACAGGCGATGGAAAAAGAGCGGCAGAGCCTAAAGCTTGATGAGAGCTACAAACTGTTGTCACAGATTGTCCAGTATCAAGACTCGCCCGCCTGCAAAGAGAAACAGCAATGCTCGTTGAGCGATGCCAAAGATAGCTTCAGCGCCAACTATCAAAAAGAACCCGGTGTGAAAGGACCGCTGGCTATCGGTAACTCGCTGGTTGATGCCTTCACGCTGCAATATTACGAAGGGTTCCCACTTGACCAAGTTGCCTGGGGAGAAATCAAAACCGATCAGCAGTGGCGCGTGTTATCCCAGCTAAAAAACGGCTATCAGGACAGCCTATTTACCTCTACGGAAGTGGCGCGCAACGTGGCAAAACCGCTGGTGAAATATATTGATAACGCGCTAGTCACTGAGGCTGCGAAGACGCCAAAAATTACCGTTCTGGTTGGGCATGACTCCAATATCGCCTCCCTGCTGACTGCATTGGATTTCGACACCTATACGCTGCCGGGGCAGTACGAGCGCACACCTATCGGCGGGAAAATTGTTTTCCAACGCTGGCATGATACGAAAGATAACCGTGATTTGATGAAAATTGAGTATGTTTATCAGAGTGCGGATCAGCTGCGAAACGCCGATAAATTAACACTGAAAATGCCACCGCAGCGCGTTACGCTGTCGCTGAAAGGGTGTCCGGTCGATGCCGATGGTTTCTGCCCAATGGATACGTTCTCAAAAGTGATGAACGAGGCTGCGAAATAAAACATAACCTAGGCCGGATGGGCAACGCTGCCTTCCGGCGATGTGCACCGAGATTGCCTGATGGCGCTGCGCTTATCAGGCCTACGCTGACCCTGTCATTTTTGTAGCTCGGACGAGCTACAAATTTGATCAGGCGATATTCAAATACTTGTGCGTCTGCATCGACAGACGCCAGTTGCGTGCAATGCAGGTTTCGATACACAGGCGGGTAGCGTCGTCTTTCTGACTGATAGGCTGCAACGCAACGATGCGCGGCTTATCATCAGAGAGCGTGTCCAGCAGCTCTTCCAGCGCTTCAATATCGCGCATGCGACCAACCGGATGCTTGATTTCATCCGCGCGGATCAGCGCCTGCGAGAGCACATCATAACCGCCGCGCATATTCACCTTCGGCGATACGGTCACCCAGGTATTTTGGCTGCAGCACACTTCATGGGTACCGCTGGTTTCAATCTGGCAGCTGTAGCCATTTTGCTCCAGCAGTTCTGTTAACGGTGTTAAATCATGGATACAAGGCTCACCGCCGGTGATCACAACATGACGCGCCGTCCAACCTTGGCGACCGATAATCGCCAGCAGGTCTTCGCTTGATGCCGCCCCCCATTTGTCGCTCTCTTTGGTTTTCGCCAGAATACTGAACAGAGACACTTCCCGATCGCTCAGTTTTTCCCAAGTGTGTTTGGTATCACACCAGGCACAGCCCACCGGGCATCCCTGTAGACGAATAAAAATGGCGGGGACGCCGGTAAAATAGCCTTCACCCTGCAGGGTCTGGAACATTTCGTTAATCGGGTACTGCATCATCAACTCTTCAATAGTGGTAAACCGTTATTATTGCATACTTCACGCCAACGATCCCTCGCACTTATTGCGCAAACGCGAATTGGGCGACTTGCCCGCACTATTACTCAGGTTGTTATCCCACCGAGCGATGCCTTTGTTGATTAAAGGCACTGCTGCCTTTCAGAATTAACTCACTTCGTTGTCGGTCTGTTTATTGTTTTATTTAGTGTATTAACCATTTAAAACAGAAAAATAAAAATACCCCTATTTTTTTATTTTTAAGAATGCATAACAGCCATTTTCAACATCCAGAAAGAGCACATTATGTGTAACCAAAAATGTTTAAATTCACAGTTATGAAATAATGATTAAGATTTAAAAAGCCATTAAAAACAATAGAATGTGATTTTAATAAAATCATTAGTTATATTTAATCGTGGAATTTAACCATGGCAACAACACAACCTTAAAATAAGCTTAAGACTGCGCCAACAACCCTCGCCATTTATTTAATCACCGTTTACTTTCCCCATCCTAGAATCCGAACACCAACCATGGTGAGACAATATTCATGAATACATTATTAATCACAGGCGTTACTGGTTTTCTGGGCGGGGCGGTACTCGAAGCAATATTCAATAACGAGGATGACGTTAACCTGCTGCTATTAGTTCGCGCACACAACGCCGAGGCTGGCGTTGAGCGGGTTAAGGAAAACATGCGTAAATTCAACGTTGATGAGAACAGACTGGCGCAGCTGGGCGTGCAGAATATCCTGCTCGGCGACCTTGCTTCCCCACAAGAGTTTCTTAATGACTCACGTTTGGATCAGGTCACTCATTTACTAAATTGTGCAGCGGTAGCGTCGTTTGGTAATAACCCGCTAATCTGGAAAGTGAACGTTGAAGGCACTTTGCAATTTGCACAGCATATGTCGCAGGTAAAAGGGCTTCAGCGCTTTCTGCACGTAGGGACGGCCATGTCCTGCTCACCGCAGCCCGACACACTGGTGGCCGAAAATGCACAACTGCGCGAACGTGCTGAGCATCTCGTTGAGTATACGCACTCGAAATCAACTATTGAGCAACTGATGCGCCAGCGCTGCCCGACGCTACCGCTGGTGATCGCTCGCCCTTCTATCGTCGTCGGTCATACCCATCACGGCTGCCAGCCTTCCAGCAGTATCTTTTGGGTATTCAGCATGGGGCTGATGCTGCAAAAATTCATGTGCTCTCTGGAGGACAGAATTGACGTGATTCCGGTGGATTACTGTGCCAGTGCGCTATTGATGCTGCTTAGCGCCTCCATTGCTCGAGGAGAAGTGGTGCATATTTCTGCAGGAGAAGAAAACAGCGTCAGATTTGGTGACATCGATAATGCCATGGCTGCAGCAATGGAACAGGCGCCTGTTGGCGATAAGTACGCGCAGGTCAGCTATGAAACATTGGTCAAAATGCGCCGTGAGCTGAAAACCATTTTTGGCCCCTGCAACGAACGGTTAATGCTCAAAGCCATGCGTCTCTATGGTGCCTTTGCCACCCTCAACGTCCGTTTTAACAACGATAAGCTACTGAGTATGGGGATGCCTAAACCACCGCGATTTACCGACTATATCGGGCGATGTGTGCAGACGACTCGCGGGCTATCGATTCCACAGCAGATGGCCGTCGATTTTAAGTAAAAAAAATGCCAGCCCGAAGGCTGGCATTCTACTTTCAGATAAAGACAGTAAAATTACTGACCTTTGATCTCTTTACGACCGTTGTACGGAGCCTGTGCACCCAGAGCTTCTTCGATACGAATCAGCTGGTTGTACTTAGCAACGCGGTCAGAACGGCTCATAGAACCCGTTTTGATCTGGCCTGCAGCGGTACCAACAGCCAGGTCAGCGATGGTAGCGTCTTCAGTTTCGCCTGAACGGTGAGAGATAACGGCAGTGTAGCCAGCGTCTTTCGCCATTTTGATCGCAGCCAGAGTTTCGGTCAGAGAACCGATCTGGTTGAATTTGATCAGGATGGAGTTAACGATGCCTTTTTCGATGCCTTCTTTCAGGATCTTGGTGTTGGTTACGAACAGATCGTCACCAACCAGCTGGATTTTGTCGCCCAGTACTTTGGTCTGGTATGCGAAACCGTCCCAGTCAGATTCGTCCAGGCCATCTTCGATGGAGACGATTGGGTACTGTTTGGTCAGGTCTTCCAGGAAGTGAGTGAACTCTTCAGAAGTGAAAGCTTTGTTGCCTTCGCCAGCCAGAACGTATTTGCCGTCTTTGTAGAATTCAGACGCTGCACAGTCCATCGCCAGAGTGATGTCGGTGCCCAGGGTGTAGCCAGCTGCTTTAACCGCTTCAGCGATAACAGCCAGAGCTTCAGCGTTGGAACCCAGGTTTGGCGCATAGCCACCTTCGTCACCAACTGCAGTGTTCATACCTTTAGCTTTCAGAACTTTAGCCAGGTTGTGGAACACTTCGGAACCCATACGTACGGCTTCTTTCAGGGATTTAGCGCCAACTGGCTGAATCATAAATTCCTGGATGTCGACGTTGTTGTCAGCGTGCTCGCCGCCGTTGATGATGTTCATCATCGGAACTGGCATGGAGTATTTGCCTGGGGTGCCGTTCAGTTCAGCGATGTGTGCGTACAGTGGCAGGCCTTTAGCAGCTGCTGCTGCTTTGGCGTTAGCCAGGGACACAGCCAGAATGGCGTTAGCACCGAAGTTGGATTTATTTTCAGTACCGTCCAGATCGATCATGATCTTGTCGATGCCAGCCTGATCTTTAGCATCTTTACCCAGCAGAGCTTCAGCGATTGGGCCGTTAACAGCGCCAACAGCTTTCAGTACGCCTTTACCCATGAAGCGGGATTTGTCGCCATCGCGCAGTTCCAGCGCTTCGCGGGAACCAGTAGAAGCACCTGATGGAGCTGCTGCCATACCAACGAAACCACCTTCCAGGTGAACTTCAGCTTCAACAGTCGGGTTACCACGGGAGTCGATGATTTCACGACCGATGATTTTAACGATTTTGGACATTAGGTTTTCCTCAGTACAAGTTAAACTAAAACTCCAGACAAACAACGCCCCTCGTGGGGCGCTGCCGTTCTAACTTTTCTTACTTCGCTTGACGCTTCTGGTACTCGGCTGCGGCTTTCACAAAGCCTGCAAACAACGGGTGCCCATCACGCGGCGTGGAAGTAAACTCCGGATGGAACTGGCAAGCAACGAACCACGGGTGATTCGGAACTTCGATGATCTCGACCAACTGATCATCACCGGAACGGCCCGCAACACGCAGACCTGCAGCTTCAATAGGTTTCAACAACATGTTGTTGACTTCATAGCGGTGACGGTGACGTTCTACGATGTTTGGTTCGCCGTACAGCTGACGTACCAGGCTGTCATCGCTAAGCTGGCACTGTTGCGCGCCGAGGCGCATGGTGCCGCCGAGGTCGCTTGAATCAGTACGAACTTCGACATTGCCTTCTTCATCACGCCATTCGGTAATCAGCGCCACAACCGGGTACTTACAGTCTGGCACAAATTCCGTAGAGTTGGCGTTGTCCATCCCCGCAACGTTGCGCGCAAACTCAATCAGCGCAACCTGCATACCCAGGCAGATGCCCAGATAAGGAATTTTGTTTTCACGCGCATAGCGTGCAGTGGCGATTTTACCTTCAACGCCGCGATAGCCGAAGCCACCAGGGATCAGGATAGCATCCAAATCTTTCAGAATTTCGACACCACGCGTTTCCACATCCTGCGAGTCAATCAGCTTGATGTTGACGCTAACACGGTTTTTCAGACCACCGTGTTTCAGCGCTTCAATCACCGATTTGTAGGCGTCCGGCAGTTCAATGTACTTGCCGACCATACCAATCGTGACTTCACCACCCGGGTTGGCTTCTTCATAAATAACCTGTTCCCATTCAGACAGGTTAGCTTCCGGACAGTTCAAGCTGAATCGTTTACAAATATAATCGTCCAGCCCCTGAGATTTCAACAGGCCTGGAATTTTATAAATGGAATCGACGTCTTTCATTGAAATAACGGCTTTTTCTGGCACGTTACAGAACAATGCAATTTTTGCACGTTCGTTAGCCGGAATCGCACGATCGGAGCGACACACCAAGATGTCTGGCTGAATACCGATGGACAGCAGTTCTTTGACGGAGTGCTGGGTCGGTTTGGTTTTAACTTCACCCGCCGCCGCCAAGTAAGGTACCAGCGTCAAATGCATGAACAGCGCGTGCTCACGACCGATATCTACAGCCAGTTGGCGAATCGCTTCAAGGAACGGTAAGGATTCGATATCACCGACGGTACCGCCGATTTCAACCAGCACCACGTCGTGGCCTTCGCCACCCGCCAGAACACGCTCTTTGATTGCGTTAGTGATGTGCGGAATAACCTGAACGGTCGCGCCCAGATAATCGCCACGACGCTCTTTGCGCAGGACGTCTGAGTAAATACGGCCGGTAGTGAAGTTATTGCGGCGAGTCATTTTGGTGCGGATGAAGCGCTCATAGTGACCCAGGTCCAGGTCGGTTTCAGCGCCGTCTTCAGTAACGAACACTTCCCCGTGTTGGATCGGGCTCATGGTGCCAGGATCGACGTTGATGTACGGATCCAGTTTCATCATGGTGACGTTAAGGCCACGGGCTTCAAGAATGGCTGCCAGGGATGCTGCGGCAATGCCTTTACCCAGAGAGGATACGACCCCGCCGGTCACAAAAATATAGTTCGTTGTCATGCTGGACCTGAGAAGTTAGGGTGAAACGATGGAATAACCAAGACGGGAAAGTAGTATACCCGAACATGGCGAGCGCCACAAACTTTCATTCTCGCTCCTCAATCGCCGCAGAAACAAACATGGGGAGTGAGAAAATAGCCCCTTTTGGGTAAATGTTTTTGACGTAAATCAAGCGCTTGTCATTTAAGATTTCGCACTTAACGCCCTTGCTCACAAAAATTCTTTAGAGATCATGTTCCTGCCGTTTTACCTGCTGCCAAACTTCTTCCATGACATCGAGGTCAACACCGGTCATTTCCAGGCCACGAGCGGCGACAATACGTTCAACTTCGCGGAAACGGCGTTCAAATTTTTCATTGGCCTTTTGTAATGCCGTTTCGGCTTTTACTCCCAAATGGCGAGATAAATTCACCGTTGCGAACAGCAGATCGCCAACCTCCTCCTCCAGTCTAGCTTCATCAATCACGGCTTGCCTGGCTTCATCCATCACTTCATCAATTTCTTCGTACACTTTATCAACAACCGGGCCTAGCGTTTTCCAGTCAAAGCCAACCGCCGAGCAGCGTTTTTGGATTTTGTGCGCGCGCATCAGGGCCGGGAACGCACGAGGAATATCGTCCAGCGCAGAATGCTGCGCTTTTTCAGCACGCTCAACGGTTTTAATCTGCTCCCAACGGGTTAGCACTTCCTCGCTGCTACTGGCGCTGGCATCAGCAAAGATATGCGGGTGACGGCGCTCGAGCTTATCGCTGATGGCAGCGCAAATATCGTTAAAATCAAAACGCCCCTCTTCCTGCGCCATTTGCGCGTAAAACACCACCTGGAACAGCAGGTCGCCTAGTTCACCGCGCAGGTCGTCAAAGTCCTCACGCGCAATGGCGTCCAGCACTTCGTAGGTCTCTTCGAGGGTATAAGGCGCAATCGAGCTGAACGTCTGCTCTTTGTCCCATGGGCAACCGTTTTCTGGATCACGCAGGCGCTGCATAATGGTGAGCAGACGGTCGATTTGAATCATGTAAAAATCCTAGAATTATGTATGAAGTAGGCCGGATAAGGCGAAGCCGCCATCCGGCGCTGCGAGATTGCCGGATGGCGGCTTCGCCTTATCCGGCCTACAACGAGATTATCCGCCGTGAAGACGACGTGCGTCGATAACGTCCGGCACCTGGTTTAGCTTGCCCAGCACGCGGCCCAACACCTGCAGGTTGTAGATCTCGATAGTCATATCAATGGTCGCCATCTGCTGCTTGGTATCGCTACGACTCGCTACGCCCAGAACGTTCACCTTCTCGTTGGCAAGAATGGTGGTGATGTCGCGCAGCAGCCCGCTGCGATCGTTGGCCTGCACGCGGACCACCAGCGAGTAACCCGCCGAGTAGCTTTCGCCCCACACCGCATCAACAATACGTTCCGGCGCATGAGACTGCAGTTCCGCAAGCTGGTCGCAGTCGGCTCGGTGCACAGAGATACCGCGGCCTTGGGTGATAAAGCCGACGATTTCATCGCCCGGGATCGGCTGGCAGCAGCGCGCAATATGGTGCATCAGGTTACCAACCCCTTCGACCACCACGCGTCCGTTATCTTTGCTGCGGTTATTCTGTGGCGTATAGCTTTTCTGCTGCAGCTGTTTGAGCGCTGCCGCATCCTGCTCGGCGGCGCTTGGCTTGTTAAACTGCGCCTGCAGGAAGTTCACCATCTGGTTGAGACGAATATCGCCGCCGCCGATAGCCGCCAGCAGCTCTTCAACCTCGTTGAAGTTGTAGCGCGGCAGCAGGTGTTTTTCCGCTTCCTTAAGGCTGATGCCCAGATGCTCAAGTTCGTCGTCGAGGATCTGACGCCCGGCGAGAATGTTTTTATCCCTGTCCTGTTTGCGGAACCAGTTATGAATTTTGGCGCGCCCGCGGCTGGTCGTCACATAGCCCAAGTTTGGGTTTAACCAATCGCGGCTTGGGTTCGGCTGTTTCTGGGTGATGATTTCTATCTGGTCGCCCATTTGCAGCTGATAGGTGAACGGTACAATACGCCCGCTAATTTTCGCGCCGATGCAGCGGTGTCCAACATCGCTGTGAATATGGTACGCAAAGTCCAACGGCGTGGATCCCGCAGGCAGATCCACCACGTCACCTTTTGGCGTAAACACATAGACGCGATCGTCGAAGACCTGGCTGCGCACCTCGTCGAGCATTTCGCCGGAGTCCGCCATCTCTTCCTGCCAAGATATCAGCTTACGCAGCCAAGCAATACGGTCCTCGTAGCCGGAACGCAGGCCCGTCACGGCACCTTCTTTGTATTTCCAGTGCGCGGCGACGCCAAGCTCAGCGTCTTCATGCATCTGCTTGGTACGAATTTGGATCTCTATCGTTTTGCCATTCGGCCCCAGCACCACGGTGTGAATAGACTGATAGCCATTAGGTTTGGGGTTTGCAACGTAATCGTCGAATTCATCCGGAAGATGGCGATAGTGGGTATGTACTATCCCCAGCGCGGCGTAGCAGTCCTGCAAACGCTCCGCCACGATACGCACCGCGCGCACATCAAACAGCTCGTCAAAGGCGAGGTGCTTTTTCTGCATTTTCCGCCAAATGCTATAGATATGTTTCGGGCGGCCGTAAACCTCGGCTTTCACCCCTTCGGTTTTCATTTCACTGCGCAGGTGACCGACAAAATCGTTAATGTAAGACTCACGGTCGATACGGCGTTCGTGCAGCAGTTTAGCAATACGTTTGTATTCAGCTGGATGCAGATAGCGGAAGCAGTAATCTTCCAGCTCCCATTTGAGCTGCCCGATGCCTAAGCGGTTGGCGAGGGGCGCGTAGATGTTGGTACACTCTTTCGCCGCCAGTACGCGCTCATCTTCCGGCGCATCTTTCACTTCGCGCAGATGAGCAATACGTTCGGCAAGCTTAATCACCACGCAGCGGAAATCGTCAACCATTGCCAGCAGCATCCGGCGCACGTTGTCTACCTGCTCGGAGGAGACCGCGTCGGTATGGGTCGCTTTCAGTTGGCGAATAGCCGCCATGTCGCGTACGCCGTGGATAAGAGTGACCACAGACTTCCCGGCGCTTTCGCTCAGCACCTCTTCACTCACCACGTTTGCATCGACTAACGGGAACAGCAACGCCGCACGCAACGTATCGTTGTCCATGCTTAGCGTTGACAGAATCTCCACCATTTCGACGCCGCGCCATAACATCAGCTCTGCATCAGAACGTCCCACGGTCTGGCGACGACAATAATCCCAGGTTTCGGCTAAGCGCTCACACGACTGCTGGCTAGAAATCCCCAGACTTGCGATCCATTTCTGTGGGTCAAATTCGCCAGCTTTATTGAGATGTGCACTTCTTACCGCAACCATTGTCCTCTCCTTTCAGGGACAGACCTGCCGAAGTCGGCAAGTCACGTTATTACCTACGCTCAAACAGCACCATAGATTCTTGGTGCCCAGTGTGCGGGAACATATCAAGCATTGCCAGACGCTGAATTTGGTAACCCGCTTCCAGCAACATTTCGCTATCGCGAGCAAGCGTTGCGGGATTACAGGAAACATACACCACCCGCGTCGGCGCTAATTTTATCACATGCTGCATCACGCCCAGTGCGCCAGCACGAGCGGGATCGAGCAACACTTTGTCAAAACCATGCTTCGCCCACGCCTGAAGCGTGACGTCTTCTTCCAGATTCTCGTGGAAAAAAGTGACATTTTGTAAGGCGTTCTGCGCTGCGTTTTCGCGGCCTTTTTCTACTAGAGCCGGCACGCCTTCAACCCCAACCACGCTTGCGGCCCGTTTGGCGAGCGGCAGCGTGAAGTTGCCCATCCCACAAAACAGGTCCAGTACCCGGTCGCTTGGCTGGATATCTAGCCACGCTAGCGCTTGGGCCACCATCTGTTGGTTCACACCGTCGTTAACTTGAATAAAGTCACGAGGGCTAAAGGTTAAGCGTAGTCCGTCTGAAGAATACCAGGGAGACTCGCCCGAAACACGCTCAAGTATCTCGCTATCTGGCGCCAGATAAAGCGCAACGCCCAAAGAATGCGAAAAGCGTTCCAGTTTTTCTTTATCTTCAGCGGTTAATGCCGCCGTGTGGCGTAGCACCATCAACGGGCCGTTGTCGGCGCTGACTAACTCCACATGACCCAGTTGGCGTTTCCCTTTTAGCCCGCTCAAGCATTCTCGAACCGCAGGCAATAGCGCCTCAAGGTTGGGCACCAAAATAGGGCATTGCACCACGTCGACGATTTCGTTCGAATTTGCCTTGCGAAAACCCATCTGCAATTGTTGGGTCTTTGGCTGATAATTCAAGCTTAGCCGCGCACGACGGCGGTAGCCCCACGGCTCACCGGCAATGACTTCATCGACGTCATGCTTCATCAAACGATTCAGCGCGGCGCGCTTACTGCGCTGCTGTAGTGCAACCGAAGCATGCTGCTGCTGGCAGCCGCCGCAAACGCCAAAATGCGGGCAGCGTGGTTTTTCTCGCTCCGAGCTGCTGCTCAGACGGCGTTTCACCTGTCCACGCGCGTACTGTTTTTTATCTTCCGTCAGGCTGATTTCTGCACTCTCATCAGGAAGTAACCCATTGATGAATAATGCTTTACCGTTGTGGCGCGCCACACCTTGCCCAAAGGGATCAAGATCGTTGACTGTCACGGTTATGATCTGGCGCGTCGTCACGCGCCGTTTTGCAGAGTAGAATTGCGCCATCGTAGAGATTTTTCTCAATCATATATATTGCTCTGATTCTCCCACAACGGACCTCCATGACCAACTACAGCCTTCGTGCAAGAATGATGATTTTGATCCTAGCACCGACCGTACTCATCGGTTTGCTGCTCAGCATCTTCTTCGTCGTACACCGCTATAACGACCTGCAGCGTCAACTGGAAGACGCCGGCGCCAGCATTATTGAGCCGCTTGCTGTCTCTAGTGAATACGGAATGAATTTACAAAACCGCGAGTCAATCGGTCAATTGATAAGCGTGCTCCATCGTCGCCACTCCGATATCGTGCGGGCAATCTCGGTTTATGATGAGCACAACAAGCTGTTCGTCACCTCCAACTACCAGTTGGATCCGGGAGAATTGCAGCTGCCGCACGGCACGCCGTTCCCGCGCCGGCTCAGCGTCACGCGCCATGGCGATATCATGATCCTGCGAACGCCAATTATTTCAGAGCACTATTCGCCAGATGAATCTCCACAGTCCGATGCCAAAACGCCGGTGAATATGCTGGGCTACGTGGCGCTGGAATTAGATCTTAAATCGGTGCGGCTGCAGCAGTACAAAGAGATATTTATCTCCAGCGTGATGATGCTGTTTTGTATCGCGATTGCGCTGATCTTCGGCTGGCGGCTGATGCGGGACGTGACCGGGCCGATACGCAATATGGTCAACACCGTTGACCGCATCCGTCGTGGGCAGCTCGACAGCCGAGTAGAAGGTTTTATGCTCGGCGAGCTGGATATGTTGAAAAATGGCATAAACTCGATGGCGATGTCATTGGCCGCCTATCACGAAGAGATGCAGCATAACGTCGATCAGGCCACCTCGGACCTGCGCGAAACGCTCGAACAGATGGAGATTCAGAACGTCGAACTGGATCTTGCCAAAAAACGTGCCCAGGAAGCCGCGCGCATTAAATCTGAGTTTCTGGCGAACATGTCGCATGAACTGCGTACGCCGCTTAACGGCGTGATTGGCTTTACCCGCCTAACGCTGAAAACCGAGCTTAACCCCACCCAACGTGATCATCTCAGCACCATAGAACGTTCAGCCAATAACCTGCTGGCTATCATCAATGACGTCCTCGATTTCTCGAAGCTGGAGGCCGGAAAGCTACTACTGGAAAGCATTCCCTTCCCGCTTCGCAATTCGCTTGATGAAGTGGTGACGTTACTCGCCCATTCCGCCCATGATAAGGGGCTGGAATTAACGCTGAGCATCAAAAACGATGTACCGGACAACGTCATTGGCGATCCGCTGCGCTTGCAGCAGGTGATCACTAATCTGGTCGGCAACGCTATCAAGTTCACTGAAAACGGCAATATTGACGTGATGGTTGAACAGCGGGCTATCAGTAATAACAAAGTGCAGATTGAGGTACAGATCCGCGACACCGGGATTGGGATCCCCGAGCGCGATCAGTCGCGGCTATTCCAGGCGTTTCGTCAGGCCGATGCCAGTATTTCCCGACGTCATGGCGGCACCGGTCTGGGGCTGGTTATCACGCAAAAACTGGTGCGCGAGATGGGCGGCGATATCTCCTTCCACAGCCAGCCGAACCGAGGCTCGACCTTCTGGTTTAATATCAATCTCGACCTTAACCCGAACGTCATTTCTGACGGCCCGGATACCAGTAGCCTAAAAGGAAAACGCATTGCTTACGTGGAGGCCAACGCCGCCGCGGCTCAGGCAACGCTGGACATGCTGGCTTCTACTCCGCTGGATGTCATTTACGCGGTGAGCCTTGCTGCACTGCCCGCCGAGTTTTATGACATTTTGCTGGTCGCCGTGCCGGTATCAGTGCGCGATCTGAGCATTCATCAGGACAAACTCGCCACTGCGCTGGGCATGACCGACCTGCTGGTGTTGGCGCTGCCTTGTCACGCCCACGTCGACGCGGAGCTGTTGAAGAAAAACGGTGCGGCTGCCTGTCTGCTGAAGCCGCTAACGGCGACCCGGTTGCTGCCGGTGCTGCTGGAATTCAGCCGAAATACGTTATCGCCAGTGGCCCTACCGAATACCGAGCGCCGTTTGCCAATGACGGTAATGGCGGTGGATGATAATCCCGCCAACCTGAAGTTGATTGGCGCCCTGCTCGATGACCAAGTGCAGCACGTTGTGCTATGTGGAAGCGGGCAGCAGGCAATTGAAAGCGCGAAGCAGATGAAATTTGATCTGATTTTAATGGATATCCAGATGCCGGATATTGACGGCATTCGCGCCTGTGAACTGATCCGTCAGCTTCCTCATCAGCAGCAAACACCGGTGATTGCCGTCACCGCACACGCCCTTTCCGGGCAGCGGGAGAAACTGCTCGCCGCCGGAATGAACGACTATTTGGCGAAACCTATCGAAGAAGGCCGGCTCCACGATTTGCTGCTGCGCTACAAACCGGGCATCAATCCGCCAATGCGGCCATTACAGGCAGAGCCGGTGGAGCCACCGGTCGATCTCAACGCCACGCTCGACTGGCAGTTGGCGCTGCGCCAGGCGGCCTATAAGCCCGACCTCGCGCGCGAAATGCTACAGATGCTGGTCGCCTTTTTGCCGGAGATCCGCAATAAAGTCGAAGAGCAGTTGGTAGGAGAGCAGCCCGAAAATCTGGTCGATGCCATTCATAAACTGCATGGCAGCTGCGGCTACAGCGGCGTACCCCGGTTGAAGCATTTATGCCAGTTAATTGAAGGTCAGCTGCGCAGCGGCACACCGGCGGAAGAGTTGGAGCCAGAATTGTTGGAGCTTCTGGATGAGATGGATAATGTGACCCGAGAAACGAAGAAGATATTGGGATAACACCACGCAGATACGTAGGCCGGATAAGGCGAAGCCGCCATTCGGCAGCTCGGAGCAGATTGCCGGATGGCGGCTTCGCCTTATCCGGCCTACAAATTAGAGACTCTGACCGACCTTCAGCACCGCCGCAATATTTCTCGCCGTCATACGCACATTTTCCCCGGCCTGCGCCAGTGCGTCATCAAGCGTGCAGATGCGATACAGAACGCTAAACACCGCATCAATACCATGCTGGTGTACCACGCCGACATCCGCCGTCAGGCTCCCGGCGATGCCAATAACCGGGATCTGATAACGTTTGGCAACCCGCGCCACGCCGACCGGAACCTTACCGTGCACCGTCTGGCTGTCCATTCGTCCTTCACCGGTTATCACCAAATCCGCATCTGCCACCAGCGCATCCAGATGTAATGCTTCCGTGACAATATCGATGCCGGGACGTAGGCTCGCGCCACAAAAAGCGTACAGCGCGGCCCCCATGCCGCCAGCCGCCCCGCCGCCTTCTAGCGTCAGCACGTCGAGCGCAAGCTCCTGTTCAATGCAATGGGCATAATGCACCAGCGCATCGTCAAGTTCAGCCACCATCTCCGGCGTGGCACCTTTTTGCGGACCAAACACCGTCGATGCGCCTTCTTCACCGGTCAGCGGGCTGGTCACATCGCAAGCAACATCAATCTGGCAATGTGCCAAGCGGCTATCCAGCCCGCTGGTATCTATTTTTGCTAACGTAGCTAACCCTGCGCCCCCTAGAGAAACGGGCTTATTGTCAGCAGTCAATAGCTTTACACCCAGCGCCTGAACCATCCCCGCGCCGCCATCGTTAGTGGCGCTGCCGCCGAGCCCAATGATGATGCGCTTAACCCCAAGATCCAGCGCATGTCGAATAAGCTCACCGGTGCCCCATGAGGTGGTGATGAGCGGGTTACGCCGCGCTTGCGGTAATAGCTCGAGACCACTTGCCGCCGCCATTTCGATAAAGGCACATTGTTCATCACCCGAGACGCCGTAAAATCCCTCAACGGACTCCCCCAAAGGACCGGTCACGTCAACCGTCACTACACGCCCATCAGTAGCGGCAACCATCGCTTCCACAGTCCCTTCACCACCGTCGGCTACCGGCAGCTTAACGTACTCGGCGTCGGGATAAACCTCGCGGAAGCCTGCTTCAATCGCGCAGGCAACCTCAAGCGCACTCAGGCTTTCCTTGTAAGAGTCTGGGGCAATCACGATTTTCATAGCGGTCCTTGTGCAAGTTGGCGGCAGTGTTCTGCACACGGGAATGCGCAGAACACTGCCGGCTCCGTAACGAGCCGGCGGTTATTTTAGCGCACCATGCAAGGGCGCTTGTTGTCAAACGTCCAGTTTGGGATCAAATACTGCATGCCCATCGCATCATCACGCGCACCAAGCCCATGTTTTTTATACAACTCGTTCGCATGCATAACCTGATCCATATCCAGTTCTACACCAAGGCCGGGTTTATTCGGCACCTGAACCATTCCGCCTTTGATCTCAAACGGCTCTTTGGTCAGGCGCTGATTGCCCTCCTGCCAGATCCAGTGAGTATCAATAGCCGTGACTTTGCCTGGCGCTGCGGCTGCTACGTGTGTGAACATCGCCAGCGAAATATCGAAATGGTTATTGGAGTGCGAGCCCCAAGTCAGACCAAATTCATGGCACATCTGCGCCACGCGCACAGAACCCTGCATGGTCCAGAAATGCGGATCGGCCAGCGGAATATCGACCGACTGTAAAGACAGAGTGTGGCCCATCTGACGCCAATCGGTGGCTATCATATTCGTCGCCGTCGGCAGACCGGTGGCGCGGCGGAATTCAGCCATCACCTCACGACCTGAGAACCCCTGCTCCGCGCCGCATGGATCTTCTGCATAGGCTAGGGACCCCTTCAGGTATTTGCCAATTTTGATGGCCTCATCAAGAGACCATGCGCCGTTCGGGTCGAGCGTCACGCGTGCCTGCGGGAAACGTTTAGCCAATGCCACAATGGACTCGGCCTCTTCCTCCCCCGCCAGCACGCCGCCTTTGAGTTTGAAATCATTAAAACCATATTTCTCATAGGCCGCTTCCGCGAGGCGCACCACTGCGTCCGGCGTCATTGCCTCATCATGGCGTAGGCGGTACCAATCACATGCCTCATCCGGTTGGCTCTGATAAGGCAACGGCGTGGCCTTACGGTTGCCGACAAAGAACAGGTAGCCCAGCATTTCCACTTCACTACGCTGTTGGCCGTCACCTAGCAGGGAAGCAACATTGACGCCAAGGTGCTGACCGAGAAGATCGAGCATTGCCGCTTCGATACCGGTGACCACATGGATAGTGGTACGCAGGTCGAACGTCTGCAGGCCACGGCCGCCAGAATCACGATCGGCGAAGGTATTGCGCACGCTGTTGAGGATATTTTTATACTCACCCAACGTTTTACCAACCACTAATGGAATGGCGTCTTCCAGCGTCAGACGAATTTTCTCGCCACCGGGAATTTCACCCACGCCCGTATGGCCCGAGTTATCTTTGATGACAACGATATTGCGGGTGAAGAACGGGGCATGCGCTCCACTCAGATTCATCAGCATGCTGTCGTGCCCGGCAACCGGCACGATTTGCATCGAAGCCACTACTGGCGTTGAAGTTTGAACCATCATGTTTCAATCCTTTATTAAATTATCAACGGCCGAAAACAGGGCGTTTACGGTCAAATGTCCAACCTGGGATCAGATACTGCATCGGGATGGCATCATTGCGGGCCCCCGCGGGCAGTCGCTTGTAAGCGTCATGCGCTTTGTGTATCTGCTCCCAGTCCAGTTCCACGCCCAGCCCGGGCGCATCCGGCACGGTAATCTTACCGTCCTTAATTTCTAACGGATTTTTCGTCAGACGCGCGTCGCCTTCTTGCCAAATCCAGTGGGTATCAATCGCAGTTGGCGTTCCCGGCGCAGCGGCACCGACGTGGGTAAACATCGCCAGTGAGATATCGAAATGGTTATTTGAGTGGCAGCCCCAGGTCAGCCCCCAGTCGTCACAAAGTTGGGCGACGCGAACGGCGCCTGAAAGCGTCCAGAAGTGCGGGTCGGCCAGCGGAATGTCGACTGAATTGAGCATCACCGCATGCCCCATCTCACGCCAGTTGGTTGCAATCATATTCGTCGCCACTGGCAGGCCCGTGGCACGACGAAATTCCGCCATCACCTCGCGACCGGAAAAACCTTGTTCTGCACCGCAGGGATCCTCCGCATAGGTCAATACATCATTGAGTCCTTTGCACAGTGAGATGGCCTCGTCCAACAGCCACGCACCGTTCGGATCGACGGTAATACGCGCATCTGGGAACTGCTTTTTCAGCGCCTTAACCGACTCAATTTCCTGCTCGCCCGGCAGCACACCGCCCTTCAGTTTGAAATCTTTAAAACCATAACGATCCTGTGAAGCCTGTGCTAAACGTAGCACCGCATCGCTGGTCATCGCTTCCTGATGGCGCAGGTGATACCACTCGTGGTCGCCTGGCGTACGCTCAAGGTACGGCAGATCGGTTTTTGTGCGATCGCCTACGTAAAACAGATAGCCCAACACCGTCACGGCATCGCGCTGTTTACCCGGGCCAAGCAGTTCACAAACGGGAACGCCCAATGCTTTGCCGAGTAAATCCAGTAGCGCGGCTTCCAGCGCAGCGACGGCGTTGACCCGCAGTTCAAACGTCCATGCACCCTTGCCGAAGGTGTCAAAATCAGCGTGCTGATTGCCTTTGTGCACCCGCTGCACCACTTTATTCAGGCGGGCGACTTCCTGCCCCAACACCATCGGAATGGCGTCCATCAAGGTTTGATAAATTACTTCTCCACCCGGCGCTTCCCCAACGCCGGTATTCCCGGCGTTATCGGTCAACACCACAATATTGCGGGTGAACCAGGCGCTGTGCGCACCGCCGATATTCATCAGCATACTGTCATGTCCCGCGACGGGAATGACTTTCATATCGGTAATCACGGGACTCGCTTGCATACTCATAATGAGCTCCCTGTCACCGGTTTGAGTTCAACGCGTTTAATATCGCCGACCAGCACCAGGTAGCTGAGAATCGCCACCAGCGCATGAATACCGACATAAATTAGCGCACCGTTGAAAGAGCCCGTGGTGCCGACGATATAGCCGATAGCAATTGGCGTCACGATCCCGGAAATATTGCCGAACATATTGAACAAGCCGCCGGACAGACCGCTTATCTCTTTCGGTGCCGTATCGGCCATCACCGCCCAGCCGAGCGCACCGATACCTTTCCCGAAGAAGGCCATTGCCATAAAGCCAATGATCATCCACTCCGCGTTGACGTAGTTACAGAACACCATCACCATCGACAGCAACATACCCAACACAATCGGGGTTTTACGGGCAATATTGAGCGAGCCGGTTCGGCGCATCAGCCAGTCAGAGATAATCCCGCCGAGCACGCCGCCCACAAAGCCGCAGATGGCCGGCACCGATGCGACAAAACCGGCCTTGAGAATTGACATCCCACGGGCCTGAACCAGATAGACCGGGAACCAGGTGATAAAGAAATAGGTTAATGCGTTGATGCAGTACTGACCGATATAGACACCGATCATCATGCGGGAGCCAAGCAGCTGTTTGATTTGCCCCCACTTCTGGCTGAACGGAACTTTCGCCGTCGTGCCCTTTTGATCCATATTGATAAGCGCACCGCCCTCAGCAATATACTCCAGCTCTTTTTTATTCACGCCAGGATGCTGATTTGGCTCATAAATCACCTTCAGCCAGACAAAGCTGATGATAATGCCAAGTCCCCCCATAAAGAAGAAGACGTGCGACCAACCCACGGCGTGGGTCAGCCAGCCCATAATCGGCGCAAAGATAACGGTGGCAAAATATTGTGCGGAATTGAAGATAGCCACTGCCGTGCCCCTTTCCTGAGCCGGGAACCAAGCGGCCACAATGCGGCTATTCCCCGGGAAGGAAGGCGCTTCAGCGAGACCGACCAAAAAGCGCAGGGTGAAAAGCGCAATGACGATGCCAAAGCCGTTGAAGATATCAACGAAGCCCTGCAGAAGGGTAAATCCGGACCAGATGAAAATAGACCAGAAATAAACGCGTTTTGAACCAAAGCGGTCAAGCAACCAGCCGCCAGGGATTTGACCAATAACATAGGCCCATGAAAATGCGGAGAAAACATATCCCATTCCAACCGCATCAAGTCCTATATCTTTTGCCATCTCCGAACCGGCAATGGAAAGCGTTGCGCGGTCACCGTAGTTAAAAGAGGTGACAATAAACAGCATCACCACTATCCAATAGCGAGCGTTTGTTCGTTTTTCAACGGCGCCCGCAGTATGACTTAATGAACTCATTGTTGTACTCCTGAATTATAGCTTTTCGCTACATCCATTCTGAACAGCACAACCTGTAGGGTAATCAGAATGACGTATTTGTGTTTTTTAGCAGTATGTCGTTGCGCTACTGCTTTTTTATAACTGGCAGGAAAAGTATAAAAAGAGGAGGCTCGTGGCTCATCATTCAAACGCACATCATTTCCACTATTTTATCCGTATATTTTTGACATACGCCCAACTTGCTGGGTAATGGCTCACGAAAATGGAAAACAAACGGCGGCTCAATAAGCCCCAGGCAAAAGAACGTGAAAGGGTTCTCTTGACGTTGTGGAAACGCCCAGAAAAAAGGGGACAGGCAAATTCGTTTACGGACATCGGTCCGAAGAGAAGCTCTGACGGGCTTGCTATGATGAGAACAGTCGTTGTTCCAAAGGATTGGCTGGCAATAGGGGCATGGAGGCCCTCCGAGTAGGGGGAGGGCTTCTGTGTTATTTAAGCAGTGTCGCCCACTGTTCGACCCACGGATTTGCAACGCTTTCCGGTTCGGGATCTTCCGAGGCGTCAATCATCAGCATCTCGCCGATACGCTGCGCGCTCTGTTCTTGTAACAGCGCATCGAATCGTTTACCGCCGCCACAGAAATTGGCGTAGGTACTGTCGCCCAGCGCAATGATGCCGTAGCGCAGATGCGGTTGGTACATATCTTGGAGATCGTTAAATAAGGGAACAATACTGTCTGGTAAATCGCCCTGCCCGGTTGTCGAGGTGACAACCAGAACATATTTCCCGGTATAGCTTTCCCAATCGGCGATCATCGGGTCTTCAAATACCTTTGCCTGATGGCCAAGACCGGTCAGAATAGTTTCCGCCTCTTCCGCCACCAGCAGCGAATTGCCGTACATGGTGCCTACAAAAATCCCGACTTCTGCCATGATTTAACTCCCTGTTTACTTCTCGATAGCTTCATCCTGACCGCAGTCGGCGACAAACTCAACCCTTTCATTCAAGGGGAGAAGTCCGCGCCAGCCAAAATGTGATAAAGCCTGCATCCAGACGTCATCCAGTTCGGCACGCAATACCAGCGGCTCGCCGGTAAACGGGTGAGTGAGCGACAGCTGGCTGGCATGGAGCATCAGCCGGTTGCAGCCAAAATGTTCAAGCGCACTACGGTTTTGTCGCAAGTCGCCGTGCTTGCTGTCACCAATCATCGGATGACGAAGATGAGACATGTGGCGGCGCAGTTGGTGCTTACGTCCGGTTTTCGGATCGAGCTCCACCAAGCCATAACGCGTGGTCGGATAGCGCCCAGTCGCCACCGGCATCTCAACCGTTGCCAGCCCTCGATAGTGGGTTACTGCAGGTTGTGCTTCTTTATTCTCACGGGAAAACTTATCGGCGATTTTATCCAGCTCTTCCACCAACGGGTAATCGAGCACCGCCTCGTCGGTCAGCCAGCCGCGCACAATCGCGTGGTAACGTTTTTGGATCTGATGCTGCTCAAACTGCTGCGATAGACGACGGCCAGCTTCGCTGGAAAGCCCCATCAGCAGGACGCCGGAGGTGGGCCGATCAAGGCGATGAGCGGTAAAGACATGCTGACCAATTTGATCGCGTACCGTCTGCATCACCACCACTTTCTCATCACGATCGAGCCAACTGCGATGAACCAGCCAGCCGGACGGCTTATTCACCGCAACCAGCCATTCGTCCTGATATATAATTTCCAGCATCAGGTCACATCGCTTGCAAAGAAGGCGTCGAGTTCGGTCAACGGCGGCAGAATGATGGCGCGTAGTGGATGGGCAGCGTCAAGAGCCATCTCATAGTATGGCGCGATGGCAAAATCTTTCGGCAGCGGCATTTTGCTATCTAGCATCTGGTGCATACGCGGGATCAACACCCATTGCAGCCACTCAAGCGGTTCTAGCGTATCCATGCAAAATGGCTGATCGCTGGTGAAGGCGCTGTCGTGCGGCGCGTTTTCTTGCCAATGTTGATGCTGACGAAGCAGGTTTTCAATAAGCAGGAGTTGGTCGCGTAGGCTGTCGTGGCGTGTCATGGGAACCTCAGAGGAAACAAAATCGGGCGCAGGATACCATTACTGGTTGGCGAGAAACAAAAAAAAGGGAGCACTGTAAAAACAGTGCTCCCGGTTCGTTTCGCAGCAATCCAGCTACTTTTAGTGCTCCCTGCTCGTCCGTGACAACTTTTCCTGTGGTCTCCTGACCATGTTCATCCATAAACAGTTGCTTCCTGCATCACACCACCCCGATGTGATTTCACCCAGTCCTTGAGTGTGTCCCGATCTTCCTGATCCACCAGATATCCTCTCTGGCTCTCATTCTCCGTCCTGGAGGTGTCCTTTAACGCGTTCCTGCGTGGTCCTGTGCTTCATCCTGAAGCCTATCCTTGTATCACCTTCCCGGTGTGTCCTGTGAAGTGTCATCATCCTGATGTTCACCTCACTGTGCGACTCCCTGTCGACAGACATAGAATCCGCTATTCCGCCCCATCTTACAAGTGCTTCTCAGGCAATCCCTTAAGGCTTACACGAGAGCAAAATAGTAAGATTTAAAGTCAACACATTGATTTATTGATAATTTATCAAATTGGTGTGAGGGGTGTCCTACTTAACTTCTGGCGATCTCTTACAATGCGTGTAAGAGATCTCTCACAAGATGACGGGCAAACTGTCTTACAGATTGGGATGAAGTTGAGTCAGGAAACTCGCAAGAGAGGAGGCCAGGGGTAGGCGATTGCGGGTTCCAAGCGTTTCTTTAATCACTTCGCCGGTCACATTACACACGGAAATGACGTCCAGTTCGCTGTCCAGCGTTGCTATAAATAAGGTCGGAGAAAGCTTCAAACGTTTTTGCGTCACCAGATGACCAATCAGGTTTTCCTGAACGCGGCGGAAATCATCTGGACTCCACGCCTGCAGCAGGGTTAGGGATTCCCCCATGAAAAACGCCTGCATATCACCCGCATACTGGGTGGTATAATAACTGTGAATGGGTTGTTGTACCACAATATCCATGGCGCGCTCAACGCCATTTACATTTTGCTCGCCGTCGAACGGCTGCGGCTGCCAGAACACGGCGTTATCAGTGGTCGACACCTGACATGGCGATGGAATGCCATAAAGCTCTTCGCTGCGCGGCAGGCTGTTGTGGTCGCGCTGCCAAGCATCGCAATAGCGTTGGGTAAAGGCATGTAATGCTTCTGCTGTCTGCTGGTCCACGAATTTCTCTCTTCAGATTAGCCAGGGTACACTAGATACAATAGTGTACCTGCTTTATAACGGTGAAACATGTCTTCTTATGAGAACCATCAGGCGCTCTCTGGCCTGACGCTGGGTAAAACCACAGATTACCGCGATATCTATGACGCCAGCCTGCTGCAGGGTGTACCGCGCAGCTTAAACCGCGATCCGCTCGGCCTGCATGCCGACTCGCTGCCTTTTCATGGGGCCGATATCTGGACGCTGTACGAACTGTCTTGGCTGAATGCCAAAGGATTGCCGCAGGTGGCAGTGGGCCATGTTGAGCTCAGCCACCAAACGGTAAATCTCATTGAGTCTAAAAGCTTTAAGCTCTACCTCAACAGCTTTAACCAGACGCGTTTTACCAGTTGGGACGCCGTGCAAGAGACGCTGGCACGCGATCTCAGCGCCTGCGCACAGGGTGAAGTGACCGTCGCGCTGTACCGCCTTGACGAGGTAGAAGGCCAGCCGATTGCCCACTTCCACGGCAGTTGCATTGACGCTCAGGATATTGAAATCGATAGCTATGAATTCAGCACCAACTACCTCAAAGGCGCTGCTGGTCAGAAAGTCGTACAGGAAACGCTGGTCAGCCATCTGTTGAAATCCAACTGTCTTATCACCCATCAGCCGGATTGGGGCTCGGTACAAATTCAATATCGCGGCCCGCAGATTGATCGCGAAAAGTTGCTGCGTTACTTGGTCTCTTTCCGCCACCACAATGAATTCCATGAGCAGTGCGTCGAGCGCATCTTCAACGACATTTTACGTTTTTGCGCACCGGAAAGTCTGAGCGTCTATGCCCGCTACACCCGACGTGGCGGCCTAGACATCAACCCATGGCGTTCCAACAGCGAATTCGTCCCGGCCATAGGGCGTTTGGTGCGCCAATAACCTGAACAATTTCTCAATAATGCGCACATTGTTCCACGCATAAGGTTGTCGTAACCGGTCTGGCGAGGCTATTGTAATCACTAAGGAAGACGATATTCGTCCCGTAAGGAGTTCCCTTGATTACACATATTAGCCCGCTAGGCTCAATGGATATGTTGTCGCAGTTGGAAGTGGACATGCTCAAACGCACGGCCAGCAGCGACTTGTACCAATTGTTCCGTAACTGCTCACTGGCCGTACTCAACTCAGGCAGCCTGACCGATAACAGCAAAGAACTGCTATCCCGCTTTGAGAATTTTGATATCAACGTGCTAAGTCGCGAACGCGGCGTAAAGCTAGAGCTTATCAACCCGCCGGAAGATGCGTTCGTTGACGGCCGTATCATTCGTTCGCTACAGGCCAACCTGTTCGCCGTCCTGCGCGATATTCTGTTTGTTTACGGACAAATTCATAACGCCGTCCGTTTCCCGAGTCTCGATTTAGAAAGCTCTATCCACATCACCAACTTGGTCTTCTCCATCCTGCGCAACGCCCGTGCGCTGCACGTAGGCGAAGCGCCGAGCATGGTGGTGTGCTGGGGCGGACATTCAATCAACGAAAACGAATATCTCTATGCGCGTCGTGTCGGTAACCAGCTAGGCTTACGCGAACTCAACATCTGTACTGGCTGTGGCCCGGGCGCGATGGAAGCGCCGATGAAAGGCGCTGCGGTGGGTCACGCGCAGCAGCGCTACAAAGAAGGTCGTTTTATTGGCATGACCGAGCCGTCAATCATTGCCGCCGAGCCGCCTAACCCGCTGGTCAACGAACTTATCATCATGCCAGACATTGAAAAACGTCTGGAAGCATTCGTACGTATCGCTCACGGCATCATTATTTTCCCAGGCGGCGTCGGCACTGCGGAAGAGCTACTTTATCTGTTGGGCATCTTGATGAACCCGGCAAACAAAGACCAAGTGCTGCCGCTTATCCTCACCGGTCCGAAAGAGAGCGCCGACTACTTCCGCGTACTGGACGAATTTGTCGTGCATACGCTGGGTGAAGGCGCACGTCGTCACTACAAAATCATCATTGATGATGAAGTTGAAGTGGCGCGTCAGATGAAAAAAGCGATGCCGCTAGTGAAAGAGAATCGTCGCGATACCGGTGACGCATACAGTTTCAACTGGTCGATTCGTATTACCCCAGACCTGCAAATGCCGTTCGAGCCTTCTCACGAAAATATGGCCAACCTGAAGCTCTACCCGGACCAGCCTGTCGAAGTTCTGGCTGCCGACTTACGTCGCGCCTTCTCTGGCATCGTGGCGGGTAACGTGAAAGAGGTGGGTATCCGTGCCATCGAAGAGTTTGGGCCGTATAAAATTCACGGTGACAAAGAGATGATGCGCCGGATGGATGAACTGCTGCAGGGTTTCGTCGCCCAGCATCGCATGAAATTACCCGGCTCTGCCTATATTCCTTGCTACGAAATCTGCGCCTAAGGCTCACGCTCAGCGTTTTCTCCTCTCCCCCCGGCGGCATTCTCCGCCGGGATTACCCAAATCAGCCCACAAAATTCTGCCTTCGCGCCTCAAAGCCAATCGTTTGCGTTTAATGAACAACCGCATATTATCAACGATAGTTGTCATAAGACGCTAAAAAGCGCCGCTTTGACCATTTTTATCAGCAAAAACATCGTATTTATCCCCCTCCCCATTTACCCGTCATACTGCAAATGCTAGCCTTCGCGACCATAAATTTCCGCAGAAAAGCCAATTACAGGGTAAAGACCTGCAATAACCCCAATCAAAAGTGGATTATTACATTTGGGATCGTGATCACTGATACATTCGCCAGTTAAATGTACATTTGCGCTCGTCAAAAATGGCGCCGGGTAAAAATCATAAAAAAACCGTCACATATAAAATTTAATATTGCTTTTATCGTTTCTTTTACTTTATTTGACTAAAAAATTAGCATTTTTCCTTCCTCCAGGAGATACAGATGGAAAACACTCAAACCAGCACGGTCGTCACAGCAGAATCTGCTAGCGGATGGCGCAAAACAGATACAATGTGGATGCTGGGTCTTTATGGCACTGCAATCGGTGCAGGCGTACTGTTCCTGCCGATTAATGCCGGCGTAGGCGGCATGATCCCGCTTATCATCATGGCAATTCTTGCGTTCCCGATGACCTACTTCGCACACCGCGGTCTGACCCGCTTCGTGCTGTCCGGTAAAAACCCGGGTGAAGACATCACTGAAGTTGTTGAAGAGCACTTCGGCGTTGGCGCAGGTAAACTGATTACCCTGCTTTACTTCTTCGCAATCTACCCAATCCTGCTGGTTTATAGCGTCGCTATCACCAACACGGTAGAAAGCTTCCTGACTCACCAGCTGCACATGACGCCACCGCCGCGCGTGATTCTGTCTCTGCTGCTGATCGTCGGTATGATGACTATCGTTCGCTTCGGTGAGCAGATGATCGTAAAAGCGATGAGCATCCTGGTATTCCCGTTCGTTGCCGCCCTGATGGTGCTGGCTCTGTACCTGATCCCTCAGTGGAGCGGTGCAGCACTGGAAACCCTTTCATTTAGCGGTGCAGCCGTAACTGGCAAAGGCCTGTGGATGACTCTGTGGCTGGCAATTCCGGTCATGGTCTTCTCCTTTAACCACTCACCAATCATCTCCTCCTTCGCCGTGGCGAAGCGTGAAGAGTACGGCCAGGGCGCAGAGAAAAAATGCTCCTCTATTCTGGCTCGCGCTCACATCATGATGGTGCTGACCGTAATGTTCTTTGTCTTCAGCTGTGTACTGAGCCTGTCCCCTGCGGACCTCGCAGCAGCCAAAGATCAGAACATCTCTATCCTGTCTTACCTGGCAAACCACTTTAACGCACCGGTTATCGCCTGGATGGCACCAATCATTGCGATTATTGCTATCACCAAATCCTTCCTCGGCCACTACTTAGGCGCTCGTGAAGGCTTCAACGGGATGGTCATTAAGTCTCTGCGTGGTAAAGGCAAAACGATTGAAATCAGCAAGCTGAACAAAATCACCGCCGCGTTCATGCTCGTAACCACTTGGATTGTGGCGACGCTGAACCCAAGCATCCTCGGCATGATTGAGACCCTGGGTGGCCCGATTATCGCGATGATTCTGTTCCTGATGCCGATGTATGCGATTCAGAAAGTACCAGCAATGCGTAAGTACAGCGGTCATGTCAGCAACGTATTCGTTGTCCTGATGGGTCTTATCGCTATCTCCGCAATCTCCTACTCTCTGTTCAGTTAATCCCCCTGCGCCGCCCTCGGGCGGCGCACCTCGTTATACAATGGACGCCTCATGATTAGCGTATTCGATATTTTCAAAATCGGCATTGGTCCTTCCAGCTCACACACCGTCGGACCAATGAAAGCAGGCAAACAATTCACGGACGACTTGATTGCGCGTGGGATCCTCACTGATATCACTCGCGTGGTCGTCGATGTTTACGGCTCACTCTCACTGACCGGTAAAGGTCACCACACCGATATCGCCATTATTATGGGTCTGGCTGGCAACCTGCCGGACACGGTTGATATCGAGTCCATCCCGGCATTTATCCAGGATGTGAACACCCACGGTCGCCTGCTGTTGGCAAACGGACAGCACGAAGTGGAGTTCCCGGTTGACCAGTGCATGAACTTCCACACTGACAACCTCTCCCTGCATGAAAACGGTATGCGTATCACCGCGCTGGCGGGTGATAAAGCGGTTTACAGCAAAACTTATTATTCCATTGGCGGTGGTTTTATCGTCGATGAAGAGCACTTTAACCAGCAGGACGAAGCACCTGTTGCCGTGCCTTATCCGTACAAAAATGCGGCCGATTTGCAGCGTCACTGCGAAGAGACAGGCCTGTCGTTGTCCGGCCTCATGATGCAAAACGAACTCGCGCTGCACAGCAAAGAAGAGCTGGAAAAGCACTTCGCTGACGTCTGGGCAGTGATGAAGGGCGGTATTGAGCACGGCACCACCACTGAAGGCGTCCTGCCGGGCAAACTGCGCGTACCGCGCCGTGCTGCCGCGCTGCGCCGTATGCTGGTGAGCCAGGACAAAGTGAACAGCGACCCGATGGCGGTGGTTGACTGGATCAACATGTTCGCTCTCGCCGTTAACGAAGAAAACGCCGCCGGTGGCCGCGTTGTTACCGCACCGACCAACGGTGCCTGCGGTATCGTTCCTGCGGTGCTGGCGTACTACGACAAGTTTATACGTGAAGTAAACGCTAACTCGCTGGCGCGCTACATGCTGGTGACCAGCGCTATTGGCTCTCTGTACAAGATGAACGCCTCAATTTCTGGCGCTGAAGTTGGCTGCCAGGGCGAAGTCGGCGTTGCCTGTTCAATGGCCGCAGCCGGTTTGGCTGAGCTGCTGGGCGGTAGCCCTGCGCAGGTCTGTATCGCCGCGGAAATCGGCATGGAACACAACCTTGGCCTGACCTGTGACCCAGTTGCCGGTCAGGTGCAGGTGCCATGTATCGAACGTAACGCCATTGCCTCCGTGAAGGCTGTAAATGCCGCACGTATGGCGCTTCGCCGCACCAGCGTGCCGCGCGTTTGCCTCGATAAGGTTATCGAAACCATGTACGAAACCGGCAAAGACATGAATGCCAAATACCGCGAAACCTCTCGCGGCGGTCTGGCGATGAAAGTCTCCTGCGATTAAGCCATCCCCAGAGGCCTCGTTTTGCGAGGCCTCTTCCCGTTTTATCCCCCGTCAATAGCCTCACTACGCCGTGAATGTTACCCTTAGCGCCTGTTTCAGTAAGGAGAACACTAGGTGGCCGTTCATTTGCTTATCGTTGATGCGCTCAACTTAATCCGTCGTATTCACGCCGTTCAGGGGTCGCCCTGCGTGGAAACCTGCCAGCACGCGTTAGACCTGCTGATTGTTCACAGTCAGCCTACGCATGCGGTAGCGGTATTCGACGATGAAGCGCGTAACAGCGGTTGGCGGTACCAGCGTCTCCCAGACTACAAAGCCGGCCGCCAGCCCATGCCTGACGAGCTGCATGCGGAAATGCCCGCGCTTCGTGCGGCGTTCGAGCAGCGCGGGGTACAGTGCTGGGTTTCAGCCGGCAACGAAGCCGATGACTTAGCCGCCACGCTGGCGGTGAAGGTCACGCAGGCCGGCCATCAGGCCACTATCGTCTCCACCGATAAAGGCTACTGCCAACTGCTGTCGCCGACGTTACAGATTAGGGACTATTTCCAAAAACGCTGGCTGGACTCACCGTTTATCGAAAAAGAATTTGGCGTGCTGCCACAGCAGCTTCCTGATTATTGGGGACTGGTGGGGATCAGCAGTTCAAAAGTGCCTGGCGTAGCGGGTATTGGCCCTAAGAGTGCGACGCAGCTGCTGGTAGAATTTGGTTCGCTGGAAGGGCTGTACGAACGGCTGGAAGAGGTGCCGGAGAAGTGGCGTAAAAAGCTGGAAACGCATCGGGAAATGGCGTTTTTATGCCGGGATATTGCGCGCCTGCAAACCGACCTTCATATCGATGGCAATTTACAGCATCTGCGATTAGCCAGATAAAATCGTAGGCATGATAAGCGCAACATCATCAGGCAGCCGCACGCATATCTGCCGGATGGCGGCGTAAACGCCTTATCCGGCCTACAAGCTTCGGTTGAAATCGTAGGCCTGATAAGCGCAGCGCCATCAGGCAACTGCGCGCACATCTGCCGGGATGGCGTTATCGCTCGTCGCGACGACCACCCACGGCGGCCCACAGACGGCGAATGTGAACGGTCACTTCTTCACGGTCGTGATACAGCTGACGCGCCTGAATCTGCGCATTAATACCGTTCTCATCGAGCTTCTCTTGGATGTACGCTAAGTTGTTAGACAGCTCTTCGTAGCGCTTTTTCATCGGCAGCTTCAGGTTGAAAATGGTCTCACGGCACCAACCGTTGACCAACCATTCCGCCATCAACGCAGCCACCTTCGCCGGACGCTCAACCATATCGCACACCATCCACGAGATGTTGCTACGGGTTGGGCGGTAGCGGAAACCGTCTTCACGCAGCCAGGTCACCTGGCCGGTATCCATCAGACTTTGCGCCATCGGGCCGTTATCCACGGAAGAGACCCACATATTACGTTTCACTAGCTGATACGTCCAACCGCCAGGACAGGCGCCCAGATCGACCGCGTACATCCCGTTAGCCAAACGTTCATCCCACTCATCGGCGGGAATAAAGACGTGGAACGCCTCTTCCAGCTTCAGCGTCGAACGGCTTGGCGCATCTGATGGGAATCTCAGACGCGGGATACCCATGAAGAACGGTGAGTTGTTGGTGGTGTAGGAGTACCCGGTATAGCAGCAGCCCGGTGCAATAAAGAACACATGCACCACCGGGCGCTTAGGCGTCTCATACGAAGCCAGCACCTTCGCTTCACGTAGCGCCGAGCGCAGCGGCACGGTGAGCTTACGGCAGAACTTCATCAGCTCTTTGCTTTCGTTGGTGTCAGCCACTTCCACACGAAGATCGCCACCCTTCTCGACCACGCCTTGCAGCATGCCGACGATCGGGGTTACGCGGTCTTCCGGCGGAAGATCTTTTAACAGCTCGCCCACCACAATCATCTGACGGGCAAACACCAGTGAACTAAACGGCAGCTCACGCGCCAGTTTGTCAGCATCGCCTTCCTGATAGCATTCGAAAATCACATAGCCGGAGTTATCTTTCACGCGCGCAAAGCCAAACACCTCGCGACGTCCGGCCTTATCGGTAATTTCCGCAGCACACTCTTTCTCAAACCCAGGGCGGCAATACAGCACAACCTTATTCATGAACAACACCCTTACGTTTAAGTCGAATCGCACCAATTAACATCAAAACCCAACCGGCCAGGAAACTTACGCCGCCAACCGGTGTGACAAAAGCCCACAGACGCAGATGGGAGAGTGCCAAGCAGTACAGGCTGCCGCTAAACAGTACTGTACCCAGCGCCATAAATACGCTGCTCCAGTAGAACCAAATACTAATGCGGCGCTGCATGGCAACGGCAAGGCCAAAAATCGCCAGCGTGTGGAATGCCTGGTACTCCAGACCGGTCTGGATCCACCCCATCTCAACAACGCCTAACGATTTGCTCAGCACGTGTGCGCCAAACGCGCCAAGTGCAACAAAAATAAAGCCACTGATTGCGGCAAATATCAGCATAAAACGGCTGGTCATGGTATTACCCTAAATTCATTTATTGGTCGTATCGAAAACGAAAAGTTTCTTGCTCTTGAGCCGCTTTCGCCAGAATCCATTGACGAAAGGCCGCTATTTTACCCAGTTCTGCCTGACTGTCATGACAAACCAGATAAAAAGCATTCTTGCTGACGAGGACGTCATTAAACGGACATACCAGACGGCCCGCTTCAATTTCAGATTGCGCCATGACGTTATTCGCCAACGCAACCCCCTGTCCATGGATAGCAGCCTGTAGCACCATCGCGCTATGGCTGAAAATTGGCCCCTGCTGCACGTTGATATGGCTAAGCCCGAGCTGGCGGGTATAGGTTTGCCAGTCGCGGCGCGAAGCATCGTGCAACAACGTGTGCTTTGCTAGGTCGGCGGGCGTTTTTAGTGCTTTCTCACCGGTAAGCAGCAACGGAGAACAGACGGGGAGCAGATACTCAGCGTAGAGTTTTTCAACCCGCAGTCCCGGCCAGTTGCCGCGACCATAAAAAATGGCCACATCCACATCGTCCGCCAGTTTGTCTTCCTGACGGTCAACGGCCTGAATTCTGACGTCGATTCCCGGATAAGCTGAGTTAAAGCTTGAGAGGCGAGGCACCAGCCACTGAATGGCAAAACTGGGCAGTAAACTCACGGTTAACGCCCCTTTCGCACTCCGGGCCTGTAGTTTACGCGTAGCCTCGGTTAATTGCGAAAAGATCTCCTTGATATCCTGAAAATAGCTCTGTCCCTCCTCCGTTAACAGCAGGGAGCGGTTACGCCGCCGGAACAGTTTTAGACCCAGAAAATCCTCGAGAGACTTGATTTGATGGCTTACTGCGGCCTGCGTCACAAAAAGCTCATCGGCCGCACGAGTGAAGCTTAAATGACGTGCGGCTGCATCAAATACACGTAATGCATTAAGAGGTGGCAAACGCTTTGACATGGTCCCAGAACTCAATTGTTAATTGATTTTAACAAATAGGAAACACTGTTTAACCTATTAGTTTTTTTTATCTGAGACATTATAATTTGTCCGTTGAGGTTCTACCAGCAAATACCTATCATGGCGGCACTTCCTGAGCCGGAACGAAAAGCTTTTTTCGGAATGCGTGTTCTGAACAGCTTTTGGCTTGCGGTTGTGATGTTGTGTTGTTGTGTTTGCAATTGGTCTGCAATTCAGATCACGGTAGCAAGGCTACCCTTTTTCACTTCCTGTACATTTACCCTGTCTGTCCATAGTGATTAATGTAGCACCGCCTTATTGCGGTGCTTTTTTTTGCCTGTGAATGCCCTATTTCTCCAGAGCAATCATCTCTTTCACATCGCTATGGTTAATCTGTTGCTTCACGCCGTTGGCATCTTTATATGAGATCATGCCGGTGTCATCATCGGTCTGAGGCTTACCCTCAGAAACAATGCTACGGCCATCGTTGGTATGCATCACATAGTTCGGGCTCGAGCAGGCGCTCAGGGCAAAGGTCAGCATACAGGCAGAAATAATTGCGGCAGTCTTTTTCATCTTTTTCTCCTTACAGCGATTTATGCTAAGAATATCTATCAAAATGACAGGTAGAAATATTTACCCAACGTTATTTAGCATAAGACACTTATCCGCTTTCATCTGAAAATACAGACCATTCTGACAATGCGCCTCCACTTGTATCAATGCGCATTTTGCGCGACGATCGGACAATCGATACGAGGAATTCCATGAACGCGTTCTCCCCCGCGCAGTTTCGCGCACAGTTTCCCGCCCTGCACGATGCCGGGGTTTACCTTGATAGCGCCGCCACCGCGTTAAAACCGCAGGCCGTTATTGAGGCGACAGCTCATTTCTACTCGCTCAGCGCGGGTAACGTTCACCGCAGCCAATTTGCCGAAGCCCAGCGCTTAACCGAGCGCTACGAAGCCGCACGCGACCAGGTCGCCCGCTGGCTGAACGCGCCGAGCGGTAAAGATATCGTCTGGACGCGCGGCACCACGGAAGCCATTAATATGGTGGCGCAGTGCTACGCCCGTCCCCGCCTCCAGCCGGGCGACGAAATTATCGTCAGCGTCGCTGAACACCACGCTAACCTAGTGCCATGGCTGATGGTTGCCGAGCAAACAGGGGTTAAAGTCGTGCAACTACCGTTAGGCGCGGACCATGTGCCTGATGTTGCGCAACTCCGCACGCTGATAACCCCGCGTAGCCGCATTTTGGCTATCGGTCAGATGTCCAACGTCACCGGTGGCTGTCCGGATCTCGCACTTGCCGTTACGCTTGCCCATCAGGCCGGCATGGTGGTGATGGTTGATGGTGCTCAGGGAGCGGTGCATTTCCCGGCCGACGTGCAGGCGCTGGATATCGACTTTTACGCCTTCTCCGGTCATAAGCTCTATGGGCCGACCGGCATCGGTGCACTGTACGGCAAAAGTGAACTGCTCGACGCCATGAGCCCGTGGTTAGGCGGCGGGAAAATGATTCGCGAAGTGACCTTTGAAGGCTTCACCACTCAGCCGGTGCCGTATCGTCTGGAAGCCGGTACGCCAAACGTGGCGGGGGTTATTGGCCTAAGTGCCGCGCTAGAATGGCTGGCGGATAGCGATATTCAGCAGGCGGAATCATGGAGCCGCGGTCTCGCAACCCTTGCAGAAGAGGCGCTGGCAAAACGTCCTGGTTTTCGCTCCTTCCGTTGCCAAGACTCCAGCCTGTTAGCGTTTGATTTTGCCGGCGTGCACCATAGCGATATGGTGACGCTGCTGGCGGAATACGGTATTGCCCTGCGTGCGGGCCAGCATTGTGCCCAACCGCTGCTCACCGCGCTAGGCGTCAGCGGTACGCTACGCGCCTCGTTTGCTCCTTATAATACCCAAGACGATGTACACGCGCTGGTTGATGCCGTCGACCGTGCGCTTGAACTACTGGTGGATTGATGACAACAACCTTAAAGGCCGAGCATCCGTTTGGCACCCTCGTCACACCCGAATCGTTGCGACAGCAGTTTGGCGCACTTTCGCAGTGGGAAGATAAATACCGTCAGTTGATCCTGCTCGGCAAAAAGCTGCCGACGCTGAGTGACGCGCTTAAAGCGCAGGCACAGGAAATTGCAGGCTGCGAAAACCGGGTATGGCTGGGCTACACGCAAGCACCGAACGGCGCGCTGCACTTCTTTGGCGATAGCGAAGGGAGAATTGTACGCGGGCTGCTGGCCGTGCTGTTGACCGCGGTGGAAGGCAAACAACCGGCAGATATTCTGGCCACCGAACCGCTGGCTTTGTTTGATGATCTAGGGCTGCGCGGCCAGCTTAGCGCCTCGCGCAGTCAGGGCCTGATGGCCCTGAGCGAAGCAATCACACAAGCTGCCCGTCAGACGCTGGCCTGACGCTCTACTTTTGCCAACATCTTTTTCAACGCATGGGATACCGCAACAAAGCCAAAGGTTGCGGTAACCATCGTCGCCGCACCAAAACCGGAGGCACAGTCCATACGTTTTGGCCCTTCTGCGGTACTTTTCATCGCACACACGGAACCGTCTGACTGCGGATACACCAAAGCTTCGGTGGAAAATACGCAATCAATGCCGAGCTTGCCTTTGCTGTTCTTCACCACGCCGAAATCGCTTTTCAGCCGCTCACGCAGCTTCGCCGCCAGCGGGTCTTGGATGGTTTTCGCCAGGTCGCTGACCTGAATCTGCGTCGGATCAATTTGCCCGCCCGCACCGCCGGTGGTAATTAACGGCACTTTATTGCGACGGCACCAGGCAATCAGCGCCGCTTTCGGGCGCACGCTATCAATCGCATCAACGACGTAGCTGTAGCCTAGGCCCATATATTCAGCCACGTTATCCGGCGTGACAAAATCGTCGATAACGGTAACGCGACATTCCGGGTTAATAAGCCGAATACGATCCGCCATCACTTCGGCTTTCGCCAGCCCAACGTTACCGCCCAGCGCGTGGATCTGGCGATTGGTGTTGGTGACGCACACATCATCCATATCAATTAGCGTGATAGCACCAATGCCGGTACGCGCTAGCGCTTCCGCCGCCCAACTGCCGACGCCGCCAATTCCGACCACGCACACGTGCGCCTCGGCGAAAACCTGTAAGGCTTTCTCGCCGTATAACCGC
The DNA here is from genome assembly GCF_040932435.1 of Kluyvera sp. STS39-E. Classification (NCBI taxonomy): domain Bacteria; kingdom Pseudomonadati; phylum Pseudomonadota; class Gammaproteobacteria; order Enterobacterales; family Enterobacteriaceae; genus Kluyvera; species Kluyvera sp. STS39-E. Next base: position 547,718 of record NZ_JBFQGA010000001.1, on the reverse strand, counting down.
GCCGTACCGCCAAAACGTTGACGCCAGGCGTCACTGATAACCACAGACATAAAACCTCAAACTCATAAATATCGCGCGATATGACTGCCTGATGGCAGCTACGCCTTATCAGGCCTACTCAATCATGTAGGCCTGATAAGCGAAGCACCATTCGGCAACTAGCCGCTAAACACATTCCCGCCGTTGGCCGCTGTCTTCAACACCCATACGCGTCCGTAATGATTATACCAGCCCGCGCGATGCCCGGCATCCGCGCCAATACCTTGGTAAATATCAAAGTGCTGGCCTTTAATCGCGCCGCCCACGTCCAGCGCCACCATCAAGCGCAGTTCGTACTGGCCGTTAAACTTGCCGTTATTATCAAGCTGCGGCACTTCCGCCAGTAGCGTGGTCCCCGGCGGGATAACGCTCTTATCAGAAGCCACCGAAGCCCGACCAATCAGCGGCACGGCGCTGGCCCCTTTCACCGGAGCGAACGACTGCGGTTTAAAGAAGACGAACGACGGGTTCTGCTCCAGCAGTTCGCGGACTTCTGCTTCGCTATGCGTCTCACCCCAGTGGCGAATCGCCTGCATCGACATATCCTCGCGTTTCACTTCACCGCGATCGATGAGCACTTTGCCGATACTTTTATAAGCCCAGCCGTTTTTCCCCGCGTAGCTAAAGAAGTTCAGCGGCGAGCCATCACCAAAATCAATGTATCCGCTGCCCTGAACGTCCATGATGAAGTTATCCATCAGCGAGTTACTGTAGGCCAGTACGTAGTTATCGCTAAGCTCCCCGGCGTAAATCCCGGCACGAGAAGGCAGCTTGCCGCGTTTTGGTGGCATACGGTAAAGCGGATACTGGAATTCGCCCTGTCGCGTATGCCGTGCCTGCACCACCGGCGTGTAGTAGCCGGTAAACTGGACGTTCCCGTAGTTATCGGTACCTTCCATCTGCCAAGCGTCAAGGCCGTACTGGCGCATAGTGCGCGTATCACCGCCGGCGCGCAGCCACTGCTGCACCGCGTTATAAAGGTTGCTCTGATTGCCGTACAGGCGTGGAGAGGCGTTACGAATCTGGTTCACCTGCTCAGCAAAGTCGCCCGCATTAATCGGGGCGCCCACGGCTTCAGGCTGATTAACCAGTGAGAAAGGCTGGGTGAATTTCCCGTCTTTATACTGTTGACCGCGATCGGTCGGTTTTGACGAACAGGCTGCTAACATCGCCAGCATTGCCCCTGTTGCTACATACTTAACCCAACGTCCTTTCATGGTGTCTTCTATTTTCCGCATAATCGAAAGTGCCCGATGACGATAACAAACCGCCAAGGGTAATGAAATGTGATTAGGGCGACTCGCAATAACTTTGTACAAAAAAACGCCTTAATTGTGCCGTATACGTACAACCTATAAAAAAATGAGTGATTTATCTCAAAAATGGGTTGCAACAAAAGTTCAGCAGAGTATAGTGCGCTTCCACGGACGCGGGGTGGAGCAGCCTGGTAGCTCGTCGGGCTCATAACCCGAAGGTCGTCAGTTCAAATCTGGCCCCCGCAACCAATTAAAGTAAGCAGTAAACATTACTCGATGGAAGAGTAATGACGGACGCGGGGTGGAGCAGCCTGGTAGCTCGTCGGGCTCATAACCCGAAGGTCGTCGGTTCAAATCCGGCCCCCGCAACCAACACTAAAATGACACCCATTAGGGTGTTTTTTTTTGCCTGTCATAAAGCGCCATACGCCACTCCTGAGAATGGCGCCCCACCGCCGCTACGGTTCCTGATGTTCCCGCATAATCGTATAAATCTTTTCAATATCAATATGCTGACGCATAGATTCTGCCAAAATATCAAACTGCTGTGCTTTATAGCGCGCGTAGTGGAAGTCGCTGTCCAGCGCCGCTAGCCCCTTTCTCTCGCGCAGCGTGTTCACCAGCGCGCGGGTAAAAGCATCGCTATCAAACAGACCGTGAAGGTAGGTGCCAAAAACCAGACCGTCCTCACTGACTGCACCGTCTGCGCTAAACAGCCCATTTTTGCAAAGCTGCATCAAAGGCCTAGCACCGTCTGATAACGTCGTCTCGCCCATATGAATTTCATAGCCGCGCAGGGTCATCCCGGATGCGGCAGCCAGCAAGCCCGGCAACGCATCATTAAGCGTTGCCGTCGCCTGAGTGGTGGTTTTATGTGGCGCGAAACGGGTCACGGTGTTGAGCAAACCCAATCCTGGCAGCGTGCCGAGCCCGGATTCCACCTCATCAATCAGCGTATCGCCCAGCATCTGATAGCCGCCACAAATCCCCAGCACCGGCACGCCCTGTCGTTGCGCCAGCAAAATGCCGTGGGCGAATGCGCTCTCCTGTAACCACAGCAGGTCACCGAGGGTATTTTTACTGCCCGGCAGAATAATCAAATCAGCGCCGGCAAGATCGTCAACGTGGCGTACATAGCGTACGCGGACATCCGGTTGCGCGGCTAAAGCGTTGAAATCAGTGAAGTTGGAGATATGCGGTAGCTGTACTACCGCCACGTCTATCTCCCGATTTCCAGCATTGCGGTATTTGCCTTTTTGCAGCGCTACGCCGTCCTCGTCTTCGAGATCGACCTCCAGCCACGGCATCACGCCCAGCACCGGCACGCCGGTTAAGGCTTCAATTTGTTCAATACCGGAATAGAGCAGCGCAACATCGCCGCGAAACTTATTGATGATAACGCCCTTTACCCGCGCCCTTTCATCCTCATGCAGCAACGCCAAAGTGCCGTAAATAGAAGCAAAAACCCCGCCGCGGTCAATATCGGCCACCAGAATAACCGGACACTGCGCCATCTCCGCCATACCCATATTGACGATATCGCGGTCGCGCAGGTTGATCTCCGCCGGGCTGCCCGCCCCTTCCAGCACCACGACCTCGTAGTCCTGGGCAAGGCTATGGTAAACCTCGAGGATCTGCTCGCGCAGGCGCGGTTTGTAATCGTGATAGCTCACGGCATCCATGTTGGTTGCCACCTCGCCCATCAGCACAATCTGCGCTTTGCGGTCGCTGGTTGGTTTGAGCAAGATCGGGTTCATCCGTACGTCCGGTGCAATTCCAGCCGCTTCAGCCTGAAAAATTTGCGCCCGCCCCATCTCTTTGCCATCCGGGGTAATCCCGGAATTGAGCGCCATGTTCTGCGATTTAAACGGCGCGGTGCGCAGGCCATCTTGATAGAAAATCCGGCACAGCCCCGCCACCAGCATGCTTTTGCCAACGTCGGATGCGGTGCCCTGCAACATAATGGCCTGGATCATACGGTTCCTTTCTCACGCATACGGCAGAAAAATTCCGCCTCGGTTTTACACAGCGGCAGCCCAAGCTCCGCGTGCAGTTTTACCAGCCACGGCTGGCTTAATCCTGCTTCCTCAATCAGCGTACGTTGGGCAAAGACATCGCCCGCTTTACCCGCCGCCAGAACTTCGCCACGGCGCAGCACGTATACCGCGTCGCTGACTTCATAAATCAAATCAATATCGTGGCTGGAAATTACCACATGATTGCCCTGTGCGACGATACGCTTGATTATCTCAACCATCTGCGCTCGTCCAGACGGGTCCAGCCCTGCGGTGGGTTCATCAAGCAGCAGATAACGAGCCTGCAACACCAGCGCACCCGCTATCGCTACCCGTTTTTTCTGCCCGTGGCTCAGGCATTGGATTGGCTGCTGGCGAAAATGCTGGGCATCAACCAGCGTCAGCGCATCATCAATACGGCGGGCGATTTCGTCCTCCGCCACGCCGAGATTACGCAGGCTGAAGGCGATATCACTATCGATGTCGGTATAAAAAATTTGCTGATCCGGATCTTGAAATACCGTTGTCACCTGCTGACGCAACGCCAGCAGCCCACGCTTGCTGTAATCCAGCGGTTTTCCCTGCCATAGCACCGCCCCTTGCTGCGGTCGCAACAGCCCGCTGAGATGCATAAACAGCGTCGACTTTCCGCAGCCGTTCGCCCCCACCAACCCGGTGACGGCCTGCTGGGAAAAATCCAGCGTCAGCCCTTTCAGCGTCGGTTCGTCCTGGTAGCGAAACCACAGATCGCGAGTACCCAGCATGGTGTTCCTTAAAGGTGAAAATCACCCTGATACAGTTTGATATCCAGCGCCGTGCTCATCTGCTGATAGCGAATAAGCACGCGGGTAAACAGCAGTCCCACCAGCATCGACAGCGAACGGTAGCCAAGCCGCACATTGCGATAGCCAAAACGCAGCGTCTGCGCCCGGTGAATCGCCATCGCCTCATCCAGCAGAATAAAGATAAAGCGCCACGTCAGCAGAACTTGCTCAGTGAGCAGGCGCGGCACCCGCGCGCGTTTTAGCAGCACAATTAGCTGCGGGAAGGGAAGATTCAGCACCAGCCAGAAGGTTGCCGACAGCGCCGCGAGGCTGCGCCAGAAAGTGTCATTGGCGGTGTTTAAGCCTACCTGGGTGATGCCCAACCAAAACCCGCCGAGCGGCACGCTCGCCAGCAGCGTATGCGGGTCGCGACTCACGCTAAACACAATGGTCAACACCCCGACCAACAGAAAACCCAACGGCAGCGCCATCCAACGACACCAGCGCCAAAAAGAGACTCGCAGTAGCCAGCAGGTTAGCGCCGCCGTGAGCCCCATCAGCACAGCCTGCCCCAGTGGCGGCAGGCTAAATGCCAGAACCATCAACAGCAGCCAGAACAGGAATTTCCGTTCTGGCGCGACGTGAAACCAACGGCTCTGGTAGCTCAGTCGGTCAAGCCCGGTCATCATTACGCTGACGACCTTTGTAGTAACCCAGAATATAGAAAATCACCGCCGCACCGAGCGAGCCTTGCAGGGTAAACAGCAGGCTTTCAATTTCGCCGCTCGCCGGTTCGTATAGCGGCTGGAACCAAGGCTCATAGTGCGGGGCGATCGCCTGGATCTGGCTTTCTGCTTCGCCATCGGATCCACCGTACTCGCCGCCGTGATTAATAAAGAATGGCAGAATCACGAGAGCGATGATCATCGCCAGTAGAATCAATGTCTTTTTCATCTTAGTTTCCTTGCGCGGGGATAAGCTGACGTTTGGTCAACTGGTCGTAAATCATCACCGTCAACAGCCCTTCAGCAATGGCAATCGGGATCTGCGTCAGACAGAAGATCCCCATAAATTTCAGACTCGACCCGGCGATCCCTGCCTGCGGATCCGGGAAAGCGGCGCCCAGTTGGAGCGAAGTGACAAAATAGGTTGCCAAATCCGCCAGCATCGCACAGAGGAACACCGACACATCACGACGAAAGCCCGCTTTAGAGGCCATTTTCCACACCAGATAGCCGACGATAGGCCCAATCACCGCCATCGACATGCCGTTCGCGCCGAGCGTCGTCAGCCCGCCGTGCGCCAGCAGCAGCGCCTGGAACAGCAGCACGATGGCCCCCAGAATCGCCACCACGCCCGGACCAAACAAAATGACCGCCAACCCCACGCCGGTCGGGTGCGAACAACTGCCAGTGACAGACGGGATCTTCAGCGCCGAGAGAACAAAAATAAATGCTCCGCACAGCGCCAGCAGTACCTTCTGGTTGTTATCCTCTTGAACGATGTGACGCAGGCGCACCAGTCCGTACCACAGACATGGCAAAAACAGCAGCCACCACGCCAGCGCCCACATCGGCGGCAAAAAGCCTTCCATGATGTGCATCGCAAACGCCTGTTCCGGCACCACCAACAGCAGCAGCGCTGCCGCCGCCCCGCTCAACGATAATTTTTTAAGTTGTTGTTCTAGACTCACTGTCCCTGCCCCCACTGTTTATTCACCAGAATGGTTGAAAAATAAGGCAGCGGCTGGTCATCGCTGACCTCCGCCAGATTTCTCCAGCACTGCTCCCCCGGCAGCGTCGCCTCGGCCATCAGCAGGGCTTTATCCAACAGCCCCGCCTGTGCCAGCAGTGCTTTGATACGCGGGAAACGACCGTAGACTTTCATCAGCACGAGGCTGTCATGCTGTGCCAACGCGTGGGCGATTTCCGATTCCGGCGCGGTACACGCGACGACCGCCAGCGACTGCTGTTCCATCGCCAACGGCATCTGCGCACGAGCGGCAATGGCGGCAAACGACGTCACGCCGGGAATAATCTCCAGCCATTCAGGGCTGCCAATCCGCTGCAATAAAAAGACCCACGTGCTGAACAGCATGGCGTCGCCCAGCGTGATAAATCCTACCTGCTTACCGCCTTCAACTTCGCTTACCAGCGCTCTTGAAACGTCGTCCCACACCACCTCTTTTTCGGCGCTATCGGCGCTCATCGGAAAATGGCAGCAGCGCACCTCCGTATGTGCAGACAGATATTCACGCACGATGGACAGCGCCAGGCTGTCGCCACCTTTGCGTCCCGCCGGGGCGTAAAGAATATCGAGCCCGCCGAGAATACGCGCCGCGCGCACGGTGATGAGATCGGCGGCTCCCGGTCCGGTGCTTAGGGCATACAGTTTTCCGCTCATGCCACCTCCAGCGATTGCTGCAGATGCTCAACAAACATCGACCGTACCGCCGGGTTTTCCCCCAGCCCACGCAGCCAAGGCGTGGCGGTGATGCCCGCCGCGGTGAACAGCGTTTTCCACGAGTCTTCTTCATCGGACGCCATATCGTTAATCGCATGGTCGCCCGCCACCAGCATCAATGGCATCAGGTGCACGCTACGCACGCCCTCGCGATTGAGACTTTCGATCAGCACATCCACTTCCGGGTAGCTCTCTACCGCGCCAACGCGCGCCGGGAAGCGCTGGACGCTCATCATGTGGTCAAGACAAGCGTAAGCGGCAAAGGCGTGATGACTGGCCCCATGCCCCATAAACACCACTTTCTCATCGGGATTAAGCGCTGGCATTTGCTGCTCCAGCGCCTGCATCAGCCGCACGTAGTCGTCATGACCACTCAACAGCGGGGTGCCGATCGTCAGACGGCGAAATAGCGGGCGCAGGCTCTGCACTTCGCGAGCGATCTTCTCGTATTCATCGCCGTTGATAATGTGCAGCGACTGCACCGCCACATCTTCGTACCCCAGTTCAGCTAGCTTTTGCAGCGCCTCCAGCGGCGTATCGGTTTCAATACCGTCACGCAGTTTGAGCTTGCGGATAATCATGCCGGAAGTGAACGCCCGGAACAGGTCACGATCCGGGCAGCTTGCCGCCAGTTCGCGTTCACAGGCGACAATATTTTTCTCACAGGTATCGTGATAGCTGGTGCCGAAGCTGACCACTAAGAGGGCTTTTTTCATCATTGTTTCCTTATGCCGTGGCCTGCCAGCGCGCCAAGCGCTCGGCAAACTCAGCCAGACTGTTCAGTCGTTCATCGCCGGTCACCAAGGGTGCCGGACGGGTAATCACGATGCAGGGAATACCGGCATCTAGGCAGGGTTGAACCTTTTCCTGATAGCCGCCTTCCGCGCCGGAGGCTTTGGTGACCATCACATCGGCGCGGCAGTGACGGTAAAATGCGGCGTTAAACTCGGCGCTAAACGGGGCGCAAAGCGCAAAGATTTCGCCCACCCCAAAGCCTAAATCGGCGCACTGTTGCATTACCTCAGGTACCGGCAGCACGCGGGCAAGCAGCGTCTTTCCCGGCAGACCTTCCCGCCACAGCGCTAGCTCTTTGCTGCCAGTGGTAAGCAGCACCCGTTCCCCCATCGTCTGAATCAGCGCGCAGGCTTCAGGGATATTTGCTACGTAGTGCAGCAGCGGATGCGTCAAGGAATCGAGCTGCTCTGGACGCTGATAGCGGCTAAGCAGCACGCCGGTCTGCTCGCAGGCCGCCTGCGCGTTACGGCTCACCACTTCGGCGTACGGATGAGAGGCATCAATCACCCAGCGGGTCTGGTGTTCGCGCAGCCAAGTAACCATCTCCGTGAGATCCATGCGCCCGCAGCGCACCTGTCCGGCAATATCGCCCGCCAGGGCTACGCCGGTTGGCGTCGCGACCGACACGGTGTACGGCACCCGTGCGGCATCAAGCTGCAGGCAAATCGCCCGCGCATCGCTGGTGCCGCCGAGGACCAGAACGTCGCCCTCACTCACAGTACGTAGCCCCTTGGCGTGATCATCAGGCCGTCCTGCACATAGGTGGTTTTATTGCCGACAATCACCAGGCTGGTCATATCAACCGGACCAAAGTCCATCTCACCAAGGGTGGTCAGCCATTTTTCTTCTTTTTTGCGCCCGGCAGATTTCACGACGCCCACCGGCGTGTTGGCGCTTTTGCAGGCGGCGAGCAGTTCAAAGGCGCGCGCCAGATGCCCTTCACGGCCACGGCTGCGCGGGTTGTAGAAGCAGATGACAAAGTCCGCTTCCCCGGCGGCGATAATGCGTTTTTCAATCACTGGCCACGGCGTCAGCAGGTCGCTCAGGCTGATATGGCAGAAGTCGTGCATCAGCGGCGCGCCCAGCAGGGAGGCAGCGGCAATGCTGGCGGTCATGCCGGGGATAAGGCGAACCTCGACATCCAGCTTCTGCTTGCTCACCAGTTCCAGTACCAGCCCCGCCATACCATAAATCCCAGCATCACCGCTGCTGATAAGCGCCACGTTGTGCCCCGCCTGCGCCAGCTCAATCGCCGCCTGGCAGCGTTCGATCTCTTTGCACATCCCGGTTTTGATAACCTGCTTATCGCCGGTAAAAGCCTTTACCAGATGGGTATAGGTTTTGTAGCCGACGACTATTTCCGCCGCCTGCAGGGCTTCAACGGCTTCCATGGTCATCATCGCCTGCGAGCCAGGACCGATTCCAATTACGCTTAACATCAGTGTGTTACTCCCAAAGTAATAGTGACGCCCTGTTCACGCAGGTTCTCGCCAATAAGATGCCCATTGCAAAGCCGCCACGCAGCGGGGCCAGAAACGCTGCCAACGCCTACCGTTTTCTTCACAAACAGCGAGGAAGGAAAACGGTGTTCGTGTTCGCGAAGCTCGGCGACGCTAAAAATTTCAAACGGTACGTCGAAGTCGCTCGCCAGTTGGTTCAGCCCGAGTTCATCTTGCTTCACCACAATGCTGCCAATCGCCTTCAGGGCCAGCGGGTCAATACGATTAGCGGCCAGCTGGCGCAGCAGCAGCGCACTTATCACCGAGCAAGAGGTGCCACGCCTGCAGCCAATACCGGCGACAATCCGCCGCGGAACCAGCTTCCAGTGCGGTATCGGCAGCTCGGGCAGCGTGTCGCGCAGCGTGATGCAGACCAACGCATCCAGTTGCGGAAGCTGCTGCAGGTCAGTGACGGTAATAAACCCGCGCCGATCGCAGCGGCTGACCGTATCGGTGAGCGACTCATCCCACCACAGCCCCACGCGCCGCTGGCTCACCAGCATTTGGTTAACGGTTTTCACTGCCGCGCGAAAGTTATCCATACGGGCATTAAGCTGGCAGGCTAGGGTATCCAGCGCCGCCACATCGTTAACGTCGGTGGCGGTGGTAATCACCGGGTCCACGCCGAGAATACCCGCCAGTTGACGCGCCAAATCGTTCGCCCCGCCGATATGCCCTGAGAGCAGGCTGATAACGTGCTGACCGCGCTCATCAATGACCACCACCGCCGGGTCATGGAATTTATCTACCAAAAGCGGCGCCAGCACGCGCACTGCAATCCCGGTCGCGCCGATAAAAATCAGCGCCGAATAGCGGGTAAATGCCTGCTGCACCTGGTGGGCAAAGCTGCTGTCAAAGGGCAAAAAACCGTCCTCAACCAGCCCTTCACGGGTAAAACAGGTCATTGGCAGCGCAGTACGGAGTCGCTTTGCCAACGCCACACCGCCGGGCGTCAGGCACAACAGTGCGATACCGTCAGGCTTTACGGTATTCATGACTGAAATCCGCCGCGTAGAGTCGTGAGTAGTGGTATTCATCGCCTAAGAAATTGCCGACCAGAATGAGCGCCGTTTTGCGAATACCGGCATCGCGCACTTTGTCACCGATATCCGCCAGCGTGCCGCGTACCGTCTGGCTTTCCGGCCAAGTGGCCTTATAGACCACCGCCACCGGCGTCGTGGCCGGGTAGCCGCCATCGATCAAACGCTCCGCCACTTTGTGGATGCGCTGCACCGACAGGTAAATCGCCATCGAGGTTTGGTGTTGGGCGAGGGATTCAAGCTGCTCGCGCCCCGGCACCGGGGTACGCCCCTCCAACCGGGTGATAATCAGGCTTTGCGAGACTTCCGGGACGGTGTACTCCACGCCCAGCTCCGCCGCCGCACCAAGAAACGCGCTGACACCCGGCACCACCTGATATGCGATACCTCGACGAGTCAGTTCTTCGCCCTGCTCGCGCACCGAGCCATACAGCGAGACATCGCCGGTTTGCAGGCGTACCACCGTTTTCCCGGCCTTCACCCCCGCTTCCATCAGCGAGATGATCTGCTCTAGGTGCAATCCGGCACTGTCATGGCATTCAGCGCCCGCTTGGCAGTAGTCCAGTAGTTCGGTGTTAATCAGCGATCCGGCGTAGATAACAACCTGCGCCTGCTGCAGTAAGCGGTAGCCCTTCAGGGTAATCAGGTCACGGTCGCCGGGACCTGCACCGACGAACCAAACGCAGCGTGGGTCAAAGGCCTCAGCCATGGTTTTCTTCCTTCTGACAGGCAATCACAAAAACGGGGTTATGCGGTTTGAAATAGTGGCCGCTGCCAAGCGAGGTCAGCGCCGCGACGCCCAACTGCTGGCAGTCAACGTTACTGATCCCCAACTGGCGTAAATGACCGAGGGCGCTGTGCAGGTTTTCCTGCAATATAAAAGTCATCACCAGCCGCCCTGCGGGGCGCAGCTGGCGTAAAGACCAGTCAATCAGTTCGCACAGATGGCCGCCGCTGCCGCCCATAAAGACGGCGTCGGCAGGCTCGGCGATAGCAACCGGCGCGTCGCCCTCGACGATGTGCACGTTGGCGCAGGCGAAATGCCGACAGTTTTCTGCCAGCAACCGCAGCGCCACCGGGTTGCGCTCAATGGCGGTCACCTTAAGCGTTGGATTTTGTAGCGCCGCCTCAATCGAGACGCTGCCGGTTCCGGCACCAATATCAATCAGGTGGCGAGCCCGATGCAGTTCAAGCTTTGAAAGCGCCAGCGCACGCACCGCCTCTTTGGTCATCGGCACCTTTTCGCCGCGTAAAAACAGCTCATCTTTCATCGAGGATCACCACCGTGTTCATCTCATAGTCGTTCACGACCGCACTGACCCGCAGCCAGTGGATCCGTTCGTCGTCCTGGGCCAGATTTTCGCCAACGATCATCCAGCGATGCCCCTTGCCGCGCGCTACCAACTCGGCGGCAATGGTTTTCGGCCCGCAGCGCTTGTCGGTGACCATCGCCACTTTTTGGTGAGTGGCGAGCACGTCAAAGTTGACCGCGCGCCCGTGGCTGCTGGTGAGCCACATGTCATTCATATCGACTCCCGCCCGCGCGCACAGATACTGCACGGCGCTGACGCCGGGGATCACCTGCACGTTATCGCGACCAAAATGGGCGAGCAGGCGCGTGCCAATGCCGTAAAACAGCGGGTCGCCGGACGCCAGTACCACCACATTTTGCGCAGAGCGGGCCTCTATCCACGCCAGCACCTCGGCGATATTCGCGCCCAATGCGCAGCGCTCGCCGGAAAAATCAGGGAACTGCGCCAGATGGCGCGCGCCGCCCACCAAGGCATCGGCGCGGCTGACCGCCTCTTTGGCCAGCGGCGTCATCAGTTGAAGCCCCGCAGGGCCTACGCCCACCACCGTCAGCATGTCATCGCCTCCACAATCTCGTTCACCGGACGATTGCTGCCGAGGATCTGGTTATCAAAGGAAAACATAATGGCGTCGCAGATAGGGGGCGCTTTGGTAAAGCGCAGCCGCTGCATGACCCGCTGGCAGATACGTTCGGCCAAGTGGTTGTAGAGACGCTGAAAGCCATAAGCGTCGATGTGCTCCATCGCGGCTTCGGTGGTATCACAGTCACTAACCAAGGTCAGCAGTTCCAACGGCGCGCCAAGCAACGCCAAATGAGCGATCAGCGTTTCCATACGCGCATCGGCAATATGGCTATGGGTATGGAAAATTCCGGCGGCGATTTTAATCAGCTTGCCCGGGTGACCGATCAACACAATCTGGCGAAAGCCAAGGCGCACCGCCTCTTCAATCATGTAGCCCACGAAGTTGCTCATGGTCACCACCCCCTGCGGGTCGATGCCCATCTGCTCGCGTACAAAGCGTTCACCGTGGTTGCCCGGCACCAACACCACGCGTTCCAAGCCAGCGGCACGCTTCATCTCCAGTTCCAGCGCCAGCGAGCGTTTCCAGCTCTCTTCCGACATCGGTGTGACAATTCCGGTGGTGCCGATAATCGAAATGCCACCAAGGATACCTAGCCGCGAGTTATAGGTTTTCTGCGCCCGCTCTTCCCCTTCCGGGGCAAAGATTTCCACCTCCGCGCCGCGCGTCGGGCCAATCGCTTCGCGCACGGCGGTTTCAATGGTGTGGCGTGGGGTACGGTTAATCGCCGCGCTGCCGATGGGCAATCCAATGCCTTTACGGGTGACGGTGCCAACGCCTTCGCCACCGCGCAGCGTGATCTCCCCGCTGTCGCTCAGGGTGACGCGGGCAAAAATGAGCATCCCGTGAGTGGCATCAATATCGTCGCCGCCGTCTTTGCGGATCGCGGCGATGCCCTGCTGTCCTTCAACGTGCGGCGATTCCACGTTCATGTTCAGCGTCACGCCGGAAGGGGTGACAATCGACACCTGATGAATCAGGTGTTGGCGCATCACCATCAGCGCGGCGACTTTGGCCGCCGCCGTTGCGCAGGAGCCGGTGGTATACCCTTTGCGTAGCGCTTTGCCGTTATGCCACACCGGGGCGTCGAAGGCCGGTTCACTCATTGGGCGGCCTGTAAGTGGTAGAGAATGGCGTTTACGATAGCCGCGGCCACGTTGCTGCCGCCCTTGCGACCCAGCGCGGCAATGCCCGGTAAACCGCTGTGGCTAAGCGCATCTTTCGACTCCGCCGCGCCGACAAAGCCGACCGGTACGCCGATAACGCCACCGGCTTCCAGCCCTTTATGTTCCAGTAGACGAAACAGCGCGGTTGGCGCATTGCCAAAGACAAACACCTTATCGCCCTCTTCTTTTGCCGCGATATCCACCGCGGCCATCGAGCGGGTTATGCCTTGAGATTTGGCTTCACGTACCACGCGCGGATCGCTGATGTAGCAGCGACACTCGCCGCCAAAGGTCGCCAGCAGATTTTTATTGATGCCTGAGAGCGCCATAGTGGTGTCGGTATAGAGCGTGCACGGGCGGCTTAGCGATTCGCACAGTCGCGGCAAGGCATCTGGGGCAAACCACAGAATATCCAGCCACTCAAAGTCAGCGGTGGTATGAATAACTCGCTTGATGATGGCTTCGTGTAGCGGGCTGGCAAAGCGATAGTCCGGGCGCGTTTCATGGATAATCTCGCTGATAATCTCAAAGCTTTTACGCTCGATTGCCTGCGGTTGCTGGATATAGTTCATTACTGCTCTCCTTAGGCCGCGTCAACCAGCCAGAACCTGACCGCCATAAACAGCAGCAGGGCTAGCGTTGACGCCACCCACATCAGTCGAATCGTTTGGGAAATATCATCAATGGCAATGGCGCGGTGGGCGTCACCAATCCATGGTTTGTCGACGCGCTGGCCAAAATATTCGTTTGGGCCACCAAGACGGATGCCCAACGCGCCAGCCACGGTGGCCTCGGACCAGGCGCAGTTTGGGCTGCTGTGGTTGTATCGGTCCCGCCAGCCGATGCGCAGCGCGTGCACGCCGTCGAGTCGGCAGAGGAAGGCCGCGGCACTGATCAGCAGCCAGCTCAGGCGCGCAGGAAGATAGTTGGCGACATCATCAAGTCGGGCGCTGACCATACCGATAGCGCGGTATTTTTCATGCTTATAGCCGACCATCGAATCGAGGGTATTTACCGCTTTATAGGCCATCGCCAGCGGCGCGCCGCCGAGCAGCAGGAAAAATAAGGGCGCGATAATGCCGTCAACGGTGTTTTCCGCCACGGTTTCTACCACCGCGCGATTAATTTGTTCAGGCTGGAGCGCAGAGGTGTCGCGGCCCACGATCCACGACAGCTTCAGGCGACTTTCTCCAAGATGACCTTCGCGTAGCGGACGGGCAACATCCTGCGCACAGCGCGCTAGGCAACGCCCCGCCAGCACGGTGAAGATCATCCACACCTCAACGCCCCACCCCAGCCACGGATGTATCGACGCGGCCAGTTTTAGTACGCCCCAGGCGATACCGTAGGTCAGCCCGACCACCACCAGCCACATCACGCCGCCGCCGATACGTAGGGCGCGGTCGCTATGACAAAAACGGCGCACCACGCGCTGAACGGCGTTAATCAGATTTCCTATCCAGCGCACCGGATGCGGCCAGTTTTGCGGGTCGCCGAGGGTAAAATCGAGCAGCCATGCGAGGCCCCAAGCCAGCAACGTCATTGGACACTCCTTGCGGCGGCAAACCAGTGGTTCAGCATGGCGGGACGCTGGGCGAAGTGCAGGTGCAGGTAGCTGGCGAAGGTGTTACCGCGCTGCCAGCCGCCTTGCCATTGCTGGAGAGTCTCGCCATCGCGGACTTTGCGACACGACATCGCCGCCGGAATTTGCGGGATAAAATCGGAGTAGTGGAATTCATGCCCGCGCAGGACGTCACCGGGAGCGGCGAGCAGCGTCGGGCTTTCAGCCTGTGCTTCACAGTAGCCAAAGCGAGTCAGTCGTTTGCCCATTTTACTGGCGCCGGGAAGAATATCGGCCATAGCGTGGATCTCGCCCTGCGCATCCTCCAGCGTGCTGCCGAGGTACATCAGACCGCCGCATTCGGCGTAAATCGCCACGCCGCGCCGGTGGGCAGCACGAATTTGTTCCAGCATCGGTAGGTTAGCCGCGAGTCTGCGGGCGTGAAGCTCCGGGTAGCCGCCGCCCAGCCACAGCATTTGGCAATCCGGCAGCTTGCGGTCATGAAGCGGGCTGAAGCGAACAATCGTCACCCCCGCCCGTTCCAGCAGCGCCAAGTTGTCCGGGTAGTAGAAGTTGAAGGCCTCATCATCGGCCAGCGCCAGCGTTAATCCCTCGCCGTGCAGCGGCGTGGCTGGCCATTCCCCCACCGGTAAGGCGGACAATTCAGTGAGCGCGAGCAGTGCGTCGATATCCAGCGTACGTTCAAGGCCCGCAGCAAAGTCCTGCCACGGCTGAGTATCCACCGTCGATTCCCTAGCGGTAACTAGGCCAAGATGGCGTTCGGGCAGCGCCACCCCTTCGGCACGCGGGGCATAGCCCAGCACCGGCAAGGCGCAGTAGCGTTCGATGGCGCTTTTCAGCAGTTGAAAATGGCTGTCGCTGTTGACACGATTGACAATCACCCCAGCAATATTGAGGCTTGGGTCGAAGTGCTGAAAGCCCATCACCGTCGCCGCAATCGAAGTGGAAACGGCTTTGCCATCCACCAGCAAAATGACCGGGCAGCCTAGCTGTTTAGCCATCGCCGCGCTGCTGCAATAGTTTGGGTCGGTGCCGTAGCCATCATACAGACCCATCACGCCTTCAATAACGGCGATATCAGCCTGCTGCATATGCTCGCCAAACAGCGCATTGAGGATTGAGGGGGGCAGCATAAAGCCGTCGAGGTTTCGCGAAGGGACGCCGCACAGCGCAGTATGCCAGCCGGTGTCGAGGTAATCAGGGCCAACTTTATACGGCTGAACCCGCAGCCCGCGCTGCATAAGCAGTTTGAGCAGACCAAGCGTCACCGTGGTTTTACCACAGCCGCTGCCGGTGCCTGCGAGAACAAATGCGTGCTGTTTAGCTGCCATACCCTGACCTTTTTCAGGCAGGATTTGGTATAGCCGTGCGCTTGCCCGACCTAATGGCCGTGCAACACAAAGCAACCCACTTCCCACCGAAGTTGTTGTTAATGGCCAACAGGCAGGTCTTCTGGCTTAGCGTCATCCTCGCCCGTCCTTCCCGATCTAGCGATCAGTGGTGTTTACGGGGTCGTCAGCATCACAGCAGCGGGGGCTGCGGAGGATTTATACACGTGTGTATTCACCTCCTTCCCTGGCACATAATATGCCAAACCTGTTGGTTGCAGATTTATGCCGGTATATACCCGTCATAAAAATAAAAGCGCCTTACTCTAGCGCCGCGCATGAATCATTTCGTTGCGCTATGACAATACCGGTATATTTACGGTAGTTATATTTCGTTGGGCAAGACAAGGAAAATCATGAGCGTGGCGCGCTGCCCCGGTTCCTGCGGGGAATTGATACAAGGCTGGATTCTGGGCAGCGAAAAGCTCATCTCCTGTCCAATAGACTGGTATAGCACGGTGGAAGTGCGCGACGGCACGCCGCTGCCCGACGAACGTCCGCTCACCCGAGCGATGGTCAGCGCACTGCTCGCCCACTTTGGCTATCCGCAGGCGTTAAGCTCGGCGCTGCGCATTGAAGTGGACTCAACCCTGCCCATCGCAAAAGGGATGGCCAGCAGCACCGCCGATATCGCCGCCACCGCCGTGGCCGCGGCCCATCATTTGGGCCATTCGCTTGATGAGTCTACGCTTGCTGCGCTTTGCGTCTCGCTGGAACCGACCGACAGCACCCTGTTTCGCCGGTTAACCCTGTTCTGTCACCATCACGCCACCACGCAGATTGCCTGCGCTCCCGCGCCGCATTTCGACCTTTTAGTCCTTGAAAGTCCAGTGTTTTTGCGCACCGCAGACTATCATCGCCTTCCTCGCGCAGCGGCGCTCACGGCGCATGCCGAGGTTTTGCATCAAGCTTGGGGAAAAGTGCAGCGCGCCTGTATTGAGCAAGACGCTAGCCTGCTTGGCGAAGCGGCAACGCTCAGCGCTATCGCCAGCCAGTCGCTGCTGTCCAAGCCAGGCTTTGCGACGCTGATGGCGCTGGTAGAGTCCTGTGATTTATACGGCCTGAACGTGGCGCACAGCGGCAGCGTGGTCGGGCTGATGCTCGACCAAGATCGTCATGATGTGGAGTATCTTAGGTGGGCACTCACGCAGAAAAAACTGACCAATCATTGGCCGAAGCAGCACCTGTTAAGTGCGGTGTCGGGCGGGGTTCAGCTTAGCACCTGACGCATTGCCGCCAGCAGCCGCTGGTTTTCGATTTTGCTCCGTACCGCGACGCGGAAGTAGCGCCCGTCCAGCCCCGGATAGTTGGCGCAGCTGCGAATCAGTATGTGCTGTTGCAGTAACGCGTATTGCAGATCAACATCCGCCCGTTCGCAGCGTAAAAACAGATAGTTCGCTCGCCCCGGATAGACGGTCAATCCGTCAATTTCCCCCAGCGCCTGATACAAATGCTGACCTTCTCGTGCCAGCCAGCCCAGGGTGGTCTGCTGGTAGTCGCGGTCGTTAAGCACGCTGACTCCCGCCAGCGCAGCAAAAGCGTTGATTGACCACGGCATCTGATGCTTGCGCAGACGCGCCACCGCTTGCTCATCACCGTTAAGCAAATAACCCAAACGCAGGCCGGGAATGGCGTAGAACTTGGTCAGCGATCGCAGCACCCAAATGTGCGGATTTTGTCCTAGCTGCGGAATAAAACCTGGCTCGTCGGTCATAAAATCGATAAACGCTTCGTCGAGAATAAGCGCGATATTGAGCGTCCGACAGCGCTCAGCGATGGCATCCAGCAGCGCGCGCTCCGGCATTAGCCCGGTGGGATTATTTGGCGTGCACAGGAACAGGCAGTCGAGATCTGCCGTCAGCGCCGGCAAAATCCGCTCGGTCAGCTGCCAGCCGTCTTCTTCGCGCAGGGCAAAGGTCTCTATTTCACAATCGAGGGTTTCCAGCGCCCGGCGATACTCAGCAAATCCCGGTGCAATGACCATCGCCCGGCGCGGCTTCAAACCGTGGACGAGGGTAAAAATCGATTCGGTTTCACCATTGCCCGCCAGACACCACGACGCAGGAACACCGTGATGCGCCGCCAGCGCCTGATGCAGTTGCTGATAGTCGACGTCGGGGTAACGCTCGACGCAGTTAAGATTGTCGATAATCGCCTGTTTAAGGCCTGCTGGCATCCCCAGCGGATTGATGTTGGCGCTGAAATCCAGCAGCGTATCGGCATCAACGCCAAGCAGTGCCGCCGCTTCGCGAATATTGCCGCCGTGGGCGCTCTTTAGCAAAGACACGCCGGCTTATCCGCGCCTTGCCAACGTCGCACCGTCGGCAAAGTAGGCTTTGATCCCGGCAAGGATCGACTCGGCAACCTCCTGCTGGAACTTTGCAGTTTTCAACTTACGTTCCTCTTCGACGTTACTGATAAACGCCGTTTCGACGAGGATCGACGGAATATCCGGTGCTTTTAGTACTGCAAAGCCGGCCTGCTCCACCTGATTTTTATGCAGATTGTTGACCTGCCCCAGTCGTTTAAGCACCGCTTTGCCAAATTTCAGGCTGTCAGTGATGGTCAGCGACTGCACCATGTCAAACATGGTGTGATCAACGTAGCGGTCGCCACTTTTGCTTACGCCCCCCACTAAGTCGGCGGCGTTCTGGGTTTGCGCGAGGTATTTAGCCGCCGTGCTGGTGGCCCCTTTGGTCGACAGCGCAAACACCGATGAGCCGCTCGGCTGACGGCTGGTAAAGGCATCCGCATGAATGGAGACGAAAAGATCGGCGCGCTGTTTTTGCGCTTTCGCCACCCGCACTCTTAACGGGATAAAAATGTCTTCGTTGCGCGTCATGTAGGCTTTCATATTGCCTTCTTTCTCAATCAGCGCGCGCAGGCGACGGGCAATTTGCAGCACCACGTCCTTCTCCCGCGTTTTATAAAGTCCGACCGCGCCGGAGTCTTCACCGCCGTGTCCGGGATCAAGCATGATAACGATCGGCCGATCGCGCCCGGCTTTGCCCGGCTGCGGGCCGCTTTGCGCCGGTGGCACCTGCTTTTCGAGGCCGTCTTTGTTGTACTCTTCCAGCAGCGCCAGAAGCGGATCCTGGACATCGTTGCTGTTGACCGGGTAGAGATCCATCACCAGACGTTCTTTAAAACCGGCCACCGGTGCTAGGGCAAACAGCTGCGGTTTTACATCTTGTTTAAGCTCAAACACCATGCGCACGGTTTGCGGATCAAACTGCCCCACGCGTGCCGATTTAATATAGGGATCGTCGGCACGAATTTGTGCCCCCATGCCCTTGAGCACCGAGTTCAGGTTGACCCCTTCGAGATCCACCACCATGCGGTCGGGATTGCTCAACGCAAACTGTCGATACTTGATCACACGGTTGGATTCTACCGTAACGCGCGTGTAGCTGGACGCAGGCCAAATGCGCACGGCCACCACCTGACTAACGGCAGCAAACCCCACCTGACTCACGCTCAATAACCACATGGCGCCCGCCCCTTTTAACAGGCGACGACGACTTAAGGACTGACTTCCCGACATGCTCCATCCCAGGCAAAAAAAAACAATTTCAGTTTACGCATAATACGATTGACCGAAAACTTTAACCAAAGGCGAATAAACTGTCATCTATAAAAGGGTAAACATTCGTAGGATCAACGAAATTGGCCGCGAGGTTTTCCACTACTTAGGCAAATTCCGGCTTGCTTTTCGGCCAAAAACAGAATAAAAATACAATAATTACGAATAATCATGCATTGAGGGTTGTGCCGTGGTGAAGGAACGTAGAACCGAACTGGTAGAGGGGTTTCGTCACTCCGTCCCCTATATTAACGCCCACCGGGGGAAGACGTTTGTCATCATGCTTGGCGGCGAAGCCATCGAGCATGAAAACTTTTCCAGTATCGTCAGCGATATTGGCCTGCTCCATAGCTTAGGCATTCGCCTCGTGCTGGTCTACGGTGCGCGCCCGCAGATTGACGCCAATCTGGCGGAGCATCACCACGAGCCGACTTATCACAAACACATCCGCGTAACCGACAGCAAAACGCTGGAACTGGTCAAACAGGCCGCTGGCCTGCTGCAGTTGGATATCACCGCCCGACTGTCGATGAGCCTCAACAACACCCCGCTCCAGGGTGCGCACATCAACGTGGTGAGCGGCAACTTTATTATCGCCCAGCCGCTGGGCGTGGACGATGGTATCGACTACTGCCACAGCGGACGTATTCGTCGTATTGATGAAGAGGCGATTCACCGCCAGCTCGACAACGGCGCAATCGTGCTGATGGGGCCGGTGGCGGTCTCTGTAACCGGCGAGAGCTTTAACCTGACCTCAGAAGAAGTAGCTACCCAACTGGCGATTAAGCTTAAAGCCGAGAAGATGATTGGCTTTTGCTCATCGCAAGGGGTCTACAACGAGGATGGCGAGATTGTCCCAGAGCTTTTCCCCAACGAAGCGCAGGCACGCATTGAAGAGCTGGAACAAGAAGGCGACTATCTCTCCGGCACCGCGCGCTTCCTGCGTGGTGCGGTCAAAGCCTGCCGCAGCGGAGTACGTCGCAGCCACTTAATCAGCTACCAAGAAGATGGCGCGCTGTTGCAGGAGCTGTTCTCCCGTGACGGTATCGGTACGCAGATTGTGATGGAAAGCGCCGAGCAAATTCGCCGCGCAACCATTAACGATATCGGCGGGATCCTCGATTTAATTGCCCCGCTTGAGCAACAGGGAATTCTGGTACGCCGTTCGCGCGAACAGCTGGAGATGGAGATCGACAAGTTCACCATTATTCAGCGAGATAACACCACCATCGCTTGCGCTGCGCTGTATCCGTTCCCGGAAGAGAAAATTGGCGAGATGGCCTGCGTGGCGGTTCATCCAGACTACCGCAGTTCGTCGCGTGGTGAAGTGCTGCTTGAGCGTATTGCCGCCCAGGCAAAACAGATGGGCTTAAATCATCTGTTTGTGCTGACGACGCGCAGCATTCACTGGTTCCAAGAACGCGGATTTAAGCCGGTAGATGTGGAATTGCTGCCGGAAAGTAAAAAGCAGCTATATAACTATCAGCGGCGGTCGAAGGTGCTGATGACCGATCTGGCTTAACCTTAGTGCGTTATTTTGCCGGGTGGCGCTGCGCTTACCCGGCCTACAATAGCTTCCCCAACGCACCGACTGTAGGCCTGATATACACAGCGCCATCAGGCAATACAGCTCTCATTTCATCTCAGCAAATATCGCCGACAGCCCGCTGCGCCGTTCGGTGCGCGTAGCAATGGCCTGCACCAGCAGGTTTTCATCGGCATACAGCGACAAACGCGCTTTTGCTCGGGTGATTGCCGTATAAACCAGTTCACGACTCACCACCGGAACAATCTGCGTAGGCAAAACTAGCGCTGCGTGGGTAAACTCCGATCCCTGCGATTTGTGCACCGTCATTACCCAGGCGGTATCGTGCTCCGGCAGGCGGCTTGGCTGTACGGATTTAATGCTGCCATCCGGCATCGGGAACCAGACGCGCATTCCCTGGCCGCGATCTAGCGCAATGCCGATATCGCCGTTAAACAGCCCCAGCGCACTGTCGTTGCGGGTAATCATCACCGGGCGGCCTTCATACCAGCGCGAATGGCGCTGCGGCACAATCTGTCGATGACGCGTCAGCAGTTGTTCAAACTGCGTGTTCAGCCCGCTAACACCCCAAGGCCCTTCACGCAGGGCGCACAGTAGCTGATATTCGCCAAACGCCGATAGAATCACCGCCGGGTCGGCACGTTCACGCAGCAGTTGGAGATAGTGCCCGTAACCCGCGCGCGCATCGTCGAGCATGGCAGCGTAGTCATCCGTTGTACGCTGCGGCTTAAGTTCGATATCGTTAAATCCGCGGCCAAAGGTTTCAGCGACGGCTTTTTTATCGCCCTGATTGACTGCACTGGCCAGCGTTCCGATACCGGTGTCGCGACCAAAACGATAGCTAGTGCGCAACAGACACAGGCTATCGCGCAGTGCGCTCGCCGCATTACCTTCCCCAGCCGGCACCTCGGTACCGGTTAACCGACTTAGCTCATGCGCACGTTCGGCGGTATAGCCCGCATTCACCCAACTGCAGATATCCCCGAGCACCGCTCCGGCTTCGACCGAGGCCAGCTGGTCACGATCGCCAAGGAAAATCACCCGCCCGTGTGGAGGCAGCGCATCAATCAACCGTGCCATCATCGGCAGGTCAATCATGGAGGCTTCGTCGACCACCAGCACGTCGAGATGCAATGGGTTATCCGCGTGGTAGCGCAGCTTCTGACTTCCGGGCTGCGCGCCTAACAGGCGGTGCAACGTGCTGGCCTCAGTGGGCAGCATCGCCTTTTGTTCCCCGGTTAGGGTCAGTTTACGCAGGGCGGCACCCAACGATTCCGTTAATCTTGCCGCTGCCTTCCCTGTGGGGGCTGCGAGGCGAATGCGACACTTTTGCGCACCAGCCATTTGCACCAGCGCCGCCAGCAGTTTGGCGACGGTCGTGGTTTTACCTGTGCCGGGGCCACCGGAGACAACCGAAATGCGACGGGTGAGCGCCACGGCGGCGGCAACCTTTTGCCAGTCCACCGTCGAACTTGGCGGAAATAGCGTATTTAGCGTCGCGGTC
The DNA here is from genome assembly GCF_040932435.1 of Kluyvera sp. STS39-E. Lineage (NCBI taxonomy): Bacteria > Pseudomonadati > Pseudomonadota > Gammaproteobacteria > Enterobacterales > Enterobacteriaceae > Kluyvera > Kluyvera sp. STS39-E. The sequence continues at coordinate 525,185 of NZ_JBFQGA010000001.1, read as the reverse complement.
AGCTGCGGCTCATCAATGCTAAACGGTGCTTGGGTGTCGCTAAAGAAGCGGGCAACCGTCAGTTCGTTATGCCACATCCGGTTCAGGTAAAGACGTTCACCGCTTAAAATCAGCGGCAATGGGCTCTCTCCATCGCTCACCGCCTGTGAAGCCAGCAATAGCGCAGCCCAATCATCGGGCGCTCCCGCATCGGCAAATAGCTGTTGCCACAGCTCCCGGCTACGACCTTTCGGCTGCATCACGGGATTCAAGTGCGAGAGCGGCAGACAAACGTGCCCTTCGCCGGTATCACGGCTGAGCATGGCGGCAGCTAGCATCACCGCCGGGTGTTCATTCTGCGCCACCATCAGCGCAAACTGGACGTCCAGCGGGCGCAGTAGCTTGAGTTCGACGGCTTCCAGCAGGCGTTGTTCCAGCGTCATGCGTTTAATTCCTCTCCAGCAAACAGGGCATCCATCGCCATAATGAGCGCAGGTTCAGGTTTGGTGACAAAAATGCCCTGCTGTCCCGCTTCGCCGTCAACCCCGCGTAGGAACAGGTAAATCACGCCACCGAAGTGACGCTCGTAATCGTAATCGGCCATACGGTGGCGCAGGTAGCGATGTAGCGCGAGGCTATACAGCTGATATTGCAGGTCATAGCGGTGCGACTGCATCGCCTGCGCCATCGCCTGCTGGGTGTAGGCTTCGCCGTTTTCACCCAAATAGTTGGACTTATAGTCCAGCAGGTAATAGCGCCCATCGTGGCGGAACACAAGGTCGATAAAGCCTTTCAGCATGCCGCGAACCTGGCGGAAATCCAGCTCCGGGCAGCCTGCGGATAACGGGTCGTAGCGGCGGGTTAACGCATCCAGCGCGCGGGCGTCGAGGACTTTGCCGATAGGCAGATAAAACTCCATTTCCACCTGCTTTTGCCGGGCGCTAAGCTGATTGAGCGATATCCCGGTATCCGCCAGCGGAGCCGCCAGTACCTGAGAAATCCATTCGGTTAGCACTGGTTCCCACTCTTCACCAAAGCCGTTATTGAGCAGTTTTTCGCGCATCCACGCCGGGTCAATCGGCTGGGTAAAATCAAGATCTTCAAACAGACTATGCAGGAAGGTGCCCGGCGATGCTCCGCGCGGAAAATTATGCGGCGTCATCAGCTTTTCCGGCAGCGTGTCGCCGGTGCCAGAGGCGTCAATATCCAGACGCGGCAATAGGTCCTGCGCCACGCTGTGACCGCTCTGTTGTAAGCCGGAATAACTGGTCACTCGCCAGTCATCGAGTATCCGTCGCAGCACCTGACGCGCAGCCAGTTCTGGCATCTCGCCCTGCACCGGCTGCCAGCGGGTATTGTCCGGCGGTGTCACCAGCGTCAGCGCAATATGCTCGTCGCACAGCGCGCGCAGGCAAGTTTCCAGCCCAGCGGCTGTCAGCACCTCGCCTTTTTGCAGCAGCCGTCCCGGCGCGCTGTGGTGCAATTCGGTGTCGGTTGGCTTATCGCTGCGGCGAGCGGTTAATGGCGCAATTCCCAAGCTGCAGTGCCAGACGGCGCGGGTTAAGGCAACGTACAGCAGACGCAGATCTTCGGCCAGACGCTCAGCCTCCGCCAGCTCAAGGCTCTCATCGCTTTCGTTGAGATCGAGCACCGCTGCAAATGACTCGCGGTCGTGGTAAAACGCCTGCTTCTCTTTACGGAAACGGGCGATAAACGGCAGCCAGACCAGCGGATATTCCAGCCCTTTCGATTTGTGAATGGTGACAATCTGCACAAGGTGTTTGTCGCTCTCCAGCCGCATCTGCTGGCTGGAAGCGTTGGTGTCCGGTTCAGCTACCTGCTGATTGAGCCAGCGCACCAGCGCATGTTCACTCTCAAGCTGAGTGGCAGCCTCTTGCAGCAGCTCGCTCAGATGCAGAATATCGGTTAAACGCCGCTCACCGCCGTGGGTCGCCAACAGGTTTTCCGCTAGCTTTCGGGCATTCATCAGCGCGCGAAGCATTGGCATAACGCCGCGCCGCTGCCAGATATTACGATACTCGCTGAACTCTTCTACCAACGCATCCCAAGCATTTTCATCTTGATTGAGCTGTTCGAGATCCCGCGCGTTAAGGCCAAACATCGCCGTTGCCAGCGCACTGCGTAGCGTATTTTCCCGCTCCGGCGTCAGCACCGCCTGTAGTACCCACAGCAGTTCCTGCGCTTCCGGGGTTTCAAATACGCTGTCGCGATTCGAGAGATACACCGATGGGATAGCAAGCGCATTGAGCGCATCACGGATAAGCGACGCCTCCTGGCGGTTACGCACCAGTACGGTAATGTCAGATGCCTGCACCGGGCGAGCCTCATCGCCGCGCCACAGCAGTGCCGTGCCGCGCTGACCCGCGCTTAACCAGTCGCGAATTTGCGCCGCACACTGCTCGGCCATGACGTTTTGATAATCGCCCGCGCTCACCCCCTCGCCGGGCATCAGCCAGAGATTCATAGCCGGCTGTTTTTCACCGTCTATCTCAAAGCGCAGCGAGGCGTTTTTTGCCGCTGATTTTACCGGCAGAAACGGTATATCGCGGAACATAAAGGGGTTGTCGACTAGCCCAAACAGGCGGTTGACGCTCTCCACCATCCCCGGCGCTGAACGCCAGTTGGTGTCGAGAGTGTAATGGGCGGCGACGTCGCTGCGTGCGCGCATGTAGGTAAAGATATCGGCCCCGCGAAAAGCATAGATGGCCTGTTTGGGATCGCCGATCAACAGCAACGCGGTATCCGGCTGCTGCCGCCAGATGCGGCGGAAAATACGGTATTGCTGCGGATCGGTATCTTGGAATTCATCGATCATCGCCACCGGAAAACGCTGGCGAATGGCGGCAGCCAGCGCATCACCGCTGTCGCCGTGCAGGGCTTCGTCCAAACGGCTGAGCATGTCATCAAAGCCCAGCTCACCGCGACGACGTTTCTCCCGAGCCACCGCTTCACGAATTTCGACCATCGCTTGGGCAATCACCAGATCGTTTAACGTGAGCGGCGAAGCCAGTAGCCGTTCGATTGCGCTAAATAAAGCATGAGTGGGGACTTCACCGCCCGCTTTTGTTCGCTCGGCCAAGAAGGGCTGGCTGAATTTTTCCAGCGCATCGGGCAACTGGTAGTTTTGCGTCTCTTCCTGCGCCCAGTTGCTAATTTTGTCGATCCACTTGCCCTGGTTGCCGCGGTTAAATTTACGCCTGTCGATGCCTGAGCTTTCCAGCAACGCATCCAGTTCGCCGACGTGCGTCAGCCACAGCTGCTTTATTTCGGTAATGAGCGCCAGGATCTTCTGATGCCGCGACGCCAGCGTTTCAGTTTCGCTTATCGGCATTTTCAACTGCGGCGCTTCGCCCTGCAGGTAGCGATCGATAGACTTCAGCAGATCCTGCGGCCCCTTCCAAGACTCGACGATCACCTGCGCGATATCGCGACTCAGCGGGTAGCAATGGCGTCGCCAAAAATCGGCGCAGGCCTGATAGCGCAGTTGGGATTCGTCTTCAATCAGTTGCTGCTCAAACAACATGCCGGATTCAAAGGCGTTAAGGCTGAGCATGCGCTGGCAGAAGCCGTGGATGGTAAATACCGCCGCATCGTCCATCTGACGCTCGGCCAATAGCAGCACGCTTGCTGCCTGTTGCAGGTCATCGATTTCTGCCAGCAGGCTGGCATAGAGGGGGTTGTCGGTGGCGTTACGCAGGCAGGCGATGCGCAGTTCGTGAATATTACTACGAATGCGCCCGCGCAGCTCTTCGGTGGCAGCTTCGGTGAAGGTTACCACCAGCAGCTCTTCGACGTTTACCGGCCGAGGATAAGCGGCTTCGCCGCCCAGCCCCAGCAAAAGCCGCAGGTAGAGTGCGGCTATGGTGAAGGTTTTTCCGGTGCCCGCTGAGGCTTCAATCAGGCGCTCACCGAGGAGGGGTAAGCGCAGGGGATCAAGGGACTCGGCGGTATCGGTCATTCGTTCTCTCTTTTATCTACGCATAAGCCACTCGATAACTTAGCGTATCGGTAAAGTTTGCTGCAACGCGGTAATGCTCTGCCACACCTTCCAGCCTTCAGGGTGCGCATAGTCAACCTTGCCGTTCTGACTGCCGGAGACCTGTGACAGGAGAGTCATTCCCTGCGGCGCAACCACCGTCTGGTGGAAGAAGTCGGCCAGTTGCTGCGGCGTTAACAGCTTAATTTGGGCCACTACTTTAGCACGTGAATCAAAGGCCATATTACCGCGATCGAAATCTTTGCTCAGCTGCGATGCTTCATCACTCAGCGTTTGCGGCGCTTGCTGCATATCGGCAATCACCGCCTGCTGGATCTGGGCAAACTCTTCCGGCTTCATCGCCCGCAGCTTCTGCTCGGCCGTCGGGAAGAAAGCCTTAAAACGCTCCCACAAGAAGGCCGGCTGTTTTTCATTACTTTGCAGTAAGAAGCCCATGCCCCATTGGCGCCCCACGTTCATGGAGAACGCAAACACCGCATAACCCAGTTGTTCTTCGGTACGCAGTTGGGTGTAGAACCACGGCTGGACGATTTGCGCCAACATGGCACTTGCCGCCGAGCTCGAGAACTCATCAACGTTTGGCGGAACAAATACCGCCGCCAGCGCCGAGTCAGTGCTGCTGCCGGTTTTTTCAAAGATAACGTTCTGCTGCTTGTCGACCACCACATCTTTGTTACGGCACCATTCGTTGCCGTGTGCACCTAGCTGCGACTGCACGTTTCGTGCAAGCGTGGTGGACTGCTCGCGGCTCAAATTGCCAATAACCATAAACTCAGGGCGACCGCCCGCTTTGAGCTGGTTGCGGTAGTCCATCACGTCTTGCAACGTAATCGACGGCAGCAGTGCCTTGCGCTCATCGCGCTGGAAATAAGGCACCTGTGAAACCATCTGAATTGGCATAATCGCCTGTTCGTAGGCTTTGCCTTTTTCCGCCGAGTCCATCATCTGCTTGTACCAAGATTTCGCCTGTTCAAGCTGCTCATCGGTTGCCGTATAGCTGAAATAGCCCTGCAGCAGCGCATCGAACAGCTGTGGCAGACGCTGGGTGTAGCCGTTGGCGTTAAGCATCAAGCCATTGTTGGCACCGGTTGAGAAGCTGATGCCACCGACAGCAGCCTGGTTACTAAGCTGGTCCAGCGCAATACCCGCCAAGTAATCATTAAGAGCAAACATCACCTGACTCTTTGCGCTGTCCATCGCCTGCGGATTTCGCAGGATCATCGTGATATCGGCTTTCGGCTCGCTCGCGAAATAGCGGCTCGGCATGTACACCACGCGCAGCTCCGGCTCATCAACGATGAGTTGCGGGTGCTCGACACCTTTTTCAGGCTTAATCAGCGAAAAATCATCTGGAATATAAGGGTTCAGTTGCGGCAGGTTGAGATCAATCGCGCTGGAAGCCTTCTGCCATTTGGCGAAGGTATCAGCGCTGATTTTGTCGACCTGATACGGTGCATCAACGAAGTAAGCCACTTTGTTATGCGGCTCTTTCGGGCTGATGTACCAAATACGAGCATTTTGCGGGGTCATCATCGCTAGGCGATCTTTTACCGCCTGCGGATCGAAGCGGTCAGCAATGTTAACCACGTCGAGAGCATGCTGCACCGGTACGCGGATCATAGTATCTGCCAGCCATTCAACGTAATCCATATTGCGATTTATTGACGGATAGCGGAAGTCGAGATCCAGCACGTGCGCCAGTTCGTCGAAGTAACTTTTGTCGATGCCTTTGTCACGCATCACGTCAAGGTAGCGGAAAATGGCGGCAACGACTTCGTCGCGATGGGCAAGACCCTTATCGGTCAGCGTGGCGGAAATGGCCAGTACGCCGCTGTTACCATTCACCACCGGATCGGAGTCGGCGCGAATCCCTTCCACTAGCCCTTGTTTTTGCAGCCAATCGGATAAGGTGCCCGGCGTACGGTTGCCGATCATATAGGTGATAAGTTCATCGGTTTTGCTGCGAAACTGGGCGGAGTTGTTGTCGATACGGAATTCTACGCGCAGAACCTTGCGCGGCAGGGCCGGAACGTAGTGAATGACAATGCCCTTTTGCGCATCGGTAACCACCGGAACGGTGATTTCCGGGCGTTCAATGGTTTTATTCGGCACACGACCGTAGGTTTGCGCCGCCATTTTGGCAAGCTCTGGCAGCGGTTTATTGCTGTAAATTACCGCCTTCATCAGATTGGCGGAGTAGTACTTGTCGCGAAATGCCAGCAGCGCATCGTAGACCGGGCTATTCGGCTTGTCGCTCAGCGTTTCAAGGTTGCCGCCGGAGAAGCGTGCGCCAGGGTGCTCTGGGTTGATAGTTTCAGCGCTGACCTGCGCCATGCGCATACCGTCACGGGTGCGCGCCATAGTCAGTTCAGCATTTACGGCGTTGCGTTCGCGGTCGACGTATTTTTTGTCCAGCAGCGGTGCGGCAATGGCGTCAGCGAGTCGGTCGACCGCGCCCTGTAAGGCGTCGTTTTCGACTTCCAGATAAAACGCGGTGCGATACGGCGCGGTACTGGCATTGTGGCTGCCGCCGTGCATTTTTAAGAATTCGGCAAGATTGTCCGGCTGCGGGTAGTTTTTTGAGCCCATCAGCGTCATGTGCTCGAGGTAGTGCGCCAGGCCCGGATGCGAATCAGGATCTTCAAGCGAACCGATAGGCACCACCAGCGCCGACAGCGATTTAACCGCCTGAGGATCAGAGACCAACAGAACAACCATGTGGTTATCCAGCGTAATCGCCTGATACTGACGAGTGTCCTTTTCGCTCTTACGGATGGTTTCCTTTATCGGTTGCCATCCGGTGTCTGCCTGACCAACGGTCGCCCAAAGGGCTGTGACTAAAACAACAATACTCAACCAAATACTGCGGGGCATTCACGGACCTCACCATTAACAAATACTGCTGATAAATCTTAATACTTGTACAGGTAGCCCGGTCAGCGCACCTCACCGGGGACGTCCCAGCAGGCGGAAATTACCGCCTCTAGGCTACCTCTCATCAGTCCGTGACGCGTTGCGCATAGTAAATGAACCCATCAACTTGCGCAATTTTTATACAATCATAATGACTGATTAAAACGAAATACGGGCAGCAGATACTCGGTCGTTTGTTCAACAATCGCCTCATACTGCGCGGTTTCCAGCGTACGCCACAGGCGTTGATACCAGACGTCAGCCCCTTCACCGCTTACGACCATATTACCTTCGTACGTCTGCAAAAATTTACTGCGCGCTTTTTGCAGCGTCTCTTCATCCCTTAAGATGGCATCATTTTCGGCATCGTAACAGGCTTTTATCCACGCCCCGCCGCTCTCGGGTAAAAACAGCAACGGCTCGCACATTCCCTGACGATAGCCCCGCACCAACTGGGCCAGATAGGCATTGGCTTCATCAGTCGCCAGTGGAGGGAAACACCATTCACCTTCTTTTCTAAGCAGCAATCGGCTTTCGCCGTTACCGCCGCTAGCACAGTAGACAAGGTGTTCCAGCCAAAGTTGCATTCCTTGTGAAACGCTAAGCAAAGATGGACGCCAGCGCAACAGGCCGTTGTCCTGAACCTGCGGTAACCATCCCGTTATGTTAACCCCGTCGCATTCAAGGTCGATTTCCATGCTCTGCGCAGGCCTGCGGTATTCAATGACCCGGCTCGCAAGCGCTGTCATTTCTTGGCGCTGCGCCTGCCAGGCAATTTCGCCAAATGGGCCGTAAGGGAGTTCGCCCGCCGCGCGATAACGGCGGTACATTTTGTCCGGCTCCTGCTGCTCAATTAAGGTATTGAGCAGTTGCTGATTAAGCTGATAGCGCGTCAGTCCTTCAAGCGTGAACGGTTCAGTATCGGGGATATCGCTCTCTTCGCTGCGGAAGTTAACCTGGAGCCGCAGTTGGAAGAACGCGCGAACCGGGTGACGCCAGAAACGCTGTAGCTGCTCAAGCGGCAGCGTAGTGAATTCAAGCGCCGCCAGAGGTTGGATAAAGTCAGTGTGAGCTTCTCCCTGCTGGTTTGCCGCCGCCAGCCATTCGCGGGCATAGCTTTGCTGCTCATCGGTCTGATAGTTTTCGGCGTCGAACGGCATACGGCTGTGCAGATGCATGATGTGGTTTTTCACCCGCTGTTCGCTTTGGTCGCAGTTCAGCGCTTCATCGCCCACCAGACAGTGGCTCTGGCCGATATAATCCAAGAGTTCCTGCACCAACACCGACGGGTAGCGTTCGCTATTGTCCTGAATGGAACGACCGATATAGCTGATATACAGCGCTTTTTCCGCCGACATCATGGCTTCAAGGAACAGGTAGCGGTCATCATCGCGGCGGCTGCGATCACCGCGCACCGGTTTCTGGCTCATTAAATCAAAGCCAAGCGGTGCAAGTGCACGTGGGTAGATACCGTCGTTCATCCCCAGTAGGCAGACCACTTTGAACGGGATCGAACGCATTGGCATCAGGGTGCAAATATTGATTGGCCCAGCAAGGAAGCGCTGGCTGATGCGTTCTTGGTCAAGACGCAGTGCCAGCTCATCACGAAGCAACGACAAAGGGACTTCACCGTCATACTGTGACTGAACGCCCTGAGCGATAATCGCCTGCCACTGCTGCTCAATCAGCGTCAACGCGGCTTCAGTATCCTGATCCGGTAAGAAGAAATCGTTGAGCATTTCACGGCAAACCGGCAGCCATTCATCCAACGTTCGCGTCTGCGTCAGCACCTGCCGCCAGCGGTTAAGCTGCATCAATAGTGAGGCCAAATGCCCGACCAGCTCGGCAATCAACCCGCTGGATTCGTCATACGGCAGCACATCCTGCCACTCGCCTTGGCTGCTTTCCATGGCATACCCCAGCAGCATACGCGTCAGGCCAAAACGCCAGGTATGTTGGCCGGTGGCGGGGAGATCCAGCTCGCGGACATTGTCGTCGTCCATTCCCCAGCGCACGCCGGATTCGTTAACCCACTGGCGTAAATGCAAAAGCCCCGCTTCATCAATGTTAAAACGCGCAGCCAGTACCGGAACGTCAAGCAGTGCGAGCACATCTTCGCTGGTGAAGCGGCTATCCGGCAGTGACAACAGGGTGATAAAAGCCTGCATCGCCGGATGCGCCTGACGAGCACGGCGGTCCGAGATGGCGTACGGCAGATAGCGCTCACCGGTCGCACTGCCAAATACGGCTTGGATAAACGGGCTGTAGCTATCGATATCCGCCACCATCACGATGATGTCACGCGGCGTTAGCGTAGGGTCAGCCTCTAACATCGCCAGCAAACGGTCATGTAAGACCTCCACCTCACGCTGTGGGCTGTGACAAACATGAACGGTCAGGCTGCGATCATCTGCCGACAGCAGGCGCTTGTCGCCACTGTGGGCGAATTCCTCGGCAGTACGACCGGCAACAGCGCTGTTTTTCAGCTCTAGCACGTCGTACTGAAGGTTATGCAGCAGGTTGTCCGGCTCGATATCGACAAAAGCATCCAGTTCCTGATAGCGCTCAAGCCCCGCCAACAGATAGATATAGTCACGCCCCAACTTACCCCAAGAGGCGAGCATCGGGTTGCCGACGTCCTGCTCCCCCTCGTCGTTAAACAGCCCCGATGCGTTTTGAGAGTCCTGAAACAGCGGCAGCTCTCGTTGTTCGCGATAGTGCCGACGCTGACGCGCCAGCAAGCGGGCCAGAAACGCAGGATCTTTGATATCTCCCCAGTAGTAGCGACATGGGTTGGTGAACAGCACGTAGATGTCCACATGCTTGCCCAATGCCTGTAGAGCATGCAGATAAACCGGTGGCAATGCGGAAATACCGCAAATAAAGACGCGTGGAGGCAACCCGGCGGGAGCGGTGGCGCTTTGCTCCAGCGTATCGATAAAGCGTTGATAAAGGTTGGCACGGTGCCACAGCGGTTGTCCCAGCGCGGCGGTGTGTTCTACCAAGGCTTTCCATAAGGGTGCCTGCCACTGCTGCGCATCGCCGACGCCATCGACCAGCTCTCCGGCCTCCCACTGGGTTAGCCACTGTGGGCGATATACCAGATATTGGTCATAGAGATCAGCTACCCGCGAGGCCAGCTGGAATAACTTGCGCTTGTCGGCATCATCGGTCAGGTAATGGCGCAGCGGAATAAAGGCTTCGTCATCAAGCATCCCCGGCAACAGCGTCATCAGCTTCCAGCTCATGCTCTGCTTGTTAAAGGCGCTTTCAGCGGGGATCTCAGGCAGCACGCGGGTGAACATGTCCCAGATAAAGCTCGCGGGTAGCGGGAAGTCGATATTGGCGGCAATGCCAAAACGCTGTGACAGCGTCATCTGCAGCCACTGCGCCATCCCGGTACTTTGCACGAGGATCATTTCAGGCTCAAAGGGGTCAGCCAGCCGGTCCTGCTCAACGATAAATTCCATCAATGCTTCCAGCACATCCAGACGGTTGGAGTGGTAGACCCGTAACATATTCGCTCCTGACTACTGACTGACCGAACAATGCAGACGCGTCATGCGCCCCTGCTTGCCCATAGGGGTGGTAATAGTAGCATTGATGCTGACACATGATGATGATGATGTCTGTAGCCTCTGGCTTTGCCAGCCTACTGGCATCGCGGCTGCCTGCCGCTGCGTCTGCTCCCAGGCATGGCGCCAAAGCTGGCGATAGTGGTTTAGCTGGACGCTAGCGGTCACCAGCCCACGGTAATATCCGCCAAGTGCCGTAACCACACTGACCATCAGAAACAGAGCCAGAATCACCTCCGGCAGGCTAAACCCATGTGATTTTAAAGTGGCTGACATTGTGATACCTCTTTTAGCGGGCAGAAATCGCTCCAGCCGTGCGCTGAAAAATGAATACCATCTGCATCCCAAGTTCCAGATTGCCATAAGCGCAGGGCGTCGCTTTGGGCGGTCAGCAACAGCGCACCGTCGGCAAACTGTTGCAGACACACACGGCTGGTTTCATCAAAGCTTCGGCACTGCGTCCCTGCCGTCACCGGCCATTGCTGTACTTTCCCCCACTGTATCGCCGAATGAACAATCGCAGTTTTTCGCAACGCGCGGGTTTCATCGTTGACCCTTGCTAACTGCTGTCGCTGAGCTTGATTAAGCCCCTGGAGCATCAAGCTGCCTAACAGTAAAAGCATCAGCACCATCGCCAGAGATGAGATACCTCGTTCGCGATTCATAGGTTATAGCCCGTCACGCTGTATTGTGCGCTCGCCGTTTCACCCCGCCCGGTGATGGCCGAAAGTGAAATGACAAATTCCGGCGGGAAACCGCTCTGTCTCGCCTGTGTGACGTGAAAGCGGGTCACCGTCACCGTCGTCGCATCGCTCATTTTGTGCCAGCCGCCGCCCTCACAGTTCTGCGCACCGCGCTGTGTTTCCAGCACGCCCAATTTCAGACGAAATCCGATGCTATCGGCCTCTTCCATAGGAGACGCCTCCCAGCGCCCGTTAGCGTTGCCGTCCCAACGGGCGATGAGACATTCGCCGGATGCGGCAAGATACAGTGGCGCGCCGCTACAGCTCTCTCCCGCGCAAAATCCTGCGCGCTGCAGATGTTTTGCCACCGTAAACACCTGCTGCCAAAGGTCATCCTCGAGCGTCTGCTGGCGCATCTGCTGCATTATGCCAAGCTGCAAGGCCGGTAAAAATCGCGAAGCCCCAAGCAGCAGAATGCTGCTGACCGCCATGGCTATTAGCACCTCCAATAGTGAAAAGCCGCGCATTAGCATGTGGACTCCTCGCACAGACGAACACGCCCCCAGCCTGAAACGATAACGCTCCAACGGCCCGCCACGCTTGAAAGCACGAGGCTGCCCGCCCAAGCGGTATTGCGTAGGCCATAGAAGGCCAAATTAGGCGTCATTTTACTGATTTCTACTTCAGCCCATCGCGGTCGAAAAACAGCGGGATTATTCGCAGGACAGTCCGTCAGCACGGCGTCATCGGCAACCATGCACCAGCGCTCGGCCGTTCGATTCAGCCGCAGTCGACGGTCAACGTTGTGCCAATTCGCGTCGCTTCTGAGATACAACATGTAATCCCTCAGCGCGCTGGCGGTTTGCCACAAGCGTTGCGACTGCTGCCAGCGTTGCCAGCCATATAAGCCCGAAGCGCTGAGGGTAAGCACCAGAGTCATGGTGACCAATGTTTCTATCAGGGTATAACCCTTTTCTCTGTTCATGGCGGCAGTGTTGAGCAGCGAGCGATTACATGCGAGGAGAGATTGAGCGTTTTACGAGGCGGGGCGAGAGGTGATTTTGTGGTTGCAGTCAGTTGCAAAAAAACGGGAATGCGGCTTCCACAGATAAAAAAAACGGCGCTCGAAAGCGCCGTTTTCTGTTCAAATCGATTAAATTGCCACTGGCGCTTTAATCCCCGGATGCGGGTCGTAACCTTCGATTTCGAAGTCGTCGAAACGGTAGTCGAAGATCGATTCAGGCTTACGTTTGATAACCAATTTCGGCAGCGCGCGTGGTTCGCGGGTCAGCTGCAGCGCGGTCTGTTCCATGTGGTTGCTGTACAGGTGGGTGTCACCGCCGGTCCAGACAAAGTCGCCCACTTCCAGGTCGCACTGCTGCGCCATCATATGCACCAACAGTGCATAGCTGGCGATGTTAAATGGCAGGCCGAGGAAGACGTCGCAAGAGCGCTGGTAGAGCTGGCAGGAAAGCTTGCCGTCCGCCACGTAGAACTGGAAGAACGCGTGGCACGGTGCCAGCGCCATTTTGTCCAGCTCGCCGACGTTCCACGCTGAAACGATGATTCGACGCGAGTCCGGGTCGTTTTTCAGCTGGTTCACAACGGTAGTGATCTGGTCAATGTGACGGCCGTCAGGCGTCGGCCATGCGCGCCACTGTTTGCCATAAACTGGACCAAGGTCGCCGTTTTCATCGGCCCATTCGTCCCAAATGCTGACGTTGTTTTCATGCAGGTAGGCGACGTTGGTGTCACCCTGCAGGAACCACAGCAGTTCATGGATGATGGAGCGCAGATGGCAGCGCTTGGTGGTCACCAGCGGGAAACCGTCTTGCAGGTTAAAGCGCATCTGGTGGCCAAACAGGGAGACCGTGCCGGTGCCGGTGCGGTCATTTTTCGGGGTGCCCTCATCGAGCACCTTTTGCATCAGTTCAAGATACTGTTTCATGCTTCCTCAGGAAATCTGTTTCTGCGGACGACGAAACGCCCAAACCATCATAATGATACCCACAAGAACCATCGGCACGGAAAGGATTTGCCCCATGCTGATGTACTGAACCCATTCGCCGGTGAACTGTGCATCCGGCTGGCGGAAGAATTCACAGATGATGCGGAACAGGCCGTAGCCAATCAGGAACAGGCCGGAGACCGAGCCTGCCGGGCGTGGCTTACGGATAAAGAAGTTCAGGACGAGGAACAGCACCACGCCTTCGAGCGCCAGTTCGTACAGCTGAGAAGCATGGCGCGGCAGCGAGCCGTAGGTGTCAAACAGCGTTTGCCATTCTGGGTGCGATGGCAGCAGCGCAATATCTTCCGCTCGGGAGCCTGGGAACAGCATGGTGTACTTGAAGCTCGGATCGACGCGGCCCCACAGTTCGCCGTTGATAAAGTTACCTAGGCGGCCACAGCCTAAACCAAACGGGATTAGCGGTGCGATGAAGTCAGAGACCTGGAAGAAGGTACGCTTGGTGCGTTTGGCGAAGATAATCATCACCACGATCACCCCAATCAGGCCGCCGTGGAAGGACATCCCGCCGTCCCAGACGCGGAACAGATAGAGCGGATCTTGCAAGAACAAGTCGAAGTTGTAGAACATAACGTAGCCGATACGTCCACCGAGGAAGACCCCGAGGAAGCCCGCGTACAGCAGGTTTTCAACTTCGTTTTTGGTCCAGCCGCTGTTCGGACGATTGGCACGACGCGTGGCCAACCACATTGCGAAGATAAAGCCCACAAGGTACATCATGCCGTACCAATGCAGGGAAACCGGTCCGATGGAAAAAATAACCGGATCAATGTCCGGGAAACGCAGATAACCACTATTCATCTGTCACCACAAATGCTTGTTATTCCGCCGAAAGTGGACAGCGGTAGAGATGCGCGCCGTAGGCTTCAGACGCTCCAAAGTTGCGAATAATAACACAAGGGGGATGAGAGATGATGCGGTGAAGATGTAAAAGATATGTATAACCCGGCATCCCCGATATCGCAGTGCACAGAAGGATGGTAAACGTAGGCCGGATAAGGCGAAGCCGCCATCCGGCAATGTACCTAAAATGCCGGATGGCGGCTTCGCCTTATCCGGCCTACAGGGATCTCGTTCTTACAATCCGCCGCGAATCAGGCCGCCAAGGCCACGGCGCTCCATAAACGCGGCAACCTGGTGGCGTACTTCGGTGGACATCTGCGCATCAAGGCTACGCTGTGCCAGCGTTTGTGCGTCCTGAAGGTCAATGTGACGCAGCAGGTATTTCACTCGCGCCACCGAACGGCCGTTCATCGACAGATGGCGGAAGCCCAGACCAACCAGAATAGCTACACACATCGGATCGCCTGCCATTTCGCCGCACAGACGGAGATCGATACCGTAGCGTTCGGTTTCTTGGACTATCATCGACAGCACCCGAATCATGCCGGGGTGCAGGCTATCGTATATGCTGGCCACCCGAGTGTTGTTGCGATCTACCGCCAATACGTACTGGGTCAGGTCATTGGTACCGACCGAGATAAAATCGATACGGTTAACCAAGTTCGGCAGCATAAAGACCATCGACGGAACTTCCAGCATGATCCCCAAGCGTGGCTTAGGAATGGCGTAGCCGATCATCTCTTCTACTTCGCGCCCCGCGCGGTCGATCAGACGACGCGCCTCATCCACCTCTTCAAGGCTGGTGATCATCGGCAGCAGAATGCTCAGGTTGCCGGTCGCCGCGTTGGCGCGCAGCATAGCGCGAACCTGAACGAGGAAGATCTCTGGCTGATCGAGCGTAATACGGATCCCGCGCCAGCCCAGACACGGATTCTCTTCACTGATGGGCATATACGGCAACTGTTTATCGGCCCCGACGTCAAGCGTTCGCAGCGTGACGGGCTTGTCGTTAAACATCTGCAGCATGCCCTGATACTGCGCCACCTGTTCCTCTTCAGAAGGGAAACCGCTTTGCAGCATAAAAGGAATTTCAGTGCGGTACAGGCCAATGCCGTCGATACGGCGTCCCAGCATCTGTTCGTGTTCAGGGCTCAGGCCTGCATTGAGCATCACTTTGATACGCTCGCCGCTCTTAAGCTCCGCCGGGCGGTCAACGTCCCCTTCCGCTAGGCGGCTGAGTTCATTTTCTTCGCTGATGAGGCGCTGGTATTCCTGTATTAGGATCGGTTCAGGATCGACCAGCAGTTCGCCGCGATAGCCGTCCACTACCAGCGTGCGGCCATGGAGAATCGACGGCTGGATATCCGCGCCCATCACCGTAGGAATTCCCAGTGCGCGAACCATAATCGCCGCGTGGGAGTTAGCCGCGCCGTCGCGAACCACGACACCCGCTAAACGATCCTGCGGTAGCTCGGCAAGCGTCGCGGCGGAGAGTTCGTCTGCCACCAGAATAAAACGTGCAGGCCAAGCGTTGGCCCCGGTGGTGGTGTCGTCGAGGTGGAACAGCAGCCGCTGCCCCAATGTGCGTAAGTCGCCCGCGCGCTCTTTTAGGTAGCCGTCACGCAGTGCGGCAAACTGTTCGGCAAATTTCTCGACGATCTTTTTCACCGCCCATTCCGCCACCGCGCCTTTATCGACCTCGGCAAATAGCTCGCGGCGCAGACTGGCGTCGGATAGCAGATGGGAATAGAGATCGAAAATCGCCGCCGTCTCTTTTTGCGCACCGGCAGTAAAGCGTTTGCTGTAGCGACGAAATTCGCTAGCCGCCTCTTCCAGCGCACCGGTCAGGCGTTCACGCTCAAGCGCCGTATCCAGCGAGGAGGCTTCATATACCTGCTCCATCAACGGCAGCGTGGCGTCCATCCAGCCTTCGGCAATAGCGACGCCCGGCGATGCCGGCAGCGCACGCACGCGGGTCTGGCGATACTGACCAAATAGCGAAGCCAGCTGCGATTGAGAGAAAATCGCCGCCATTTGCGTTGCCAGCGTTACGAGGAAAGACTCTTCGCTTTCGTCAAACTGACGCAGTTCACGTTGCTGCACCACCAGCACGCCCAGTAGTTGGCGACGCTGAATAATCGGTACACCAAGGAAGGCGCGGAAACGCTCTTCTTTTACGGAAGGAATGTATTTGTAGCTAGGGTGCTTTTGCGCATCGGCAAGGTTGATGGGTTCAGCCAGACGACCGACGAGGCCCACAATACCTTCATCAAAGGCGAGCGTGATGGTACGACCGCGCGGTTTTTTGAGGCCGCGGGTCGCCATCAGATAGAAGCAACGTCGATCGTTGTCGGCGAGATAAACTGAACAAACTTCTGTCTCCATCGCCTGACAGACGTCGGTGACAAGAATATCCAGCGCCTCGTTTAGCCGAGGCGCACTCGCGACCTTCTCAACAATTTCGCGTAAGCGAGTGAGCATAATGTGCGTGGCTTAACCTCTTTTACGTCGATAAGCAGGCGCGCTTTGCGGTTTTGGCGCGCTCTCCGCAAGCGCCATCACTACGCTGGCGAACTCTTTCATTACCCGGCGGTAGACGTCGCGTTTAAACGAGACGACCTGGCGCACCGGGTACCAGTAACTCACCCAGCGCCAACCGTCGAATTCCGGCGTGCTGCTGGTCTGCATATTGATATCCGCGTCATTGCCGATCAACTGCAAGAGAAACCACTTTTGTTTCTGGCCGATACAAACCGGCTTTGTGTCCCAACGCACCAAACGTTTTGGCAACTTGTAACGCAACCAGTTTCGGGTCGAAGCGAGGATCCGTACATCTTTACGACTTAATCCTACTTCTTCGAACAGTTCCCGATACATCGCCTGTTCTGCTGTCTCACCGGGGTTTATGCCCCCTTGCGGGAATTGCCAGGAGTGCTGACCGTAGCGTCGGGCCCACATGACCTGGCCCTGACGATTGCAAATTACAATACCAACATTCGGGCGGTAGCCATCGTCATCAATCACCGGACTACCTCAATATAAGCTTCAATGTGAATGATTGTTTCACACTCGCTGGAAACGGTAAACCACTCTATTGCACTGCTACATGCCGAATAACATTTGAATAACTCACAGTAATCATCAGAGTTATAAACAGCGAAGCCGACTTGCGGCCGATTTTATTCACTTTTTCTGTGGATAGAGTTGTGAAGAAGTAGGGGTTTACCCAGGGAAAACCCAGAGCACTCCGAATAATCGCATGCTAGCGACTTTCAGTAAAATGCTATTTTTCATTATGTTATTAGCATTAATCCGCCTGTATGACTCTATAACGTGATGATCGTCACATAGGCGATCCTTCCATTGATGAAAGATCGAACAACGTCGGTTTTATCCACAGATTGTGCCAACATCTTAGACACCTTTTGTGCAAAAAATCGATTTTCGTCGCACGTCAAGGCTGTAAATGGAAACAGTAGTGGGGCTTTTCCCCAGTTATCCCATTTTTCTGTGGATAACATGGTGTAAGATCCTGTTCATTGCCAGTGACCAGATTTGGGAAACCTTTTTTATCGCCGTTTTTCGGCGGTGGATATTCAAAAAAAGTTCATTATTATCATTGCGTTGAATTATTTACCCATAAAAAGTTAAACTCTATCCACACCCAGCAAAATTGTCGTTCATTTTTTAAGCAAAAGGCGCTTTATTATGTCACTCCTCGCTCCACTTCGCGCATCGCCGAAAACTCAGGCTGAACTGCTCGCCCAGGCTCAGCGTCTGGCTGGCTATTCGCTGGGCGAGCTTGCAGCGCTGGCCGGTATCGCGACACCGAAGGATTTAAAGCGCGACAAGGGCTGGATTGGCATTCTGCTGGAAATATGGCTGGGCGCGAGCGCCGGCAGCAAACCCGAGCAGGATTTCGCCGCGCTGGGCGTTGAACTGAAAACTATCCCCATTGATGCAGCAGGTCGACCGCTGGAAACCACCTTCGTCTGCGTCGCCCCTCTAACAGGGAATTCTGGCGTAACCTGGGAGAGCAGCCATGTGCGTCATAAGCTTAAGCGGGTACTGTGGATGCCGGTGGAGGGTGAACGCTCCATCCCCCTTGCCGAGCGTCGGGTTGGCGCACCGATTTTGTGGACACCCAGTGCCGAAGAGGAGCTGCAGCTGCGGATGGATTGGGAAGAACTGATGGATCTCATCGTATTAGGCCAGGTCGAGCGAATTACCGCGCGTCACGGTGAGGTGCTGCAACTGCGTCCCAAGGCCGCCAACAGCAAAGCGCTAACCGAAGCCATCGGCACACACGGTGAGCGTATTATGACGCTGCCGCGCGGTTTCTATTTGAAAAAGAACTTCACCGCCGCCCTGCTGGCTCGCCACTTTATGCTGCAAGCAGATTAATTTTTTGTCCTGCCGCGCCGTGGGCTTATAATCATCTCGCTATCCGTTTTGCTACGCCGACGCTCTTGACGTCTCCGGTTCCAACAAGGATCTGTTTCCGGGGCCGTTAGTCGGCGTTTAAACGCGTCGCACTTCTACGTAAATCAATTAAACTTCGTTTTTTTTGGCAGGACTTACCTAATGTTATTTGCATGGATCACCGACCCCAATGCTTGGCTCGCGCTTGGCACTCTGACCATTCTGGAGATCGTTCTGGGGATCGATAATATTATTTTCCTCTCTCTGGTTGTTGCTAAGCTCCCTACTGCACAACGCGCCCATGCCCGTCGAATTGGCTTAATGGGGGCGATGTTCATGCGTCTGGCGCTGCTGGCCTCGATTGCTTGGGTCGTAAAGCTGACCTATCCGTTATTCACCGTATTTGGCCAAGCGATTTCTATTCGCGATCTGATCCTGCTGCTCGGCGGACTATTTCTTATCTGGAAGTCGATTAAAGAAATTCACGAGTCGATTGAAGGCGATGAGGAAGGCATGAAAACCAACGTGCACTCTTTTCTCGGCGCCATCGTGCAAATTATGCTGCTGGATATCATCTTCAGCCTCGATTCGGTGATCACCGCCGTGGGCCTGTCCGATCATCTGTTTATTATGATGGCGGCGGTGGTGATTGCAGTGGGCGTGATGATGTTTGCTGCACGTTCTATAGGTGAGTTCGTTGACCGTCACCCTTCGGTGAAAATGCTGGCACTGTCATTCCTTATTCTGGTCGGCTTTACGCTGATCCTTGAGAGTTTTGATGTGCATGTGCCGAAAGGTTACATCTACTTTGCCATGTTCTTCTCGATTTCGGTTGAAAGCCTCAACCTCCTGAGAAGCAAGAAAAACCCGCTCTAATTCGTTACTCACAGCCCTCTTTTGAGGGCTGTGTCTTATTTTTTTTAAGATTTTCCCCCTTTATGCTGCTCTCCGGGTCAGTTATTACTAGACTATTGAGAGTGCGGTTAAAGAAGGGGATAACGATGACAAAATGGGCAGTTTTGATTTCCGCAGTGGGCTTAGCATTTGCAGTATCCGGCTGCAGCAGCGATTACGTCATGGCGACGAAAGACGGTCGAATGATCCTCACCGATGGTAAACCGGAAGTCGACGACGATACTGGCCTTATCAGCTATGAAGATCAGCAGGGTAATCAGATGCAGATCAACCGTGACGATGTATCGCAGATCATCAAACGATAAACGCATACCCTTCTTCATTCAGGTATCGAGGTCAGCCGCCTGCTGGCCTTTTTTATTTTTTTACTTCCCCTTTTTCTTCCCCTCTGCCATTTTTATATTCCTTTGTCAGGACTCTTTCCTGACGCTGTTGATAAAAGGAAGCCGGCTTATGCAGTACCACCGTATCCCCCACAGCTCGCTTGAGATAAGCACCCTTGGGCTGGGCACAATGACGTTTGGTGAACAGAATAGCGAAGCCGACGCCCACGCACAGCTCGATTACGCCGTCAGCCAAGGTATCAATCTGATTGATGTCGCTGAGATGTACCCCGTTCCTCCGCGCCCGGAGACCCAGGGTCTGACCGAAACTTACGTCGGCAACTGGCTGGCGAAGCACGGTAATCGCGAGAAACTGGTTATTGCTTCGAAAGTCAGCGGCCCATCGCGTAATAACGACAGCGGCATCCGTCCAAACCAGGCGCTAGACCGCAAGAACATTCGTGATGCACTGCATAACAGCCTAAAACGTCTGCAGACCGACTACCTCGATCTCTATCAAGTGCACTGGCCGCAGCGTCCGACCAACTGTTTCGGCAAGCTGGGCTACACCTGGGCTGATTCCGCACCGGTTGTTTCACTGCTGGAGACGCTGGAAGCGCTGACCGAATACCAGCGTGCCGGGAAAATTCGCTATATCGGCGTATCGAATGAAACGGCGTTTGGCGTGATGCGCTATCTGCATCTGGCCGACAAACACGATCTGCCACGCATTGTGACCATCCAGAACCCGTACAGCTTGGTCAACCGCAGTTATGAAGTGGCGCTGGCGGAAGTGAGCCAGTTTGAAGGCGTTGAGCTTTTGGCATACTCCTGCCTCGCGTTCGGTACCCTAACCGGTAAATACCTGAACGGTGCAAAACCTGCCGGGGCGCGTAATACGCTGTTTAGCCGTTTCACCCGCTACAGCGGTGAGCAGACGCAGAAAGCGGTTGCCGCCTATGTTGATATCGCCAAACGTCATAATCTTGACCCTGCGCAAATGGCGCTGGCCTTCGTTCGCCGTCAGCCGTTTGTCGCCAGTACCCTATTAGGGGCAACAACGATGGAACAGCTCAAAACTAACGTCGAGAGTCTGCACCTGGAGTTGAGTGAAGAGGTATTAGCGGAGATTGAATCGGTGCATCAGGTTTATACCTACCCGGCACCGTAAGATGTGCGTCGCCCTTCGGCGACGTGCACCTTAAAATGTAGGCCGGATTAGCGAAGCGCCATCCGGCACGATATAGCACATTGCCGGATAGCGGCGTAAACACTTCGGTTAATTAGTAGGCCTGATAAGCGCAGCGCCATCAGGCAACCGCGCACATATCTGCCGGATGGCGGCGTAAACGCCTTATCCGGCCTACGATTTAGCGCCGTTTGGCCCACAGCCACAGTACGATAATCGCTAGCGCGAACAGCACGCCAAATCCCACGCCCACGCCAACCACCGGAATCCCTACCGCTACCGCCAGCGAATAGAGCCCCAGCATAACCAGCATGGCGCTGTTTTCGCCCAGATTCTGTACCGCTATCGCATTGCCGGAGCCGACGGTGTGTTTACCGCGATCCTGCAGCAGCGCATTGAGCGGGACGATGAAGAAACCGCCGCAAATGCCGATTATAAAGAGCAGCACATAGGCTGGGAGAATCGCGTGTTGCAGGGCAAAAATCGCCACCACCACACCAATTAGCACCCCGGCGGGCATACAGCGAGCCACCGTTTTCAGGGTCACCAGCTTAGCCGCCGCCCCAGCTCCCACCACAATCCCCACGGCGACCATCGCGTTAAGGTAGGTTGGCGTCGCGTGATCGGTAAGCCCCAACACCTGCGGCACCCACAGCACCAGTAGAAAACGCAAAGTCACGCCTGCTCCCCAGAACAGACTGGTGCCCAATAGCGAGAAACGGGTTTCACCGTTGTGCCACAGCACGTTACAGGCGTTGAAAAAGCTACGGGTCATTGGGCGAAAATGCCAAGATTGCCCCGGACGCGCGGCAGGCAGTTTGGGGATAAAGATATTCGCCACCACCGCACCACCATACACCAGCGCGCAGAGCGTCAGCGCCCCGACCACGCTCATATCGGCAATTTTGCCGCCCGCAACCGATCCCATCAGAATCGCCGCAATCGTGGAGGCTTCCATCAGGCCGTTAGCTTTAACCAACTTATCGCCGGTGGTTATCTCCCCTAAAATGCCGTATTTCGCCGGAGAGTAGGCCGCGGCCCCAATGCCCACCAGCAGATAGCCGATAAACGGGTTTAAGCCCACACAAATCATCGCCGCACCGATAAGCTTCAGACCGTTGGCGAACATCATCACCCGACCTTTGCCAAAGCTATCAGCAATTTGCCCCACAAACGGTGCAAAAAGGATGTAAGCGCCTACAAACACCATTTGCAGTACCGGCTGACTCCAGTCCGGATAATACTGCTGGCTCATCAGCGCCAGCGTGGCAAACAGCAGCGCATTGTCACCAAAAGCGGAAAGGAACTGGGCAAAAATAACCGCCATCATGCCCTTAGACCAGATGGAAGGGTTAGTGTGTACTGACTCACTCATTCGGATGTTCCGTCTCGGCTAGCATGGTTTTCAAGGTGACGAAATCCGGTTTGCCGCTGCCCAAAAGCGGCAGCTGTTTCAAATGACGGATATCGCGTGGAACCGCCAATTCCGGTACGCCGTTGGCCCGCGCGTACTGCAATAACTTGTCGCGGGTCAGTTCATTATCGGTGGTAAACAGCACCAGCGCCTCACCTTTACTGGCGTCAGATTTCACCGCCGTGCCGTGCATTTTCTCCGGCGATACCGCAAGAGCCATCAGCTCGACCATCTCCAATGAAACCATCTCACCGGCTATTTTCGCAAAGCGTTTGGCGCGCCCCTGAATCTGTACGAACCCCTGCGCATCAAAAGCCACGATATCGCCAGTGTCATACCAGCCCGTTTCCAACTCGCCGTGCTGGTTTTCTGCCGTCGGCACTTCCAGCACGCCTGGATTTTCTACACGTAGATAGCCGGACATCACGTTTGGCCCTTTCACCTGTAGACGACCACCCTGCTCAATGCCGGGGATCTCCAGTAGCCTTGCGTCCATACCCGGCAGAATACGCCCCACGGTGCCGGGTTTCGCCGCCATCGGCACGTTGATAGAGACCACCGGCGCACATTCTGTTACGCCGTAGCCTTCCAGAATGCGCAGGCCGAATTTGTCCTGCCACAGTTCTTTGGTGCTCTGCTGGAGCTTTTCCGCCCCCGCCACGACATAACGCAGACGATAGAAGTCGTACGGATTGGCAAAGCGCGCATAGTTACCTAAAAACGTAGACGTGCCAAACAGCACGGTGCAGTTGCGGTCGTAAACCAGCTCCGGCACGACACGATAGTGCAGCGGGCTTGGGTAGAGGAATACTTCTGCCCCGGTGAGCAGCGGCGTGAACAACCCGACCGTCAGGCCAAAAGAGTGGAACAGCGGCAGCGCCGACATAAAGCGATCGTTGGCGGTAAAGTCGGCAATGGTTTTAATCTGCTCAACGTTGGCCAGAATGCTTTTGTGGCTATGCACTACACCTTTCGGGTGGCCTTCCGAGCCGGAGGTAAAGAGGATAATCGCCGGATCTTCCGGTTTCTGTTCAACCTGCGCCAAATGCGGCATCAGTACGCGAGAGAAGATCCACAGCTTATCGGCGGTTGTAACATCGCCTTTTAAATCTTCAAGAAACACCCAGCGAACCTGGGTGAGCTGTTCCGTCAGATGCCAGAGCTTGCCTTTATCAAGGAAGGTTCGCGAGGTAAAAATGGTGCCAATTTGCGCCGCGGTAATGGCGCTGGTGAGCCCTTTAACCCCCGCGGTGTAGTTCATCATCGCCGGAATGCGCCCACGGGCGATGGCGCCGAAAATAACCGCCGCGCTGATACCGGCATTCGGCAGCATTAAACCAATTTTTTCGCCCTTCTGGCTGTATTTTTCCAAAATACGCGCCACAAAAAGCGTTTTGGTCAGCAGCTTGCGATAGTTGTCCGGCTGGAAGTTAATATCTTCAATACATGGTTTTTTCTCACCGTAACGGCGCATCGCCGACAGCAAGGATTCATACAGGGTTTCGCGTGGGCGAACCGCCATCCGCGCTTCCATCATAATCTGATGCAGCATTTCACCGGCGATTTTACGCCGATCGCGAGCGCGCGGCGCTTCCGGCATTGGCAGCGTCGTCGGCGGCAACAGGTGCAGTTGAATTTGCGGGAAGCAGCGGCGTTTCACCAGCCCTTTCAAGCGGCTGAAGTAGGTCAGTTCAGCCCCTTCAATGCGCACTGGGATAATCGTCGCGCCGGATTTTGCCGCGACAAAGGCCGCGCCATCATAAATTTTCATCAGCGAGCCGGAGACCGAAATGCGCCCTTCTGGAAAAATAACCACCGGGCGGCCCTTTTCAATCAAGCGTACCAGATGCTTGATTGACATAGGTTTAGTCGGATCGAGCGGCACAAAATCGATGATTGGTTTAAGCCAGCGCATAAACCATTTTTCAGAAATCGAACTGTACACGGCAAATACCGGGCGAACCGGAAGAAACAGCGCCAGGAGTACACCGTCGAGGAATGAAACGTGGTTGGGCGTAATCAGCACCTTGGGCTGACGTAGTGCATCGGTGTTACCGGTCATCCTTACGCGGAATAACACCTTAAAAACTTGTCGAAAAAATCCCAGAAGCATATCAACTCCATTTGCCATCGTTGTGTCATTTCAGGGTACATGAGAACGCTGGGGAAATGCAGTAAACGGGCCGATTGAGGCAAAAAAAAACCTGCGCATCTGCGCAGGTCGGTGTAAGTGATGGCGTGTGCAAGGCACACTTGAATACGTTCACCAATCAATACCTCTGGGACCACAATTGTCACTTACCGCGCGGCTGGCAGCCAGCAAAAAAGCGCAAGAGAGTAAGCGCAAATGCAACGAGGTATTGCGATTATCGGGAACTGTTACAGGGGGAGCGTGAGGCAAAAAAAAACCTGCGCATCTGCGCAGGTTGGTGTAATCAAGTGATCAACCCTTAGGGCCGACTTCACCTATCAATACCTCTGGGATAATCAGATTAGCAATTCACGCCGCGCCTTCTCTAGCGGACATTCGCAACAGCATCCCGCAAAGTGTAAGCAAACATTTGAATCTTCTCGTTTGGTTGCATATCAGTGGTGTAACTGTTCCACAAAACGCCAGCAATGCATCAATATTGTGCATTTCTCCACAGAGTCATCCTTGAATACAACCGGGATTTCCGTAACACTGTTAAGGTGTAAACGTTTACCCACCGAAAGATCATTAAGGCAGATTATGGCGACAATTAAAGATGTGGCCCGGCTCGCAGGCGTCTCCGTCGCTACCGTTTCCCGCGTCATCAATAACTCCCCAAAAGCCAGCGATGCCTCGCGTCAGGCGGTTTCCTCCGCCATGGAAGCATTGAACTACCATCCCAATGCCAACGCACGCGCCCTGGCGCAGCAATCGACGGAAACCGTCGGTCTAGTGGTAGGCGATGTTTCCGATCCGTTTTTTGGCGCCATGGTGAAAGCCGTGGAGCAGGTAGCCTACAACACCGGTAATTTTTTATTGATTGGCAACGGCTACCATAACGAAGAGAAAGAGCGCCAGGCCATTGAGCAGCTCATCCGCCATCGTTGCGCGGCGTTAGTGGTTCACGCCAAGCTTATCCCCGATGCGGAGCTGTCGAGCCTGATGAAGCAGATCCCCGGCATGGTATTAATTAACCGCATCCTGCCCGGCTTTGAAAAACGCTGCGTCGCGCTGGACGACCGCTACGGTGCTTGGTTGGCAACCCGCCATCTTATTCAGCAAGGGCATACCCGAATCGGCTATATCTGTTCGACCCACGCCATTTCGGATGCAGAAGACCGCTTGCAGGGCTATTACGATGCGCTAAAAGAGCACGGACTGCCGTGCAACGATAGGCTCGTCACTTTCGCTGAGCCGGATGAGAGCGGTGGCGAGCTGGCGATGACTGAACTGTTGGGGCGTGGTAAGCAGTTTACCGCCGTGGCCTGCTATAACGATTCAATGGCTGCGGGTGCAATGGGGGTGCTCAACGATAATGGCATCGATGTGCCGCAGGAAATTTCGCTGATGGGGTTTGATGACGTGCTGGTATCCCGCTATGTGCGTCCGCGCCTAACCACTATCCGCTACCCGATTGTCACCATGGCAACCCAAGCCGCCGAACTGGCGCTCGCGCTGGCGGAGAAACGCCCGCTACCGGATATTACTCACCTCTTCAGCCCAACGTTGGTACGTCGTCATTCGGTGATGGCACCTAGCGAAGCGCCTAAGTCGTAACGATACAGATGCACGGCGGTGTCCGGATAATCTAGGCCATCGCCGATGTACTGCCAGCCAAAGCGTTCGTAAAAATCACGACACGCCGAATAGAGATACAGTTCGTCAAACCCCTGCGCTTTAGCATAGTCAATCACGTGTTGCCCAAGCTTCCCGGCCAGCCCGCATCCACGGGCAGACTCATCAACGTACAGCGCCGCCATCCACGGCCACAGATCTTGGCGCGTAATTAAGTCACAGCGCCACAGGCCTACCGTGCCTAACAAGCGATCATTTTCGGTGGCAACAAAAGTGATAGGCAGCGCGCCCGGCGTCATGCTGTGATTGATAACGCTGTCGAAAAATGCTGGTGATAGCCCTTCACCAAACGCCTGCCATAGCCAGCGGCTGACCTGCACGGCATGCTGAGGCGCGGCGTACAACGGTTGAATCTTCAAAGCTGCTTGCCCTGAAAAATGGGCACCGACTCAAACAAATAGCCGTCAAAATCTGGAGCATCTTCGTCCGATAGCTCCAGCAGGCTATTTTTCACATTTTCAAGATGTTGCCAGGTTGCCTGCCACGCCCCCATCACATCGCGGCGACGCAGCGCCGCAAGGATCGTCTGTCGGTCGCCGAGCCATTTCAGACGATAGGCACGGCTAGCAATATGCACGTTAAACTGCTGCCACAACGGACTGCTGTCCATCTGAAGCCAGACGCGTTCAATGGTTGCCAGTAGCATTTGGTTTTGCGTCGCACCGGCCAGCACCAGATGAAACAGGCGGCTGTTGTCTTGGCTGGTATCGTTCATAGCAATCGCCCGCTGCTCGCGTTCAATAATCTGTTTTAGGTTATCGATATCTGCGCGGGTTGCCATTTTGGCGGCGAAGGCAGCGATGTTGCTTTCGAGCAGTTGACGCGCCTGCAGGATCTCAAACGGCCCGACGTCGCTGCTGAGCATCTGCTCTTCTTCACCGTCATTTTCTTGCGGGATACGCATAACGTACACGCCAGACCCTTGGCGGATATCTACCGTGCCCTGCAGCTCCAGCATCAACAGCGCTTCACGAACGATTGTCCGACTAACGCCATAGGTTTCGGCGATATTGCGCTCAGGCGGCAGACGCGAGCCGACACCATAGTGCCCCTGCATAATCTGGGCGCGCAAATCATCGCCAATCTCCTGATAGGGCTTCTTTTCCGGCGGGACGGTTGCCTTCTCCACAATATCACCTGTTCGTTATGCTTATTCCGCCGCTATCTTAGCAAAAATTAGCGCCACTCATCATCGATATCCACAGTCAATTCGCGGCTATCGCGTAGCTGACGGAACCAGCTTGCTGAGGCCTTAGGGCGGCGCGCCCGGTCGTTTTGTAGATCGATTTCAATCAACCCGTAGCGGTTTTTAAAAGCGTTCATCGGCGAAACGTTGTCGGTAAAGGCCCACAACATATAGCCATGGCAATTCGCGCCATCTTCTCGCGCTCGTAGCGTCTGCCACAGATGTTCACTAATAAAACGAATCCGGTAATCGTCAGCAATCACGCCATCGGCGTTGCGGAACTGGCCTTCGTTTTCGACTCCCATGCCGCTTTCGGCAACAAACCAAGAAATATTACGGTAGTCGTTTTTAATCCGCATCGCCATGTCGTAAACAATCGTCGGATAAATTTCCCACCCGCGCGAGTTATTCATCTTTCTGCCCGGCAATTCAAATGGCTCATAGTACCAAGCGGGATGGAACGGCGTGTCGGGGTGCCAGGCGCGCGACGGCGCTTTAACCCGGTGAGGATAGTAAAGATTGATCCCCAGTTCATCGACCGTGTTGTCGCGGATAATCGCCAGCTCTTCGGCGCTGTAATCCCAAGCCACGCCGTGTTTTTCCAGTAACGAGAATAACGCCTGCGGATAATGGCCGTGCACCAGCGGGTCGAGAAAGACACGGTTATAAAACAGGTCGTAAACCTCCGCCGCGCGCCGGTCATGCGCGGCGCTCGAGCGTGGATAGGTCACTTCCGGATTGAGAATGCAGCCTACCGTTCCCTGGTAGCCTTTCTCACGAAACAGCTGCACCACCTTGGCCGTCGCCAGCACTTTGTGATGGTTCCACTGCATCCAGGTGCCGGTGTTCTGTTCGTATGGCCAGCGCAGCGCATCGAGGTAGACGCGGGTTTGCACCACAATCGGCTCGTTGAAGGTAAACCAGCGCGTGACCTTGTGATGATAGCGAGAGAAGACCTGCTCAACGTAGCGCACGTAGAGTTCGACGACTTTTTTTGAACCCCAGCCGCCGTACTTTTCCAACAGATAACCCGGCAATTCATAGTGTTCTAAGCAAATCATCGGCTCAATGCCGTTCGCCAACAGCTCATCGAAAAGCTGGTCGTAATAGGCGGCGTACTCCTCATCAACCGTCACGTCTTCATAGTCGGTCAGGAAGCGCGACCAGTTGATCGAGGTGCGGTAATGGGTCAGCCCAGCAAGCTTCATCAGCTGCACATCTTCACGAAAACGGTTGATGAAATCCGTCGCCACTGCCGGACCGTAGCCGTTATGCCAGACGTGGCGGTCATTCTTGTACCAAAGATCGGGCCAGGAATCCTGCCCCGCTTTTTTGCCGCTCCAGCCTTCTGTCTGCCAAGCTGAGGCCGCTGCCCCCAGAATAAAGTCCTGCGGGATAGTCATCCGTTTGATGCTCATAGCGTCCTCATAGGTTATCGGTGGCCGGGGTTTTCGCCGCCAGGCGTTCGGAGATTTCGGCGCGGCGGGAGGCGATTTTGACGAACGGCAGGTAGATAAGCACCGCCACCACGATACAGATCAGCTGCGTGACCACCGCCCCCATCGACCCAGCGGTCGAGAGCCAAGCGTTAATCAGAGGTGGAGTGGTCCACGGCACCATCACCACCGCTTTGCCCGCAAAGCCGGTTACCGTGGCGAAGTATCCAATGCTGCCGGTCACCAGCGGGGTAATGATGAAAGGAATCGCGAGGATCGGGTTCAACATGATAGGCATGCCGAAGATCACCGGTTCGTTAATGTTGAAGAGCCCAGGCCCTATCGACAGCTTGGCAATCTCTTTCATCTCTTTGCGTTTGGTAGCGATCATCACGGCGATCAGCAGGCCAATGGTTAAGCCGGATCCGCCGATGCTCATGTAGACATCCCAGAACGGCATAGTGATGATGTTCGGCACCTCTTTGCCCTGCTCAAAGGCGCTCATATTGACGGTGATAGCCCCCAGTAATAAAGGCTCACGGATCGGTTTGATCATCTGGTTGCCGTGGATGCCAATGACCCAGAAGATCTGCGCCACAAACATCAGCAGCAGGATACCCGGCAGGCTTTGCATGACACGCTCAAGCGGCTGCTGTACCACTTGGTAAACCGCGTCGTAGAGATACATGCCGGTGATTTGATGGAAAATAAAACCGAACGTCGCGATGGCCGTGGTGGTAATGATCGCGGGGATCAGCGCCGAAAACGAGGCGGCGACGTTTGGCGGCACCGTATCCGGCATTTTGATCTTGAGGCCCTTACGCCCCTCCAACCAGCAGTAAATTTCCACCGACAAGATAGCGATAAACATGCCGAGGAACAGGCTGCGGGTATCGGAGAACTGGCGCAACAGGACGTCTTTCACCTGATGCATCTGCCCGTCAACCATCATCTCAACGGTGGTTGGGGTGACGCAGATAAAGCAAATGACCGCCAACAGACCGGGAAACAGCGTCTTAATGCCGTTGATGCGCCCAAGCTCAATCCCTATCAGAAAGACCGCGCCAATATTGAGGAAGTTAAGCGTGGCGTAGTTCAGCGCACTGGTAATGGGTTTGAGCGTGGCGAGAAACGATAGCGACTGAAAGCTCGCAAGGCCATTTTTGGGATCCAGCACCATGTTGGAGATCAGTACCGAGAAAGCCCCGACAATGATCACCGGCATCAAGGTAATAAAGGCGTGTTTGATCGCCATAATATAGCGGTAGCTGTTGAATTTCGTGGCGAAACTCCCCAGTGAATCAATCAATTTTTCCTGTAATGCCATAGAGGGTACCTCAGGTTAAGGGCTATTTAGCGCGTCAGGTGTACGGCTAAACACCTTTTGGCATACCAAAAATAGCCACAGCTACAAAATTGTTCTGTGATTAAGCTCTCAACCTCTAATTTGGTATTCCAGAATAAGAATAATTTGATAATTGGCATACCGCATTACAAACGGTAATTTTTAACGGCGGGATACTGCAAAAGCGTGATCGCGATAGGTTTTTTAACCCCCGGTGAGTGCGCTTAACCCTGTGATGACTGTGTTAAACTGCAGCGTATTACGGAGTCTCAGGAAATAATAATGGCAACGATGCTGGATGTCTCAAAACACGCAGGAGTCTCGAAAGCGACGGTGTCCCGCGTGCTCAATGGAACGGGTCAGGTTAAAGAGAGCACCCGTCAGCAGGTGTTCAAAGCGATGGAGGAGCTGGGGTATCGCCCAAACTTCTTGGCGCGTTCGCTGGCAAACCAGACCAGCAACAGCATCGGCCTTGTGGTTTCGACCTTCGATGGTTTCTACTTCGGTCGCCTGCTCCAGCAGGCCTCCCGGCAGACAGAAGCCTGGGGTAAACAGCTTATCGTCACCGACGGTCATGATACGCCCGAGCGAGAAGAACAGGCGGTGCAAATGCTCGCCGACCGCCAGTGTGACGCCATCGTGCTGTATACCCGACATATGACCGAGAAGGCCATTATGGAGCTGGTGAATAACACGCCGATGCCGCTTGTGGTCATCAACCGTGACGTCAGCCAG
The DNA here is from genome assembly GCF_040932435.1 of Kluyvera sp. STS39-E. NCBI lineage: Bacteria > Pseudomonadati > Pseudomonadota > Gammaproteobacteria > Enterobacterales > Enterobacteriaceae > Kluyvera > Kluyvera sp. STS39-E. The sequence goes on along the minus strand of NZ_JBFQGA010000001.1, from coordinate 494,357 downwards.
GCGCGCGATCGCTGCGTATTTTTCGAACAGCAAGACGCGGCATTTCAGGCGGTCGAGTATTTGATTTCGCAAGGGCACCGCGATATCGGTTGTATCACCGTCCCGATTCACACGCCAACCGGCCAGGCCCGTTTACAGGGTTATCGTCGGGCGCTGGAGCAAAACGGCATCAAGTGGGACCCGGCGAAAGTGAAACACGGTGACTCCACCATGAATTGTGGCTATGACATGTGCAACGAGCTGCTGGCTGAGAAAGTTAAGTTTAGCGCTCTGTTTACCTGTAACGATGATATGGCGCTTGGGGCATCTAAGGCACTGCATCAGGCAGGGCTTGATATTCCGCAGGATATTTCGCTGTTTGGCTTCGATGACGCACCTAGCGCCAAATGGCTGGAGCCAGGACTTTCGACCGTCTATTTGCCGATCGACAACATGATTGTTACCGCCATCGATCAGGCCATTAAGCTGGCCAGCGGCGAGGAAATTGAAACCATTCCGCCGTTTACCGGCACGCTGGTGTTGCGCGATTCGGTGACCACCGGCCCGTATTTTAAGTAATCAGCGATAATTGCCGGATGGCGGCGCAAGCGCCTTATCCGGCCTACCCGAACAAGACCCGTAGGCTCGATAAGCGCAGCACCATCCGGCACAGCCGAACAAGAACCGTAGGCCCGATAAGCGCAGCGCCATCGGGCACAACCGAACAAGAATCGTAGGCCCGATAAGCGCAGCACCATCCGGCACAGCCGAACAAGAACCGTAGGCCCGATAAGCGCAGCGCCATCGGGCACAGCCGAACAAAAACCGTAGGCCCGATAAGCGCAGCGCCATCGGGCACAGCGCATTCTCAGATAAGTTCCAGCGCCAACAGTTCCTCAATCGTCTGACGACGACGAATCAGTCGCGCGACACCGTTATCAAACAACACTTCCGGCAGCAGCGGACGGCTATTGTAGTTCGACGACATCGAAGCACCGTAAGCACCGGTATCATGCAGCACCAGATAATCCCCCGGAACCACCGCTGGCAGAAGGCGCGTTTCAACCTTACCGCCCTCTTGCTGGGTGAACACGTCACCGGATTCGCATAGCGGCCCGGCGACGACCGTTTCCACCTGCGGCACCTGTTCAAGAGAGCGCCCATCTCCGGTCATCGCGGAAATTGCATGATAGCTGCCGTACATCGCCGGACGCATCAGGTCGTTAAAACCGGCATCAATCAGCACAAAGTGACGGCTGCCCATCTCTTTCACGCTTCGCACTTGGGCCACCAGCACACCCGCTTCCGCCACCAAGAAACGCCCAGGTTCAATCTCCAGCTTAACCGGATGCCCCAAGTGTTTGGCGATCTGCTCGCGGGCGTTGTTCCACAGGCCGAAATAGTGATCGGTATTGACCGGCTCTTCCCCTTCAAGATACGGGATAGATAACCCACCGCCCGCCGAGATAGCCTCAAGATCCTGACCAAAGTCCACCACCTGCCGCACCATTGCGCCGCAAACCTGTTCCAGATGACCATAGTCCACGCCAGAACCGATATGCATATGAATGCCGACCAGTTTTAGCTTGTAGCGCTGAATCACCTCCAGCGCAGCTGGGAGATCGCTATACCAGATCCCGTGCTTGCTGTTTTCGCCGCCGGTGTTCGTTTTTTGGCTATGCCCGTGACCAAAACCAGGATTCACGCGCAACCACACGCGGTGACCTGGGGAGACTTCGCCCAGTTGCTCAAGCATGTCTACCGAACCGGCGTTTACTGGGATCTGCAATTCCTGCACTCGGGCAAGCGTTGGCAGGTCAATCATGTCGGCGGTAAAGACGATATCGTCATTCCCCGGCACGTATCCCGCCGCCAGCGCGCGTTCAATCTCACCTAACGACACCGAATCAACCTTTACACCCTGCTCACGCATCAGGCGCAGAATATGAATATTCGAGCAGGCCTTCTGAGCGAAGCGAATCACGTCAAACTGGGTCAGCTTGGCGATTTGTGCGCGAATGATTTGCGCGTCGTAAACCCACACCGGGCAGCCAAATTCGGCAGGCAGGCGCAGTAGGTTATCGGCGGTCAGGTCGGTATCGGTGTTGTTGAGCGGGCGTGGCATGGCAAACTCCGGTTATCATTTTTTTATGATTACGCCACAGACAAAAGAGAATAAAAAATATCGTTTTATCGCGAGTCTATGCAAAAATGATATGGACTCGTTGATTCAAGGAACGTCCATGCCCGCCGTTAACCTGCGCCATATCGAAATCTTTCACGCCGTGATGACCGCGGGCAACTTAACGGAAGCCGCGCGCTTGCTCAATACCTCGCAGCCGACCGTCAGTCGCGAGCTAGCGCGCTTTGAGCAGGTGCTGGGATTAAAGCTCTTTGAGCGCAGCCGTGGACGTTTGCATCCCACCGTTCAGGGACTGCGATTATTCGAAGAAGTGCAGCGTTCGTGGTACGGCCTTGACCGCATCGTGAGCGCAGCTGAAAGCCTGCGTGAGTTTCGCCAAGGCGAGCTGTCGATTGTCTGCCTGCCGGTCTTTTCGCAATCTTTCCTGCCGCAGTTACTGCAGCCGTTTTTAGCGCGTTATCCCGACGTTAATCTGACCATCGTACCGCAGGAATCCCCGCTGCTTGAAGAGTGGCTTTCCGCCCAGCGCCATGATTTAGGCTTAACGGAAACTCTCGTCACCCCGGCTGGAACTGAGCGCACGGAGTTACTGTCGTTAGATGAAGTGTGCGTGCTGCCGCAAGGCCACCCGTTGGCGGAAAAAAGTGTGCTGACCCCGGCGGATTTCCAAGGCGAGAATTATATCAGCCTGTCGCAAACCGATAGCTATCGCCATCTGCTGGATGCGCTGTTTGCCGAACATCAGGTAAAACGGCGCATGGTGGTCGAGACGCACAGCGCGGCGTCCATTTGCGCGCTGGTACGCTCAGGTGTCGGCGTGGCGGTGGTCAACCCGCTGACAGCGCTGGACTATGCCGACAGCGGGATTGTCATTCGCCCGTTTAGCGTGTCGGTGCCGTTTACGGTGAGCCTGATCCGCCCCTTGCACCGTCCGGTATCGGCGCTGGTCGAGGCGTTTACTGAACACCTGAAACAACATGCGCGTCAGGTGATCCAGCGGGCTAAGACAGCATAAATTCGACGGCATCGGCGGCATGGATGGCCGCTGTATCAAATACCGGGATCGGGCTTTGTTCCACCGGCACCAGCAGGCCGATTTCGGTGCAGCCGAAGATCACCCCTTGCGCCCCCTGTTCGGCCAGCTTCGCGATAACCTCCACGTAATAGCGGCGCGAAGACTCGCTAAAAGTACCCAAACACAGCTCATCAAAGATGATTTGATTGATGCGCGCCCGGTCTGCTTCCTCCGGGATCAAACTTTCAATGCCAAATTCTGCCGTTAACCGGCCACGGTAAAAATCCTGCTCCATGGTGTAGCGCGTCCCAAGCAGCGCCACGCGCGTCATTCCGGAGGCGGCAATCGCCCGCCCGGTGGCATCAGCAATATGCAAAAACGGCAGCGAACAGTGCGATTCAATCTGCGACGCGACTTTGTGCATGGTGTTAGTACAGAGCAAAATGCCCTCCGCCCCAGCGCGTTCCAGCCCCAACGCGGCCTGCGCCAGCATCTCCCCAGCTTTCTCCCATTCACCACTGGCCTGACAAACCTCAATTTCATGGAAGTCCACGCTGTGCAGCAGCAGACTTGCCGAGTGCAACCCTCCCAAGCGCTGCTTGATGCCTTCATTGATCAGGCGGTAATAGGGAATGGTTGATTCCCAGCTCATGCCGCCCAATAGGCCGATCGTTTTCATGCTCATGTCCTTGTTCGTTGTGGTTCCCCCAGTGAAGCAAAGTTGTGATCAACTTTCCACATCTGCGGGTAGAGTTTTCTTTTTCGCCGCATCTGATATAAATTTAATGAAACACCGTTTCAACATAAAACAGGACTGCCGGATGTTTATTTTTCATAAAGAAACCACGCTTGAAGATCTGGGCAATGGAGTTACCCGCCGCATTCTCGCCCACGATGGCAAAATGATGGCGGTTGAAGTTAACTTCGAAGCAGGGGCGATTGGCCCAATGCACAATCACCCGCACGAGCAGTTAACCTACGTGCTGTCCGGGGAATTTGAATTCACCATCGGCGAAGAGAAGCACATCGTCGGTGCCGGAGATACGCTGTACAAACAGCCTAATATCATGCACGGCTGCGTATGCCTGAAACCGGGGACGCTGCTGGATACCTTTACCCCAGTGCGCCAAGATTTCCTGAAAGCATAATGCCGTCAACCGCCGTTTCTTCTTGAGAAGAAGCGGCTTTTTCACCTTTTCCGACTCCTCCATACCAATTTTCCGCAAATAATCATTGTTTCCGCTGAAATCTAAATCCGACTTACATCACAGTTTCTTGAAAATAAATCCCAGTACATCTATTCGCAGTCTGCCTTAATAGACGCCGCACCCTATTTTAATCATCGGGCCTCATCTTTTTTCAGCGTCTTTTTTATTTTCCACCCTTCTAACGATTAGTTAGTTAATTATTTTAACGGTTAATCATGCTGCCATTTTTGGTGGCTGTTAACTTATCAACTTCCATACCAGACTCCCCGCCAGCTAGCGTCAGATGGGCAAAAACGCCATCGCCGTCACTATAATGAAACATCGTTTCGACTTTGATCACACTTTCATGATTAATCGAATGACGCAGAAATAAATCGCAATAAAATAAATTTAAAACGGTGTTTTATAAAATGATTATTACAAAAGGTCAGATTTTAAAACGCAACAACACCGATGTAGGGATCACGTTATATTCTCAGTTATTACATTCACTTACAGGGAAATGTTACATGCACAACACCAGACTCATACTTTAACCCCCTGGCGCTATAGGCGCGAGGGATGTAACGAACACCCCATCCATTTGACACACTTGTTTGCCAGGTAGGTATGTATGAATGAAAACAGAATGCTGGGATTGGCCTGGATTTCACCCTATATCATTGGGTTGATAATCTTTACGGCCTTCCCGTTCGTTTCATCTTTCTTCCTCAGTTTTACTGAGTATGACTTGATGAGCCCGCCGGTATTTAACGGTATCGAGAACTATCGCTACATGCTGACAGAAGATTCACTCTTCTGGAAATCCATGGGCGTGACGTTCGCCTATGTGTTTTTGACAATCCCATTAAAACTGGCTTTTGCATTAGGGATTGCCTTTGTTCTGAACTTTAAATTACGCGGTATCGGCTTCTTCCGTACCGCTTACTATATTCCATCAATCCTCGGTAGCTCCGTGGCTATCGCCGTTCTGTGGCGCGCACTGTTTGCCATCGACGGCCTGCTGAACAGCTTCATCGGCGTGCTGGGCTTTGACCCGGTTAACTGGCTGGGCGAACCTTCCTTGGCGCTGATGTCCGTTACTCTGCTGCGCGTTTGGCAGTTCGGTTCCGCGATGGTTATCTTCCTGGCGGCACTGCAAAACGTTCCACAATCTCAATACGAAGCAGCCATGATTGATGGCGCATCGAAATGGCAGATGTTCATGAAAGTCACCGTGCCGCTGATTACGCCGGTTATTTTCTTCAACTTCATCATGCAGACCACCCAAGCGTTCCAGGAGTTTACCGGTCCGTACGTCATAACCGGCGGCGGCCCAACTTACTCCACGTATCTGTTCTCACTGTATATCTACGACACGGCGTTCAAATACTTCGATATGGGTTATGGCGCAGCGCTGGCGTGGGTTCTGTTCCTGGTCGTTGCGGTCTTTGCCGGCATCGCCTTTAAGTCTTCAAAATACTGGGTGTTCTACTCCGCCGATAAGGGAGGCAAAAATGGCTGATATCCAACAAATCTCGCAAGCAAGAGACATTGCTGAACGTGAGGTGGCCCGTACCCTTAGACGCGAAAAGATCAACGCTTGGATCCGCTACACCATCCTGCTGTTTGTCGGTCTGCTAATGCTCTATCCGCTGGCGTGGATGTTCTCGGCGTCGTTCAAACCGAACCACGAGATCTTCACCACTCTGGGGCTGTGGCCTGCGCACGCCACCTGGGATGGCTTCATCAACGGCTGGAAAACCGGTACTGAATACACCTTCGGTCACTACATGCTGAATACCTTCAAGTATGTAATTCCGAAAGTGATCCTGACCATCATCTCTTCCACCATCGTGGCGTACGGCTTTGCCCGCTTCGAGATCCCATGGAAGAAATTCTGGTTCGCCACGCTCATCACCACCATGCTGCTACCAAGCACCGTGCTGCTGATTCCTCAGTACCTGATGTTCCGTGAAATGGGCATGCTGAACAGCTATATGCCGCTGTATCTGCCGCTGGCGTTTGCGACCCAAGGGTTCTTCGTCTTCATGCTGATTCAGTTCCTGCGCGGTGTACCGCGTGACATGGAAGAAGCAGCACAGATTGACGGCTGTAACTCTTTCCAGGTGCTGTGGTATGTAGTGGTGCCGATTCTGAAGCCGGCGATTATCTCCGTCGCCCTGTTCCAGTTCATGTGGTCCATGAACGACTTTATCGGCCCGCTGATCTACGTCTATAGCGTTGATAAGTATCCGATTGCACTGGCACTTAAAATGTCCATCGACGTCACCGAAGGGGCGCCGTGGAACGAAATTCTGGCAATGGCGAGCATCTCCATTCTGCCATCCATCATTGTGTTCTTCCTGGCGCAGCGCTACTTCGTACAGGGCGTTACCAGCAGCGGAATTAAAGGTTAAGAGGGATATATCATGGCTGAAGTTATTTTCAACAAACTGGAAAAAGTGTACTCCAACGGCTTCAAAGCGGTACATGGTATCGACCTGAAAATTGCTGAAGGGGAATTTATGGTGATTGTCGGGCCATCAGGCTGCGCCAAGTCCACCACCCTGCGTATGCTGGCCGGTCTGGAGACCATCAGCGGCGGTGAAGTTCGCATCGGCGAGAAAATCGTTAACAACCTCGCGCCAAAAGAGCGTGGGATTGCGATGGTATTCCAGAACTATGCGCTGTACCCGCACATGACGGTTCGCGAGAACCTGGCGTTCGGCTTGAAGCTGAGCAAAATGCCGAAAGCGCAAATTGACGCTCAGGTTAACGAAGCGGCGAAAATCCTTGAGCTGGAAGAACTGCTGGAGCGCCTGCCGCGTCAGCTCTCCGGTGGTCAGGCACAGCGTGTGGCGGTAGGCCGCGCGATTGTGAAAAAGCCGGACGTGTTCTTGTTCGATGAACCGCTGTCGAACCTCGACGCCAAACTGCGTGCGTCGATGCGTATCCGTATTTCTGACCTGCACAAGCAGCTGAAAAAATCCGGAAAACCAGCGACTACCGTTTACGTTACCCACGATCAGACCGAAGCGATGACCATGGGTGACCGCATCTGCGTGATGAAGCTGGGCCATATCATGCAGGTTGATACCCCAGATAACCTGTACCACAAGCCTAAAAACATGTTCGTTGCCGGCTTTATCGGTGCGCCGGAAATGAACATCCGCGCCAGCAAAATGGTGAACAAAGACGGTCATCGGAACTTGACCATCGGCGATGAATTTATGCCGCTTGGCGAGAAGCTACATCAGAAGCTGGAAGGTCACAGTTCTGATGACGTGTTCTACGGCATCCGTCCAGAATTCGTGTCGCTCTCCGACGAGCCGTTTGCCGAAGGCGGTTGCAGCGGTGAAATGGTGCGCGTGGAAAACATGGGCCATGAGTTCTTTGTTTATCTGAAAGTCGCCGACTACGAACTGACGGCACGCATTCCTTCTGATGAAGCTAAACCAATGATTGATAAGGGTCTTCATCGCAAGGTGTATTTCAAGTTTGACATGGATAAATGTCATATCTTTGACGCTAAAACTGAACAGAACCTCTCTATCTAAGCTGGAGTATTAAAATGAAAAAAGTGCTTTTAAGCGCAGCAATCTCCGCCACTCTGGGCCTCACGGCCCTCCCATCGATGGCAAAGGATGTCGACCTTCGCATGTCCTGGTGGGGCGGTAACGGTCGCCACCAGGTGACCCTGAAGGCGCTGGAAGAGTTCCATAAGCAGAACCCAGACATTAACGTCAAAGCAGAATACACCGGTTGGGACGGCCATTTATCCCGTCTGACCACCCAGATTGCCGGCGGCACCGAGCCGGACGTGATGCAGACCAACTGGAACTGGCTACCGATTTTCTCTAAAAACGGCGACGGTTTTTACGACCTGAACAAAATGAAGGACGTTATCGACTTAAGCCAGTTTGATGCCAAAGAGCTGCAGTCCACCACCGTGAACGGCAAGCTGAACGGGATCCCAATTTCCGTTACCGCACGCGTGTTCTATTTCAACGATGAAACCTGGAAGCAAGCGGGTGTCTCTTACCCGAAAACCTGGGATGACTTGATGGCGGCGGGTAAAACCTTCGAGAGCAAACTGGGTAAGCAGTACTACCCGGTCGTGCTTGAGCACCAGGATACGCTGGCGCTGCTGAACTCGTACATGACGCAGAAGTACAACATCCCGGCTATCGACACGGAAACCAAGAAATTCTCCTACAGCAAAGCGCAGTGGGTTGAGTTCTTCCAGATGTACAAAAAGCTGGTCGACAGCCACGTGATGCCGGACACCAAATACTATGCGTCATTTGGTAAGAGCAACATGTACGAAATGAAGCCGTGGATCCAGGGCGAATGGGGCGGTACTTACATGTGGAACTCCACCATTAACAAGTACTCCGACAACCTGAAGCCACCGGCTAAACTGGAATTGGGTAGCTATCCAATGCTGCCGGGCGCTACCGACGCGGGTCTGTTCTTCAAACCAGCGCAGATGCTGTCTATCGGCAAATCGACCAAGAACCCAGAAGCGGCAGCAAAAGTTATCAACTTCCTGCTGAACAGCAAAGAAGGCGTGGATACCTTAGGGCTTGAGCGCGGCGTGCCGCTGAGCAAGGCTGGGGTGAAATTCCTGACCGAAGACGGCATCCTGAAAGAAGACGATCCGTCAGTATCCGGCCTGCGTCTGGCGCAGTCTCTGCCAGCTAAACTGAGCGTATCTCCGTACTTTGACGATCCACAGATCGTGGCTCAGTTCGGTACCACTCTGCAGTACATCGACTACGGTCAGAAAACCGTTGAAGAAGCGGCGGCTGACTTCGAACGCCAGGGCGAACGTATCCTGCGTCGCGCCATGCGCTAACTGCTGTTTATGCGTTAATACCCTGCAACTTCCGGTTGCGGGGTATTTTTTTATTCAAGGAGAGTGCACATGAAAGGCAAAATCATCCCGCTGAATTTCCGCCAACAGAAAGACAGCGAAACCGGTCACGAGGTGATCCGGATGACGCCACCACACATTATTTGCCACCGAAACTACTTCTACCAAAAATGCTTTACCCGCGATGGCGGCAAGCTAATTTTTGGTGGCGCGTTCGAGGGGCACTGGAACTACTACTTGCTGGATATCGCCGCGCAGCAGGCGACGCAGCTAACGGATGGCGCTGGGGATAATACCTTCGGCGGTTTTCTGTCCGACGACGACCAATCGCTATGGTATGTAAAAGATACCCGCCAGCTTAGACGCGTCGACCTCGCCACGCTGGAAGAGCACGTGGTCTATGAGGTGGATGACGAGTGGGTTGCCTACGGCACCTGGGTGGCGAATTCCGACTGCACAAAGTTAGTTGGTATTGAGATTAAAAAAAGCGACTGGCAGCCGCTGACCGACTGGTCGAAATTCCGTGCATTCTACTTTACCAACCCGGAATGCCGCTTAATCAATATCGATCTAAAAACTGGCGAACAGCGCACCATTTTGCAGGAAAAGCGCTGGCTGGGGCACCCTATCTACCGGCCTTTCGACGATAGCACAGTGGCGTTTTGCCACGAAGGCCCGCGCGATGAAATCGACGCTCGCATGTGGCTAATTAATGCCGACGGCAGCAACCTGCGCTGCGTGCGTCAGCAGCAGCCAGGAGAAAGCTTTACCCATGAATTTTGGGTGCCGGATGGTTCTGCGCTTTACTACGTCGCCCACCAGGAGAATAACCCGCACCGCTATCTCTACAGCGCCGATCCTGCAACGCTGGAAAACCGTCAGCTGATGGAGATCCCGCCCTGCTCGCACCTGATGAGCAACCACGACGGTTCGCTGGTTGTCGGTGACGGTTCTCCGCATAACACCGGCGATATTAGCCTGAACGATCCGTTTATCTGGGTGTTCTGTCTGAAAACCGGCGAAAAGAAAGCGATTTGCCAGCACAACAGCAGTTGGAAAGTCCTCGATGGCGACCGCCAGGTGACGCATCCACATCCGTCGTTTTCGCCGGACGGTAAGTGGGTGCTGTATACCTCGGACGCGGAGGGGATGCCTGCGCTGTATTTATGTGCGCTCTGACACCCTCACCCTGAAAGGGAGAGGGAGAAAAGCAACCCGAGATAATGGTTGAATTCATTGCTTCATTATCGCACCTGGCGGTCCCCTCTCCCCCACGGGGAGAGGGTTAGGGTGAGGGGAAAATCAGACACCGATATCCCGCAATTTCTCCCCTTTCATCAGTTTGCGTTCGATATGTTCCAGCGTCACGCCTTTGGTTTCCGGAATCAGCCAGAACGTCACGCCAATAAAGGCCACGTTCAGCGCGGTGTACAACCAGAACGTTCCCGCCGCACCAATAGAATCCAGCAGGGTCAGGAAGGTCGCGCCGATAATCATGTTCGATACCCAGTTGGTGGTCGTCGAACAGGTAATACCGAAATCCCGGCATTTCAGCGGTTGAATCTCCGAACACAAGATCCACACCACGGGCGCTGCGCTCATCGCATAACCAGCAATGCACATCATCGTCATGCCAACCGACAGCCAGGAAAGCCCGCTTGAGGCGGTGCCGTTATCAAACTGCATCAGGCAATAGCCCAGCACTAACGTCCCTAGCGCCATCACCGTAAAGCCAATTTTCAGCGCCGGTTTGCGCCCTGCTTTATCGACGGTAAACACCGCAATAAAGGTGGCAAACATGAAGGTCAGCCCCACCACCAGCGTGGCGATCATCTGCTGTTCGGTGGTAGTAAAACCGGCCATTTTAAAGATGCGCGGGGCGTAGTACATGATGATATTCATGCCGGTAAACTGCTGCATAGCCTGCAGCAACATGCCAAGGAACACCGCTCTTCGCACGTTGCGGTTGACCTTAAACAGCGCCCAGCCGCCCTGTTTAAGTTTGAGACTTTCGCGTATTTCGTTAAGCTCGTCGCGCGCCTTCTCTGAGGTATCACGCAGCATCCGCAGCACTTCTTCGGCTTCAACATGGCGACCCTTCTCCGCCAGCCAGCGCGGGCTGTTTGGCAGGAAGATAACCAGAATCATCAGCAGTACGGCCGGAAGCGCCAGCACACCAAGCATCGCGCGCCAGTTGCCGCTGTAACTAAACGCCGTGTCGGAAAGAAACGCCATTACGATGCCCAACGTCACCATCAGTTGGTACATGCTGATCATCTTTCCGCGCACGTTTTCGCTCGCCATTTCAGACAGATAAAGCGGCGCGGTGTAGGAAGCAATGCCGACGGCAACGCCTAGAATCACCCTTGCGACCAGCAGCATTTCAACGCTTGCGGCGAACGCCGAGCCCAGCGAACCGGCAACGAAGAGTATAGCGCCCACCATCAGGCTATATTTTCGCCCCAAGCGGAACGACAGCCAGCCGTTAAACAGCGCGCCAAGAGCGGCACCAAGCATCATGCTGCTCACCACCCACTCCTGCAGGCGGCTGGTTAAAACAAAGTGATCGGTAATAAAAGGCAGTGCGCCCGCTATCACCCCAATATCCAAACCAAAAAGTAATCCGGCCACCGCGGCGGCGACCGACACAAACTGGTTCATACGGCGGGTATCGCGCAGGGTGCGTGGCATGAGCGAAGGATCGTTACTGATTGAAGTCATAATTTCCTGCCAGACAGAGTAAAACGTGCCTACAAGGTAAAAGACTGATGAATAGAAGTGTCAGGCAGGAAAAGCCAAAAATATGGATTTTATTGCTGCCTGGTTCGGTTTTGTGATGGACATTTTACTTTCTGGATAAGCAATGCGGCGTTGCACAGTACCAAAAAACCCTTTAATACAGTCGTGACTATTTCGCTACGTGAGGATTAGCATGGATTATCTTTGCATATGCATATGGACGATCTCCATATTTCCCCGCCGGATGGCGCTCCGCTTATCCGGCCTACATTGTGCGAGCGCCATCCGGCAATTCCCAAACGACGGGCACAAAAAAACCTGCCGAAGCAGGTTTTTTCACATGGCGAATGCAGTCTTAGCGAGCCAGCCAGCCGCCGTCAACAGCAACGGTATAGCCGTTGATGTAGTCAGACGCCGGAGATGCCAAGAACACAATCGGCCCCATCAGATCGCTTGGCAGACCCCAACGACCCGCCGGGATACGCTCAAGGATCGCCGCGCTACGTTCTTCATCAGCACGCAGCTGCTGGGTGTTGTTGGTCGCCATGTAGCCCGGTGCAATCGCGTTCACGTTGATACCGTGCTGCGCCCACTCGTTCGCCATCAGACGGGTCACGCCCATTACGCCGCTTTTTGATGCGGTGTAAGACGGCACGCGGATGCCGCCCTGGAAGGAGAGCATGGACGCGATGTTGATGATTTTGCCGCCTTTGCCCTGCGCAATGAAGTGCTTAGCTGCAGCCTGGGACATGAAGAACACGCTTTTGATGTTCAGGTTCATGACGTCGTCCCAGTCTTTTTCGCTGAAGTCGATAGCGTCTTCACGACGGATAAGACCGGCGTTGTTAACCAGAATATCGATATGGCCGAACTCGGCTACCGCACGCTCCAGCAGTGCAGGAATACCGTCAATCTGGCGCAGGTCAGCGGTCAGACTCAGGAAGCGACGGCCCAGCGCGGTCACGCGCTCGATGGTTTCTGTAGGTTCAACAATGTTGATACCGACGATGTCACAGCCGGCTTCCGCCAGGCCCAGCGCCATACCCTGACCCAGACCGGTATCACAACCCGTGACGACGGCAACTTTGCCCTGCAGAGAGAATGAATCCAAAATCATTTTTTATTCCTTATCGTTAGCGCCTGTCACGAACAGGCATTGTTTTACTAATGCTGTCCGCGACTAGCGCAGATCCTTCACTGCAACATGATCCATGTCATCAAAGACCTGGTTCTCACCTACCATCCCCCAGATGAAGGTATACGCTTTAGTACCGACACCTGAATGGATTGACCAGCTCGGTGAAATCACCGCCTGTTCGTTGTGCATGACAATATGACGAGTTTCCTGCGGCTGCCCCATCATGTGGAACACGCAGCTGTCTTCATCCATATTGAAATAGAAATAGACCTCCATGCGGCGCTCGTGGGTGTGGCACGGCATGGTGTTCCACAGGTTGCCTGGAGCCAGTTCGGTCAGCCCCATGCTGAGCTGGCAGGTTTCCAGAACATCCGGAACGAAATATTTGTTGATGGTACGACGGTTGCTGGTGAGGTCATCGCCCAGCGTCACTGGCGCGACATCTGCTGGCGTAACTTTTTTGGTTGGGTAAGTCATGTGGGCCGGTGCGCAGTTGTAGTAAAACTTGGCCGGTTTCGCCGCGTCTACGCTGGCGAAAACCACTTCTTTAGCCCCTTTACCAACGTACAGCGCATCGCGGTGGCCGATTTCGTAGCACTGACCGTCAACGGTGATAGTACCTGCGCCGCCGATGTTGATGACGCCCAGCTCGCGGCGCTCCAAGAAGAAGCTCACGCCCAACTGTTTACCGACCTCACCGCCCACGGAGACTGTTTTGGCAACCGGCATGATGCCGCCAACAATAATGCGATCGATGTGGCTGTAGACCATGGTGTACTCGTCAGCGACGAAAACCTGCTCAACTAAAAACTCGTCGCGAAGCCCTTGTGTATCCAGCGTCTTGGCATGTGCGCTGTGAATGCTTTGTCTAACTTCCACCTAAACCTCCAGGAGAATGTGGTCTTAACCTATCAGCAGAAACAAAACTCCATTCCGCTTTGTTTATGCCAACATCTTATCCCTGATGAAATGGGTTTTCAATTGCAAATAAAACATCGTTTCATTTTTTCTGTGTATTAATATCAAAAATGCAAAAGGGATCACGAATACGTCGCCAATAACGTCACATAAAAACTAAAAAAATAATATTATTCATCTGGTTACGTTTATCTTTAAAAACTAACCTGAAAGAGGTAAATAAGGTCGCGAAAACAAAGACCGCCTTGATAAGCGTTAACATCCCTACTCAAAAAAGTCGCACAAATCACGATTTTTCGTATAAATTGCGTCAGGCATCACAAACAATGAAACGACGTTTTGATAAATTAATACCAGATTTTTAAAATAACATCACATCGGCTGGCGGGGATGATAGGCCACGCGACCGCTGGAGTATAAGGAGAGAATCATGGCTAAAGGCATGCGGGTAAAATTGAACTACGAGGTCAGCCGCGACCCGGACACTGGCGCGGAAGTCACCCGCTTAACTCCACCAGAAGTAACGTGTCATCGTAACTATTTCTATCAGAAGTGCTTCTTTAACGATGGCAGCCATCTGTTATTCGCCGGTGAGTTCGATGGCCATTGGAACTACTATTTGCTGGATGTAGCGAATGCCGAAGCGGTCCAGTTGACCGAAGGCGCTGGCGACAACACCTTTGGTGGCTTCCTCTCTCCTGATGATAAATCTCTCTATTACGTGAAGAACGACCGTACCCTGCTGGAAGTTAACCTGAAAACACTGGCCGAGCGTGAAGTTTACCGCGTGCCGGACGATTGGGTCGGCTACGGTACTTGGGTATCTAACAGCGACTGCACCAAGCTGGTTGGCATTGAGATTGCCAAAAGCGACTGGACGCCGCTGAACGACTGGCAGTTGTTCCACGACTTCTTCCACAAAGGCCCACACTGCCGTCTGCTGCGCGTTGATCTGAAAACCGGCGAAAGTGCGGTGATCCACGAAGAGAAAAACTGGCTCGGCCACCCAATTTATCGTCCGTTTGATGACAACACCGTTGCCTTCTGTCACGAAGGGCCGCATGACTTGGTCGATGCGCGCATGTGGCTGGTCAACGAAGATGGCAGCAACGTGCGTAAAGTGAAAGAACACGCGGAAGGCGAAAGCTGCACCCACGAATTCTGGGTACCGAATGGTTCCGCGCTGGTTTACGTTTCTTACCTGAAAGGCAAACAGGGTCGCACCATTTACCGCTTCAACCCGGACACCAACATCAACGAAGCGCTGATGCAGATGCCTGCGTGTTCACACCTGATGAGCAACTTTGACGGCACCCTGCTGGTCGGCGATGGTTCCGGTACCCCGGTAGACGTGAAGGACACCAGCGGCTACACCATCGACAACGATCCGTATCTGTATGCGTTCGACGTTGCCAAGCAGGCTTATTTCCGCGTTGCCCGCCACGATACCTCGTGGGCAACAGTACAAAACAGCCGTCAGGTAACCCACCCGCATCCGTCCTTTACCCCAGACGATAGCGCGGTGCTGTTTAGCTCTGACAAAGACGGCAAACCGGCGCTGTATATCGCCAAACTGCCAACCGAACGCGTGTTAATGAAAGCATAAGTCATTCTGAGTTTGTGTTTCTGTAACTGGCCTTGCCCTCCTTTATGGAGGGCCTTTTTTTATCTGCAATATTGATACTGAAATAAACGAGGCTCGATCTGTCCCCCTCTCCCTTTTTAAGGGAGAGGGTTGGGGTGAGGGTTTAACTCGGTGCTTGTATTCCCCTCACCCTAGCCCTCTCCCCGCAGGGGAGAGGGGATAACTGTGCCATTTTTTATTTCAGCATCTATATTCCGCTCCCCAAATAAACGAAAACCCCCGGCTAACAGCTCCGGGGGGAAAACGGATGAGGGTCCGAATTTATTTAGAACGAATAAGCCACACCAACACGCAGGCGGGTCTGGCGTTCGTCGGTTGATTTCACACCAACGTTACCCACTTCAAAATATGGGGACCAGTTTTTATCCCACTTATAAGCCAGCTTGGCGTTGTATTCATTGCTGTAAGGCTTGTTATTATTGCGGTACAGGCTCTTATGCTGATCATCCGCAATGGTGCTGCGCGCATAAACATAGTTCAGCTCTGCACGCCAGTCGCCCATAACCCAACCCACCCAAGTATCCACTTTATTCACTTTATCGTCAGTGCCACCACCGTTGCTGGAGGTAGCCGGTACGCGGGTATATTCGTAACGGTAGCGAGCAGCAATATAGAACCCACTATCAAAACTATATTGAGCGTGCAGATACGGTTTATAGATCGAGAAGCTATCTTTACTTTCAATATTAAAGCCTGGGTTCAGAGCAAAATTATCAGTAGCCTTCCAGCGCCAGTTGATTGACTCCTCATGACCATTACCAACAATTTCATTAAACGGGCGATCCTGTTTATCGGTATCACCGCCCGTCTTCCACTTCGCTTCCACGCCAAAACCCAGACCATTATCGAAACGGTGTGAAACCGCGACACGATCTGCGTTGGAGCCGCTATCAATATATTCATGACGCAGGTCAACGGTAACCGCCGAAGCGGCGAAAGACATACCGGTTAATACGGCCAGGGCCAGAGTTTTCTTAAACATTTGCCATCCCTCAATTAAAATAATGTTTCTTTATTATGAAATCGCATTTTATTTTTAATGGTTTTGCATTTTAGTGATCGAGATCGTAATTATTTGTTTCAGAAAATATGGCACAAAGAGGACGTGACAAAGCTCAACAAAAAACAGAAATAAACACTAAAAAATAAAACTCAGATCACATATATTTATTTAAAGCAAAATGAACTTTTATTTTTATTCATTAATTTCAATAAGTTAATTTAAAAACAAATCACGGTTGTTATTCTTACCAAAAGCAACGATTCATGTTTGATTGATAACCAGGCTAAGCATTAACTCATTCATTACATTCACGCCTGATACAATTAAACATAAGTTCATAAGGGAATGGACTAGACAAAGAACCTGAACTATTCGTCAGAACTAGTGCATATAAACAAAAAAGACCTCAAATGAGGTCTTTCTGAATTGAAGATATTTTGAGGGATACTAAAGAGGAACAACTATATATCACGC
The DNA here is from genome assembly GCF_040932435.1 of Kluyvera sp. STS39-E. Classification (NCBI taxonomy): domain Bacteria; kingdom Pseudomonadati; phylum Pseudomonadota; class Gammaproteobacteria; order Enterobacterales; family Enterobacteriaceae; genus Kluyvera; species Kluyvera sp. STS39-E. The sequence goes on along the minus strand of NZ_JBFQGA010000001.1, from coordinate 477,237 downwards.
TCAACTGCCAGCGCCACGCCCTGCCCGCCGCCAATGCACAGCGTCGCGAGCCCCTTGCAGGCATCGCGTTTGACCATTTCATGCACCAGCGAAACCAGAATACGACAGCCGGATGCGCCAATCGGATGCCCCAGCGCAATCGCGCCGCCGTTAACATTCACCTTTTGCTCGTTCCACTCCAGCATTCTGCCGACCGAAATAGCCTGCGCAGCAAAAGCTTCATTCGCCTCAATCAGGTCTACATCGCTAAGCTGCCAGCCCGCCCGTTCAAGGCAACGTCGGGTTGCATAAACCGGTGCTATCCCCATTAATGCCGGATCAACGCCTACGCTGGCGAAGGCGCGGATGCGGGCGAGGATCGGTAGCCCTAATTCCAGCGCCTTGCTTTCACTCATCATCAGCACCGCTGCCGCGCCATCATTAATAGAAGACGCGTTGCCGGCAGTCACCGACCCCGCGATCTCAAAAGAGGGCACCAGGCGTGCCAACGCTTCTGCGCTAGCATCGGTTTGCGGCTGCTCGTCGGTATCCACCACCTGCACCGCGCCACCCGGTATTAAATTGGTGACCGGAACAATCTCATCGCGAAAGCGCCCTGAATCAATTGCCCTGCGCGCTTTATGCTGCGAACTTAGCGCCCAAGCATCTTGCTGTTCACGGCTAATGCCGTATTCTCGCGCCAGATTTTCCGCCGTCACGCCCATATGATAGTCATTGAAAGCATCCCACAGACCATCATGGACAAGGCTATCAATCAGTTGACTGTTACCAAGCGCCGCACCGGTACGGCTGTCGGTCAATACGTGCGGCGCGCGGCTCATATTTTCCTGCCCGCCGGCAATCACCACGTCCGCCTCACCACACTGAATAGCTTGAGTCGCCAGATGCAAAGCTTTCAAGCCGGAGCCGCAGACGTCATTAATGGTAATAGCCGACACGGTATTGGGTAGGCCGCCTTTGATAGCAGACTGCCGCGCCGGGTTTTGCCCCGTGCCTGCCGTCAGCACCTGCCCCATAATCACCTCATCGATAACCGCAGCAGAAATACCACTGCGTTCTACCAATGCCTCGATCACAAGGCTGCCCAACTCCACGGCGGAATGGCGGGCCAGCGCCCCCTGAAAACAACCAATGGGCGTACGGACTGCACCGACGATAACGACGTCTTTCATCTCGACCTCAGCGTAATGTAATCCGCGTATAGTAGATGATTGTTATCAAATTTTTTCGCGATTGTTTAAAAAAAGTGAGTTTTATCACAAAGGAAATTCATCTCTCACCCATCAGGCTGAAACCTGCTGGAGATACTGCCGCAACCAGCTTCCGCAAGGCCCAAGCGGAGCTGCTTTATGCCACAACAGATCGGTCGATACTGATATTGGCCAACCGGCAATATTCAGCATAGTCAGCTCCGCCGAACGCGCAAATTCATCCACCAGCGCACAGGGTAGCGCGCACCATCCCAGCCCCTGCGCCGCCATGCTCAGCAGCATCAGATAGTTGGGAGCCGACCATACCGGCCCGCGGGAGAGCGTCGTGCGACTTTCCAAATAGGTATTCAGGCGCAGCTCACGCCACGTTCGCAATTGTTCGAGCGTCAGTCCCTGTTCGCGAGTCAGAGGATGATTGGGCGAGGTGTAGATGGCCATCCGAGTCTGCATCGGCAGGCGGGTGTGGCCAATATCGGTAGGATAGTCATCGCGAGCCTCAATCAGCCCCACCTGCGCCCTTCCTTTTTGGAGCAAATCGACCACATCATCGTCTTCGCCCACTAGGCACTCAAATTCCGTGTGCGGGAAACGCCTATCGAACTGCGCCAGTAGCCCCTCCAGCACGTCAGGATGCAGCGTATCGGAAAGGACAAAGGCCAACCGGGCTTCGGTTTCGCCGCTCAACGACACCGCCAGTTCGTCCAGCCGCTCGCTGGCCGCCAGAATCGCCTGAACATAGCTCAGCACTCGCTGTCCTTCTGCGGTCAGCACCGGTTGGCGCGCCGAGCGATCAAAAAGCGTGACACCAATATCGGCTTCTAGATGCGCGATAGCCGTGCTGATGGTGGACTGGCTTTTGCGCAGACGACGGGCCGCGGCAGAGAACGAACCGCAAGCGACCGTTTCTACAAAGGCGGTAAGAGCTTCGGGAGAATAGCGCATGAAGTATCTACTTTATCGATGGGTTCTATCTTTTACTTATCATATTTATCCATAAAATACCCACAACAACGCCCAATAATTGAAAGGTCATCACATGCAAGACGAGTCATTACATCGCAGAAAACTCCCGGAGCGTATCTTCCATGCCGTTTGCTTTGAGGGGATCGCCACCGCGATCCTCGCGCCAACGGCGGCTTGGTTGATGCAGCGTTCAGTGCTGGAAATGGGGGGATTAACGGTAATTTTGGCCACCACCGCCATGGTATGGAACATCATCTATAACGCCTGCTTCGACCGACTTTGGCCGGTCACCCGCGTCAGACGTACCGCTAAAGTCCGTGCTTTGCACGCGCTGGGGTTTGAGTGTGGATTTATCGTCATCGGCGTCAGTATCGTATCGTTCGTACTCGGTGTGACGCTGCTGCAGGCCCTGACCTTGGAGATTGGCTTCTTCTTGTTCTTCCTGCCCTACACCATGCTCTACAACTGGGCCTACGATAACCTGCGTGAGCGCATGGTTAAGCGCCGTTTAGAAAATCGCTGCGCGTAAAATCGCTCTGCTTTTCAGACCGATAACCATCGGTCTGAAAATGTTCGGCCACGGTAAAAGCTAATTATGGTAAATTATCCGCCATTTTTTTGGTTTCATGGTTGATATATTCAGATAATGTCTAAAATTTGGTCTAAAGAAGAGACCCTCTGGAGCTTTGCCTTATATGGCACTGCGGTCGGCGCGGGAACGTTGTTCTTGCCCATCCAGTTGGGTGCAGCAGGTGCCGTCGTCTTATTTATTACCGCCCTTGTCGCTTGGCCCCTGACGTACTGGCCACATCGCGCGTTATGCCAGTTCATTCTGTCCGCCAACACTCCCGCAAGCGTTGGTATCACCGGTGCTGTGACGCACTACTACGGCAAAAAGATCGGCAATCTGATAACCACGCTGTATTTTATCGCGTTCTTCGTTGTCATCCTGATTTACGCGGTCGCCATCACCAATTCGTTGGCGGAGCAGGTTTCCCGTTACCATCCGGTAGATTTACCGCTGCGTGCGCTGATTAGCCTTGGCGTGGTGGTGGTGCTCAATCTGATTTTCCTGACCGGTCGCCAAACGACGATTAAAGTGATGGGGATGTTGGTATTTCCGCTGATCGCCTACTTCCTATTCCTGTCGATTTATCAGATTGGAAGCTGGCAGCCATCGCTGTTAACCACCCAAATGGAAGTGAATACGCATACGCTGCACCAGGTATGGCTATCCATTCCCGTGATGGTTTTCGCTTTTAGCCATACGCCGATTATTTCTACCTTCGCCATCGACCAGCGGGAGAAATATGGCGAGCAAGCCATGGGTAAATGCAAAAAAATCATGAAGGTGGCTTATCTGATAATCTGCCTGAGCGTGATGTTCTTCGTGGTTAGCTGTCTGATGTCGATTCCGCCATCTTATATTACGGCGGCGAAAGATGAAGGTGTGACGATTCTGTCTGCGCTCTCAATGGTGCCAAATTCCCCAAGCTGGCTGTCGATTTCCGGCATTATTGTGGCGGTGGTGGCGATGTCGAAATCGTTCCTCGGCACCTATTTTGGCGTGATAGAAGGCGCAAGCGAGATCGTTAAATCTGCGCTCAACCAAGTAGGCGTGCGTAAGAGTCGTTCCTTTAACCGTGGATTGTCTATCCTGCTGGTATCGACGCTGACCTTTATCGTCTGCTGCATCAACCCGAACGCCATCTCGATGATTTACGCCATCAGCGGCCCGCTGATTGCCATGATTTTGTTTATCATGCCAACGCTATCAACGTACCTCATCCCCGTCCTCAAGCCTTACCGTTCTATTGGTAGCCTGATTACGTTGATTGTGGGTCTGATGTGCGTATCGGTGATGTTCCTAGGGTAAGCTTGCCCAGACTAGAAAAAGGCCAACCGAACGCTCGGTTGGCCTTTTTTGTAGGCCGGATAAGGCAAAGCCGCCATCCGGCAATCTGCTCCGGGCGCCTGATGGCGCTACGCTTATCAGGCCTACGCTATATTACAGCGCCATATCATGCTGCGGTGAAGCGCTTGCTGGCTGTTCGGCTGGTTTGGCCTGCGCAACCGGTGCTGATGGCATCTCAATCACCGTCGGCTTGGTCAGTTGCAGGGTCGCGGCAGTGTCATCCCAAACCTGCTGCGTCAGCGCGGTATTGCCATTCAGGTTCTGGCCATAGCTTGGGACAATCCCGCGAATTTTGCTCTGCCACTCCGGCGAATTGAACTGCTCAGGGAACAGCTTCTTAATCACATTCAGCGTGATAGGCGCCGCGGTAGAGGCCCCCGGCGATGCGCCAAGCAGTGCGGAAATGGTGCGCTGCTGGTCAACAACCACTTCGGTACCCAGCTTCAGCACGCCGCCTTTGTCGGCATCTTTCTTGATAATCTGCACACGCTGACCGGCCTGAATCAACTTCCAGTCCTCTTTACGCGCTTCTGGGTAGTACTCTTTCAGCGCCGCAAAACGGTCGTCATCGCTCAACATCACCTGGCTAATCAAATATTTCACCAGATCGAAGTTATCCAGACCAACATGGGTCATTGGCATCACGTTGCTGGTTGTGGTGGTGCTCAGCAGGTCGAAGAACGAACCTTGTTTGAGGAATTTGGTGGAGAAGGTCGCGAATGGCCCAAACAGCACCACGCGTTTGCCATCGATAAAGCGCGCATCAATATGCGGCACCGACATCGGCGGCGCGCCTACGGAAGCCTGACCGTAGACTTTTTCCATGTGCTGGCGAGTCACATCCGGGTTTTCGGTCATCAGGAAGGAGCCGCCTACCGGGAATCCTGCGTAGTTATCGGCTTCTGGAATGCCGGTTTTTTGCAGCAGCTTCAGCGCGCCGCCGCCAGCCCCGATAAAGACGTATTTCGCATCGATGGCATGCTGCTTACCGTTTTTAACGTCTTCAATAGTCACGTGCCAAGAGTTATCGCTATTACGTTTGAACTCGGTCACTTCAGAAGAAGTTTGCAGCGTGAAATGCTCATTCTTTTTCAGGCTACCGATCAGCTGACGGGTAATTTCACCGTAGTTGACGTCGGTACCGGCCGAAGTCCAGGTTGCCGCCACTTTCTGCTGCGGGTCGCGACCCGCCATCACCAACGGCGCCCACTGGGCAATTTGCTGATGATCGGTGGAGAATTTCATGCCCTGGAACAGGGTGGTTTTCTGCAGCGCATCGTAGCGTTTGCCGAGATAATCCACGTTCTTATCGCCCCAAACGAAGCTCATGTGCGGCGTAGAATTAATAAAAGCGTGTGGATTGTTGAGGACGCCGCGCTTAACCTGCGCCGACCAGAACTGGCGGGAAATCATAAACTGCTCGTTGATTTCCAGCGCTTTGGTGACGTCGATGCTGCCATCAGGGCGCTCCGGCGTGTAGTTCAGCTCCATGTTGGCGGAGTGACCGGTACCGGCGTTGTTCCAACCGTTTGAGGATTCAAGCGCTACGTTGTCGAGCTTCTCGACCATCACTTGTTTCCAGTCCGGCTGCAGCTCCTGTAGCCAAGTGCCCAGCGATGCACTCATAATCCCGCCACCTATCAGCAGGACGTCCGTTTTTTGGGTGGTATCGGTATTTGCATAGGCGGCTGAATTGACCAGCAGCGCGACTGCAGCCAGAGAGAATAGTTTTTTATTAATTGCAGGCATAATGATGATATTCGCATAGCTTTATCTAATGTGTGCGCTAATAGTAGCGCACTTTTACATTATTTTAAAATATCACCACATCCAACTTAGAATTATTAACATTTATCCCCTCGCTGCTTTTTAAAATTAAAAAAAGCAAACCTATTCTTTGCATGGAAATAAATGCTAATGCACTCTTATTTCGCAGAATGATTAATGCAGGCCAAACTCCGCCATTAATTCTTGGCGAAGGGCGACAAAATCCGCGCTGCTGCGAACGCGAGGACGGGATAGCCCAACCTCGATGGTACGAATTGGATTGCCCTTAATTTTCGGCAGGATCAGCACCCGGTCGGCCAGATAAATGGCCTCTTCCAGATCGTGCGTCACCAGTACCATGGTTATTTTTTCCACCTCGTGGATCCGCGCAAGTTCTTCCTGCATGGTGATTTTAGTCATCGCATCCAGCGCACCCAGCGGCTCATCGAGCAGCAGGATTTCCGGCTGAATGGTCAGGGCGCGGGCAATACCGACTCGCTGAGCCATGCCGCCGGAAAGCTGATTCGGCAACGCCTGTTCACAGTGACTTAAGCCCACCAGCTCAATCGCTTCTTTCGCCCGCTCGCGCGCCTTCTTACGTGGCACCCCCTGCACGTCGAGGCTGAAGCTCACGTTTTCCAGCACCGTCAGCCACGGCAGCAGGCGCGGTTCCTGAAAGATAACCGCCCGCTCACGGCTCATGCCGTGCACCTCTTGGCCGTCAATCACCACATCACCGCCGTCCGGCGTTTCTAGCCCTGCCAGAATGCGGAGCAGCGTGGTTTTACCGCAGCCGCTTGGCCCGACAATAGCGATACTCTGGCCGCTATCAATCTGCAAATTCAGATCGCGAAAAACATCAAACGGTTTCCCCTCAAGGGAGAATGTCTTGCGTAAGCGACGAATCGAAATATCGCCGCGCAGTGCCTGAGTCGATGCGGTCATCATACACCTTCCGTTTTCAGCAAAATGTTTGACGCTTTCAACTGCCCTTTCTGGATAACGCCATCACGTTCGAGGATATCCAGCCAGAACTGAACGTCATGTGGCTCAGCCAGCCCGCCTTTGCGCACGCCATAGCCGGTAAAGTATTTTGCCACCTCGGGATTTTCACCGCGATCTTTAAGGATTTTCGCCATAATTTCGCGGACTTTTTCCGGGTTATCGCGAGCATAGTCCAGCGCGCGTGCTGACTCCGCCACAAAGGTACGCGCCGCATCCGGGTGCTTTTTCACAAAGTCGGCACGCAGCACCGTAAAGCCACCGGCAATCGGCCCCAGCACATCGGCATCGTTAAAAATAGGACGCAGACCGCCGTGACTACGCGCCGCCCCTTCAAACGTTGTCTGCCAATAGCCGAACGCCGCCACATCAACCTGCCCTGAGCGCAGCGTCTGTTCCAGCTGTGGACCCGGTACGGCAACCGGCTTCGCTGCGTTTTCCGGCAGATTTGCTTGATGCAGCGCTTCGCGCAAGACGTAGTCCAGGTGCGCCCCCAGCGTATTCACCGCAACGCTTTTGCCGACTAAATCTTTGATGGATTTAATCGGGCTATCTTCTTTTACGTAGAAAATCGATTTGGTGGTGTCGTTGATCCCGTTGGTTGGATAGGCCGCCACGAAATCGTTGCCGTTGGCAATCGAGTTAATCACCGCCGGCGTTGCCGCCGATCCGATGTCGATGCTGTTTGAAGCCAACGCAAATAAAGACTCCGGGCCACCGCTGGCGTAACCGGCATTTTTAATCGTCACGCCGGTGCCTTTAAAATAACCAAGCGCATCCGCAAGTTCATGCGCAGAAATACCGCCGTAGCTTGCCATATAGCGCATGGTAACTTCCTCTTGAGCCCGCACGGAGGCGCTAATGCCAAAAAGGAACAGTGCCGCAACCCACACAAATTTGATCTGTTTTTTCATTATAAAAATCCTATCAGGCGATATCCGAAAGCGGAAAATAAGGCGCGAAAAATTAATGGTTGCGGCTATTCCAGCGACACAGACGTCGCTGTAAAAACACCAGAATGGCGTTAGCTAATAACCCGGCAAAGGCCAGCAGAAATATGGCGGCAAACATCATCGGGATCTGGAAGTTATATTGCGCGTTGATCACCCGAAAACCGATCCCCTGATTGGCACCGATCATCTCTGCGGCAATCAACAGCAGCAGCGCGGTAGTCGCCGACAGACGCAGCCCAACAAAAATGGAAGGCACGGAAGCGGGAACAATAACCCGGTAGAACAGCGTCAGCCGGCCGGCACCGAAGGTTTTTGCCATTTCTAAGAGCTTCGCATCGACCTCCTTTACCCCGCTGATGGTCGATAGCAGAATCGGAAACAGCGCCGCCCAGAAGATCACGAAGACCTTAGAGGTTTCCCCCAGCCCCAGTAGCAAAATGAAGATTGGGTACAGCGCCAGCGCGGACGTCTGGCGGAACAATTGCAGAATCGGGTCCAGCGCCTGCTCAAGCGGACGAATTTGCCCCATAAACAAGCCAAGCGGGATGCCCACGACAATGGCGGCGAAGAAGGCCAACCCAGCACGCTGCAGGCTAATCGTAATATCGCCCAGCAGCGCACCCTGGGTTATTCCATTCCACAGTGCGGTAAATATTTTATCCAGCGGCGGGATCACCGCCGCATTCAACCATCCCGCGCTGCTGGCTATTTGCCAGCCGGCAAAGAACAGCACCAGCAGGCCGTAGCGGGCAATCAGCGACAGGCTGCGCTGATACCACACTTTGTAAGCTGGCGTCGTCTGGCGACGGGCCTTCAGGCGGATTCGAGTCGTGGTATAGAACATAGAACCTCCTCAAGCCACTTTAGCGTTGCGAACGACGCTGTAGCGGTTGCTGGCAAACGGCAGCCCCAGATTTTCACGCAGCGTGGTGCCTTCATACTGAGTACGGAACAGCCCGCGTTTTTGTAAAATCGGCACCACCAGCTCGATGAAATCATCCAAGCCGCCCGGCAACCACGGCGGCAGCACGTTGAAGCCATCCGCCGCTTCATTCTCAAACCATTCCTGCAGCGTATCGGCCACCTGCTCCGCGCTGCCGATCACCGTGAAGTGCCCGCGAGCGGTCGCCACCCATTGATAAAGCTGACGGATGGTAAAGTTGTTTTCATCCGCTATTTGGCGGATCAGCTCAGGGCGTGACTTCATGCCTTCGGTGACCGGCAGCGGTGGCAGCGGGCCATCAGGATCGAATTTGCTCAGATCGATCCCACCGCCAGCCAGGCCGTTCAGCAGCGCAATACCGTCGGCTTCAACGATAAGTGATGTCAGCTTGTGGTATTTCTCTTTCGCCTCTTCTTCGGTACGGCCTATAAACGGTGCCACACCCGGCATGATCAAAACATGCTCAGGATTACGGCCCACTGCTCTGGCACGTTTTTTGATATCCCGATAGAAGTCCTGCGCGGTTTCCAGATGCTGATGCGAGGTGAAGATCACCTCAGCGGTGGCGGCTGCCAGCGAGCGACCGCTTTCGGACTGCCCTGCTTGGACAATCACCGGCTGGCCCTGCGGAGAACGTGCGATGTTCAGCGGCCCACGAACCTTAAAGAATTTACCGACATGATCGGTGTTGTGCACCTTATTCTTATCGAAGAACTGACCAGAAGCTTTATCGCGCAGGAAGGCATCGTCTTCGAAGCTATCCCACAGTTTTTTCACCACTTCGACATGCTCCGTGGCACGTTGGTAGCGATACTCATGCGGGTGCTGTTGATCGAGGTTGAAGTTGTGTGCGGCGGCTTCTGTCGCGGTCGTTACCACGTTCCAGCCCGCCCGACCGCCGGATATTAAATCCAAGGAGGCGAATTTGCGCGCCAGGTTGTAGGGTTCTTCGTAGGTGGTAGAGGCGGTGGCGATAAAACCGATATTTTTGGTTAACGGGGCCAGCGCGGAAAACAGGGTCACCGGTTCGAAGCCCGCGACTTTCGCCGTGCCACCATCGGTCACTCCCGAGGCGGGGATCGCCAGACCGTCGGCCAAGAAGTAAGCGTCAAATAAGCCGCGTTCGGCGGTCTGCGCCAGCTGCTTATGGAATTCAAAACTGGTTGCGCCATCGGCGGGTTGGTCCGGGTGGCGCCACGCCGCAATATGCTGGCCGCCGCCGGGAAGAAAAGCACCTAACTTGATTTGTCTGCTCATTCTGGTTTTCTCCTGATTCGTTGCCGGGATTTGGGCTGGAACCAAGATAGCCAGAATGAGCCGCCATTCTGAAATAACAATTATTGAGTACGTTATTTACATTTTCGCAATAAGAAATCTGCGCTGTTACAACAATAAGTTATTAGCTATCCGTTTTCACCTCGCCATGCCGTGCGGCAGCTTGAGCCTGCTCGCGCTGCCAAGCCGGAAGTTCTGCCAGTTTCATCCCCTGCGGGACAAGGCCATGTTTCAGGCAGGCAATACGCTGAGAACGGTAGATGCCGGTGTAGCCTGACACCAGATAAGCCACCACGCAGCCCATCGCAGCGTAAATGCCGATATCGGCACCGAAGAGTTCAATCGCCATCAGAGTTGATGCGATAGGCGTGTTGGCCGCTCCGGCAAAAATCGCCACAAAGCCGATTCCGGCAAGAAAGGCGAACGGCAGATGCAGCAGCGGAGCGAGCGCATTGCCCAGCGTCGCGCCGACGTAGAACAGCGGCGTGACCTCTCCACCTTTAAAACCGCTGCCCAAAGAGGTGACGGTAAACGCCAGTTTGCCGAGAAAATCCCACGGAGCCAGCGGGTGCTGGAATGCATCGACAATCACCGGGATACCAAGGCCGATATAGCGATCGGCGTGCAACAGATAGACCGCCGTGACAACAATCACCCCACCAATGAATGGCCGTAGCGGCGGATACGCCACGTGGGTTTTCATGACGCCGCTAATCAGATGTGTTGCTTGGGCAAAGACACGCGCAGCAAGGCCAAAACAGCAGCCGGCAATGATCACCGCGCCCAGCGTCCATACCGACATCTGCGGAATAATCGACATCGCATAATGAGTATGGTGAACGCCCCACATCAGCCCAACTTGGTCTGCGACAATCGCCGCCAGCAGACAGGGGAAAATGGCGGTGTAACGCATGCGCCCGAGCGCCATTACCTCAAGACCAAAAATCGCCCCGGCAAGCGGTGTGCCAAACACCGAGGAAAAACCCGCGCTGACGCCTGTCATCAGCACCATTCGCCGCGCCTCGTCGTTCAGCTTGAGCATCGAGGTAAACTGGTCGGCAAGTGAGGCCCCCATTTGTACCGCCGTGCCTTCACGTCCCACCGATGCGCCGAAGAGATGCGAAATCACCGTGCCCAAAAACACCAGCGGCGCCATTCGCAGCGGGATAACCTTTGCCGGGCTGTGCACCTCTTCGAGGATCAGGTTATTGCCCGCCTCAACATCCCGGCCAAATCGCAGATATACCCACCCCACGGCAAAGCCGGCAAACGGCAGCAGCCAGATTAACCAATGATGTTGCAGACGAGTTGCGGTTGCCCAATCGAGCGAGAAGAGAAAGAGTGCAGAGGCTGAGCCGACTAAAACGGCAATCACCAAGGCCAGCAGCAGCCATTGTAGAATAAAGAAAAGCGTATTTTTACGGGCGAAGTCTTCGAAGAACATTGACGCATCCTTAGATGAATTAATCATCCTGGACGCGGTCGAGGTGTGCCTGTTCATTCCCGGTCCAGGAATATAAACAGGCATCATCAGCCACACGGCGGTTCAAGGGGGTATGCCATCCCCTGTGGGAGAATGTTAGCACACGAACCGTTTCAGCTAACAGTCCGTCAGGCGTTTATTTTAGGGTTTCTAGGGGGAACGGACGGTCTTGGACCACCGTTTTCATCACCAACGTCGAACGCAGATGCTGTACGCCCGGCATCGCCGACAGCTTCTGATCGTAAAGCTTCTGGAATGCGGGCAGATCGCGCGTTACCACCTGCATTAAATAGTCTGGATCGCCAAACAGTCGTTGGGCCAGCACAATTTGCGGGATCTCTTCTACCGCTTCTTCAAACGCGCTGACCGCTTTTTTATCCCCCTCTTTTAGGGTGGCAAAAACCAAAGCGACAAAATTAAAGCCCATTTTGCCCGGGTCGAGGTTGGCACGATAGCCAGCGATAACCCCTTCTTGTTCCAGCGCCCGTAAGCGGCGATGGCACGGAGAAAGGCTTAAATTGACCCGCTCTGCCAGCTCGGTAATAGATAAGCGCCCATCCGCCTGCAGCTCAGCAAGAATTTTTCTGTCAATGCTATCCATTTAGAAGATTCTCTCATTTTACACCGGCTTTCAGCATAACATTGAAAGCTCATTGCGCTGTATTCCCGATATTCTTTCGTTATCTAAATATGGGAAACACTGTGGGCAACGTGATGAAAGATAAGGGAGTATATAGATAATGGAAATGAGTCTGGTGATGGGATTCTGGCTGGTTTCATTTCTACTGATTATGACCCCCGGCGCGGATTGGGCTTACACCATTAGCGCGGGGATCCACGGAAGGAGCATTGTGCCAGCCGTAGCGGGGCTGATGTCGGGCCATCTGCTGGCTACGTTTGTGGTCGTTGCAGGCTTAGGCGTGTTGATTGCCGGACATCCGCTTGCGCTGTCGGCAATTACGCTGCTGGGGGCATGTTATCTTCTGTGGCTCGGCATTTCGCTTCTGCGCCACCCGGCGACGGTTTCTAGCGCTGTGCAGCTAAACGGCGGCTGGGATCGGTGGGCGTTGAAAGGATTGTGTATCAGCGGGCTAAATCCAAAGGTGTTTCTTCTGTTTTTGGCGTTACTGCCCCAGTTTACCGATCCCCACGGTCAGTGGCCGGTAGCGATGCAAATGTCGGCGCTCGGGCTGATGCATCTTATTACCTGCACAATTATCTATTTACTGGTGGGTTATGGTTCACGGGCGCTGCTGGCGAGCCGTCCACAGGCGGCCAAAACGGTCAGCCGAATATCGGGAGGGTTAATGGTGTTCATTGCGGCGCTGCTGCTGATTGAACAAATCCGCTAATAATAAGCTGCGCCAGCCAACGCTGGCGCAGAGATTCAGGCGCGAATATCGTCGTATTCGCGAGTGTTATCAAACTCGTGCTTGGCGAACGGACACAGTGGGATAATTTTACGCTGCTCTTGACGCATCTTCGCCACCACTTTTGCCACCAGTTTTTTGCCCACGCCCTGTCCTTTCAGGCTTTCATCGACATCGGTATGCTCAATGATGCTCAGATGCTCTCCGGTCGGGACGAACACAATCTCGGCAACCTGGTTACCGTCTGCGTCATTGACGTAAAACTTGTTATGGCCTTCAAGAATTTCCATAGGTTCTCACTTATTATGCTGACGGTATTTAAGTGCCCCGCTCGGGCAGGTATCAATCACGCGCACCACTGTGGCAACGTCAACTTCATCCGGGATAATCCACGGTTTACGTTTCAGGTTGAACAGCTTACTGCTGCCGCGCACGCAGTTGCCGGAGTGCTGACAAATTGACGTATTGAAGTAGACGTCAATCTTCTCCCCGGTATAGACGCGAAAACCCGCATCCTGTAGTTCCTTATCCATGACATTGCCTCTATTTTTTATATATGTTCGAGACTAAGCATAGACCTCCCGCCGATGAAAATCGTCAATCATTTCACCGTCACCTCGTTGCGAATTCGCTTTTGAAACTCGGTGGACTGAGCTGAAAACTTCTGTAGCTTATCGTTGAGCTCGGTAATCACACGCTGGCCGTCACTTGAACGTCCATAGAGGTAGTCAAAATAGACCGTACAGTCCGCGGTCTTGCACAGACGGGCATAGTCATCTTGTAAATGTGGGAAATAGATGAAAATTAGCGCCTTAATCTTTGAGTGCAGGTGGGTGTTATCGCCATTGATGCTCGCTTTCGTGCCGCGGTATTCCGCATCCTGCTTTTTCTTTATCTTGGCGATAAAGAAATTAATGCTGGCGATACGGTGAGTGTGCCACTCAATTTCCATGGCTAACAGTTCTTCATATTTCTGCAGCGTTTTCTGATGTTTTTCCTCCTCGCGTTTTAGCTCAAATTCATTCAGCATTTTTTTCTCTATTTTCATTTCGGTGCGCATGATGAGAAACCATCCGCAGCCCAAGAGCAGAAAACAGAAGATGAGAAGTAATAAAACAATCGTAGCGCTACCCATACACAAACCTCTTCGAGAAGATGAAAACAGATGACTTCGAGTAAGAGCGACACAACTGCGTCGTAATATTAAAAATATTATTTGTGATTTATCGCAAGGTAGAAGGGAGAGAACCCCGGCAAGTTCGCCGGGGAAGCTCCAAAAACGGATGGGATTAGAAGGAGTAAGCTACACCAACACGGAAACGGGTCTGGCGGTCATCACGGTCGCTGACGCCCACGTTGCCCACTTCACCATACGGTGCCCAGTTTTTGTCGATTTTATACGCCACTTTCACGTTGTATTCCTGAGAATACGGCTTGCTGTTGTTACGGTCGTTACCTTCCGTACTGCGCGCATAAACGTAATTCAACTCGGTACGCCAGTCACCGAATACGTAGCCCGCCCATGCATCACCACGGTTGACTTTGTCATCATCTTTATTGGCATTAGATGGGTAACGGGTGTAGTCGTAACGATAACGCGCGGCCACATAGAAGCCATTATCAAAGCTATATTGCACGCGCAGGTTTGGCTTATAGATAGAACGGCTGTCGTTACTTTCGATGTTAAAGCCAGGCTGCACAGAGAAGTTTTTGTTGAACTTATACTGGTAGCTAATCGACTCTTCATGACCATTACCAATAAAGTCTGCATACGGCTTATCGGTATTATCACCACCGGATTTCCACTTCGCTTCAACCGAGAAACCAAAGCCATTTGCAAAACGGTGAGAGACCGAAACACGGTCGGCGTTAGTTTTATCTGTTTTACCGCCATCAATAAATTCATGACGTAAATCAACAGTTACTGCGGATGCAGCAAAAGACGCGCCGCATAAAGCCATCATGACCAGAGATTTTTTAAACATTCAATAACCCTCAATTGGAATCATGTTTCATTTTTATGAAACTGCATTTTATTTTTTAAAGAAGGTTATTTTAGTGATCGAGATCGTAAAGATTTATTTCAAAGGTGAGTGAGACAGAACGACGTGACGCGGCTCAAGTAAAAAGCTCTTCAAACAGCCCAAATAATGGTCAAGATCACACCATAGATTAATTTACACTT
Source organism: Kluyvera sp. STS39-E (assembly GCF_040932435.1). Classification (NCBI taxonomy): domain Bacteria; kingdom Pseudomonadati; phylum Pseudomonadota; class Gammaproteobacteria; order Enterobacterales; family Enterobacteriaceae; genus Kluyvera; species Kluyvera sp. STS39-E. The sequence continues at coordinate 462,170 of NZ_JBFQGA010000001.1, read as the reverse complement.
CGCTTACATAACTTTAGATAAAAAATATTGTCATTTAAAATCAATGATATAAGGCAACATAATAACATGAGTTACTTTTTATTGATTAATAATTCAGCACGCCAACAATATTGATTGCAAGAATTAACTAAAGAAAAAATGCATATTTGAAACATATCTTCACTTCTGATTAGTGGTCATCAGCCGTCATTTCTGCTTCAAATTTTCAGAACGAACTTGCATCTGGACAAAACATCCGCGCTATCGTTTTGAGGTTAATTTCTGTTTATGAATGCCGAGGATGGCTTGCTGGAGAATGTGGAGCGCCAACGCATGCTCCAACCGGAGCATGCGTTTCTTATCGTTTGATGCGGTCTTAGTCCGGCGAGGATATCGCAGCGGAAATATCAATGGCGGGATCGTCAACTTTGTACGGCTTCAGGCTTAAGCCGAAGTCGTTACTGTCTGGAACACCGTCGAAGAGATCGTAGGGCTGGATTTGTTCAGCATGAATTCCCATCCAGTTCGCCAAACCATTCACAAACATTAATCCCGATTTTTGAGAAGTAACAACTTTTCGTTCACGATCGTCCGATGAAATTTTGACGAGTGGAATATCATGGTGATATCGGCTGACATAACTGTTATTAAGCTGAATCACGCCGTCAATATCACGATGCGCCATGCCATGATCGGAAAAATAGATCATTGAAAAACTGCGCCCATGACTATTACGTGAAATAACGGTATGCAGATCTTCTAGGAATTTATCAGTTTGTTTGATGCTGGACACATAGCAGGCAATGTAAGAGTCAGCCTTATTGGTCACAGTAATCGGGTTTTTCATGTCTTTGATACGATCGCAAGCATGCGGATGAGAGCCCATCGTATGAATCACAAACAACCGTCGTTTCGCGGTGCTGCGCTTGATAATTGGCTTGAGGGTTCTCAGCAAAACAAAATCTGAGACATTCAGCTCATTATATCCCTGGAATTTGGTGAAATAGCTCTTATCGCTTTTTTTCGCAATCGCCGATATTGGTGTATCCCATTTGCCAAACTGCCCTTGGTTTGAGATCCAATAGGTGCTAAACCCGGCCTTATTCGCTAGGCCAATTAAATTGCGATTATAATTGGGTTCCCACGTATTGGTATTTGCCAGCGTGAGCATGAGCCGTAACGAGCCAATGGTGTAAGTCCCTGCTGATTCCATGCCGTTGACAATGACGCCCTTGGTTGAATCGAGGAACGGCGTGTTTTTTACCGGATAGCCGTAGGCATGAAAGTAGTCACGCCGCGCGCTTTCACCAATCACCAGATAATAGTCATCATATTGCGTTTTATCCGTTTGCTTCGCGCCAAGCCAATCATTTGTGTTCACATAACTGTCGAGCTCACGGTTTTCTTTATTGACCTTCTCTACCGATGCTTTCGTTTCATTCAAAAATAAGAAAGCCCCAGACGAGAAAAATGAGAGCACGGCAAAACACACAACGAACAGCTTGTTACTGCAAGGCTTGATGCTAAACCGCAATGCAATACGATGAAGGACAAAAGGCGCCACCAGCAGTAGCAACGTATAAACATATGCCTTAACTGGAATTAATCGGAAAAATTCCAATGATTCACCAACAGAGGTTGCCGATAATGATGTGACATATTGGTAGGTCGGATAGCCATATGTCAGACCGATAGGTGCATACAGCGTCAGGAGTATAAAAAAGGGGATCGCGAAAATAAATGTTCTTTTCGACGTAAATAGGAAAGAACACAGACCACATAATAACAGGACATTAACAATTTGCGGATGCCCATCTCCAGTAGCACGTAATAAAAAACGTGAGTAGAGATACAGCGCTGTGAAGAAAAAAATAACGATAGCGTTTTTTTTATATTGAGTAGACATATTTGATAGTGAATTGCTGCGAGCGGCGGATTGTACTCCCAGAGCAATTCATCATCAACCGATTGGGAATTTTCTTAGCAAAAAACCTTATAAATGGTAGTTTTATCACCGTTTTTGCGATGGAAAAGAAATAATCCCATTCATTAAAATTAGCAGCCATATTATTTTCATGGATATTAGTTTGGTGGCGGATATGAATGCTGGCAAAGTGTATTGACGATACGACTATGACTTTTTATCCCCGTATGGAGGTAGACCGCTTTTCCCTCATGAACCCAAAAACTGCCTCCCGCTTGCGCCTGTTCATTAAATAGCGTTGCCCCAGGGTACATTTCTCGTAAATTGCCGCTGCTAAGGCCAAACCATTGCCGTGAAAACGTTCTGAACGCCTGAGTCGTTAACAAGTTACCGCCAAGACGTTCGCAGTGTTGACGCGCCGAAGAGGCGTTGGCATCGATAATGCCGTCTCCCGTCACCCACGTTTTCACGTGAAAAGAAAAAGTCTGCGTTCGTCCCGTTTTACGATTGTGTGCCACCAGCGTATTGGCCCGTTCATTCGCTTTCGGCTGTCTTATCATTTTCAGCGTAACTCTGCCCTCATGATGAGGTTTTATCTCAAGCCAATTACGGCTAGCGCGAAATGTCAGATCATTGAGATTGAGAAACTTACTGTTGCTGCTCATTGTTACCGTTGCGCCAACAAATCCTGACGACAGTATTTCTGCCGTGCGGTAGCCCGGCATGCTTGGAGAATGAAAGCTGATCCGCTGGAAATAATCGACGTCAGTGGCCGATTTTTCATTTCCGAGTGCAGCGGGCGGTGAAAGAAGCAACAATATGGCAGTCGAGAAAAGCAGCGATTTCATTTTTAACCATTCAGCAAGTCATTACGTGGAGGCGATGCTTGCAGAGTAAAGCCTTTGTCAGGGTTTTAAAGCTAATTTACACGTTCTGAACGAATGATCTATCCCATTAAAAAAAAACACAAAACTGACAAAAAACAACCGATGAGAGCGACTGCCCTCTTACCTGCGCTGTACTCGACACCTAATAATATACAAAACCCTTATTCTCTCTTTACATTAATTCACTATTTGCGTGGCTAAAATAGACCGCCATTAATTTCATCGCCTTAATAACCATTGTATGTACAAGCTTATTATGGATTATCTAATTAACCACTAAATTTATATGGCCATTACTATTCGATATTTTATGCCAGATAGCGAGCCGCTAATCAGGCCTCTATTTTTATTCAATGCCAGAGGTGAAAACCTATGCAGCAAAAGTTACTGATCGGCCGCATCGACCAGCTTGCTTGGAACGGTATATTTCTCAAGCAAGGTGATAGCAAACAGTTTATAGAACTTCCCGCTGCTATCTTGCCGCACGTTGAAATTGGGCAAAGCGTGCGTCTTTTATTACGAAGAAATCATCTGGTGCGGGTCTTTAATGTCTCCACCAACCAATTATATGAATCGGATTTTTTTGCTAATAAGCCCATACAGCGAAAATATCAGATCGTCCTATTTTTAGCCGTCGCTGCCGTTTGCGGGATCCCGGCGGTGGGTGCGCTGTTGGGCCTAGTGCTCATTGCCGCGCTTATCGGAACCACTTTCAGGCGCAGTGAGGCCGGTGCCTTACAGGTCGCGATGGTCAGCACCGTTACGGCATTACTTTATGTCGGAATTGGCGGCTATCTACTGATGACGGGACAGTTTTTATTGGCTTTCGTGGTTTGCACCACGCTGGTTTTCGGTGCATTTCTTTATGCGAGAACCATCAGAACAAAAGAGGCTTTGCTACTGAATCAAACGATAGTGAATGCCGCTGACGTTTAGCTGTCACGCTTAACAGACCTCAACCCCGCATAACGGTGTTGGGGTCTGTCCGGCACGGCTACGTTTGAAGATGAATAAACGCTATTTGATATAAGAGTCCAATACCTTCAACACCACGTCTAGGTCTTCTTCTCTTTTTATTTCATCACCTTGATGCACGATATGTTCGGTCAAATGGCCTTTAATTACTTCACGCATCAAACCATTTACCGCACCACGTATTGCCGCAATCTGTTGAAGCACTGCAGCACATTCATGTGGCTCATCCAGCATTTTTTTTAGCGCGACCACCTGCCCTTGAATCTTACTGGCTCGGGCCTGAAGCTTCTTTTTATCCCGGATTGTATGTGACACGGTGGGCCCTCCATTTTCGTAACGGTGCTCAGTATAGAGTTAATGATCTACTGGGGGGTAGTATTGCATACTGGGGGGGAGTAGAATTCATCCACTTAATATACAATCAAGAACTATTCTCATGAATGAGTTTTCAATACTACTTCAGCAGGGCAACGCTTGGTTCTTTATACCCAGTGCCATCTTATTGGGCGCTTTACATGGTCTGGAACCCGGCCATTCCAAAACCATGATGGCAGCCTTTATCATCGCGATAAAAGGCACCGTGCGTCAGGCGGTCATGCTTGGGCTTGCGGCAACGGCATCGCACACGGCAGTCGTCTGGTTAATTGCCTTTGGCGGCATGTACGTGAGTAATAAATTCACGGCGGAATATGCCGAACCGTGGTTACAACTGATCTCCGCTATCATCATTCTTTCTACAGCTTTTTGGATGTTCTGGCGCACATGGCGCGGGGAAAAAAACTGGCTGGAAGAGATGCAGGAAAGCAAAGGCCATCACCACGATGAGGCTCAGATCATCGACACCGGGCATGGCAAAGTAGAACTGTCTATCTTTGAAGAAGGTCAACTCCCACACTGGCGCTTACGCACGCTCAGCGGTACTAAATGGGAAGCCTGCGATGCCTCTCTAATCACCCTGCGAGACCCAGGAACATTATCGCAGGCCTTTGACTTTATAGACAAAGGTGATTATTTAGAATCACAATCACCCGTCCCAGAACCTCATAGTTTTCGTGCTCGCCTGACGCTCGGCCACCGCGGGCATGTCCATGATTATGATGTTGAGTTTCATGAACACGATCATGACCATTCGGCACTGGAAGGTTTGGATGTCACCTCGAAGGAATATCAGGACGCCCATGAGCTGGCCCATGCTAACGATATTCAACACCGCTTCAACGGGCGAGAAGTGACTAACTGGCAAATCCTGTTATTTGGTCTGACCGGGGGGCTAATTCCCTGCCCCGCGGCAATCACCGTACTGCTCATTTGTATCCAACTTAAAGCCTTAACGCTGGGTGCTACATTGGTGATTTGTTTCAGTATTGGGCTGGCATTAACGCTTGTCACCGTTGGCGTGGGGGCAGCAGTCAGCGTGCGCCAGGTAGCTAAACGCTGGAGTGGTTTTAGCCGTATAGCGAGGAGAGCACCTTACTTTTCAAGTGCGTTGATAGGTCTTGTCGGGCTTTACATGGGGATTCATGGCGTTATTGGAATCGCGGGTTAATTTCGGCCCCAGCCTCTGCCGTTTTATTTCAGATTCGCGCTCAAGGCAGATTTGAGCGCGTTTTCCGAACCAAATCACACTTTTCCATCTAACCAATACCCATGTTAAAACCGTGTGTTATCATTCACCTCGCAAATACCTTTCAACTCTACCCGAGGCTTTGATGCTGGAGAATGTAATCATCCGATAATCAGCTTACCGACCTTTTCAGGCCGGACTGATTATCAATGCGCCGAAATCGAATGCGGACACCGCTGTGTGTTTGCACGTTTTGCACATGATGATTAAACAGGTTTTCCAGTATGAATTTATCCCGTCAGGAACAACGTACCTTACACGTTCTCGCCAAAGGTGGCCGTATTGCGCACGTCCGCGATGCGTCTGGCCGCGTCACCGCCGTTGAATGCTACACCCGCGAAGGGCTGTTGCTCAGCGACTGCACCCTCGCCACCTTCAAAAAACTCAAAACCAAAAAACTTATCAAGTCCGTTAACGGTCAGCCGTACCGCATCAACACTACCGGGCTGAACAACGTTCGCGCACAGCTTGATAACCGCTAAGGAGAGCATGATGGATATCAGCACCCTTATTTCCGCATCCCGACACATCCGGCTATCAGCGGAGGAAAGCAAAATCCCGTGGGATGAACCGGCCTTCAGCCAGCGCATGCTGGCGAACCATTTGTCGCAGGATCACGACTGGGCCAGCCGCAGGCTAGAGGTCATCGAGCAGCAGGTGGCGTGGATCGCAAGCCAGCTATCACCTGGCGCACGCATCCTCGATCTCGGCTGCGGTCCCGGCTTTTATGCCCACCGCTTAGCGGAGCGCGGATTTCACTGCGTCGGCGTGGATTTCTCACCGGCATCGGTGAACTGGGCCCGTCAGCAGGCGCAGAATGCCGGTTTGAATATCGAATATATTCAGCAGGATATCCGCACATACTCGCCAACTCAGCCGTTCGATTTCATCATGATGACGTTCGGTGAACTGAATGTGTTTAGCACAGCGGATGTACGTGCCCTCGTTAGCCGCTGCGCGCAGTGGCTGATGCCTAGCGGAAGACTGCTTATTGAAGTCCATACTTTCGACGAAGTTAAGCGTCAAGGAATGGCTGAAGCAAGCTGGCAACGCTGCCCGGATGGGCTGTTTCTGGATGTTCCGCATCTACTGCTGACGGAACATCGCTGGGATGGAGAAGCCCAGACCAGCTCGACGCAGTTCTGGGCCATAGAGGCAAACGGTCACACCACCCGTTTCGGCAGCCAGATGACGGCCTGGCGGGATGAAGCTTACGCCAGCCTGCTCGAAAATAGCGGGTTTACCCTGCTTCCGCCGCCTGAAAGCCACGACTGGCCAGTCAGCGAGACATTTGAAGGAAAGTTGTTTGCTCTGCTGGCCGAAAAAGCAAAAACCTCAGAGGAACGTCCTCTTAATACTCAACGCAATAAAAGGAATTCCGCATTGGATATCCCACGTATTTTTACCATCAGTGAAAGTGAACACCGTATCCACAACCCGTTCACCGAAGAGAAGTACGCTACGCTGGGCCGCGTGCTGCGCATGAAGCCGGATACCCGCATTCTTGATCTTGGCAGCGGCTCGGGCGAGATGCTCTGTACTTGGGCCCGGGAGCACGCCATTACCGGTGTCGGCATCGATATGAGCCAGTTGTTCAGCGAGCAGGCCAAACGCCGCGCGGAAGAACTCGGCGTCAGCAGACGGGTTCAGTTCATACATGACGACGCTGCCGGATATGTGGCAGAAGAAAAATGCGATGTGGCTGCCTGCGTCGGTGCGACATGGATTGCCGGCGGATTTGCCGGGACAGTCGAACTGCTGGCACAAAGTCTGAAACCGGGCGGGATCATGCTTATCGGTGAACCTTACTGGCGTCAACTACCGGCGACGGACGAGATAGCCCAAGCCTGTGGCGTTAGCGCAATAGCGGATTTCCTCACACTGCCAGGGCTTGTCAGCGCGTTCGACGACCTCGGCTACGACGTGGTGGAAATGGTGCTAGCAGATCAGGAAGGCTGGGACCGGTATGAGGCCGCAAAATGGCTGACTATGCGCCGTTGGCTGGAAGCCAACCCTGACGACGACTTCGCGACGGAAATTAGGGCTGAGCTAAACATCTCGCCGAAACGCCACGTAACCTACGCGCGGGAATACTTTGGCTGGGGCGTGTTCGCGCTCATCAGCAGGTAACAACAGGTTACCGGTATTTCTGACTGGAGATACCGGGACTTCGTCTTTGCTTTGATCTGATGCATCACCTGCACATTACATATTCAGTATGTTTATTAATCAGGACATCACCATAAGGAGCATCATATGTCACAACATGAACAGTTCTGTCAGGCTTGCGGAATGCCAATGTCGGCACCCGATGCACACAGTGCCAGCGATCAATATTGCGCGTACTGCAGCGACAGCAACGGCAACCTTAAACCCTGGGAAGAAGCGGTATCAGGTTTAGCCAGCTTCCTTGATTCCTGGCAAAAAGTCGGCCCGGAAGAAGCACAGAAGCGCGCAAAACGTTATCTGACGGCAATGCCCGCCTGGGCTCATAAAGCGGACGAGTGATTTGAGCTGATTATCTACACTCCCCCTAAATCCATTAAGGAGAGCCAATGTTTTCTGACATTATGCTTGGAACCAATGACCTGCAACGCGCCATTATATTCTACGATCCGCTGATGGATATGCTGGGGTATGCCCGTGGCGGCAGGAATGAGGACATCGCATAGTGGGACGTTTTCAACGGCAACCACACGGCGGCACTGGGGATCGGCAGACCTTTTGATAAACAGGCGACCGGAAATGGTGCGATGGTCGCCCTGATTGCGCGCTCTGCCGAACATATTCAGCCGCTTCACGCGCTCGCTTTAAACCGCGGCGGCACGGACGAGGGAGCACTTAGCCTGCGCCCGCATTACGACGAAGGTTTCTACAGCGCCTATTAAGAGGCAAATCAGATGCCGTAGAAAATACGGTAGCAGCTCATGTTACAGTCAGAGCGACATGTGAAACATAGCAAGTTTTACCATATCGCCTTTTTAATACAGGCAGATGGTTATGAATAATTTAGCGTCACAACCCGAGCTTTAATTATCTTATTTTTAAAGCTGACGGTGACATTTTTAATTGTAGAGATAATACTGGCACCTTGTTTACTGTGACAGATATGTTCAACACCAAACGTCACTGCCTGCTCCACACATTGTTGCCTTGCCGATGCTGCATTATCCACCACCGCCCCAGAAAAATGAATTTTTCCCGCATATACTGGAGCGTTAAATAAGAACATTATAGAAGCAGCAATGCTTAATATGTTTTTCATTGTATCAGCCTCAATCTTAACAGGATAAACAACATACTACTTACAATACATCTTTATTCAAGAGAGAATGTTCAAATAAAAAAACATTTAATTTCAACTCTTCATATGACGATAAACCAAATAAAATAAATGGTTTCATTTTCAATTAACCAACATATTGTTATCATTCAGGTGATTTGAATTGTATACTCAGAAAATTCCGATGTGTTTGCGCATTGCTATTCGAGAAAAAGCACCAGCACTTTACCACTGGTGAGAGCATGCATATTGTGCCGAGGTAGAATTATCGGCAATGATTTTTTAGAGCCGTTGGCAATACCATTGTGCAACCCGTATGCCGCTATCCTCGCCGTTACTCTTCAAAGCTTTTAGTGAAGCACTCAAGCTTTTAGGTAGACTTGATCATCCAGCCAGGCGATAGGTTAACGAGTCAGTCACGAGATGATGGGGATGCGGAGGGGAAAATGATTCTTTGCCCGTCACATTGTGACGTCTACAGTAAGGTAATCTCTTTCTTATTTACCACGATGATCTGCTGCGCAACCATCGTATCAAGCGCCCGCGCCAGCGTTGATTGTGAAATCCCCAGTAGTTGCCCTAACTCTTTCTTGCTCAGAGGAAGTTCAAGATCGTGACAGTCAAAGCCATATTCTTTACGCATATCTGCCATTAGTTGGATGAAATCACTCACTTTCTGTAGCCCGTCGAGTTTTAGTAGCACGCTGATGAACTGCTGCTTTTCTTTAGCGGAGCGCGAGAGAATACGAATAATAAGGTTAGTAAAGTCTGGAGTAATCTGGCTAAGCTGATAAAAGTGGCGGTTTTGTAGCTCGCAAACTTCTACCTCAGTGGCTGCCTGAATGCTGTATTGATAGTGGCTGGCAAAGAGCTCATCCGCGCCCATAACCTGGCCTGGAAAGACAATGCCTTGCAGTGAATTTTGCGCATCGTAAATCTTAGCAATACCGCTTCGCAGCGCATACAATGCGTCAACCGGCGAGCCGCTTTGATAAATATACTCGTTTTTGGCCACTCTTTTTTTGCGTGACAGATCGTTAATAAACATCGGCTCCTGACGGTCGAAAAGATATGACCCGCAAGCGTCTGCAAAGCTACATTTGGCGCAACTAACGCAATTTGTTTTTTTTGTCGCTTGCTGCACAAGCACTTCCTTGTATTGTTGAATAGCCATCAGGATTGAATTACGCAATTCATCAGCGGCGATAGCGCATTGCCGATGGTGATAAAATTATTATCATTTTTCCTTATATACATAGAATACTCGCCATCGAGGAAGAAAATTTTAATGGCAAGCGGAGATAATTCGGCTGGAACGTTATCATGGGCCATCGTTTCCTGAGAAATAACCTTCACTCGGTAGGAATTGTCTTTGATGTTGGTGTAGGTGAACTTGACGTAACGGGATAAGGTATAATTATTGCCATGGTAACCCATATCACCGGATAAATTAAATTGTCCGGTTTTGTTTTTTGACATTTCAAACGCCATATTGCCCTTGAAACTGAAAGCATTACTGTCGGTATGATCGGTGTAAGTGAAGTTCGCAAAGCAACGGTCATCTAAATAGGATGAAGAATGATCCATCCATCCCCAAAAAAACGTCCCCACTAGGGTGGCTATCACCGCAGACAGTATTAGCGCAAACTTCATTTCATTCCCCAATTAAATGCGTAATGGTTTTCACAATAGGTCAGTGCGCCGTCCTCTGGATCCAAAGAGCACAGTGAATAAAAAATGCGCCCACGGCTGCCGTAAAACACGCTTGGCTGAATATTCACCATCAACTGTATCGGATGTTTAAGGCATTTCTCATTTAGATTGGGTTCGACAGCTCGCAGCACTTCCAGTATCCGTTTCCGCGTATCCGCTGAAAGACGTCCGTAGGTGCTGATAGTGCATTTTTCTAAGTTACCCATGAACGCCAGATTGGAATAGCGTTCATTCGTCTGCGAGGGATACCAGACCCACAGGTTAGCAATGAGAAGCACAATCACAATAAAGACGGCGAACGCATATTTTAACGGTGAGGACTTCTTTGGCGTATAGACCTGACCAGGCATCTCGTTGGCCTCATCCATACGCCGAACGTCGATATCCGCAGAAAAGAAAAAGCCCACTTTCGGAACCACAATAATCGATTCCTCAATATCAGTTAACGAAGTGAGCGTTTTGCGCAAAATGCTAATGTACTGATTTAACGATGAGCTTGAGCTAACGTGGCCCACGGACTCCCATACCTGTTCAAGCAGATACTGGCGTTCAAGTACTTCACCGGGCGAGGCGATAAGCAGTGACAGAATTCGGTTAGCCGTATGCGTGAGTTTTTTGCTTTCAATAAGCCCGCTATCAGGAATGTTCAGCTCTCCGCTTTCCGTATCGTAAACGACTTTATTGGCGATCAAATATTTCATTTTTGGTTCTTACAGAGTTAATACATCGCGACAAGTGGCTTCACAGTTGCAATATTATGGTCCAGTAATGCCACGATGTCCCTATCCAACCTATATTTTGCAGCCTCTTCACGGAGGATGGTCAGCGCTTTCTCACTCTGCATGCCTTGTCGGTAAGGGCGGTTCTCTGTCATGGCGGTAAAAACATCCGCGACGGCGAGAATGCGCGAAGGGATATCGAGCGAGGCTGCCCCAAGCCTGAAAGGGTAGCCGCTACCATCGAGTCGCTCGTGATGGTTCGCCGCCCAGTGCAAAATGTTGCCAAGCTCTGGAATCGGGTTAAGCATTACCAGCGTTTTGTAACTGTGCTGTTTCATCATGGCGTACTCGTCGTTTTCGAGTTTGCCCTTTTTTTCTAGGATATTGAGTGGCGTAAAAAGCTTGCCGATATCGTGCAGGTAGCCCGCGATACAGATTTTTTCCTGCATATCGCAATCGTAGCCGTACAGTTCGGCTAAGCGCGCGGCGACATGGGCCACGCTGGTGCTATGGGTGCGAGTAAAGCTGCTGTATTTATCCACAATTCTGGAAATCAGCTGGCATACCTCCAGAAGGTCATGGTGATCGAGCATGTTATCGTGTAACGGACTGATGGCGTTCAGTACCTGAGGGAGCATGGGGTTGCTAAGCCGGAACCAGAAACCGTCCTCGTTGCCGGACTCCTTTAGCGCCTCCACCAACTTTTCGGGCCACTGTTCGGGTTGTTGGAAAAACTGCGTCATAATCTGTTCGCGCTGGGCAATAAAATCGCCTTTAATACTGCGCAGAAAAAGTTCAAACGTGTCCGCCATATGCACCAAATGGTGTATCAGCGGCAGATTTTCGTCGTTAGCATCCGACCACTCCACGTGGTGATTTTCAAGAACCGGCGTAACGGGGTCGAGGAAACGGATCCCCGATGTCATCGATCCTCCCAGCTGTTCATGGTCCTTGAGAAAGTCTTCGCTGTCGACGGTGAGCCTAGTGCGACCTTTGCCGAGCGCGCCAATGTCATGAAGCATAGCGGCCAGAAATGCCGTGCTGACGGACTCTTGATCGAGCCGGGTATGACGGCTCAAATAATAGGTGATAATCGCCGTTCTTTGTAAGTGATTAACCAGATCCGCAGAAACTGGAATAATAATATTATGTAATAAGTTAAGCACGGTCTGAACTGATATTTTCATGGCAACCTTTCACGAAATCAAAAAAATAGATAAATAATTATTTAATCGTAACCAAGCATGATTTGTGCCGTTGCCACAACTGTGCCGGTGCTTAGCGCGGACGCGTTGTAGACTTTGTAATAGGCATGAAGATAAACATATTGGATTTCCTGAATATCATCATCTTTGGCGATATCAAGAATTTGCGTCGCATTTTCCATATCATTGCTGCTGGATATTCTAACTTCTTCATAATCACCCAAAACATAGCGACTGCGAATGGCAATACCGACACCGCCGGCAGTTGTTTCATCATTAACCATGATTTGATAGCTGGAATCAGTGGTGATCAGATCGTTGCTGGATAACCAGGCCTTAACACTCCGGGTCGCCGTTTTGACCCCTGCGAGGTTGCCGCATTTTAAGGGGATAGTGAAATCAGCCCCATTGGCCTTACCGTTTATTTTCAGAGTGTTCAGTGACGCTGGCGGTAATTTTACCGTCATATTATGCGTCATATTGCAGGTGGTCTCTTTAGGCTCAAACTGAATCGTCAGTTTCTCGTAGGCGAGAAAATAATCGGCATCCCAGCTTTTGCGGGCGGTATCCGACATCATATTGTTCCAGGCGCGATAGGCGTAAGTCTTACTGGATAGAAAAGGGGTAGAGGAGCCTGAACCGGTGCCGCTCATCACCGCGGGAATCACACTCAACGCGCCGTTATAAGTGGTCTTGGTATAGGTAGACACTCCGGTTGGTGGAGTGGTCAACAACTCTGCACGCACGGTATATTGCGTCTGGTAGGCAATCGAATGAATGCCAACGATACCGCTGACGGTAACTTTGGTATTACCGATGATTTCCGACGTTACTTTAATCCAATAGCTGTTCTCACCATCAGTGCTATTAAAGTTCAGGTAAACCGGGTTGCTATTGAAACCAGTGAAATAATAGAGGTGATCCTGCAACAGCCCGCCAATACCGACGTTACCATAAACGCAGGTCATACTGCCTGACCAGCTTGTGGTATAGGTTTTCTCGACGACATTCGATGCCATAAACTCGGTAGAAAGATTTAACGATTTATCCGCTTCGGCAACGCTGTTAAAGAGAATGCCACTATTCCGACAGGTATCGCCAGTTATCGCTCGGGCCTGAGCGTCTGCAGCCGCATTGGCGTAATGCAGTGGGAAAAATATCAAACTGAAAACAGCCATGATAATAAATAAGGATTTGTTCATCTTGGAATCAATACTCACGTGAGGTTATCGGCAGATATTGTTGGCATTTTCTTTTGGCTGCGTAATAATACAACTTCGCTTCACCCTACCTTTGCTGGTATTAATATGAATCATGTCAGGCATCGTGTCGGATTTAATAAAAATCTGACTTCCCTGAGACACATAACCCAACTCTTGATTTTGATTATCTGAAACCTGTGCGCCGAACGGTAATAGGCCACCGCTGCTGTCCTGAACCTCCAGCATAAATACCTTGCGGGTATCAGTTTTATATTTCAGATAAGTAATACTGCCTTCGTATGGAGCGATATTCAGCAGGTTTCCCTGTAAATCTACGTCGCTGCTTTTGGTACCATCCTGCTCCAGATGGAAGTTATTTTGCCGGTACGGCGTGGCGCTAGTGACCAAGGCAATACCGCGGCTATTGGTGCGCGTGGAAGAATCGCCGTTCACCACGGCATTTTCTACGCCGGGAGCTTCAAGGATAACGAAGTTACGTCCGGTATTCGGCGAGGCGATCACACCGCCCTGCCAGGCCAGAATATTACCGCTAGCGCCGAGGCTGGTCTGGCGATATTCACGGGCCATGCTCAGCCCGGCGTTAAGGCTGGTGAAGTTATTTTTCCAACTGGTATACAGATCGGCAGAACGCGAGTTGCCGTCGCGATCGTGCGCAAGCATTAAGCTGTAATCAGCATCTTGCGCGTTGCCGCTTAGGCTAACATCAGACGAGGCATACTTGCCCTTCTGAACGCTGGCATGCGTCGCGATACTGCCCGGAGTACCAAAGATAGACATCGGGATATTAACTGAAAAATAAAGATTATTTTCCGTATTACCCCGCGAGCGCAGTGAGCTGACAACGTCACCTTCGTTGTTAGTTTCATAATCGTAGTAGGACTGCGAAACCTCAGAGCGACGCAATGAAACGGAGTAGTTCACGCTGTTATAGACGTTACTCCACGTCAGGTTATATTGACGGCTGGTTTTTTGACCACGCCAGTAATCACGCCAATACGCCGACAGCATAAGTCGGCCAAAATTATCCGGCAGCGGCTGAGTAATATTGGCGCTAAAAGCCTGTTTGCTATTCAGCGTTGAGGTACTCGTGCCGCCATAGTCCGTAATATTAGCGCGGGTCTGAATGTAATCGCTGAACGAGGCGTAATCCTGCGTCCGGTAGAAATAGGAAGCCAGCGTCAGGTTGGTTTTGGTCGGGAAAAATTTACTCCACGAGAGCGAATATTTTTCACCGTGGCGCTGGCTGCTTCCCGGCAGTTGATACTGTGATCTCTCAGCAGACGCCGAGAGCGAACCTGCGTAGGGAATGGACAGCGCGCCGCCAACCAGAAACGAACGATAGTCGGCATTCCAGATGCTTCCCACGGAGGCAGTCACATAGTTGTTAATCCCACGCGAGTAGCTGAATTGCGCGAAGCTGCTGTGGTCGTTGAGACCACGGATATCCACTTCGCCGATGTTGAACTGATAATCGCTAGTCCCCGGGCGGAGCATGTCAGGAATGGAGGAGAAAGGCACTACAAAGCGCTCGGTATTGCCACCGTTGTTTTTCACTTCCACGGAAAGATCGCCTCGCGAACCGGTTGGCATTAAATCCCGAATTGAAAACGGACCGGCGGGAACGGTGATCTGATGAATGATATGCCCGTCCTGATATACACTCACCACCGCGGAACCTGTGGCGATGCCGTTAATCACCGGCATATACACGCGTTCGCTGTCGGGCAGCATCTGGCGACTTTTGTTCAACGTCAGGCCACGAAAGCGCACGGTATCAAAGTAGTCTGAAGTCGTATAAGCACGGCCAACGCGCATCAATGCGCCGATCTGCGCAATTGGCTTTTCCAGATAACGGGTGGTGTTAACCCAGTAGCTTTTACCGAGATTGCTGTAACGCATCCACGTTGAGTTGTCGATCAGGTGCCAGTTATACAGGTTCAAGCCGCTGTTCAAAGACAGATAGACGTTATCGCTGTTGGTATAGCCTTCGTTCAAGCCGTGAAAGTTGTAATAGTTTACGTTGTAATTGGTATAAATGCCGTTGATACCCTGGTCCCATTTCTGCGGGGAAACCCAATTACGGTTGTCCGTCATGACGTAGGCCTGCGGCACTTCCAGATCCAGACGCAACTCTCCCGGCGTCAGATTACTTTTCCCGCCATGCAGTAACGCATTCATATCGATCAGACGCCCTGGCACAGCTTCAAGCGCGGTGTCCAGCTCACGAATACCCAGCAATGACACATCATCGCGTGGAATCTGTACGGTGCCTTTATCGTCGTTGGCGATCGTCATGGCAAATTTGCCGCGCCATACATTGTTCACATAGATATCAAGATCGTACGTACCTGGAGTCATCACCAGTTTTGTATTGCTCCAGTCCATATCTGCGGAATTACCGACCAGTAGGCTACTGTTGAACGTTTCGCCGTGCGCGCCAAAGGTACATAAAGCGAGGCTGACGGAATGAACCAGCAGGCTTTTACGAAACAGAAAACTGTTCTTCATCAGAATGGAACCTGGTATCCGCAATAATTACGATTTATGAAGGAGGCTGAAGCGTTTGGTACCGTAATCATCGAGCCAGGTCAGACGGTACTGTCCACCGGAGCGGATTTTGTCGGAAACCAGTACGCAGCCGAACGGCTGAATAAACGCAGTATCGGAGAGTAAATTGTCTTTTCTGGCCTGCTTTAACTGACCGCCTTGCCAACTGACCACCTGAGGGATGGTTAAGTAGTACGGAGAGTCATTTTTCAGACAGGTCTGGCCGCCCGATGTAGAAATCGAGACCTTTTCGATGGTTTTATTATCTGGCGCCTCCAGCGAGGTTGGGCGATAAAAAACTTTAATGCGGTTGCGAATCGCCACTTGGAGGTAATTATCATTGGCATCCTCTGGCGTCGGTGGAACGTCCAGCACGTTAAGCCAGAATACGCTTTCTCTGTCAGACGGCAGCGTCTGGGCATTTTTCGCGGCGATTTTCAACGTTTGTCCGCTATTACCGCTCATTTTGACCACTGGCGGCATCAATGAGAATGGCACTTTAATCTTTTCTGGTGCGGCAGATGCATCACCGTTATCCAGCCAAGACTGTACCAGGTGAGTTTTATCACTATCGTTAACGAGCTGTACCGAAACAAATTTTGTTTCAGCTGGATAGATAACGCGGGTCTGATTAATGACGACGCTAGCGGCGGCCGTCTGTGAAACCAGCACCGCGAGGAAAAATACTATTAATTTTTTCATGATCTTTGAGGGCCGGGGCTAATGCCCCGGCTGATATTATTAATCGTAGCTAAAGGAATAGGTTGCATCGGTAACCACTTTACCGGTGGTCGCAGCGGCACCGCCGAAGTTGTAGTAGTTAGCGTGCATTGCCAGCGTAACGCCGTCGGCGCTAGATGCGTCAGCGGAGGTCAGGCCAGTGTTAAAGGCAGTATCAAACGGTACAGCGGTGGAACCGTCAGAGGTCAAAGCAATGCCCACGCCTTCTGCGCCGTTGTCGCTGTAGTTTTTCAGGTATTTGCCATCATCAGACAGATTGCTGCTGGTGAAGGTGATTTTCAGAGTCTGCGTATCTGCATCCGCTGCGGAGCAGTTTTTCAGGTTCATGGTGAAGTTTTTGCTGTTAGCAGTAACAATCCCCGTGGCGCTAGCCACATCAGTCAAGGTGATCGGCGCCAGGTTTACCGTGAAATCAGAACCATTATTGGTTGTCACATCACAGGTGGTATCGGAGACGGAACCGTTAAACGTGATGGTTCCCCCTGCTACGCCAGTGCTTTCCGCTGCCATTGCTGCGCCGGAAAATACGATTGCCGCTGCAATTAAAGTCTTCTTGAACATTCTTTTATATCCCGTTTTTCAATATCAATAGTGTTCTATGGGCAGCGATCCGATGAATGATAGAACATCGTATTACACCGCCGATTTTGGTTGGCATATAACACCACCGGACATGAATTCGGTAAACATAAATATCGATTAAATCGGTTTTTTAAACAATAAACACCACCTTTAAATCAATTAATAGATTTATATCCTTTTCACGGGCAAGAGACTAAGTGAAGGAAGAAAGGAATCGCTATTTAAAAAAAACTTAAAAATCTCCATATGACGACTTCCTCATGATGGGCACGGTGGCTTTAAAACACTCGAGCTCACAATGATTAAATATTGCGAAACACAATTAACATTTTGGAAGCATTTACAACGGTAAGAGCACATCAGAGAAAACGAGAAAGGCGGGGTAAACACGGAGGCGTTAATACGTAAACTGGCTTCTCAGGGAATATGAAGTGGGTCTAATCCACACGCTAACCAGAAACTTTAAGGAACTGGACTCAGAGATGCCTGTTAAATCTGCGGCGATCCAACCACCATCGCCCAGTCTGTGGGGTCTTTCATCGGATTTTGCAGTTAAACCTAGCGAGCAGCGAGTTTCATTGGGGGGGACGTCTCAGCAGAGGGAACAATGCTCCCCTATCCATAATCCTGCATTTGGGTTAGCCCAGGAGGGAGTGCCATTGAGGTCAATAGACTAATAGAATGCTATAACTGACTATTTATAAAGGGATATTTTTTGGAGTAGGACTTTAGAGGTGTTGATATTGGAGCGGGCGAAGGGATTAGAACAAGATAACCAATAACTTGAAAAATATAGAATTTTCAAGTTATATCTTAACTTATACCCCCAAAGATACCCCCAAAGCACAGAGGCTTTGAATTCAAGTAATTACCTTTGTCGATAAATCAGCAGGAAGCGAGATGATAGCAAATGGCAGGCATACTCGAAAGCAGCGATACCGTTAGCATCAGACTAATTACGATTCATTAAACCCAGATCGCGACGGGCCCTCATGATATCAATAATCGTGAGATATGGCGTTTGTTCTTGCCAGCTAAACCCTCTGCGATCGATACGAACCAGTTCGTACTTTTCCACTAGAAAGTTAATGGCATTAGCGAGAGTGATACCGGCATCGATATGTTCCTGTATGACGGTTTCATCACAGAAAGGTGTATCGTTTAGTGTCAGGCCATAATGCTGTTCCAGCAGACGACTAAGTAGCATTTTCCAGATAGTCACGGGCGACAGGCATGGCTTCGCCGCCCGCATATTTGTTGTAGGTAGAAATTTCATTTTTTCTCTCGTGAAAGTAATTAACGTTGGGTGGGATAAATGGCGATGTATACGTAGCCACAACTACCAAGCGTATCGGCTTCGCAGGTGAGTCCGTTGTGATAGAGGGTGACACAGTGCTGATGGCGGGGGGAGAGTTCTCCGCTGGTGAGTATCAGCTCCAGTTGTTTGAGAATCAACGGAAAGGCCTGATCCAGGTATAGCGCGTCATCGTCGCAGAAAACACCGTTAAATCCGGCCCGATCAGCAAGAAAATGCAGGCGGTCGCCTTCTTGCACCAGCCGAGCTCCAAAACAGGGTGTGATCTTACTCTTTAGCCCCCAATGCTGGCAGGGGGGATTCTCCGGTATGGCACCAGATTCTGAGTGATAGTTCATTATTGTTCCTGATTAAAGTGAAGGATTAATTGAGAGTGACGCTTCGAAGAATGACATAGGGACCATTGCGGTCCTGACGACGTTCAGCAAACACGGCCAGAACGCCGCGTATGTCCTCCACCTCGCGGCCAGCATAATGGCAGATACTGCCTGACCATTTATATTTGCCCGTACTGAAGCGAAACAGTCGGGAGCCAGGATGCTGCCGGTACAGGGTCATTGCCTGGCGTTTGCTGATGATTTTCATATCCAGCCTCGCTCTGCAAACGACACTATGCCCTCTGAACCGATGACTAGATGATCGAGCGTGTTCACATCAACCAGTGCCAGCGCTTCTTTAAGCCTGCCCGTAATGTTGCGGTCACACTGACTGGGCTCCGGATCACCGGATGGATGGTTATGCGCCAGTACGACAGCTTCAGCATTGAAGCGAAGCGCTGACTTCACTACCTCACGGGGATGGACCTGAACATGGTTAATCGAACCGGCAAATAGCGTTTCACTCTCCAGTAAACGGTGCTGGTTATCAAGATAGAGCACCATAAACACTTCCCGTTCTTGTCCTGCCAGATGTAACCGAAGCCAGTCACGGGCAGCAGTACTAGAGGTAAAGGATATACCGGGCTGGCGCAAATATTTATCCAGCAGGTTGATGGCACGACGAATGGTGCGTTGGGCATAGGGGGTTAATCCGGAGGTCGCGGGGAGCAAACAACCATGCTGGGCCATAATCGCCAGTGGAAAGAGTTCAGGCTGCGATGACACCGGGGATAATGCGGTATTCATGTCAGGCATTCCTCAGTCAATGAGATACATAATGGCGCTGCATTCCGGATGGTTCAGCGCGTAGTCGCGTAAACGATAATAGTGCTCAGTCATCGCGTCACACTCGGTACGACAGGCATGGTGGCTGTAAGCCATCAGGCAGGCGACTATCCCTGCAGCTTCACTGGTAAGCTCTGCGCCATTGCCATTCATGCTGTTGAACAATGTCCACTTCTCATCGTGATCTGACTCGGGAGCCATAAAAGCGCCGCCGTTGCTGAGTGTCGAAAAGCGCCAGATACCACCTTGGTAATCGGCACACAGCCGATCCATCCAGGCGAAAATGCGAGGTTCAAGGGTTATCCATTGTGGGATGGAGCCAAAGTGCTGCGGCCAGAAGCCGATGCGTAACTCGTCCGGGACCACTGAGGCAGTAATTGCGGTATGCTCCGCGAACTGATGATTTTGTGTATTCATTAAACTATCTCCTTATGCCGCAACTGTTTTTTAACGCCCGAAAAAATCGAGCATGTTTTCTGCCATTACCCACAGGGCGCGATTGAGCTTCACATCGCCATCAATACCGGTAACAGCACGGGTGCGGTTGCTTTTCCCCTGAGCGGTTCGCCCTGACAATCCACCTTTCATCAGGTTCTCCTGCACGCGCTGGTATACGGTCCACAGGTCATCGCTGTAGTCCTCCCGGCGACGTGGGGTCAGCAACTGCGATACCGTGACCGGCTGGTGGTCTTCACCAAAGCGATACTTCAGCGCGGCATTCGCCAGGGCGTTACGGGCTGGTTCTGGCAGTGCCAGTGACTGCATTGCATCGCGCTTCTCCTCCACCCGGTCAAACACACCGAGCACTTCGTAAGCCCCTTCAATCACCTTCTCAACAACATTCCCTTTATGTGGTACCCGCACTTCGCCAAATGACTGTCCGCAGACCAGACCGTTGGTACAGACGCCTCGAAATAGCCCCGGCAACATCTGGTAGCTTGATGAGCCGTCATGGCTGTTAAGTAGAATGATTTCCGGCACCTGATGTCCGGTCAGTTGACCGGCACGACGCAGGCGAAGCATATGTTTGGTGTGTTCCCGCTTACTCTGGTCCCGAACCTTCGTCTGGCAGGCAAAGAACGGCTCAAAACCTTCACGCTGCAGGCTTTCGAGGATGGTGATGGTCGGGATGTAGGTGTACCTGTTTGAACGAGATTCATGCTTGTCAGTCCCGAACACGCTGGGCACATGACTCATCAGCTCTTCGTGGGTCAGAGGCCGGTCACGTCGTATCTGGTTTATACGGCCAAAGCGGCTGGCTAATCGCATGGCTAACTCCTTATCTGATAATGAAATAAAAACAAAAAGGCCATGTTCCCGAAGGAGCATGGCCTGTTGCTATCTGGTGTTGGTGTGTTGCGGGCTGTAGAGAACTGAAATGTGGAGGATTAATCGCTGTAATGGGTGGTTCTGCAGCCACTGAGGTCAGATAATTCTTTCTGCGTATTCTTCAGCCCCGGACTGAAGGTGCCGACTTTTTTATCGTTGACGTAAACATCAAAATTCGCAGCCTGGCTCAGGGCGTCAATAAATGACACCCAGGCATTGTCACCGTTTCGCCAGCCGAGGAATGACGGTAACGGATACTGGCTGCTATCCATGACGACCGTTATTTCCGTCCCGTCGTCCTGAGAACTTACTGATGTTCCATTAGGCAGGGTGAGATCAACACCGTGTTGCAGAATATTCTGCGCATCCGGATTGCCAGTACAGTTCAGATTAAACACCACCTTATCCGGGCTGGTAATGATATATTCGGTCACGCCCATCCCAAAACCACTCGTCCACATATTGGGAATAGCCTGTGCTGTTGATACAGAAGCCAGCATAGCTAATGTAAATATTACGTAAGGCAGTCGCATAATGTTGTCCTCAAATCGTGTAATAAAGCTTTTGTTGTTTAAAACAATAAAGTAATGAAAAAACAGTTGGATTATTTTATTTGTTTGTAGCGAAACGCTTCTTTCCCGGCATAAATCCCGACGAGATCGTCATAACGAGGGTCCTTTTTATTCGGGCGGAACGTTACTTTCATATCGGGACTGCACATATCCTTCATGGTCAGATTGAATTCTTTACCCGGAGTAATGGTATACCCTGTTGCCACATCATCTTTACTGGGAGTGATCCACCCCCATATTCCCCCCGGACAATCTCTGGAAGGTTTCGAGCGAACAACAATAAACCATCCCATTGAATCCACTTCCGTCGCTGTACACAGTTTTCTGACCTGTCGATGGGCATCACACCAGAATATATTCCCACTTTTATTATTCACTGCCGCAGGCAGGAACCCGCTATAAGGACGTGCTGCGTGAGCATTACCTGCGATAAGTAAGGGGAAAAACATGACTGGCAGTAAAGACAATAATTTCAATTTTTTCATTAGATTAACCTTACATTCAATTGTGGAGACCATCTCTAATCAGTTTGTCCGGATTGCCCCCGACTTTCTGATGGAGAAAATGAATTCAGCGACTGCTGAATAAAACGGAAATGAGGTAAGGCAGAGATAAAATGTTTGTCCTCCGACAGCTGATAGAGAAGCTCACTGCGAATAAATGTTTCCCGCGATGGCCTTACCAGATGAATCTCATCCAGCCGGAAGACACGTAATTGCCTGTTATGTTCAGCGACAAGATACCAGTAACCGTCAAGAGCGATTAGCCGGTAAGGTGCGATGGCCTCATGACGCTCCCCTTCAGTCAGAACGGTGATGTGCTGACATCCCGAAATAGCTCTGACCAGCCTGTAGAAGGAGAGCTTTCCTGCCGGGGGATGTGGTCTGTCCTGATGCCATACCAGACAGGGTCTATCATCACAGTCCAGCAGGCTGCTGACCAGTCGCCGGTCAAAGCCCGGGAAAACTCCGGCCAACCCCGTGCGGTGAGCAAAGGTCAGAATATCTATTTCCTGCCGCGTACTGTGAATATCTGAGCGCAGACTGCACTGCCCCTGGTAGTAATCCAGGTCGAGATACATCAGACGCTCCCGAAAGTCACGACGCAGCGTGCGCTCTGACACCCCGAATTCAGTTGCCAGTTTGCGAATAAACAGAGTTTCGCCGGACACCAGGCGGCTGATAATCAACGACAACCTGACGGCAAGCCGGTCATGTCGCCGCTCCTGAAGCGTCATGAAAGATTTCTCCTGAGAAGTTAACTATCTGAATTAATAATGATTACTTTAAAGGAAGGGGTGGACAGGGTATGGACAACATCGGAACTATTTTTTATGAGCAGCCCGGCCTTATGAGCGCTCGTCTGACAGATAATGATGCTTCTCCTGATTTAGTTGATGATAAAACGCAATGGAAAGGACATGTCCACAATCAACAAATCATTAACAACCAGTTCATCATTCGCAGAGAAAATTGCGATATCAGAAGAATATCCAGTCCCAGACGGCCCGAGCGGCCGACACCACCGCATCACGCACGCTACGAATCACCGTTTTCAGCGATGCAGACAGGAACGAAGATGATTCTGCGGTATCGAAAACCCGGCTCACAGCTTCACCGAAACTGTCACGGGCCTGCGACTTTACCGGCTCTGTGCAGAATCTCCCTTGCAGTTGTGTCACCAACGGGCTGGTGGCGCGGTCAGGCAGACAGCGCATCATGGTTGCCACCATCTCCTCCACGCCCCAGCCGCTGCAGGCGGATACCACGCAGACCGGGTGATGCGGTTTAAACATCGCCATAATTGCAGCCTGCTTCGCTTTAAGATTTCTCAGTTGGTGCGGTGAAGGTTTGCTGGTGAGAGTATCCCATTCGTGACTGGGTTCGATTTTGTCGGACTGGTTCAGCACGAACAGCACCTGCTGCTGATGCATCTGCATCACGCCGTGCCAGAATTGCTCGTCCACCGACAGTGCCCGGTCATCGGCCTTGATGATCCACAGCACCAGGTCCAGTTCAGGTAGCATGCGCCTGTACAGCGCGCGGTATTCATGGTCCCGCTGCCCGTTTTCACCCACGCCCGGTAAATCAACAATCACTAGGCTGTGACGCCCGCTGCGTAACCGGAAGCGCAGCACGTCGCGAGTACAGGCATTCACGTCACTCACCGGGGACACTTCCCCCCGGAAAAGTTCGTTGCAGAGAGAGGATTTACCTGCACCACTTTTGCCCATGATGCCAATCACCGGTTCGTAGTGGGTCAGGTTCTGGATACGTTCAAGAATAAGCTGGCGAAGCGTGTGCGGAAGCGACGCGAGCGGTTGTTCAAGGGCCTGAAGGCCATCAGGTTTATTCATACAGTAGTCTCAGCGTGAAAAATTAAAAACCCCGCGTTCCAGTCAGGAAGGCGGGGATTCACAGAGATGATATCTATCTGAAATTATTTGGAATATTTGATTAACACGTAAAGGAAATTGTGCAGTCCAGAATTGAACGATGTCCGCTTAGTGCCAGGAGCGGACATTACTAAGATAGTAACGTATCAAACGGTGGGACAAGTCATGCCAAGTGCGGAAGTGGCTAACAACCATCTGTGTTGTTCAACGGGGAACAGGTCATTCCATTGACCCGATCATTTATGTTGCGCTTACGCTTAGGTGATAAAAAGCCGCCTATGCCCGTCTATCTTTGGGGATCCGCAATGAAGTTGATTGTGAGGTTATTAGGCTAGGTCTTCTCATTTATAAGTTGGTGAAGTAGCAACGAATTAGCGAGCGACTTATCCCGATTAAATGTCTCACTATTACTCTTAATCGGTAAATTCATAGTTTGGCTGCATTGAGAAACGCCACAGAGGCAGGCCTCCCCCTTTGTAATCATCAGGGATGGTTATCGTGAAAAGTCTGACATTCTGCCGGGTGTCAACTGACCTGACCTGGCTGTCGTGCACAGTCTGCTCGTTAAAAGCCGACGTGACCAGCGAACTCAGCGTGCCTATAAAGTCGAAACCCTGTCTTTTGTAATTTTCGTCGTCTTCCGGGGAAAATGTGTATCGGATGCTCTCAAGCTGACCATCAGTGAATATTGCCTCCGAACCGGGGCAGAGCCACTCTCCGTAGCGCATCAGATGAAACGCCGTGTTCATTTCAAATTTATCCGTTACTTCTCTGTCATTGCAGTAAATTTTAATCCCGCCAATTGTAAAATGGGCGATGCCTTCGGGACTAACTGAAACTTCTTTGGTCCGGTCGGGGATAAGCTCAAAAACCAGATCGGGCTCTGTTGCTATCGATAGGTCGCCCAGCAGGTACATCTCACTTTTTGCGAGCGCCGAGGCCGGCGTCAAGGTATGTTCACGCTCTAGCTCCTTCATTGAGGAGCGTGCAACCAGCGCCCACCGGCGCAGCATCCTGATGTAGATGGCGTAATAAACTGGAATACCATGGAGCTCACCGTAATTTTCAACCTTATCACTGTACGATTTCTTCAGGTGATAATCGTCAGTCACGTCATCCGCGTTAAAGTTTTTTACTTCCACAAAGATCTGACGGCGATCCTTCAGTATAATGCGGTAGTCAGGTGCCACCAGATCGGGATCGGCTGACATCATGTCTCCGGCGTCTTCCTGTTTAAGAAACTGGCAGTGGTTCAGTGCGGCGCAAACGTGTTTAAATAGGTTTTCTATTCTTTTCCCGTTCAGCAGAATTGGATTCTGATGGGAAGCGATTAATGACGTGGTGACCTTTTGTATAAAGTCATCCTGGTGCTCGGGGTTTTTAATATCGTAATTATAGATCTGGCCCAACGAGGAAAAAAGCTCAAAGGGTTCAAATCGTTCGGGATTCCTCTTGATTCTTTCCATTAATGACTCCGCAGCTAATAAATACAACGAAATGAGATCACTTGTTTCTCTGAAGTTACCTGAAAACTGCATTCTGCACGGCGATTAAAGCTGCTATGGGTCCATGCTGGCACACAGCCGTGCCGTGCGACTAGAGCGCTATCAGATTCGTCCATCGTATAGTTTTGCAATTTCCGTAGCCGCCTTCTCAATACCGGGGTACACCGTGCTTTCGTTAATGCCAAGGCGGCTCAGTTGCTGCATCAGATGCTCTTTGTTTCTAATAACAAGCTTTTTGATGTTCAGCGTACTGAGTCCCGTTTCCGGTAGGTCTACGTTTTCACCAAAGAGCAGGAAAGCGCCTGATTGGGACGAAATACGTGCGTTACTGAGCCGACCTTTGACCACAACAATTTTACTTAGATGGGCCGGATCGATGATGCTTTTGAAATAGGACTTTTCATCGCGGATCAGGTGTAGTAGTTGTCCGCACTCTTCAGATTCGTTAAACGCCGGAATGGTGAGATTAGTTTTCAGGCTGCTTTTGAAGCGAGAGGGAAGACGGGAAAGATTGGCTATGCAACTTACGGTATCCGAGTCGAAAAACTTAATTTCACTTTTGGGCGTCGTCAGAATAATGACGTTCCCGTCAATTTCATGATTATTTTCATCGTGCTTGATTTTAGAACAGGCAAAATATAGTGCGATCAAGGGGTTTGTTGATACATCAAGCAGGCGTGTGGGTAGGCCATAGTGTTGCATGCGCACGAGTTTATCTAGCATATACCGATCGTCTTTGAACTCGGCGGGCTGCACGGTCAGCAGCTCTGTTATCATGTCCGATTCGTGATGGCGGTAGCGATAGTTACCCTGAGTATCCTTGCGGAACAGTGAGGGTTCCAGTTGGTAGCTGATGTCCGAGTGACCGCGGTAAAATACCTCTTCATCGTTTCCCTGTGTATGATCGAGTATCACCTGCAAGTATTGATTGATATCCGCAATGATCTCAAGTTCTTCATTATTCTCCGGTGCTTCCGCACTCGCTGCTGCGGGCTCAACATTAGAATAGCCTTCAAGGCCTAAAACACGCAGAATCTCATTTACGGCAATCTCTTTGACCGCCCAGAACGTTCTGTTTAGTCCGAAACTACCCAACTCCAGCTCACTTACGTACTCTTTATCGCTGGTTAAGGGCTTATAGCCGATATCACTGGTAATTTCATAATCAAACGCTAAAACTTTTTCTCTGTTATACACGGACGTACTTATCTTGCTGATTTTTCCTAAGCGGATGTGGCTGAAATAACCTATTTTTTCATTATCTTCATCGAATTCAATTTCCGGCTCGGACATAAATACAACGGGCAGTTCCTGAAGAAAATGATAGGTTTTTTCAGTCAGGGGAAGCAATCTGCTTCTGAGAGACTCTGGCGTGGATTCGAAGAGTCGTGACACTGGGAAAGAGTCATGGCCGCTGGGTTCAGAAAAAAAAGTGTAGTAGTTGGGGTTTCCGACAACGATAAGATTCAGCATACTTGCGATCCTCGCATAAGTTAAGTTTCGCTCTCATCATGCCAGACTTGATAATTATTTAAACATCAGCACTGCTGTTTATATTTCACACCTTTTTGATCCGAAACAACACTGCCATCGGTAAGCCTGGATGATACATTCTGAAAATTCATCAGAAAAATTTACATCACGCTTTACTCCTGACGTATATCAGCACTAGCGTGCCATTGCGCACGCGCTAGCTATTTAGTAGCGCGTTCGCCGGAAAGAGATTCGGTAGTCAATGACTATATTTCGCTCATAGCGGACCTTCAGAGCTAGCTTGTATGCTTCGAGCCAGAAGTAAACGTTCTAATTTCCATACCTCGACTATGTGCTCTGTACATAACGGGACAAGAGAAAGGTAGCTATAGAACCTTGGTCGATTCAGATACATAACAATACAGAGAAATCAGACGAACAAACCACTGAGATCATAAAGCTATTTAGCGGATCGCCGATAAGATTTTGATGCCTGCCATGCATGTTTCATCTTCTCAATAAACTCCAGCTTCTCTTCAGGCTGGACATTCCACACATCTATAGCCGCAATAATCATGTCATAACGCATAGACGTGTTATATGGGCGAAGATAGCCTGCTATTCGTTTTTTTCCTTTGAGATAGTCCCAGAGATATACTAGCTGAGTTTCATCATCGCGGGACATCCAGTCAAAGTCTGTCAGAAAAAAATCGTATTGCTCAAGCCACCGATCATGCAGCTTTTTGAAATAAGAGATCTTATCTCCAAGGGAGCATGGAGCTTCATCAATGTACCTCATTATACCGTTGATCAGTTCACGCTCAGTTACCGGAGTGGGGTTGTACAGATAGGTACTTGCTCCCGCGTTCAGGTAAAATCGGGAGAAAACACGTTTCGGTTTTTTCGAAGCGGTAGCCTGTGGATTAGTTATCAGATCCCAATCAATATCGTCCAAATCAATATTCAAATTAGAGAAATCAAGATTTGTGAAGATATTGTCGTCCATTAAAAGAGAATTAAAACCACCTGCACAACCGACGTCATTCCCCAATCCACCAAGTGTCAACCCTGCAGATTTTACTGGGTATTCAAAAATATAATGGTGAGCAAACCACGATGCTCTTGTTGAACCTTTGAAACAATCAAAATAATCTTTATCAATCAGTTGCAGGTCGGCCCATTCTTTAAGTATTTTCCGCGCAGCTTTGATTCTGTCCTGATCGCCAAGAAAATGTCGTTCAAGTATCTGAGAGATCAAGCGTCGAAAATCATCCGGCGTATCATAAGTACTGCACAGTAACGAGTGATCTGTATTGAAAAAACTATCCAGCGCTTTTAGGTACATTATCTCGCTGCGGATCATATCGTAATGCAACATCGCCTTTCCCTCTGTTTCTGACTCCCAAAAACAGATTAGCATGAGTACCTTTTTGGTTGGTGGAGTCGGGTCACAGACCTGAGGGATGACTGATTTTTAACTGATATCTTACTGATTTTATTGTGATAATACTCTGATGTTTTACTGCGTTATTCCTATAATTTTTACTCTAGGATCCTCCTCTGTTCACCTCATTAGAATCGTTCACCAGCAGATATGAACATTTGGGTTTTTAGTATAATTAAGGGGCACTCCCTGTTTCTATACCACCCTGTTCACAGCTCCTTCCCCCAACAAGCAACCCTGCCTGTATTCCCCAGGATACACAGTTCCCTGTATCAGCCGTATCCCCGCTTCTCTTAAAAATTACATCTCATCCCATTCCTTTGTACTCCACCTGACAAAGGATAAATCAATGCACACACCTTACCCCTTTAATCCCAGATACACGATGAACTGGTTTCTACTGTCTCTACTCAATGACCATCTGAATCAGCTACTGAACCGATACTCCCGAATACAGGCACTCAGACTCGACCTGTTCTATCAGAAAGGTACAGAGCGCTATAAACGTCATTCCTGGAACGAAACTGAGCGAGAAGTACGCATGCTGGTTGAACGCACCCTGCAGCACACAAATCTGGCTGGGTATTTCTGGGTACTCGAGAATTCTGTAGACCACGGCTGCCATGCCCATATCGTGTTCTATCTCGACAGGCACCTTAACCAGGCCACCTACCCAATAGCTGAGAGAGTAGGAACAATATGGCGGGAAATAACGCAACGAGAAGGCTATTACAACCGCTGCGAATACAAGTCCACTTATGAAGTCAGTATTGATAGGCCAGTGAACTACGATGATACCGAAGCCATCCATAACCTGCGCTACATCATCAGCTATCTCGCCAAAGAAGAGCAAAAAAAAGGTCACTATCACTACGGAGCCAGTGAAGTACCGCCGCCCAGCGGACTGGGGCGTCCTCGCGCGGTGTAACTCACGTTCTGCACTTTTTTACGTATCAATCCATTGATGTGGAAGGGCTGGTGGTAACGAGCAATCAACCACCAGCTCAGGATAACCCCACAATGGAAGACTGCATCATGACAGAACAAATTTCTTTGCTCGATGATCAACTGGTGGATATGCGGTTCATCACGAAGCTAACGGGACTTACGGACAAGTGGTTCTACAAGCTCATTTCATTGGGTGAGTTCCCAAAGCCCATTAAGCTGGGCAGAAGCTCCCGCTGGCTTCAGAGCGAAGTGGAAGCCTGGCTACAGCAACGCATCGCGCAGTCCCGTCAGTAATCTATCGAACGCAATCACATCTCCCACCTGATTTAACTTCATCAGTCGTATGACCTGCACTGATGCTCTTCTTGGGACGGCTTAGCCCTGCGCGTCATCCGCCAAAGAACCAATATTATGACGATTTACGCCAAATCTTTTATCGCGCTTGATGGTAATAAGCGTCTCACGGGCGCGGTCAATGCACAGCTTCATCCTTACGACCGCTACACCTGCCATCTCTGCGGCAGTGCGCTGGTATTCCACCCTGAATGGAGTACTAACCTCCCATGGTTTGAACACACATGGGAAGACCTGACGGAGAACGGACGCCACCATTGTCCGTATGTACTCCCTAAGCCTAAGGAAGCCAGGCGGGTGCGCATGCTGTGTCGCTATGTGCCGGATGTCTTACCGCTGGTGCGCAAGGCGGAATGGCATTGTTCTGGCTGCAATAGCCACTACAACGGTGAACGGTTTTGCCTGAGTTGCCGTACCGGTGAGCACAGTACCGAACATTGCACCGAATGAGCCTACGTTATCTGCCGCTTGCTATCTGGACATCATTACAGGATTGACACCATGCAATTTCGCACCATTCGTACCGGCCTTGACCACAAGGGCGAAGTCACTTACATCCGGGACCTGTCTCCGCGTTCAAGGGGGCCCTAGTACTGCCGCTCCTGCAACAATCCCCTGCGTCTGCACTGGACGCATGATAGCGGCGGTTATTTCGAACATGACATGGAAGATGCTGACGAACGCAATTTAATGCGTTGTGAGTACCGGGTTATTTCTCAGGACAAACCGATATCAGCCTTTGAGCAGGCAGTTAATGCAATGCTGGAACGTGATGATTCAGCCTCCGCTGAGCCCTCAAAAAAATATTATTTCTGCGTACTATGCCAGTATGAATATTATGGTTTTCGATGCTGTCCGGCGTGCAAGCAGCACATCTACAGCACGGAAGTGAAAGATATCGATATGCTAACTGTGCCTGTGACATTTGCGAAATAAAACAGGCTATTCAGTGATAAGTGTGGGTTTACCCCCAAAGAAAAATTCTGTCCTCACGACGAGGCCTGTTCGAAGGCCTCCGGGCTGACGCCGATGAGATGACTTAGGCGCCGGGATCGATTATAGAAGACTTAAATATAATCGAAGATATCGGTCCGGGCCAGATCTTGGGTATTATAGATACGTTTTCTGATCCGTTCTTTTTTCAGCGAACTGAGGAACGATTCAGCCAAAGCATTATTCTTGTAGCTGCCACGCCGGCTCATGCTCGGTGCCAGATTATTGGCTCGACAGACCCATTGCCTAGTGTCGCAGCAGTACTGGCTGCCCTGGACGCCCTTCTAAGAG
Organism: Kluyvera sp. STS39-E; assembly: GCF_040932435.1. Lineage (NCBI taxonomy): Bacteria > Pseudomonadati > Pseudomonadota > Gammaproteobacteria > Enterobacterales > Enterobacteriaceae > Kluyvera > Kluyvera sp. STS39-E. Next base: position 430,986 of record NZ_JBFQGA010000001.1, on the reverse strand, counting down.
TGAAGTCATTATTTGGGTACTGTTGATCTTCCGATTTTGATTTAGCAGCAGCGTTTAGACTTCACACGAAATATAGTGCTTATGGCAACGCAGTGCTTCCATTTTAGAATAACCTTCTGCTACCCGCTTTGCCACATATTCCTGTGTTCTCGCGTCTTTCCGTAATCTACCGTTCGCGATAATATACAGGACACTATTGGCTGCGCGAACACCACCACGATTAAGTCGGTTCCGGTTTGTTTTTCCGGAAGTTAACTTTTTCAGCTATGACAGAGCTCCTGTGAGAAAACAGAATTGAATCTCCTGACAGATAACCCGTACAGGTCAGTAAAGAGACAAGCCGTCAGGCCTTTGTTGAGTCACGTACACCAGTGAGGAAATGCCATTTACGCAAGTCTGTTCGATATTAATAAAGGTTCACTGGCGGAATATGCCGCTGCGCTGGAAAGTGCTGCTGCATTAAAACCTAAGTCATTAAGTTTTACCGACGCGGCAAACAGCATTTCATTACTATAACGCTCACCGCAGCACGTCATCAGTGCATTTCGGATATCAATATTTATGATCACAAGACTTTTCATAACAATGATTCATTATTATAAAAATGAACACGATGCGGCAGGATTAAAAATGGCTCCGAATGGGAGCCGTTGATGTTTTTAGCCCTTCATCGCCGCATAGCGCTTGCGGTACTCCCCCGGCGGAATGCCGTTGTGTTTGCGGAACACCTTCGTGAAGTAGACCGGGTCGCTATAGCCGACCGACAGCGCTACTTTATTCAGCGGCAGCGTGGTGGTCTGCAGTAGCCACTTTGCCCGACTCACCCGCTGCATCTCGCGCCAGGCGTAGATGGTCTGCCCTAACTCATTCTTAAACAGGTGCGCCAGTCTGGAAGGCGACAGGAAAACCATCGCTGCCAGCGTCTCAATTTTCATCTCCTGGGCAATATTTTCGTTCAGGTAATCACAGATGGCGTTGATGCGCGGGTCGTGGGCATGGCGGTTGCTGATCGGCTGTAGCTGGAAGCAGCTCAAAATGAGCCTCTCAAGCGCGTTCATCGCCAGCGCTTCGGCGAGCGGGGCGGTATCATTGTGGTGATGGATAACCTCATAAAAAAGATCGCGTAGCGCCTGCTGCTGCTGGGGATCGTTGACCGTGGTTTTGCCAATACTATGGGTAGTGTGGTCCCACTTCAGCCAGTCGACCCAGTAAGGACGTGGAATAAAGTAGATCCACAGGTGGTCCCAATGTTCGCTGTGCTCATCGCGCCCGTAGTGGTGTGGCACGCCAGGCGGAAACAGCAGCAGTTCGTTTTCGCCAAACAGCAGCGCCCCTTCTCCCGCCTTCGCGCGCGCCTGGCCGCGCAGGGTCAGGTTGATGATATAACCCTTCATCCCCTGCGGGCGGTTGATGTAGTAGTCGAGCTTTGAACCGCGAGTAATAGGCGTAAAGCCAGCGACGACCCAGGCGTTGAAGGTGAAGGTTTTTATCAATGGTGAGAAGTGCAAAAACGCTTTGATATCTAACTCCATAACTCCTCCGCCCGTTGCCGTTAACTTTCAATGATACTAAATTCCCAGCCTTTGAGACGCAATGGCTCGCCGAGCGTCACCGTTCTACCGCTTAACAGCTCGGTGCCGCTGGTTTCGGCGAGCATCTCTTGACTATCGCCGCTGTAGTTAAACAGGAAGTGAATGCGTTTGCCGTCGCGGTTACGCAGGGTCCTAGTAATTAACGGATAGCGGTAGGCTGACGAGCGCGAACGGAGTTCCAGTCCGTCGGTCAGGGTGTCAAACAGCTGGCTAATCAGCGCCTTGTGCGGCAGGAAGCCAACGTACAGCGCCCGGCCTTTGCCGTAGTCCGCTTCGGTCGCCGCCGCATACTCGCTCCAGGCCGGATGCTGATAGCGCAGCAGCATGCGGGTACCCGGCGCAGGCGTTAACAGCTCCATCCACAGCTCGGCGGCGTTGTGTTCGCGGCAGTCCAGGGTCGAAGTACAGGCGGCAACGGTCACGTCCTCCGGCAGGGTGAACTGACTGTAGGTGACGCCACATGCACTGTGCAGAATACCCGGCTGCACGCTGCTGCGCACCTTCACATTTTCATCGCTGAAGCCTGACTTAAAGCCAATCAGCGCCCGTCCTCCTTGCTCAACGTAGCGGTTAATCCGCGTGAGCAGACCATCATCGGCGGCGTACAGGCCGGGTACGATTAGTGTTTTATAGCGCGACGTCACCTCGGTGACGTCGTTGATGATATCCAGTGCGATATTGTGGTCATACAGCGCGTCGTGGAAGCGGCGGAAAATATCGTTATAGACGTTGCCCTGCGCGTCGCCGGGGCGGAACTGATTGAGCGCATCCATGGCTTCATTGTTAATCAGCAGCGCCACGTCGTTTTCCGCGCGCAGCCCCGCTAGCTGAGGCGATAGTCGGGCGAAATCAGCGCCGATGGTGGTCGCTTCCTGCCAGGTCGCGTTGCGGGAAAAGTCATGGCTCAGCAGCCCCTTCCAGTAGGTTTCAAATGAATTGTGGATAGAGTGCCAGTGCCAGTACGAGACCATCGCCGCGCCCGACGCCACGTGGCTAAAGGCCTGGAGCCGCAACTGGCAGGGGAATGGCGTCCACTGGGCAAAGCCTTGCGCCTGGGTTTCCAGCACGAAGTAGTTATTGCCGCCTTTTAGCCCGCGGGTAATGGCGCCGCCGAAGGCAATTTCTCGTCCGGTTAAATGCTTCTGGCTGGGGTGATAAATATCGACCCCAGCAATATCCAGCGCTTTGGCCGCAGCAAAGTGGTCCACGCGCGGCTGGACGCCAAACGAATAGCCGCGCCATTCGAAATCAAAGTTGTGGGTGACGAACTGGTGCGGTTGCGCGTACTCGCGCACGATCTCTGCCTGCCACGCCAGATACTCAGTGACCTGCTGGCGCTGATAGCGCGAGAACGCGCAGGCGAGGCTGGCATTGATGGTGTTTTCTACCGGCGGGAAGTCATCCCAGCTGTCGATGCGGTTGCTCCAGTAGTCGAGGCCGAAGTCGCGGTTCAACCGATCGAGGCTGGGATATTTTTCCTGCAAGCTGCGCACAAAGCCTTCCTGCATATAGCGCCCGACGTTGTCGTAGTGCTTGGTTTCGTTATCCAACTGCCAGCCGATAATCGCCGGATGATTCTGCACATGGGCCATCAATGTGCGGAGAATGTTCTCTGCATAGCGGCGAAAAGTGGGGTTCACGATGTCCATAATCTGCCGCGGGCCGTACTTTTGCTGGCCTTCGGCAGTGGTCACCAGAATGTCAGGGTGCTTCGCCACCAGCCATGCCGGTACCGCGTAGGTCGGCGTACCGATAATCACCGCGATCCCCGCCTGGTGCATGGCGTTCAGCACGCGGTCGATGTGGTAGAAATGATATTCGCCTTCCTGCGGCTCCAGCGTACTCCAAGTAGATTCTGCGATGCGCACCACGTTGATGCCTGTCTCTCGCATCAACGCGATGTCCTGCGCAAGGCGATCCTCCGGCATATATTCGTCGTAATAAGCGACACCGTAATATAAATCAGACATGCGGTTACCTCGTGTCATTAGTGTGTGGTTGCGGTCTGCAGGGCGAAAAATCGCGCCTTATCCAATGTGATAAAGGAGAGCAGGGTGAAGCACAGGGCGATGCCGCCCAGCACGATGTAACTGCTGGTGAAACCCATGCTCTGATACATATGGCCAATCCCGGTGGAGAGGAAAATAGAGCTAAAGCTCTTGGCGAACTGGAAGCCAATCAGATAAACGGTGGCGGAAAGCAGCGGATTGAAGTTGGCGGCGATATATTTCAGCGCGGCCACCAGCAGCACCGAACTCTCGAAGCCGTGCAGCAGTTTGATCAGGCTGATGGAAACCGGGCCAATCGCCCAGGCCGAGCCGATGATGCGCAGGCTCATGATCATGCCGCAGTACAGCAGGGCGTTTTTCGGACCGATTTTATTGACGAACCACGGGGCGAAGAACATGACTACCGCATCGAGGAAGATCTGCCCGGTGGTCAGATAGCCGAAGACTTCCGCGCCGCGCGCTTTGCTCTCAAAGAAGTGGCTGTAGTAGATGGCAAACTGCTGGTCGTAGGTTTCATAGACCGCGCCGACGCCGATCGTATAGATGGCGAAAAACCAGAACTTTTTCAGCTTCAGCAGCGCCACCGCGTCGTGAAAGGTGACGGGGATGGTTTTCATTTGCTGTTGACCGGCTGTGCCGGAGGTATCCACCTTGGTTTTCCAGACTATCAGCAGCAGGCAGGCGCCAGCGGCGCTGGCCAGCCAGAAAATCATGTTCTGATCGATACCGTAGAGCTTGCCGGCGGCAAAAGTGCCGATGGCTGCTCCAATACCGCCAAACATGCGCGCGCGGCCAAACTCGAAGCCGGAGGCGCGGCTGACTTTATCAATATAGGCTTCACAGATACCGCAGCCCGCGCCGTAGGCCATCCCGATATACACCCCGCCCGCCAGCGCGCCGAGAATAACGTTGTACTTCAGCAGCGGGGCGAAAACGTAGATCCACCAAGGGGCAAACAGCGTGATGATGATGGCCAGCATCCACATCAGGTGTTTACGGTAGACCAGCTTGTCGGAGATAAAACCGAACAGCGGCTGCACGCAAACCGCGATGATGGCGGTAAACGAATAAACCAGACCAACGTCGGTATAGCTGATACCGATGGTTTCGGTCAGCCACAGCGACAGATAGGGGTAGCAGCAGCCCCAGCCGATAAAGAAAAACAGGAAGAACAAGCAGCTCATAGAGTAATTTTTATTCATGATACCCTCGTTTTCTCACACAGGAATCTTGTTGCAGAGACACGAGAAACGTTACCGTTTCGCATTACGAGGAGTCATAAATGTTTCGCTATCAACCAGTAATAATCTGCTGCGGCGAGACGAGCGTGAACTGCTTCACATTATGCGAGGATACACGGACTCAATACTCCAACACGCGCCAATTCTTCTTGAAGGCCCTTCTTCAATAGCAACGTTGTGAGTTCTGAGGTGGGTAAGCAGTTCTGCCATTGGTAACCGGACGATAAAGCATAAGTCCAAAGATCTGGGCACTGGCAGATGTGCCTTTGGCTCGATTTCCCTGCCATATTCATGGATGTTGATTTTCTGCTGCCCAAATTTAAGTGCCGTTCTGTCTGCACCGAACAGAATCACTTCCATACCAAGCACGTCGCGATAGAAATCGACACAAGCCTGCCGAGCGCGGGTAGTCAGAACATGATGGTCAAGATGAGAAATCATGATGATAAGCCCATTCATTTATTGAAGACTGTCTGGGTATCCTAGGTGTGCAGAAAAATGCATCTTTACTACCGAATGTGATATGTACCGAAAAATATATCCAGCTAATCAAGAAATTTTAGAACCACATGCTCATTCATACTTTACCCTAAGTTTCATCACTGTCTTTAGCTTATGACACAGGAGATGTAATACACCTGAAGCTCATCTTGAATCTGTCGTTCGGTAAAGCCCCAGCATAATGGCGAAACCAATATCAAGATGAGCTTCCTGCTTTTATCGTTGTTTCAGAGTGATCCTTCGTCTGGAATACAACGCATCCAGAGATAGTTGGAACTTATACTCCCCAGCCTTCAGCTTTCTCGATTTAAGCATCTTCATCGTAACACCGCTGATCTGTCCTGCTTCCACCCTTCTCTGAATTTCACCTGCGCTCAGCATGAGCTGCTGCTTCAAAACCGACAACAAGCTGACCTGAAATGAACGGGAAATCCTGACACTAACGCGGACCCACTGGTGGGCGGTGATGCTTACCGGCCAGCGCTCCTGAACGGTAAAATCAGGCCGACCCGATAGCTCCGCATTGTTCCGCTTCAGCATCGCGATATCACTCGCAAAGTGCTGTACCGTGACGGCATCGTTTGTCATTAGCCGATGATAAAGCTGGCGGTCGATTTTGCTGACGTGCAGGCGCGAAAACAGGGAGATATTCCAGGTGTAATGACAGTGTGTGCATTTATAGATACTCCACACGTCCAGCACCTTCTTTTGCGAATTAACCCGAAATGCACCTGACGGCGTGAAGTCCCGTTTAATGTTGCATGAAGGACATCGCTTCGCGATGCGCTGATGCCCCACAGGCGTGACAGTCCATGTAACTTTCATAACGTACCTTTTTTAACCCATACAAAACCGGATCCGTACTGAACGGACCATGAATGTTTATGTATGAAAAATATTTAAGAGATATTTTTCAGTGGGTTAAAAAAAGATTTCCAACGCAAAAATCCTATAGATAGTCAACGAGATAAGTCGAGACTATCAAAATGGCGCTAATCGGGTAAATGAGTTCAATCAATATTTATGGTGGTTAATCACGCTACTTAAACCCGGGAATTCCCTGACCGGGATGTAATTGCATTTATGGCTCATCAGAAGCAATTATCTCTCCAGTTCTCATGAGCGCCTATCAATTAGCGGTACTGGATAGTTCCACATTGTTTATTATTTGAGTGTGTATTATTCGAATGGCATTATTTAAATAAACGCTAAACAACCATTTATTTAATATGGATATACTGATTTTATTCGTTAACCTGTTCTGGCTAACAAACGAACAGCTCCCCAGCAGGAAACTGTCAACTCGGAAGGAAAACGTTTAGCCGCTTGTGGCTTGTTCTTACCGCCTTAACCGTTACGTTAGCTCCATGGCAACTAACCTTGCTCATAAGTGCCTTGCTTGTGGAATGATTCTTTTTTCATTGTGTAGCAGCCTGTGCAGGCGGCTCTTTTTCAGGAGGCAGCATGCCACTCAATAAAATGAAGCGTCATGCCATACTCCACACGCTCTCTATACCTGAACGTAAACTACGCCCCTTAAAATGGCTTGCTCTTATCTCATCCCTGCTCGTTATATTACAACTGGCAATTGAGAGCCTGGTCATAAGCGAATAACGGAATAGCAATTCCTGTACAAAGACCAAATCTGGAATGATTTTCTGATATCTGTCGGGTTCAGAGCACAAAACTTAATGTATTTTTTTTCCAACAACACAATCATTACGTAGAGTTGTGCCTCTGTTGAGTTTCATAGGTAAAGACCTGACTGACAGAATCTGAATAAGGAAATGAACCATGGATAACTATACGCTGCATCGTGGCAGACTTATCGACCATATCCAGCTCGTGGTAAACGACTTTGCCGCAAGCAAAGCGTTTTACACAGCAGTTCTGGCGGAACTTAAGATCCCCCTGGTTATCACCGATGACGATTATATCTGGGCTGACGAACTGGTCATTTCGTCCGTAAAAAGTTCGGAGTCTGGAGGGGTGTCTACAGGACGGCACCATCTGGCCTTTCAGGCCGCAGACCGTGAATCGGTGAACGCGTTTTACCACGCAGCACTAAATCATGGCGGACGTGATAACGGCGCACCTGCCGAACGAACCTATCATCCCGGATACTATGCCGCTTTTGTTCTGGATCCGGACGGTAACAACATCGAAGCTGTTTACCATGGTGAGGGCGATCGCAGTGCCCGCTCTGTAGAAATCAGCTTCACTGTCTGAGAAAACAGGGAGCATATTTTCCCCTGTAGCTCCCGGTAACCGCAATGGAGAGCTTTATCTATGACCGTTATTCCGGTATCAGCCCTTGAATGCAGCATTACTGAGCTGTGCCGTATTCTTGCAGACAGCTTTAATGAATCATTGACACCGTTTGCGTTGCCACCGGAAATGTTTGCCTCACGTTTCATTACCGAAGGACTCAGCCTTGAAGACTCGTTTGTCTGGCTGGTCAATGATAACCCGGCGGCAATAGCCATCGTAACCCGCAGAATGGACAAAGCGCGTCTGGCAGCATTTGGTGTGTTACCCGAGTACCGGAGCCAGGGACTGGCAAAACAGATGCTTACTCCTCTGTTTACCTCCTTAAAAGAGAAAAAGTTATCCAGCGTGAGGCTGGAAGTGATGCGCGAAAATACCCGGGCCATAGCTCTCTATCATGCGCTCGGTTTTCAGGTTCGCCGACATCTGTGCAAATACCGGGGAGATCCACAGTCTCGTCTGGAAATACCTTCAGGGGATATGGAATCCAAGGCTGTTGATGACTTCCTGCGTACCGTCTGGTCTGCACCAGATGATGATCTTCCCTGGCTGGCCAGCCCCCTGCAGCTCTTGTCTATTCCCTGCGACATCCTCAGGGATGACGAACATGCATGGTGTGCTGTCGCGAAGTTCATGGGACAACCTCAGCTCCGCTGTTTGTTTGTGGAACCGGTGTATCGTTACCAGGGACGGGCTAAAAGAATGCTTCAGAAAATGAATGCCAGATGGCCTGGCATAGGCACATCAGCAGCGATCCCAGAAACGCTGGCACCATTATTTACTGCGGCGGGTTATCAGGCTGAACCGTTATGCCAGTTTGAAATGGAACTGACATTTTAAACTATCGTTATGCTGCGTTCCGCATGACAGGAGAACAATGATGAGTTGCAAGTTTGAATGGATCAATGAGCCCGCCGTATGGTGCTACGAAAATAACGCCCTGTCGGTAATCACAGATGAGCATACTGATTTCTGGTGCCGTACCTGGTACGGGTTTGAGCGTTTTACCGGCCACATCTACGCTACTGACGTAACAGGGGATTTTACTTTTCAGGTCAGGATCCGCGCAAACTTCACCACACTCTATGACCAGGCCGGAATTATGATTCTCTCTGACGAACAGCACTGGCTCAAAGCTGGCATCGAATTCAACGATGGCGCACCTGCAATCGGGAGTGTACTCACGCAGGGATATTCCGACTGGGCTACAGGACTCTTTCCTGGGGGATCCGAAGGAGTTCTGGCTGCGTCTGACCCGTAAAAAAGATGCGTTACGACTGCAGTACTCCTCAGATGGACAGCACTGGCCATTACTTCGCTTATGCCATTTCCCTACGGGCCCTGTAAAAACGGGCATCATGTGTTGTACACCTCAGCGCAAGGGGTTGCAGGTAGAATTTCTTGATCTCAGACTGACTCCTGCGATGGATAAGGAACTGCACGATCTAAGTTGATAATAACCATTCAATAATAAAAAACGGAGAACCCGTTTATGAAGCCATTTTCGGGACGCATTGGCAGGTATGGCAGCGTGCTATTATTTCCACTGGCGATGATCATCTACGATTTTTCAGTCTACCTGACAACGGACCTTATTCAGCCGGGCGTCATTAACATTATAAATGAGTTACAGGCGGATGTTACGCTGGCTCCAGCATCAGTCAGTTTGTATATGGCAGGCGGACTGGCACTACAGTGGCTCCTGGGGCCACTCTCCGACAGGATTGGCCGCCGCCCGGTCCTGCTCACGGGTGCAATGATCTTTGCCTTAGCCTGCCTGAGCATGCTGTTTGTCACCTCGATCGAACAATACTTCGTCGCCCGCTTTATTCAGGGCACCAGCATCTGTTTTATCTCCACCGTTGGTTATGTATCAATACAGGAGGCCTTTGATGAAAAAGATTCCATCAGGATCATGGCTGCGCTGACCTCCATTGTTCTGCTCGCCCCAGTTATCGGGCCGGTGGCCGGCGCTGCGCTGATGGCGTTCATTCACTGGAAACTGCTCTTTGCCATCATCGGTGCGTTTGGTCTGATAGCATGGTTCTTACTACTGTTCAAAATGCCGGAGACAGTTATATCTCAGGGAAGAGAATTCAAACCGGGTGAAGTGCTGTCAGATTTCATCGAGGCATTTCGCCATCCAGTGGTGCTGACCGGCTCACTGGCAGTCGCTTTTGGTAACCTGCCTATCATCACCTGGGTAGCGCTCTCCCCTGTGATCCTGATTGAGCACGGGGGTATGTCTCCCGGTACCTATGCCTGGACACAGGTGCCCGTGTTTAGTGGGATCATTATCGCCAGTGCGATCGTAGCGAATTTTATCAAAGACCCGACTTCACCGCGTTTTATCTGGGGTACTGTCCCGATACAGCTTGCTGGCTTGCTGGCTTGCTGGCTTTGCTGGTCGGCAACCTGCTATGGCCACACGTCTGGCTATGGTCAGTACTGGGAACGAGCTTTTATGCCCTGGGTATTGGACTGCTCTATCCGGTGCTGTTTCGCTTCACGCTCTTTTCTCATAACCTGCCAAAGGGCACCGTTTCTGCCACGCTAAATATTCTGGCGCTCGGCATAATTGCCCTTAGCATTGAAATAACCCGCTGGGTTTACTTCCATGCCGGCGGCAGGATTGCTATCCACGGCGCGGCGCTGCTGGCCGGTATAGCCGTCATCATATCAGTTGCCCGCCTGCTTAAACTACGTGGGCAGCATCAGAGCCAGTCAGTATCACCGGCAGGCTGTCAGGAACAATAATACAAATGTAAGTAAGGAGGGGTTATGTTTTCTTACGTGATGCTGGGTACTAGCGATCTGCCACGCGCCATCCAATTCTACGATCCGTTGATGGAATTGCTTGGGTATCCAAAGGCAGGCCGGAATGAAGAAGGCGCGTCCTGGGGCACATTTAGTGCGAATACCACGACTGGCCTTTGCGTGGGCCGACCATTTGATAAACAACCGGCGTCCGTGGGTAATGGGACCATGGTGGCATTGAATGCTGTGTCCGTAGAACAGGTACAGCAGGCGCACACTCTCGCTCTGTCGCTTGGCGGTACGAATGAAGGGGGGCCGGGATATCGCCCCCAGTACGGTGACGGGTTCTATAGTGCCTATGTACGCGATCCGGATGGTAATAAACTGGCGTTTGTGTTCTACGATTTGGTGGAGTAACGGATGTGATATCGAAGACCTGCAGGGCTAAAATGTCTCAACCACTAGCGATCTTTCGAAAGAATCATTAATTGTTCGATTTCAACTGGTTGTTTAAAATCGTTGCCCCGTTGATTTTTACAAAAATAAAAAATTGACGTGATCAGCTTCTCAATTTTGGCACTCAAACTAGACAAGCTAATCCTGAGCATGTTAGTTATTTAAGCACGCAAGAGAACGGATTTAAATATAAACAAAGTTTAAACCCCTCTCAAATTGCAAAACAAATTAACTGATAATGATTTAGATTTCTGAACCATTATCGCAATGGGTATGTGAATAGAAAGCCCTCAGAGACGTGAGTCTCTGAGGGCTTTTTTTGTTTTTTTATCTTGTTAAGGAGTAAATAAATGTCTAAAGAACGCCGTCTCTCAAAGATTTTTGCAAAAGATGGTAAATCAGTGACATTAGCGCTGGATGGTTACTATTTTTCCACGAAAACAAATGGTATTGATAATACGATAAACCAACTGCCGGCATTGGTTGAGCAAGGGCTGGATTGTGCGTTGGTCACGTACGGCATGCTGAAAAATTTTCGTGAGCCATTAAATTCGGTTCCTGTTGTATTACGCGTCGATAGTACAGTCAGTATTTTTGATAATACCGTTCCCGATACTACCCCGATGTTTACCGTTGAAGATGCATTAAAAGTCGGCGCTGAAGGTGTCGTCTGCATGACCTTCCCGGGTGCCTTCAACGAAGAAAAAACGCACATCATGGCAATGCAACTGGCACAGGCCGCAGACCGCTGGAACGTGCCGCTAATTGTCGAATCACTTCCCTATGGCTACCCCGTGACCAGCGACGACTCGAACAACCCGGCAATTATCGCCGCCTCGGCTCGCGCCGCAGTGGAACTGGGGGCCGATGTCATCAAAACACGTTTTACAGGTACAGCGGAAGACCGCTTGATCGTCGAAGCGGCAGGCGTTCCCGTCCTTGCACTTGGGGGCCCAAAAACCGGCATTGATGGTTACTTCAAGTTTGTTCTGCACTGTATGCAGGTTGGGGCTAAAGGGGTGGCAGTGGGTCGAAATATCACTCAGGACCCGCGACCAGACAGAGTGGTCGCAGGCCTGAATGCTATCGTCCACGAAAATGCCTCTGCGGAAGAAGCATACAGCCTCTATATGGCTAAATAACATCGGATACTAATATGTTTTTAAATAACACCATCATTCCTTCAGTTAGAAAGTATAAGCATTTTGACAAGGCATTATCCTGTGCATCGGAATATGTTCTGTTGTCAGAGGCCAATATCGGCAATCTGCAATCACTGATAGGCAAATGTCATCAAAATGGTAAGAAGGTTCTGGTCCATCTGGAGTTACTCGGCGGGTTTAAACCCGATCAGGCTGGGATCAATTTACTGAAAAGTTATTATAAAGTTGATGGTGTTATTTCTTCCAATCTCTCCGCCCTGCGCTATGCAAAAAAAGAGGGGTTATTGACTATTTTTCGGGTGTTACTTATCGATTCTCGATCGCTGGATCAGTCTATCGACATCGTTAAACATAACCCGCCGGATGCAATAGAAATCTTACCTGCTGAATATGCCTGCCAGTGCCTGGAATTGATTAGCCGAAACTTAAATGGCTTTGACGTGATATTCATCGCCGGAGGCTTTGTAAAGCGGAAATACCTTGTAGATAAAATATTCCATGCCGGGTTTAAAGGAATAACCACCAGCGAGCCGGGTTTATGGTAACCAATAAGGAGTCCACGGTAATGAAAGATGAATATGTAATGGGTATCGATAATGGCGGGACAGTCACTAAGGCGGCTATCTACGATCGCAACGGCAGCGTGGTTTCTATCGCGTCAAAATCCACCCAGATGCTGACACCCAGGGAATTTCATACCGAACGCGATATTACCGAGCTGTGGGCGGCTAACATCGAGGTCATCAAAAAAGCGATTGAGCAATCAGGGATCGACGCCAGTAAAATCAAAGGAATCGCCGTCACCGGACATGGGAACGGTTTGTATCTGGTAGATGAAGCTGGCAACCCGGTCCGCAACGGCATTATCTCAACCGACAGTCGGGCAAAAGAGTACGTAGAAAAGTGGCAAAACTCACCCGAGTTTTTGACCGACATCCTGCCTAAAACCATGCAGTCAATCTGGGCCGGACAACCCATTGCTCTGCTGGCTTGGCTGAAGGATAACGAGCCGGAGGTGCTGCAGAAAGCACATACCATTTTTATGGTAAAAGACCTGATCCGCTTCTACCTGACCGGAGAGGCTTATCTTGAGCTTACTGACCTCTCCGGGACCAATCTGATTAACGTAAGTGACCGCAAGTATGACGATGAACTACTGGCATGGTGGGGGCTTGCTGACCTGCGCGCGAAATTGCCCCCCGTCAAACTGTCCACGGACTGCTGCGGTCGGATAACCGATGAAGTCGCCCGTCAGACAGGCTTATGCGCAGGCACCCCCGTCTCTGGCGGCGTGTTCGACATTTCCGCCTCGTCTGTCGCCTCCGGGATTAATACCCTCAATAAGCTGGCTATCATCACCGGAACCTGGAGCATCAATGAATATGTGACTGACCATCCGGTTATCGACAAAGATCTGTTTATGACGTCGATTTACCCGATCGACGGTAAATGGCTGATAACCGAAGCCAGCCCGACCTCTGCCAGCAATCTTGAATGGTTTATCAATAATTTCATGGAGAACGACCGGGAAACCGCTGCTGCTCAGGGATCTTCCGTCTATGAGTTGTGTAACTCGCTGGTCTTATCCACGACGCCAGAAGAAAGCCATCTGCTGTTCTTTCCTTTCGTATTTGGCTCTAACACCATTCCCGATGCCTCAGCAGGCTTTATTGGGGTGAACAGTTTCCATAAAAAAGCGCATTTCCTGCGCGCGATTTACGAAGGTGTGGCGTTCAGCCATCTCTATCACACCGAACGTTTACGAAACATCAATCCGGATTTGAGTCGCACCATACGAATTGCTGGGGGGGTCACCAACTCGCCGGTCTGGCTACAGGTCTTTGCCGATATCTTCCAGTGCACGCTTGAGATTGTCGATGTTAAAGAGCACGGCACACTCGGAACCGCAATGACAGCCGCTGTCATGATTGGCTGGTTTGATGATGTCTTCGCCGCGTCCAATGAAATGGTGCGCGTCGCGCGTACCGTGACGCCGAATCCGGCCCATCAGCAAGTGTACCAGGACAAATATCAGCTCTACAAAAACCTGTTATCTGAAATGCAGTCCCCATGGAAAAGCTGCAGTAACTACATCACGCATTAAGTGAGGAATGAATGGATCTAAATCTGAAACACCGCACAGCCATCGTCACCGGTGGAGCCACGGGGCTTGGCCGGGAATTTGTCCTTTCCCTGGCTAAAGAAGGCGTCAATATCTGTTTCACGTACCTGCGTGATGAAGAGTGCCCGGAATTACTGATTGAACAGGTGAAATCCACCACTGACGTCAAAATTATTGCGGTGAAAACCGATCTTGCCGATGAGAAAAGCCGGGAGCATCTCTTTGCGGCCTGCATTGAGCAGATGGGAAAGGCCGACATTCTGGTCAATAACGCCGGTATCTGGCTCAGTGGTTACGTTACCGAGATAACCCCACAAGACTGGGACTTGGTAATGAATGTGAACCTGAAAGCGGTATTCCATTTAAGCCAATTGTTTGTGAATCACTGCCTGCAACAAGATCAGGCAGGCAGCATTTTGAATATTACCTCACAGGCTGCATTCCATGGATCCACAACCGGCCATGCCCATTACGCGGCCAGTAAAGCGGGCCTGGTAGCTTTCTCTATCTCGCTGGCAAGAGAGGTAGCAAAACAAAATATCAACGTGAACAACATCGCTGTCGGGATTATGGACACCGCGATGATCCGTAAAAATATTGAACAGGACCCAGCCTATTACGTCAGCCGGATTCCAGTAGGTCGGGTAGCTCAGCCAAATGAAATTGCCGACATCGGGGTCTTCATGGTTTCTCCTAAAACCAGCTATATGACGGGAGCAACTGTGGATGTCACCGGCGGTATGTTGATGCGTTAATCTATGGAGAATCACTATGAAATATCTGGCAATTGCCGATCTTTTTATCAACAAAGCGATGATGGAAGCAGGTCTTAATGCGCTCAGGGATAAAGGTATCGACGTTGAAGTTCGTGAATGGTCGCATGATTCGATCGAAAAATTGCAGGAGGATAATCTGCGGGTCGAGCAGGAAGGCGCAGAAGCGGTTACGTTACCCGCAGCCTTACTCGAGGGTGCTGACGACGTTGAAATCCTGATAACCCAGTTTGCTCCGGTCAATACGGCAGTGCTGGATAAACTGCCAAAGCTCAAATACATCGGGGTATTGCGAGGGGGCGTTGAAAACGTCAACCAGCAGGTCGCACTGGCCCGGGGAATTGAGGTAATGAACACGCCGGGGCGCAATGCCCGCAGCGTGGCGGAATTTACGGTCGGGATGATGCTGGCCGAAATGCGCAATATTGCCCGTTCTCATGATGCGTTACGCGATAAGTTCTGGCGTAAAGACAGCCCGAATCATCAGGCTATTCCAGAGCTTGGCGGTAAGGTTGTCGGTCTGGTTGGCCTGGGTCATATTGCTCAACTCGTCGCGGGTTTTCTTAGCGCCTTCGGCACGGAAATTATCTTTTATGATAAGTACGTCTCCGGCCACGAACGCTATGAGAAAGTCGATACCCTTGACGAGCTGGTAACACGGGCTGACGTTGTCTCACTCCATGCCCGTATGACGCCGGAAACCGAAAACCTGATCAACGCACACCATTTCGGGTTAATGAAAAGCAGCGCCATTATTGTTAATACCGCGCGCTCCGGGCTAATCAATGAACGCGATCTGATTGACGCTCTACAGACCGGAAAAATCATGGGGGCGGCGCTGGATACTTTCGACGATGAGCCGTTACCTGACGACAGCGCGTTTTATTTACTGAATAACGTCACCATCACCCCGCATATTGCGGGCAGTACGCTCGACGCCTTCAGTAATTCACCCAAACTATTTGCTGAGATCTTGCTGAAGAAACTCAGTTAAATATAAAAAAGACCTTTAAGGTTTTTATACAGCCCATTGGGCTCGGCTTCGCTCGCGCCCAATTCGGCCGCCTTGTTAAGGAATCATTATGGATATTATCAACAGCATTATTAGTCTGGGGGCATCAGTCATGATGCCAGTAATATTCTTTATTATCGCACTTTGCTTTGGGGTAAAAATCGGTACGGCATTTAAAGCGGGGATGCTGGTCGGTATTGGGTTCGAAGGCGTCGGCCTGGTAATTGGCCTGCTGCTGACGAACATTGGCCCTGCATCACAGGCAATGGTCGAGCGCATCGGCCTGCAACTGAATGTCGTCGACACCGGGTGGCCGACCGCTTCAACGATTGGCTGGGGCTCTCCGCTGATGCTGCCTGTCGTGGTCGGTTTTATTGTCATCAATCTGGCCATGCTACTGCTCAAATTAACCAAAACGGTGAATATCGATATCTTCAACTACTGGATATTCCTGATCATGGGCTCGGTCGTGTATGCCGGAACCGGTAACTACTGGCTTTCTGTTGGCATAACATTTGGTATTTTTGTCTTAACGTTACTGGCAGCAGATTTAACCGCCCCGTATTTACAAAAAAATTATAATCTAAAAGGGATTTCTTTCCCTCACCTTACCTGTATAGCCTACGTCCCCTTTGGCATAGCCTGTAATTACATTATTGATAAGATTCCGCTTATCAATAAAATTAATTTTGATCCGGAAAGCATTAATAAAAAGTTCGGTGTATTTGGTGAGCCGTTAACGCTGGGTTTCGTACTGGGATTGCTGCTGGCATTCCTTGCCGGGTATGACGTTTCGGCTGCCGTTTCGCTGGCAATCAAGGTCTCCGCGGCGATGCTGCTGTTGCCAAAAATGATTGAAATACTGGTGCAGGGATTGCTTATCGTCCGTGATGCCGCAGAAGCAAAATTGAAGGCCAAATTCCCTGACCGTGACTTTTATATCGGCATGGATACCGCGTTATTGATTGGCGAACCTTCAGTCCTGGCCACCGGACTGCTGTTGATCCCGATGGCCGTAGTGCTGTCTATCATTCTGCCCGGTAACCGCGTTCTGCCATTTGTCGACCTCGCTTCATTGATGTTCCTGCTGGCGATGGTCACGCCATTCTGTAAACGCAATATGTTCCGCATGTTCATTAGCGGCACGCTGATCGTCAGCTGCATTTTGTACGTCGGAACGGACATTTCTAAGGAATACACTCAGGCGGCGGTTAACTCCAACATTCCGGTGCCGGAGGGAATGTCTGAAATTACCAATATTGTCGGGGGGGCGACCACACCGGTTGGCTGGCTGGCAGTGAAGTTTGGGGAGTTTTTCAGTACTGCGC
Source organism: Kluyvera sp. STS39-E (assembly GCF_040932435.1). Classification (NCBI taxonomy): domain Bacteria; kingdom Pseudomonadati; phylum Pseudomonadota; class Gammaproteobacteria; order Enterobacterales; family Enterobacteriaceae; genus Kluyvera; species Kluyvera sp. STS39-E. The sequence goes on along the minus strand of NZ_JBFQGA010000001.1, from coordinate 413,764 downwards.
CTTAATTCAGAGTCACAACACAAACAGAGGGCAATCCCCTGCCCTCTGTTTCTTTTTAAACATTTCAGAAAAATCTTCAACTGAATGACATATCAACCAGAGCATTCCTTAGAAAAAGATGACTTCAAAAGAAAAATCTTGCTATGAAATTTTCTGTATATGACTCATTTAACTTCGTCTCCAAATTGTGTTTTTTTTGAAAATAGAATTAACATCAAGCTCACGCTATTAATATCCCCATCCATTAAACCAGTTAACTACCCTGTTCTTTTCTCTTAGGGACATTAACTTACAAACGCCCACGTATAATCACGCCTCTCCCGAATAACGAGCTGTTCATTGTGATGGTATACATGCGTTCATTTCATGGTATTTCCTCGCATCATGAGAGTCGTTATAACTAACATCATTGAAGCGCCAACATTTCTTCGAAGGAGTGGATAATGAAAGTGCTGAGCAAAAGACAAATATCGCTGGTAAATCAATTAGCTCAGGAAGATGGTTGGCTAAGCACGGCTCAGGCCGCGAAAATCCTTCATATCTCAGTGAGCACGCTCAGAAGAGATGTTGATGCTATCAACGACTTTTTCGCTGATAAAGGCAATCACATACTCTGCAGACCTGGCCTGGGCATGAGGCTGGATGCAAGTGAAATAGTGTCTTTGCCAGTTACATCTCCAGACGAACATGTTGCTAACATATTAAAAAGCAAAAGACTCATTGGCATCATCACTGATTTGCTGACGCACTCACCCACGCCATTATCCATTACTTTTTTGTCAGACAAGTATTTCATCAGCCGCTCCTCAATCGTAGAGGATTTAAATAAAATTGATAAATGGCTGGGCAGTTTTTCACTTGTGATGATAAAGAATCATACGGGAACGTATGTTGAAGGTAATGACTATGATATTCGCATGGCTCTCAAGGAGATCATAACACATAGCGTATTATGTAATTATCAGATGACCGATAGTCGAATCGACAGATTTTCTCGTGTACAACTCATAAAAGAGTTTGGTAAAGAAAACGTCGCGAACTGTATCAACCTCATCACCTTCATAGAAGATAAATTAGCATGTGCAATCAGTGAACCTTACTACACCAATCTTTTTTCACATTTACTGGTCACCATCAGACGAATGGAGAAGTGTCATCCTCATACCGATAACGAGAAGATTCCAGTTCATGATAATAAAGAATGGAAAGTTGCAGTTAAAGCAATATCATGGCTAGAGGGAAAGTATACATTTTCCTTTCCAGAGATTGAAATTAACTACATCTATCAGTATCTGATTTCATCTGGAAAAGATACGACCTTAACCAACCTTCCAGATAACGATTTTCAGGATAAAGAGGCGGTAAGTTATGCCATAAATCTGACAAGTGACATCTCTCAGTCGCTTAAATGTGATTTAATATCAGACAAAACACTGTTGAACTCTCTGGTCATGCATATTAAGCCGATGCTAAATCGACTAACTTACCGGATAATTATTCACAACCCTCTTCTTGATGAAATAAAAAAAGAACTCTCAGATGTTTTCGCTGCTGTCAGAAGCGCCACTATAAAAATAAATAACTATGATAAACACGACCCCCCTTCAGAGGATGAAGTTGCTTATTTAAGCGTTTATATTCAGGCAGCAATAGAAAAGGTTAAAGAGAACAAAAAAATTATCCTTGTCTGTTCAAGTGGAGTCGGCACATCGCAGCTTCTGTATAGCCGGATCACCAAAGCATTCCCGGACTGGGAGATTGTCGACATTGTGCCTGGAAGCAGGCTTAAAAAAACATTATCTGAAAAGAAATGTGACTTAATCATTTCAACGGTGAGGATAGAAGAAATGATGATCCCTGTGGCATATGTATCCGCTCTTTTTTCAGCAAAAGATATTATTCGCGTGACGGAAACATTATTCACCGAACGCAACTCTCAGGAGAAATAGCATGTTAGATAAAATTGTTTTAAGTGATCTATTAAGCAAAGCCTGCGTGATAACTGATATGCAGGCGAACAGTAAAATGGATGTCATTGAGCAACTGACGCAGTCGCTATGCGAAGAAGGTGTAATCGATAATAAACAAGGTTTTATCGCTGACGTGCTTGCAAGAGAAGCACTGGGGTCAACGGGTTTCGAAAATCAGATTGCTATTCCACATGGAAAATCTCAGTGGGTTAAAGAAACAAGAATTGCTGTTGCCAGGCTAAAGGAGACTGTTGACTGGGAAACCATGGATAGTTCCGATGTCAAACTGGTGATTCTGTTTGCCGTGAAAGACGTCGACAGCGGAGCGGGACACATAAAAGTGCTGGCCCGTATATCAATTGCATTAGGAGATGATGACGTCGTCGACAAATTACTTAATGCCAGCTCACAAGAGGAACTGTACCGGTTAATTCTCAGCAATACCGGGGAGTAGCATCCTTACAAGGAGAATAAAATGAAAATCATTGCAATTACCGCCTGTCCAACTGGCGTTGCACACACATACCTTGCTGAAGCAAACCTCAAAAAGAACGCCTGTAAAAAAAGCATTCCCTTACTTGTTGAAACGCATGGCGCTGTTGAAAGTGAGTATATTTTTACAGATGATGATATCAGGCAGGCGGACGTAGTTTTAATCGCCGCTGATAAGTTTATTGATCTCTCGCGCTTTAATAATAAAAACATTATCCGCGTCTCGGTAACGCGTGCAGCGAAAGATGCATCTGGGTTACTGGATGATATTGTTTCTGGAAAATTACAGCCTGAACGGTATCTTGCGTCAGATATTTCGGAAAAGCAGTCACAAAAAGATACGGATAAATCTCTCGTTTCCCAGATTTATATTCATCTTATTACCGGCGTTAACTTGATGATTCCGTTCGTGGTTGCCGGTGGCATTCTGATTGCCCTGAGTTTCTCATTTGGCATTACCGCTGCAACACCTGGCGATCCAAATTTCAGCCCTGTTGCAAAAATGCTTTCTGATATCGGTGGGGGTGCCGCTTTTGCCCTGATGCTGCCCATTCTTTCACTTGGCATCAGTAAATCAATTAGCGGCAATATGGGCATGGTTTCCGGGGCCGTTGGCGGCATGATGGCGATACAAACGGGTTCGGGATTTCTCGGAGCACTACTGGCCGGATTCCTGGCGGGATATATCACGCTGCTGATTGTGAAATATATCAATCTCCCTAAGTCCGTGGCAGGCCTGAAGCCGATACTGATCGTCCCGTTACTGAGCGTTTTTATTACCGGTGCGTTGATGGTGTTAGTCATTGGCGAGCCCATTAAGTTTCTTCTCGACTCGCTAACCTTATTTCTTCAGAACCTCGGGAATACCAACGCAGCCATCATGGGACTTATGATAGGCATGATGGTGGCCTTCGACATGGGAGGACCGCTGAATAAAACCGTCTGTATGTTTGCTATTGGCCTAATGTCGACAGGTATCTATGAACCGATTGCCGCCTGCATGGCTGCTGGCATGGTACCGCCGTTAGGCATTGCGCTCGCCACCACGCTGTTTGGTCGTAAGTTTACCCGTCAGGAAAGAGACACCGGCAAAGTCACCTATGTTCTTGGCCTGTCTTTTATCACGGAAGGTGCAATCCCTTACGCAGTAGCTGATCCGCTACGTGTCATCCCTGCCATTGTTGCAGGGTCCGGGCTTGCAGGGGCCCTCTCTATGGCGCTGGGATGTGCATCAAGAGCCCCGCACGGTGGCGTATTTGTCATGTTTATTCCGAATGTGATCACCCATGTTGTCAGCTATATCGCTGCTATTGCTGCAGGCGCATTACTGACGGCCCTTATTCTTCGTTTTATTAAGAAAGACAGCCCTGAAACTGTACAGGAGATGTAACCATGCTTATGAATATGAAAGACGTTTTATCCATAGCTCAGCAAAATAAATTTGGCGTTGGCGCATTCAATATTGCCTCTGCCGAGTTTGCCAGGCTCGTCATTGAGGTTGCAGAAAAACTTCGTTCACCCGTCATTCTTGAAGTGCATCCTGATGAGCATGAATTTACCGGGGATGATTTTATTTACTATCTTCGCGAACTGGCGATTAAGGCAACGGTGCCCGTCGTCATCCATCTGGACCACGGGCAGACACTGGAACAGGTTATGCGGGCCATTCGCACCGGCTATACATCTGTCATGATCGACGCCTCAGCCCTTCCATTTGAGGAAAACATTGCGATCACACGCCATATTACCGAAGTGGCCCATGCTGCGGGCGTATCTGTTGAAGCGGAACTCGGCACGATAGGTGTGGCTGAGGGCAGCAGCGAAGGCGGACACGCTGAAATCCTTTATACCGATCCACAGCAGGCTGAACAGTTTGTGAGAGAGACAGGAGTCGACACGCTAGCGGTTGCGATTGGAACCTCACACGGATTATACCCGGCAGGAAAACAGCCGAAACTGGATATCGAGAGACTGAAAGCCATTAAGCAGCGACTGAGCATTCCTCTGGTTCTGCACGGTGGTTCAGGTAACAAAGATGCTGAGGTGGCAGAATCTGTCCAGCACGGTGTCAGCAAAATCAACATTTCCAGCGATATGAAAAAAGCATTCTATATTGCACTGGAAGAAGAACTGAAATCAGGAAGTCATGAACCTAACGCTCTATACCTTAAGCCAATGGATGCAGCGAAAGAGATTGTGATCCAGAAGATGGATTTATTCTCCTCCATCGGCAAGGCGGCGCTTTACGGCTAAGAAGGCAAGGCGATTCAATAAGGGAGCCCTGACAGGCTCCCATCGGGATCACACTTTTCATCCTTGGGTATTCACTTACTAAAATTAGGTGTTATCATTCACCCCGTAAATACCTTTCAACTCAACCCGAGGCTTTGATGCTGGAGAATGTAATCATCCGATAATCAGCTTCCCGACCTTTTCAGGCCGGACTGATTATCAATGCGCCGAAATCGAATGCGGACACCGCGGTGTGTTTGCACGTTTTGCACATGATGATTAAACAGGTTTTCCAGTATGAATTTATCCCGTCAGGAACAACGTACCTTACACGTTCTCGCCAAAGGTGGCCGTATTGCGCACGTTCGCGATGCGTCTGGCCGCGTCACCGCCGTTGAATGCTACACCCGCGAAGGCCTGTTGCTCATCGACTGCACCCTCGCCACCTTCAAAAAACTCAAAACCAAAAAACTGATCAAGTCCGTCAACGGTCAGCCGTACCGCATCAACACCACCGGGCTGAATAACGTTCGCGCACAGCTTGATAATCGTTAAGGAGAGCATGATGGATATCAGCACCCTTATTTCCTCATCCCGGCACATTCAACTGTCGGCGGAGGAGAGCAAAATCCCCTGGGACGAACCGGCCTTCAGCCAGCGGATGCTGGCAAATCATTTGTCGCAGGATCACGACTGGGCCAGCCGCAGGCAGGAGGTCATTGAGCAGCAGGTCGAATGGATCGCCAGCCAGTTACCCCCTGGCGCACATATCCTCGATCTCGGCTGCGGTCCCGGCTTTTATACCCACCGCTTAGCGGAACGCGGATTTTACTGCACCGGCGTGGATTTCTCACCGGCATCCGTGAGCTGGGCCCGTCAGCGGGCGCAGAATGCCGGATTGAATATCGACTATGTCCAGCAGGATATCCGCGCATACTGGCCGGATAAATCGTTCGATTTCATCATGATGACGTTCGGGGAACTGAATGTGTTTAGCACGGCAGATGCGCGCTCACTCGTCAGCCGCTGCGCGCTGTGGCTGGAGCCGGGTGGCAGGCTGCTCACTGAAGTCCATACTTTCGACGAAGTTAAACGTCAGGGAATTGCTGAACCGAGCTGGCAACGCTGTCCGGACGGATTGTTTCTTGACGTCCCTCACCTGTTGCTGACGGAGCATGGCTGGGATGAGGAAGCACAGACCAGCTCAACGCAGTTCTGGGCCATAGAGGCAAACGGTCACACCACCCGTTTCGGCAGCCAGATGACGGCCTGGCGCGATGAAGAGTACGTCAGTCTGCTCGGTAATGTCGGTTTTACCCTGCTTCCTCCTCCTGAAAGCCACGACTGGCCAGTCAGCGAGACATTTGAAGGAAAGCTGTTTGCTCTGTTGGCCGAAAAAGCAAAAACCTCAGAGAAACTTCCTCTTAATACTCAACGCAATAAAAGGAATTCCACATTGGATATCCCACGTATTTTTACCATCAGTGAAAGCGAACACCGCATCCACAACCCGTTCACCGAAGAGAAGTACGCCACGCTGGGCCGTGTGCTGCGCATGAAACCGGAGACCCGCATTCTTGACCTCGGCAGCGGTTCGGGCGAGATGCTCTGCACCTGGGCCCGAGATCATGGCATTACGGGGACTGGCATCGACATGAGTTCGCTCTTCACCGCGCAGGCAAAGCGACGCGCGGAAGAACTCGGCGTCAGCGAACGCGTACATTTTATTCATAACGATGCGGCCGGTTACGTCGCCAATGAGAAATGTGACGTGGCAGCCTGCGTCGGCGCGACATGGATTGCCGGTGGCTTTGCCGGGACGGTCGAACTGCTGGCTCAGAGCCTTAAACCGGGTGGGATCATGCTCATCGGTGAACCCTACTGGCGTCAGCTCCCCGCAACGGACGAGATAGCCCAGGCCTGTGGCGTCAGCTCGACGACCGATTTTCTGACGCTACCAGGACTTGTGAGTGCGTTCGATGAACTCGGCTACGACGTGGTGGAAATGGTACTGGCAGACCAGGAAGGCTGGGACCGGTATGAAGCCGCGAAATGGCTGACCATGCGTCGCTGGCTGGAAGCGAATCCTGACGACGACTTCGCAGCCGAGGTCAGGGCCGAGCTAAACATCTCGCCGAAACGCCACGTAACGTACGCGCGGGAATACTTTGGCTGGGGCGTGTTCGCGCTCATCGCCAGGTAACAACAGGTTCCCGGTATTTCTGACTGGAGATACCGGGGCTTCGTCTTTGCTTTGATCTGATACATCACCTGCATACTACATATTCAGTATATTTATTAATCAGGATGTCCCCATAAGGAGCATCATATGTCACAACATGAACAGTTCTGTCAGGCTTGCGGGATGCCGATGTCTGCACCCGATGCACACAGTGCCAGCGATCAATATTGCGCGTACTGCTGTGACAGTAACGGCAATCTTAAACCCTGGGAAGAAGCGGTATCAGGTTTAGCCAGCTTCCTTGATTCCTGGCAAAAAGTCGGCCCGGAAGAAGCACAGAAGCGTGCAAAACGTTATCTGACGGCAATGCCCGCCTGGGTTCATAAAGCAGACGAGTGAAGAACAAAGCCTGAGTAATTTAGGCAGACTATCTTCACTCCCCTGATTCCATAAAGGAGAGACGATGTTTTCTTACATTATGCCCGGCGACCTGCCACACGCCATCACATTCTACGATCCGCTGATGGATATGCTGGGGTAATAGCGTTACATAGTGAAGAACCAATTGGTATTGACCTACTGGAATAATTGACGAAATAAAGATGAAGGGGCATTTGCCCCTTCATCTTTATTTCAGTCGTTTACCTGCCTCATCAACAACTTTTTCACCGTCTTCCTTGGTGAAAGCCGCTTTCTGAGCATCTGGAAGGATATCCAGAACCACCTCGGAAGGACGGCACAGTTTAGTACCCAACGGTGTCACCACAATCGGACGGTTAATCAGGATCGGATGCTGAAGCATAAAATCGATTAACTGATCGTCAGTAAACTTATCTTCCGCAAGCCCCAGTTCTTCATAAGTCTCGACGTTTTTGCGCAGCAGAGCCCGGACTGAAATGCCCATATCTGCAATGAGTTTGACCAGCTCATCGCGTGAAGGTGGATTTTCAAGATAAAGAATAACGTTCGGTTCAGTACCGCTGTTGCTGATCATCTCCAGCGTATTACGCGACGTGCCGCAGGCCGGGTTGTGATAGATGGTGATGTTGCTCATATCAGTATCTCATTACAAAGTGAAAGAGAGACGTAGCGCCAGCGCTGCCAGCGTTACAAACAGCACAGGCAGAGTCATGACAATCCCGGTGCGGAAATAGTATCCCCAGGTGATGGTCATATTCTTCTGTGAAAGTACATGCAGCCAGAGCAGCGTTGCGAGGCTACCAATAGGTGTAATTTTCGGGCCCAGATCGCAGCCAATCACGTTGGCGTAGATCATCGCTTCTTTGATAACGCCTGTTGCGGTGCTTCCATCGATAGAAAGAGCGCCAACCAGCACGGTTGGCATGTTGTTCATGATGGAAGACAGGAAAGCCGTCAGGAAGCCAGTACCCAGCGTCGCAGCCCAGAGTCCTTTATCCGCCAGTACATTCAGCACACCTGAAAGGTATTCGGTTAGCCCGGCGTTGCGCAGACCGTAGACCACCAGGTACATCCCCAATGAGAAGATGACGATCTGCCATGGCGCACCGCGCAGCACTTTGCCAGTGTTAATGGCATGGCCTCGTTTAGCTACTGCAAACAGGATCACCGCTCCAACAGCCGCAATCGCGCTAACGGGAATACCGAGCGGCTCAAGGACAAAGAACCCAACCAGCAGAAGTATTAAAACTATCCAGCCGGTTCTGAAGGTTGCCAGATCTTTAATCGCTTTTGCCGGTGCTTTCAGAAGAGCCAGGTCGTAAGTCGGTGGGATATCCTTGCGGAAGAACAGATGCAGCATAACCAGCGTGGCAACAATGGCTGCAATATCAACCGGCACCATTACCGACGCATACTCGGTGAAGCCCAGTCCAAAGAAGTCCGCCGAGACTATATTCACCAGGTTCGACACGATAAGTGGCAGGCTGGCTGTATCGGCAATAAACCCGGCAGCCATGACGAATGCCAGTGTCGTGCCTTTGCTGAACCCTAATGCCAGTAGCATGGCGATGACTATTGGCGTCAGAATAAGTGCCGCACCATCGTTGGCAAACAGTGCCGCCACCGCTGCACCAAGCAGAACGATATACGTAAAGAGCAAACGGCCACGACCGTTACCCCAGCGCGAAACATGCAATGCCGCCCATTCGAAAAAGCCTGATTCATCAAGCAGCAGGCTGATAATAATCACGGCAATAAAGGTCGCCGTCGCGTTCCAGACGATATTCCACACCACCGGAATATCGCCCACATGCACAACGCCAGATATCAGAGCCAGTCCCGCGCCTAGCATTGCACTCCAGCCGATCCCTAATCCCTTTGGTTGCCAGATAACCAAAACAATGGTCAGGACAAAAATAGCGCCTGCCAGTAACATAAAACCTCCTGACAGGGCGACTTTGTCGCCCTGTATATGCCAAAAAATTAACTCATCAACTCTCTGAGCTTTTCAATACCGGCGGGCTCTGACGCCAGCACCGGAACAAGCGCTATACGGTCAGCATGCTGATTCTTAACAGCCTCAATCTGAGGCAGTTCCTGATGAGCACGCTGACAAAGCAACGGAGAACGCGTATCCGCAATGCAAAGGCTGTTATTGATAATCCAGCCCCACGGATGAATCCCCGCTCTTTCAAGGTCAGCCTGCAGGTTTGCCGCTTCCAGCACTGGTGTGGTTTCTGGAAGCGTAACAAGCAGAACTTTGGTTCTATCCGGATCCTGAAGCTGCATCATTGGGGTCGTAAAATGACCTTTACTCCCCATTTTTCTGGCAATCTCTCGGTGGTAAGCCCCGGTCGCATCCAGCAGCAATAGCGTGTGTCCCGTAGGGGCGGTATCCATGACAACAAACCGTCTACCCGCTTCACGAATCACCCTGGAAAAGGCCTGAAACACGGCAATTTCTTCTGTACAGGGAGAGCGTAAATCCTCTTCCAGTAGCCGTTTCCCTGCTTCGTCCAGATCTCTTCCCTTCGTCTCAAGAACATGCTGGCGATAGCGTTCGGTTTCATCGTGAGGGTTGATGCGGCTGACCTGCAGGTTTTTGAGGCTGCCGTTCAGCGTTGTACTCAGGTGCGCTGCAGGATCAGAGGTCGTGAGATGCACGTCAAATCCCATGTCTGCCAGCCTGACGGCGATAGCCGCTGCCATCGTGGTTTTACCTACGCCACCTTTGCCCATCAACATAATCAGGCCGTGCTCACTGCGAGCGATATCATCGACCAGGCCAGAGAGCGATAAGTTTTCAGGCGTGTACTGGATGTTCGTTACCGGGAGTGGTAATGCCTCAGAACCGGTATCCAGCAGTCCCTTCAAGGCTGAAACACCAACCATATTGACTGGCTGTAGTAATAGGGTATCTGTCGGTAGCTCAGATAAACCGGCAGGAAGATTTGCCAGTGCCTCCTGCTCACGTTGCCATATCGCAGCGGCCAGGGCGTCATTTTCAGCTTCGGCTTTAGGCAGCACACCATTAATCACCAGGTACTGGTTTTTCAGGCCAATTGCGGCGAGTTCTTCATGGGTACGGGTGACTTCCTGCAGCGTAGATTTTTGCAGTCGTGCAACCAGAACCAGGCGGGTACGTTCCGGATCGGATAACGCCTCTACCGCATGAGAATACTGCTCACGCTGCTTTTCCAGCCCGGCCATTGGGCCAAGACAGGAAGCACCATCTGGATTGCTTTCAATAAAGCTACTCCAGGCACCAGGAAGCTGGAGAAGGCGAATAGTGTGTCCCGTCGGCGCTGTATCAAAAATGATGTGCTCAAAGCGGGTCAGCAGGGAAGTGTCTGTTAGCAAGCCAGTAAATTCATCGAACGCCGCAATCTCAGTGGTACAGGCTCCTGAAAGCTGCTCGCTGATACTGTTAACAACGTCATCAGGCAGAAGGCCTTTGATAGGGTCAACGATTCTGGCGCGGTATTGCTGGGCGGCTTCCTGCGGGTCAATTTCCAGAGCGGAAAGTCCAGGAACTGCCATCACAGGACGAATGTTGTTACCGATAGCCTGATCGAATACCTGGCCGACATTGGAAGCCGGATCGGTACTGACCAGCAAAACCCGCTTCCCCTGTTCGGCAAGGCGGATAGCCGTCGCGCAGGAAATGGACGTTTTTCCTACACCTCCCTTACCGGTAAAAAACAGGTAAGGCGGGATGTTCTGTAAGAATTTCATATGTCCTCCTGACATATTCAACAACAGGAAGTATTACCACCACAGCAGCTGGTGGGCGCTAACCCAACCTTCTCCAGCGGAATGCCGAACCAGCGAGCCAGCTCAGCGCGTTTTGGGTATCGCCCTGCCATCACCGTTTCGCCGTCCAACAGCAGTAGCGGAAGACCTTCTGCTCCAGATGCTTCGAGGAATGCTTTCGCTTTCTCATTCTGCACAAAGCTCATGGGCTGCTGCGCCAGGTTGTAACGTTCAACCTGTACACCACGTCCTTTCAGCCACTGCACATCAGCAGAAAAATCAACCAGAACCTGATCGACATCTGAGCCACATACGCCGGTACTGCAGCACATTGCTGGGTCAAACACCGTTAACGTCTTCATTCTGAATACCTCACATTTGGAAAAACATATATGTTCAGGCAAATTTTTTAGATGCAAACAGCCTTACCGCTACCAGAGCAGTTTGCCGATGCCAGCTTACGGGCGATGGCCTGTACGTCGTCCTGTTGGCTTAACCAGGCCTGCTCAATCACCTGAGCAGCCCAGGAAGGAATATGCGGGGATAAGCGGTAGTGAACCCACTTGCCCTGCTTGCGATCCAGCAATAGACCACTTTCCCGGAGCATTGCCAGGTGGCGGGAGATCTTGGGCTGTGACTGTTCTAGCGCAGTACAAAGGTCGCACACGCACAGCTCTCCCATCTCTCTAAGCAGCAACACAATGCCCAAACGGGTTTCATCGGAGAGGTTTTTGAAGAGTTGTAATGCTGTAAAAATCATAGTCGTTCCCCTACCTATCTGGCTCTATGATACTCGGCGAAAGATTCCTTGCAAGATCACATATGGTAAATCAAATGTATAGCATAAATAGCGAACGCACAAGTTTGTGTGTTCGCTATTAACTAAAGGAATCATTCAGTAAGCCGACAAGTATCGACAAAAATATCGAGGTTTAAATCCAAAGGTTTTGATAAAAATGTTCTCTCATGCTTCCCATCACCAATAAAGAATAAATTCGTACCATCAGGGAAGTATCGATTTTTAATATCTTTAACCTTGGCTCTTCGGAATGCACTTATCTCTTTACCATCTTTCAAGAGGTTATCTTCAGCATACTCAGACATTGATATAAATGATTGAGTATCAGTCGGAAGATTTTTTCCCACAAACGACAGTATGAGATCAAAATTTCTGTCATCGATATCTTCCTTAAGAATTGCGTCAAGCATAAATGGAAGTCGATGTATATTGTCTGTTTTTCTTATTAAAGAATTTAATGCAAAATGATATGACATTACAGTTTTATGAAGTTCAACCCCTTGAAAAGGAAATGAATTTATTTTATAAAGATCTGTATATCTAGGTTCTGTTACATTGAACAACTGCATATCATTAAGATATTCTTTAAATATTTCCTTGAAATCTTTTTCTTTGTTAAACCGCTCGACAAAAAGAGACTGCTCCTCTCCCATCCCATCAATTAATCCTTTAATTTCATCAGACCTTTTTGTATATTCTTCTATCTCTTCATGAATATTGCCTAACAGACGTATGTTTGCTTTATTATCGATCCATGTGTTGACAGATAAATTTTGTGATTTTTTCTCAAGAAAATATGAATACTTTGAAGATATATCAATTTCTAACTTTTTAATCTTCGCAAGTGAACTATTAATGTCAGACTGTATTTTTTGTATTTTATTATTTATTTGCTCCGATAGTTTATCAGTATCATTGATGTTTTGATAATAACCATATAACCCTTCTAAGGAATAAGGAAGTATTTGCGTACATGCAGGACAACGATCAATATTGTTATAGTTTTGGTTTTTAATATTTCTTTTAGTTCTTCTTAGTATCTTGACATGATTTTTAGTTAAGGATAACTTATTACACAAACCAGTATATACATCACGTTCTTCATCTAATGATGCTACTAATTTAATATAACCATCTATATACTTCTGAGCCTCATCACCAAACTCTTCATCCAGTAATTTAGAAACAACAAAGTGATGCTCGGCGCTATATTTATTCAATGAGGAGATCTTCGACTGAAGTTGTGCCCGCTCTTTTGTTAATTTATAAAAATATTCTTTATCAAAAGAATTTTCTATGCCAAGATAATAATCAAGATACGTATCTTTAAAGTCTTTATAAAAACCAAGATTAGAGAATGACTCTCTTAAATAAACCCACCCTACAGATTGAGAAATATAATAAGGCAGGAACATGCATTCTATCGATGCTTTTTTTAGCTCACCCTTCTGTTCTAAAAGCATGTTAAAATCAAATAATTGAGATAACATCTCCTTAAGCTTCACATGTTCAACTCGACTATCAGAGTCAATTCCATGAAAACTAAAAACATTTCCCCCATCCTCTTTTAAATATATGCTACCAAGCTCTCTTACTATTATATATTTTTTATCTACGCCTCCTTTAGTGAGGCTGAAATCCAATCTGAACGTAGGGTTGTATCGAATAATTTCGCTCAAGCCATCTTTAACATCGTTAATTCCAAAGGTAAATAAAATACTCTGTATTAAAGTACTTTTACCTGAGGTATTACACCCACTTATTATGTTTATTTTATTTGAAAACTTTTGGTCGAAATATAAATTATGACTTTCAGAGACAACAAACAATCTATCAAACTTTATAATTGTCTTCATGGTTTACCTTAATCGTAGCACTCAACGTATGAACACAGAACTGCAAAAAATGTATCAATATTATCTAGGTTTATAGAATGAGATTTTCTAACATTATCAACATATGCAGTTAATGCGTCTTGAAGAGAAAAATATTGAGTTGTGTAATCATTATTTCTAACAAAGTCTTTAATGATTTGATAATCGTAATTACTCATATCCTTGAGTAGTTCAAAAGAGTTAAGTATATAGTTTTCATGATTTTTCTGTATGCTAAGTGGTATTCTGAATTTCATTGAGAATTGCTGTGCTTCGTCACGCCAATAGTCGAATGCCTTTTGCTGTGAATCAATTATATTCATAACTTTCTTAACATCTTCGCCTTCAACCCTTTTTGTTGGATCGAGTAGACATATTTCCTGCCCTTGATTATATACAGTTTCCACATTTCTAAATAGAGCAAGTATTACCTCGATGGCTGCTTTCGAGTCAGCTATATGAGAAAACTTTCTAGACATAAGTCCAATAAGCGATTCTTTTTGTTTTGCAGCTGTTCTTGGAAAATCTACCCACTGAATTTTTAGGTTACTTAGTTCTTTACGATGGAAAACAGAAGATTCTTCATTACAAATATCTGTAACTTTCTCTTCAATTTTATTCTGAATGTTTTTATGTAATTCATCATAAGCACAGATAGAGTTTTGCTCATTAATCCTTAATATCTGCTCAGTAATACCTTCTTTTTTTAACGCCTTTGGCGGTGAGTATTTTAATTCTATTTCTGTATTTGATATAAATGTTAGCTGGTGTTTATAATCTTCACTTTTTTCAAAAGCATCATTTCTTAAATTTTCGCCCACCAATAGTATTTTAGATACCATCTCAGAAAACCTAGAATCGATAGTCCATATTTTCCCGCTAAGTTTCTTTGCTTGATAGGCATGTATCTCGTTTATATAACTTAAGCAATCAGTTTTATAACAAAATAGAAAATCATCGTGATGTTCGATACAAATAAAGAACTCTTTATTGATAAAAGAATTGAAATTATCTAACAAAAGATACAATGCACAGTTTCTTTGAAACTCAAAACCAGTTAACGCATCAACCCCGGCGTTTGCCGCTTTATTTTTAGCCACCCTGCTCTCCTACAACAGCTAAAAATTTCCATCGTCATCCAGTGATGGATGTGGATGCAAATTAAACCATTTAAGGCGATGTGTATCACGAAAATCAAAAAAAATAAATTTGTAAGATCACTTTTAGTGATCTAATGCACTGTTTTACATACTGTTTTTTTATACAGTTAAAAGATAGTACTTCTAGGGAAAACTTTAAAAACTCGTTTTCCCTATTTACAGACTTATACAACCTTAGTCAAAGATGCTTCAATATAATCCGCATACCACTGCATCATCTCCTTCCTCCCCTCCAGATATTGAGCATGGTTATACGTTCCACGAATTGAGTTCTTATCGACGTGAGCCAGTTGTAACTCAATCCAGGCCGAGTTGAATCCCTGCTCATGCAAAATGGTACTCATCGTGTGGCGGAATCCATGCCCTGTAACGCGCCCGGCATAGCCGATACGCCTTACCAACACAGTTAATGCCATATCACTCATCGGTTTCTTAGGATTATTACGTCCTGGGAACAGCAACGTTCCTGCTCCAGTCATGGGTTTAAGCTGATTAAGCAGGTCAATTGCCTGGCTTGATAACGGAACCAGATGAGGTCGGCGCATTTTCATTCGCTCTGCTGGCACGTTCCAAACCTTCCGCTCAAAATCAAATTCCTGCCACTCCGCTTGCCTCAACTCCCCAGGCCTTACTCCTGTCAGAATAAGTAATTGCATCGCAATCTTAACAAGCACACTACCGGCATAGGTGTTCAGAGTCCGAAGAAACTCTGGCAATTCATCCTGGGTTAAAAAAGCATAGTGCTCTTTCTCATGAGGAGTCACGGCGCTGGCTAGATCTGGTGCTGGATTGTACTCGGCCCTGCCAGTCACAACGGCATACTTCCAGACTTCTCCACAACGCTGGCGAACCTTACGGACCTTCTCAGTTGCTCCTCGTGCTTCTATTTTTGAAAGAACTGCAAGCAACTCCATCGGCTTGATATCTTTGATTGGCCTGTGACCGATATAAGGAAATACATCTTTCTCAAAGGTTCTCAGCATTTCTTCGCGGTAGGAGACAGACCAGCGGTCATAGCGACGCTGATACCACTCCCGTGTGATAGCCTCAAACGAGTTTTCAGTGTCTTGTTGACGACTAAGTTTCTCAATTTTTCGTTCAAGAGAGGGATCGTTGCCAGCCGCTAATGTTCTTTTAGCATCCTCACGCTTACTTCGGGCTTCAGCTAAAGAAACATCGGGATAAACGCCAATAGCGAGCAGCTTCTCTTTACCTAACGAACGGTATTTGAGACGCCAGTATCTTTTACCGTTGGGATTAACCAGCAGGTAAAGCCCACCACCATCGGCCAGTTTGTAGGGCTTCTCTTTGGGTTTCGCAGTTTCAATCTGACGAGCAGTCAGCTTCATTGGGGGTACCTCTCAGCAGGGGGTACAATTATACCCCCATCCATACCCCCACATTGAGCTTGACCTTGGGGGAGTACAATTGAGTTCAATAGACTAATAGAATGCTATAACTGCTGATTTATCAAGGGAAAATTGAGTTTGGTAGACTTCAGGAGACTTGAGTTTGGAGCGGGTGAAGGGAATCGAACCCTCGTATGCAGCTTGGGAAGCTACCGTTACTCCATCTCAACATTGTACATATGGCTGTACCTGATAGCGTGATTTTAGAGGATTAAAATCATGTCTATCAAGAACAATCAGTATCTTTTTCAAAGTCATTCGGGCGTATGGATCTTTCAGGTCTTTGTACCTGCGTACATGCGTCACCTGTTCGACAATAAACGAGCCTGGCGAAAATCCACAGGGACAAAGGACATACTTAAGGCTCGCCACTTCAGAAATCACATGTTGATTGAGTTCAACAACCTGAAAGCCCTGTTGAATCCTGATCGTGAAGACATTCGCATCCAGAATGCGATCACCACACTCCACACCACAATAAAACAGGCAAAGAGTGCGCCTGTAGCAATATCTCCGATCCCAACGCTGGCAGTCATACGTGATGAATACATGACGGTGTATAGCGAACGTCGGGCATTTTCCACACTCAGCAAATCCGCGCGAGCCGTGGAAGTTTTTCTTCAGAGTATCGGTAAAGTTGATCTTGGGTTGAACAAGATCGGACGCCGAACCGTTACTGATTTCATCGAAGGCCAACAGAAAAAGGCAGCACCTCAGACCGTGCAGAACTGGCTAACCTCTTTGGGGAGCCTGTACGAGTTTGCCAAACGCCGCTACGACGCGATCCCGGACAGTAACCCTTTTCACGGTCATAACCTCGAAGCCCGCCGCACCATCGAAAGTTATCAGCCGTTCGAGCCACAGCAGCTAACTACGTTACTCAACGAAGCTGACGAAGAGCTACGAGACGTAATTCTGATCGGGCTGTTCTCTGGAGCCAGGCTCGACGAAATCGCCAGCATTAAGCGGGAAGAAATTGTCATGATGGATGGTGTGCGCTGCTTCTTCATCAGCAAAGCGAAAACCGTTGCCGGGGTCCGTTATATCCCAATCCATTCGTTGTTGATTGGCATCGTGGATAAACTCCTGAGCCAGAATAACGGCGAATACCTGTTCCCACACGCTAACAAGATTAAACGCGCTGACGGCAAGAAAGGCCCCTTCTACTCTCAAGCGTTCACGAGACTACGTAATCAAGCGTTGCCAACCGCTACAGATCGTCAATGTTATCATAGCCTTAGAGGCCACTTTATAACGTGCCTAGATCGCGCTGGCGTTCCTGAACAGCGTATAGGGGCAATAACGGGCCACACGGCGCAAAAGGCTAAGACGGAGGCTTTCAGGACGTACACCAAAGGCGCAAGCATGAAAGAACTGTCTGGGTATGTCGAGCTGGTCAGCTACCCAGATATGCCGAATATCTAAAGTTTTCCCAAATCCCAACGATACCAATATTAAACCCAGGAGCAGGTAAAAATCATGGCTATGAAAAAATGTCGCGAGTGTGGGCAGGCAGTATCATCGAGCGCAAAAATTTGTCCGAATTGCGGTGTGAAAAATCCGTATGCATCGCCGAAAGGCTTAATCAGATTTGTTCTCCTACTTGGGCTTATCGCATTCGCCGCGATAACCAACCAAGGCGGAAAATCGTCAAGTTCAAGCTCCAGTGGGAGCAATTATCAAACAGTTGAGGACTCTCAAGATTTACGGGACGAAGCGCAGTTGGTAATCCAGGCGAAGGGCTACAAATGCAAAAAGGTGAACAGCACGTCTGCCGCAGCCTTTGGCGGAGAAATTACTGTATTTTGTGATGATGTCTATCAGTACAAGATTAAAGACAACGGCGGGAAGTACGTTGTTACCGCTGAATAGCAGACACAAAAAAGGCCGGGTTGCCCGGCCTTAAGTTTTCAGTTTTGTCTTCCGTTGCTGATCGTAATAAGCGAGGGCCGATTCCCAGCCGTAATCGTTCACGCGTTGCAAAAATGTGCTACGTGGAATTTGGAAGTATCTCGCTATGGCTGAGAGGTTCAGCCATTTGTCAGATTGATTATCGAGACTCATCGCCAGAAGAGGCAGACCCTTCGAATTGAACAGTTTCATGTGCATGTGTAAATCTCCTTTCCATTGCCTCACCTGGCAGCGGGAGCAATGCGCTCCCACAATATACCCGCCAGGGGGTTAACGGTTATTACCGTTAATCGCCCTGCGATACCAATAGCCGCTGTTTATCTTACTCAACCGGGACCAAGGTCATTTTAGTGACCAGGTCGGGACGGAAGTTGTAGCTCAGGAGGCTGTACTCAGAATACAGATTGCGGTTCCGAAGTTCATCGAATGCCCTGTATGCGTACCAGTCTTCAACATCACCAGATGCGGAGATTTCCAGATGGCGAGCGCATGGACCAACGAAGCGACCCATTGGTAGACTCTGCTCAACCGGAGCATTTCCAAATACAGGGACCAGGAAAGCCTCGTTTGACTTCACGCCGCTAAATGCTGAGTCGCTGACTTCGATCAGGCGTACAGAACCCAGAATAAAGGAACTGAACCCTGGCAGAACGTCTGACGGGAACAGCACATCAGAACCAACCAGACCATTTCCGTAGACAAGCAACTCGCGGATTTGAGGATGGTAGCGAATTGCTCTGTAGGCATCGGAACCACACAGCAGAACCCAGCCACGTAGATATTGAGTCAGACCACCCATCAGTGCTTTTGTGGCACTGACCTGATCGTCAATATCGCGCATCGGGTCATCGTTTACTTTTTGGTGCAAATCAGCGGTTCGCTGGTTAAGTCCAAACTCTACAGACCAGTCGATCTCCGGCTGCTGTGTACCAAATGCATCAACTTTATTGAAGATCAGCGTCTGCCAATAGGCATATTCGCGGGAGCGCTCGAACTTGGCACGCATCTGAATAAACTTATTGGCCTCAATTTCATCAAGTGACTGCTCCAGGGCGCTCCCCGGCTTACGGTAACCTTTCAGATCGGCTGAAGTTACACGGTCCGTCACACCCCGCCACACTAGCTCGTAGAGATAACTCCCGGCAGTTGGTTTCTCGATGGTTCCCCACTCACTGGAAAATCGCATCAACGGAGCATCCACGCCAATTGCGGCGTCAGCAATGCGATCCACGGTCACTTTGTGGGAATCTGCGATCTGACGATCAGCAAAAACGTTGAGGTGAGTAAGTAACAGGTTGCTTTGTGGAACCTGGTCACGGAAAACTTTGCTGTAGTCAACATAATCAAATGATTTAATAGCCATTTTTGAAGTCCTTTTCTTGTCAGTTATTCTGCGATGACAACATCGTCAGAGGTCAGGCGAATGTTTCCGTTAGCGGTCAATGCTGCTAACGCTGCATTTGTCGCTGAACCCATTACGGCGCGAATTGCTTCCGGGTACACGTAAATCAGGCGGTCAGCCACGATGACAGGAACGTCAGAACCCGCGTCAGCGTAGGACAGGCAAAGGATCGCATCGTCGCCAGAGGTGTATAGCGTCCCGGTGGAATCAACCACGCTTCCCGGTTCAACGGCTTGCGCCAGTGTTTCGAACACATACATTTTGCGGTCAAAATTGGCAGTTGCCGAATTCTTCACCACGTTGTTATACGTTTTTGGATGACTATCCAGTTTCATAATCTTGAATCTCCATTCAGGTCATCGCCAATGATGGCGTTATTATTTCTCTGGCAAATTTGCCATTGAGGGGCGAAAAGAAAGCCGCTATCAGCGACTTCGTTCACTTCGTTTTCCATACAGAAAAAGACCAAGGCGAGAATATCCCGCCTGGTGTAGGTCAGTAGTTTTCTGATGGAGAGATTTGGAAAGCATGATCGGTGGGTCACGCTTCAGGAATAAGGAGCACGAGAGCGGGAGACCTCATATCTTCGCTGTCGCACTCAATGCCAGTTTGCATCATGGCTGATGACCGGAGGAGAGCCGGATTTAATGGCCTAATCCAGGGTTACCCGGAGTAGTACTTCTTTTCTGAATACAACCAGCGGTCGGCGAAAACCTTCCCGTATTGCCCCCACAGAATGATGATGATTTGCATCATCGCCCAGCGGCTTATTGAGAGTCGGATTATTGGCTGTATTTAGAAAAGGCGCTTTGGCGAAGCGCACTTTATTTCGTAGGAGAAGGGAAGAATGCAGTAGTACGCACATACAACCTGAATTATCACCCTATATTATTATTTTACCACGGAACTATATCTTTCACAACAAACACTTGGCGTATTTGACGGAAAAACATTGACTTCCTGTTAAATTTTTTATTCAGAAAATGAAATTAACGAAGCCCCATCATGAGGGCGTTTATTATCGCAGAACGATTAAACGAACGGCTAACCCGTTATCAGGTCACGAAGTGATGACACAAAGTGTCACCGCAAAGCGGCCTAGCTGCCGGGTACTTCTTAGTGCGGTGAATTAATATGGAACTCCCAGGATAAGGTTGTTCTGGGCCTGATTATTATCGTGAATCCGGGCATCGATCAGGTTATTAACAGCCCCGTCATTCACATTGATATCAATAGGTGAGAGTGTAATCTCAGCTTGTCCGGTAACGCTGACAGGGATCGGCTGTCGCTGCGTCATGCTGTTCATTGTCGGCGCGGTAAATGTCGGTTGTGGTGCCTGGTAGTTGAAATCGGGAACACTCAACGCTAACGCTGGATTGTTAAACGCCGTGCCTGAGCCGTATGTCTGCGACGGCATCCCCTGAACACCAGGAATTGTGCTGGCACGGGTAATACCTTCAACCGCATTGCTGAACGACTGCCAGACACGGCCCACCATCGAATCTTTATAGTAAAGACCGTTTTCCGATAGCTGTTCATGCTTGTTCTCAGGGTTGATGTCGATGGAGCTAAACCATGATGTAATTTTCAGCACTGCCGCTGACATTTCGCCCAGTGACTTACCCAAACCGTCCGTTATCGGGATTAACCCTGCCATGCCTTTGCTCAGGTTGTCGGTGTTCTGACCATACTCACCCAAGCCAGCGACGAACGAAGCGGAGAAATGATCAGACAAACTCGTCTGCACCCGGCTGTATTCAGTGTTCAGCGCTGAGAGTTTATCGAGGTTTGCCTGTTGTGCTTCGCTCAGGGCGTAACCATTCCGGGCGAGGTCATCCATGCGTTTCTGAACAGCGTCACCACCATCAGCAAAGGCGGGTAACACCTTGCCTGCATCGTTGATCGCTTCTGCAAAAGCGGCTGTTTCTTTATCCGTGAACTTGAAAGTCTTCTGCAACTGCTTCAAATAAACCAGGAAAAGATTAAAGTCGATCCCCTGAAGTTCTTTAACTACGCGCTTTGCCGTGGCAACGTTGGATTTGCCTGCAATAGCGTTGATAAGGTCACCAAGCTCACCACCACCGGACAACGTTGATTGACCGTTTTTGTTGGTCTTCCATGTTCCGTTAGCCGTCAACTGACCCACTTTGTCGTTATAGTCAGCAGAAAAATCAAGAGCTTTGTCTGGGGAAATATTAAAGCCGGTCTTATTTGCAACAACATCACGCACAGCTTCATATTCAAGGCGGGACACTCCTTGCGCCTGTAGGGATTTCATCTGTTGGTTGCGTTCAAAGCTACCCTGTAGCACAGTCCCGGCTTTAGAGATCCCCATACTACCGATCAAAGCAGCACCGCCGATCACACCAGCGGCGGCAAGACCTGATCGCCCTCCCCGACCTTCGGTGCGTACACGACCAGCACGAACACCTGCGGCTTTCTGTTCACGGGTAATACGTTGCTGTAAACGGGCCTGTTTGCGTAACTCAGTAGTGATCCGGGCCATTTCAAAGCGAGTTTCCTCGACGGTGTAGCGCTCTTCTTTCTGGGCTTTCAGCGCCTCTTTTGCCGCACGGATGGATTTGTACCGTGTTGCCACGTCTGCACCATTTATCGAGGCCAACTTATAAGAAGATGTGCGGAGCTGGTTGTAATACGTCACCTCGCGCTTAAGCGCCGCTTCCTTCTTCTCTTCAATCGCCAGTGACCGCTTTTGTGCCGTAATCTCTGCCGCTATGCCGCTATGACCACGGGCCATCTGTGCATTTTGACGAGAGGACACCGCCGGGTTGTAATGCTCTCGACCGATAGAAGGTGCATCCGGGTTATACGTCATAGCCCGGTGTTGGCTTGCGGCTCGCACCTTTGCAGAGATACGAGCAAGCCGCATATTCTGACGGGCCAGAGCCTCTGCGCTTCTTGCCTGGTCGCTTTGACTCTTCGCTGCAAGGTTCGCCATTTTCCTGGCGTGGGCTACCTCAGCGGCTGCGGCACGGGCTTGAATTTGCGACTGTTTCTGCTGTTCTTTGCCAAGCTGCTGTGCCTGACGTAGCTTCGCAGTCTGGGCCTTCGCCGCCTGCAACGCCGCCTTGCCTTCACTCTGAGCGGTACGCTTCTGAGCCTTTTCCAGCGCTTTAGCGGGTTTGGCGGTTAACTCCTGGAGGGAGATAATTTTCTTTTTCGCCTTCAGATAAGAATTATCGTCTGTGGTCCAAGAAATTTCGTTGACGGTACTAACGATAATCTTGTTCGATGCACTCATTCAGCCCCCTGCTGCTTGATGATATTACCGTAACGATCAGGGTCGGATTTTGCGAGTGCAGCAGCCGCTGCTTTAGCTTTCGCCAGCATTTCAGGATCGATGTGGTCAGCGGTATGACTTACCGCCGGACGACTATCTGCGCCCAAAGATTTTTTAATCCGTTTGGTGGGTGTGTCAGACGGGACTGATTTGAGCAACTCCGGATGATGATCCAGAAAGTCATCGGTGACGCTCTTCAGGTTGTCACGGGCTTTTTGTAGTTCGTACTCTGCCGGGGTCTTGCCGTGCATCGCTGCAAACAGAGCATTCTTTATGGTGTTCAGGGTCATTTTATGGTGTCTCCAGAGTAGGATTTTTGTCTCAAGGCGATGACGGGCAACGTCACTGCTTCGCAGCAAGAGGATCAGCCCGTCACGGACGCAGCGATACGCCAGCCAGTAAACTGGCAGGAAGTAAAATAAGTAATCAAGGTTCATTTGCCCCCGATGTGGGGTTGGGTCAGTGCATCGCAAGGCGATTAACAGCTAACGGTGCGGAGCACTCTCGCAGCAGCGAGACACCTTCGGTGCTGAAGGCAATTGCTGTTAACCCTTTCAGGGTATTAGTAGTGCAGGCGAGGTGATCGGCGTTTCGGCGTTGCCTGTTTTCTGGCGACCGTCTCACGATAAGCCACTAGTAAGGGGTCATCGTTTTCAGGCATACGATCTGCCATTTGTTGCTCTGTCACACCCTCGGCTTTTAGATGCGCAACCACTGTATAGAGCGGCAATTGCAGGTCACGACAGATAGTCGCCAGGAGTGCGCCAGACTCGTAATACATCCGGGCCATTCTCTTAGCGGTGTACTGGTTGGCGTGACTTACACGCCGGAACCGTGGGTTCCACGTTTTCGCGAGTTCAGCCACAAAATCGGGGTCGAGGCGGAGCAGGCAGGCGACCTTACCAGCCGTCATGCCATGCACGAGCAAAGTCTTGGCGGTTTTAACAACTGATTCATCACGGCGGCGCTTTTTGAATAGGCGCTCTAAATCTGGTGTCTTCTGGTCAGCCGTCAGGCTGTTGCATTCAACATTGTTCAATTAATCCTCACGTTATCAAAATGGCGGTTCCCAATTACTGTTTTTTTCACACATCCCGACCTCTTGAAAGCCGTGCTCCGAATAATTTTGGGTTGTGCTACCCCGTGGCAATGACACAACAGTTCTCCCGGTCACCGCATCATCATTGGCAGGTAGATCAGCATTGCCACCGCCAGAAAAGATAGAAACAGATTTTCGTTGTTCATCAGCGTTCTTATCAGATTTGCCATCCTCTTGTGCTCCGCAATTTCTTGTCTGGGCTGTGTGGAGGCGTTTGAGGGCCTCTTCATGATCATATGACGGCTTTCCGTTCAACAGTTTCGGATAGCTGAAAATAAAGTTGTGCTCCTGACTCACCACTGATCGCACTGTGTATGAATGGCTCTTCTGGCTCTCATCGATGACGAGTAAACCAAGCGTTTCAAGAACTTTCATCCATTTGCCAAGGGTTTTTGGTGAGCATTTACATTTAGTAGCGATATCCCTCTGATCTTCATAGAATGACTGGCCCTTTTTCCGGTAACTATTATATTGATCCACCATATAGGTATGAATTTTTGCAAGTTTGTCCTCAACCTTGAAACACTCACCAGTTGCCTTGATAGTGACGCTTTCTGCAAAGGAAAGGCGGCGATCCTCTTCAATCCATAACTCTGGCTTATTTTGCGATGCTCTGCTGTTCATTGTGTTCTCCATAAGTATTCCCCAAGGCGGGTAAAGTTTCACCGTTATCAAAAAGATGAGCGGCGATTTCTAGCACTTCGCGTGCAAGGTTTGGAACAGTTGTTCCCCGGCGCTTCGCTTCTGCTAAAAGTCCGGCGTAAACGTGCTGTTGAATTTTCAAATTCATATCAATTGTCCTCCCATAGGTCGCTACGCGATTTGCTGAACGCAAACCTGCACAGCAGGCAGAAATAGATCAACAGGTTCGCCCCTGGAATGTCGCATTGCGGCACAGAGGTATGGCGGTCTGGTGACCTGCATTTAGATTTGTTTGCCGTATGTGCGGCTGTCTGGTAGGTCGGCTCTCGCCGGGTATTAAAAATGCTTCTCGGGGTTAATTCCGTAACTCTTTAGATCTTCACGAGATTCAGAAAGGATTAGAGCCAAAACTTGCTGTTCAGATAACGCGATGCCTACACGGTCACGGTACAGGCAGATATAGCCATTGATAACATCAGAGAAGATATCCGTGATGTTTTCACCGTTCCGAATACGGGGATTGACTGGTTTGAGTACCGTCATAATTGCCCGCTGGTGTCTGGCATTGCGTTTTTGTTCAAGCTTGTATTGACGGAGCATCTCGAGCGCTTTCTTCGTGTTGCGCTTATTTGTGCCAACACGATTTTGGAAGCTATAAAGTGCGGAAGTAGTAGTGATCTTGTGGACTAATGCGTTGAAAATCTCTTCGGCGGTTGCGACTTGAAAGTCGATGGCGGCTGTTCTCAATATGGTCTCCTGTAGTCAGATAAGTGTTTATTCATTCAGTATGTACATATTAACAGTTAAACATCGATTTGTCAAGTTGTTTTTGTGTGTTTATCAATAAGTCAACATTATTTTTGTAAAGATAAAAACCTTGGCGACCTTATACAGCAATCCTTACCTCATTGTCAAGAGATTTGTTTGTATGGCGCTCTCTGAGGCTCCAGATTCAACGCTACAAGCCGAAGCGGTAAAGTCAGCAGCACATAGAAAAACGCGCTCAGGAGTCGATACAGGGCCGTTGGTTCGGCATACTATCTCCTTGCGAGAATGAGGGGGGACAGCCGCCCACCAAGGGGAGAGTTACGTCGCGTTGCAAGCTCCTCTGCGCCGTGCTCGATCCACATTTGACTGACGCGCCTCGCGGCTTGTCTTCCACACATATCTGAAGTGGCATGGCCATTCAGAGCAGAGCGACAGAAGCATCTCTCCTTTACTACCCCACAACGTGAACACCAGTTCACCCTGTCCTTGACCTAGGTCTTTAAGATCTTATTAGAGATTGATCTTAATGTTATTGATCTTATTGGTGAGTAACCATTACCGATGACTCATCTGTAACCATTACCGATGAAACCGCTTTTCATATGTACTGATTACCGATGACTTCTGACTGGTGCTTCCTGCCGTAACTGAGTAACCTCGTTCCATCAGCGAGCATAAGGAAACAACATGGAAATCATCCAGGGCAAAAACCGCTTTAACGAGATGGCAACCGGAATTCTGGTGAAACTGCATGCAGATTATCCGGTTTACTCATCTTTCGATTTTTCCGACTTCGGCTGGAAGCCCAGAGGAGACAGAACTCAAATTGACCTGTTGTGCTACACGCTCCAAGCTCTCAGCGATATGGGTTATATCGAAATAATCTCTTCAACCGACATGGACAGCGCCGCCAAGTTAACACCTCGTGGTTTGAATTTACTTCAGCAGCAGGCACCAGGCGCAGGCGATGCAATTATTAACGTTCTCAAAGGAGCTGCGGGTGAGAACCGCTCTGCGGTAATCGGTGCCGTCATCGGTTGGATTTTTGGTGGGAAATAATAGAGTTAAATACCCTTAAATGATCCTTCCTGCCGTCTGTTGTCCCTGGCTCGCCTGCGGGACGTGTAGAACGCTATGGTGTGATGTATGCAGGGAAGCCAGTAATGGCGGGGCCTCGGCAGATCTGCCACTCAAGGTACAGTTAAATACACTCCTTGATCCGCCCTCTCAAACCGAAAAAATAAATTTTCTTCGCAAAAACAACGATAAACAGCCCATTACTGGGCCTATGGGAGCCTCTCAGCGGGTCGCTGTGCTGGAGGTGAGTCAGTTCACATCTGGTGGAAGAACGCGCCGTGTAGCGCTTCTGGTGAAGTCAGGGAAGGAATGGTGGGGCTGCTTGCGCTTGTGTGGAAATGGTAACGGAACGGTGACAACCAAGCCGGGAGCATGGTCAGCCGCTGTCTGCAATTGTTGGTGAAAGTTTCAGCAGGCCGAAGGATGCAACGGACAGCCCACGGAGTTACGTCACAGTTCATCAGAATGTGACCTAAAGTGATTGGGCACACACTAAGATATTGAAAATTATATAATTGTAGCAATCTTAATTCTGAGACATCCGGGCACGGCCTGCTTATGCACTTCGAAACAGCATAAAAAACCACAATTTATGCACAAGAAATGAATACACAATCACTTCATGCTGCTGATTGTGGTGCTGTCGATGTCAGCGCCGCTGTGATATTCCCACAACATTCGTATGGACTATTGAGGGTCGGAACGACGGCCTAGCACAGCAGCCCATGCGCGGGATATTTTCTTACCCGTCAACCTATAGTGCATGGGGTCGTTGATAAGCCACTAACGGGGCGGGGTGTGTTCTCAACCGAGAATTTGACCAGAGGTCAAACCCTGAAAGGGCAAGCCGGGGTTGGTTTATTTTCATTTTGTGATGTAAAAACCCCTTGATAATGATCACGTTATGATCAATCATTGATTCATAACGAAACCTAGAAAGCCCGGTAACGGGTTAACCTTCCGGTTAATTGCTGGAAGCAACAAGGGGAGATAATGAAATGGCAAGAACAAACGCACCCACGCCAGAAGAAGCACGACAGATCGAGACAGTCCTCCGTCGTCGCAATGAAACTTACGCTGACGCCTGGGCGCTTAACCTGAATCTGGCATTGCGTATCAGTGACCTGCTGGCACTGACCTTTGATGATGTCGCCGGGAACGTGGTTACTATAAAGGAGAAGAAAACGGGTAAGCCGAAGGTGTTCCCGATTAACAACCGGGCGCGGGAGATTATCAGCCGTCGCCGTGCTGCATACCCGGAAGACAAATTCCTGTTCCAGTCGAAATCAAACCGGGTGAAGAATCAGCCAGCCAGAGCCATCACGAGAGAAGCGGCAAGCCGTGCATTCAGCGAAGCCGGGGAAGAAGTGGTGACAGATAAGAACATCAGCAGCCACAGCGCCCGTAAGTGTCGGGGCCGCGCCTTGTGGGAGACAGGAACGCCAATTGAGACGATCAGCAAAATGCTGAACCACAGCAGCCCAGCAGTCACAATGACGTACCTCGATATTACTCAGGATGAAGTTAACCAGACGTACCACGAACTGAACATTTGAGGATTGAGGAATGAAGAGAATCTTACTGTTTGTGCTGGCCCTGCTGCCATTAGTCGCTCATGCAGGCAAAATCACCATGAGCAACCCCGACCAGGAACAGACGGAGAACGGGAAAACGCTATGCACCTACCAGAACAGCAATTACCTTTTCACCTACGTAACAAAGGGCAAGTGCCCCTATACGAAAACCTTCAATACAGAGGATTCAGAAGAGTGAAAAAGGAGGAAGAGCCGATCATTAGCTTTCAATGGAACGGGGCCACCGTGCGTGTTTATACGCAGGTAGTGAAATTGGCAGGAACGACGCTACAGCGCCACCTGTTACCAACAAACCTTAGAAAGGCTGTAAACGAAGAAATGGCGAAGGCTGGCAACTTGCCGGAAGACAGCCCCCTCATTTTTAACGACGTGTAAGAGCCAACCTTAATCCTAATCCAAAAAATGTAACCCCCACAATCCGATCCAGGATTTTCTGCAATCCCCTATTTTGTGAGACAGCACCAGCGGCGCTACCTGCAAGTATGGCGAACGTTAAATCAGTAAAAAATGCGATCAGCGCGTAAGTCATCCCCAGGATCAGAAAAGAGGCTGTGTGGTGCTCGCCTCCAGGTGAAACGAATTGAGGAAAGAAGGAAATAAAGAACAAGAGTACCTTCGGATTGGTTAAGGTTGTAATAAATCCTTTAGAAAGCAGATTAGTAAGATTAGCTTTAGTCTTAACAGGTTCAACTTCGCTGTTATTCGTAGTTTGTTTTGCGAAGGTTCCCAAAACCATCTTTCCTCCCAGATACATCAAATAAGCAGCCCCTGCATATTTAATCACTGTAAACATCAGCGGAGATGCCGTTATCAGAGCAGTTAAGCCCACAGCACTTGCCACCGCGTGAGTACAACTACCTAAAGCAACACCCGTAGCCGAAAGAATCCCAGCCCGACGACCATTAGCCACACTTTGGCCTATCACGTAGGCCATATCAGGTCCTGGGGTTACGGAAAGAAGAAAAACAGACAGGGCAAAAAGCCCAAAGTTTGTTATGTCCAGCATCGCCATCTCCATGAAATACAAGATACAGCCTGCCATGCTAACATTGAATTATTATTCGTTAAATGAAGATTCCCACTCAAACAACAATAGAAGCCAATAAGCCCGTTGGTGGTAAGACAACGTGCGGAGCGTAGCGACTTCATCAGGGTTATGTCAGACAGTGAAGTTTATCAGGATCGCCGTGTACCCTTTCGGGAGCGTGGCTGAGACGCTGGCAGAGCTTGCATGTGGTGTGCAAGGACCATGACCACCATAGACCTGTTTATTCCCTGCAACGTCATCACGACGTGTGGCATGTGGGAGCATCGGCAAAAATGCGCTTCACTGAAAGTTTTGGGAGTTATGCCAGGTATGGGCTTTTTGTTCGTTGTTGTACTGTCGCGGTAAGAACATGGAACCACCGCCAGCGTGGTGATATGCTCCCTTAAACCACAGACCACTCACGCGACAGGTGCGGGCGTAGGACAATGGGTAGTTTAAGTTGTACCTGCTGAAGCGGGTCAACGTAACTAACTGATAAATCGTAACTTATTGATTTATCAGGAGATTGGAGCGGGTGAAGGGAATCGAACCCTCGTATAGAGCTTGGGAAGCTCTCGTTCTACCATTGAACTACGCCCGCTAAGGTGTGCGAGGAGCATTATAAACCTTACTCCTCGTCTGGCAAGGCCTTACGTGATTAAGTGACGATAAATTAGCCGCTTAGCATTTCGGTTTGCTGCCCTGAGGCGGCAGATAGCGCAAAGGGTCAATTGCCGTCGCGCGATAACGTATCTGGAAATGTAGCCTGACAGAATCAGCATCAGAGTTGCCCATGGTGGCAATCTGTTGACCAATCTTCACGCTCTGCCCGTTGCTCACCATCAGCTTATCGTTATGGGCGTAGGCGGTAATGTAGTCTTCGTTGTGCTTAATCATCACGAGGTTACCGTAGCCACGCAGCTGGTTACCCACATAGACCACCTTCCCTGCACCCGACGCATAGACCGGCTGACCACGGCTACCGGCGATATCAATCCCCTTGTTGCCGCCTTCCGAAGTCGAGTAGGTCATCACCACCTTCCCGCTTGCTGGCCATCGCCAGCAGCGCTGTCCAACCGGCGGCCAAGACGACTTAGGCACTGCAGATGATGGCGTGACTTTTGCCGTCTGAGTGGAGGATGATTTTTTACTGCCTGAGGATTTCGATGCGCCGTTAACCTTCAGCTTTTGCCCAATCTCAATGGTATAGGGCGGCGAAATGCCGTTCATTCGCGCCAGATCCCGAACGCTGGTGCCGGTCATCCGTGAAATACGCGACAGCGTATCCCCTCGCTTCACGGTGTACACCGAACCACTGTAACTGCCCCCTGATTTGGACGAGTTACCCGCACAGCCAGAAAGCACGAGTCCGATAATCAGACACATTAATAGGCGAATTGGGGAAGTGATTTGGCGTCCTGCTCGCAAAACGAATCCTCAGGTAAGAAAGAGTTGGGCATTCTATGATAGCAGGGTCACGGCAGATGCTAAACCACCTGTCACGCTAGCTCGAGGGAAAAGGATACCCTTCAGCCACCAGCTCCATCACCTGTGCACACCAGTTTACGCCCGGCATCTTGACCATCGCCGGGTAAAATATCTGCGGTGAAGGGAACACATCCACCACGTAGCACTGGCTTAGCTTCTCGGCACAAACCTCCGACGAAGGCAGCAGCGTTGCCGCAGCAAGCCCGGACTCCAGCCAATCAATAATCACCCCCGGCTGGGTGATATGCATGATGACCTTAGGTGAGACGCCCGCTTTACGAAACAGGTCAATAAGCATTTCATAGGTTCCAGAATCCTTCGCACGATGGAGCAATACCAGCGGTAGCTGCCCGAGTGCATTGTAGTCAAAAGGATCCTCTGGCGGCTGTGGCAAACACTGTTTGTTAATCACCGCGACCAATTTAACCGGATCGAAGGAGACATAATCAAATCCCTCGCTACGATAGGGACGCTGAATAAAGGCAAGATCAATGGCCCCTTCATTCAATAACCCTTCGAGATGGCTGGAGTCAGTCACTGAGATATTAATTTCAATTTCCGGATGACGTTGGTACAGCGCCAAGAGAAGTGGTTTGAAGTAGGATTGAAAAAGATGGCTCATCCCAAAGCGGAAATACAGCCGGTCTTTTTGCGCAATCCTCATCGTCTCATGCGCCGTGTCCTCAACCTGGCGCAAGATCTCGCAGGCTTTGCGATAGAGGAAATATCCCGCCTCGGTTGGCTCAATACGATTACCGTGGCGCAAAAATAGCGGCGTATGCAGTTCGTCCTCAAGCTCCTGAATGCGCTTGCTGAGCGGCGGCTGTGCCATATTCAGCACTTTCGCCGCCTGACTTATCGACCCCTGCTCAACCACCCGGCAGAAATAACGTAATCGTTTTAAATCCATGCCGCACCGATCTCCGTTCTCTTTTTTGACTGTTTACGCACGATATCTTTGTACACCCATCTTTTTGATCTTCCCAGACCTAGCGAAACGGTATTTGTCCATAAATTGTATAAGGAATAGGGTTAGCGCAGACATTCTCCTACGATTCACAACAGGAATACACTGTGAAAAATTCCCCTACCGTGCGCGACCTGCGCTCTGCGCTGGCGCTGCTTAAAACGCTGCCAGGCGAATATGTTGAAACCGATACCGAAGTCGATCCACATGCCGAACTGTCCGGCGTTTACCGTTATGTTGGTGCTGGTGGCACCTGCCAGCGCCCAACGCGTAAAAATGGCCCGGCGATGGTGTTCAACAAAATCAAAGGATTTGACGATATCAGCGTTGCTATCGGCATTAATGGCTCCCGTAAACGCGTAAGTCATTTCCTGAATTGCCCGCCGGAAAAACTCGGCCATCTGCTGAAAGACTCCGTTCAAACCCCTATTTCACCGGTAGTAACGACGGAAAAATCGACATCTCAGGAAGTGGTACATCTGGCAACCGATGCCGGTTTCGACCTGCGTAAGCTGCTGCCTGCGCCGACCAATACCGAAGAGGATGCCGGCCCGTACATTACGATGGGCCTGTGCTATGCATCCGATCCGGTTACGCATGAATCGGATATCACCATTCACCGTCTGTGCGTGCAGAGCCGCGATGAGCTCTCTATGTGGCTCACTCCGGGTCGACATATCGATGCGTTCCGCATGAAAGCAGAAGAAATGGGCCAGCCGCTGCCGATCTCTATCAGCATCGGCGTTGACCCAGCTATCGAAATCGCCGCGTGCTTCGAACCCCCTACCACACCGCTGGGATTTGACGAATTGAGCATTGCAGGCTCGCTGCGCGGACAGGCCGTCGAAATGGTGAACTGCCTGACCATCAACGAAAAAGCGATTGCCCACGCTGAAATCATCATCGAGGGTGAACTGCTGCCAAACGTCCGCGTTCGTGAAGACCAGAACACCAACACCGGCCGCGCAATGCCCGAATTCCCGGGCTACACCGGCGAGTCCAAAGATGCGCTGCCGATCATTAAGGTGAAAGCCGTCACCCATCGTCATAACCCAATCTGGCGCACCACCGTGGGTCCTGGCGAGGAACACGTCAACATGGCGGGTATTCCTACCGAAGCGAGCATTTTGGACATGGTTGGCCGCGCAATGCCGGGCAAACTGCTGAACGTTTTTGCTCATTCTGCGGGCGGCGGCAAACTGCTGGCCGTTATGCAGTTCAAAAAATTCTCCCCGGCAGATGAAGGTCGTCAGCGTCAGGCAGCATTACTGGCATTTTCAGCCTTCCCTGAACTAAAACATGTGATTCTCGTGGATGAAGATGTCGATATCTTCGACAGCGACGACGTGCTGTGGGCAATGCAGACGCGCTATCAGGGCGATGTCGATACCATCACCATTCCTGGCGTACGCTGCCACCCGCTAGATCCATCCCAAGTGCCGGAATACAGCCCGAGCATTCTGCAACAGGGGATGTCCTGCAAAACTATCTTCGACTGCACCGTACCGTTCCACCTGAAACATCACTTTGAACGTTCTAAATTCAAAGAAGTGGACGTGAAACGCTTCCTGCCGGACTTCGAGTAAGAGGAATAGACAATGAAACCACGCATCATCATCGGCATCAGCGGCGCATCCGGTTTTCAGTATGGCGTTAAGGCGCTGGAACTCCTTCGGCCTCTTCCGCTTGAGGTTCATCTGGTCGTCTCAAAAGGCGCAGAGAAAACCTGTGAACTGGAAACGGACTTCCGTTTAGATGAGGTGATGGCGATGGCTGACGTTGTCTACCCCATTGGTAATCTCGGCGCGGCTATCTCCAGCGGATCGTTTAAAACGCTGGGGATGCTGGTTGCCCCATGCTCCATGAGGACACTGGGCGCCATTGCGCATTGCCTTACCGATAACCTGCTCAACCGAGCCGCAGACGTTGTGCTCAAAGAGCGTCGTCGTCTGGTGCTGTTGGCAAGAGAAACACCGTTAAATCTCGGCCATATCCGCAATATGGCGGCCGTAACGGAAATGGGCGGGATTATCTTCCCGCCGGTTCCGGCTCTCTATCAGCGCCCGCAAACCGCGGACGATATTATTACGCACAGCGTGAATCGTGCGTTGGATCTGTTCGATATCAACGTGGACAACATTCCACGCTGGGGCGAAGGGTCCCTACGTCACGACGGCTAGTGCGACAAAGGAAATACTTTTATGTTAATCGGTCCCTATGTAAATGGGTCTGCCGTAATTATCGGCGGACTGATCGGCGCGGTTGCGGGAGGAAAACTTCCGGAGCGCGTGAAAACGGCGCTGCCTATGACCTTCGGCCTTTGCTCTGTGGGTCTTGGCATCACGCTGGTACTAAAAGTGAAATATATGCCGGCGGTCGTGCTGGCCATGATCGTCGGCGCGATGATTGGCGAACTGCTGCATCTGGAAAACAGGATTGGCAAAGTGGCGGGCTCAACCCGTACTTTGATTAATAAGGTGCTGCCGCCGGTTCAGGGTTTAAGTCACGAAGCGTTCACTGAAAAATTCGTCGCTATTTTGGTACTGTTTTGTGCCAGCGGCACCGGTATTTTCGGGGCGATGACCGAAGGAATGAGCGGCGATCCTTCTATCCTTTACATCAAAACGATTCTTGACCTCTTTACAGCCGGGATCTTTGCCACCCTGCTCGGCTATGCAGTGATGACGATCGCGATTCCACAGTTCATTATCCAGTTGGCTCTGGCGATGCTGGCCGTGTTCCTGATGCCAATGATTTCGCCTTCCATGATGGCCGACTTTTCCTGCGCAGGGGGCTTGCTGATGGTGGCTACCGGATTGCGTATCTGTAACATCAAACTCTTCCCGGTTGCCAACATGTTACCGGGGCTTGTTTTGGTATGTCAACGCAAAGCAGAAGTGTCACCATCGGTGCGAAACAGAGATGTCATGCTTTGGTTCAGAGAATGCGTTTGACCGCCTCGCTATATACTTCCGAGCGTTCTCTTTTCCCAACAGAAATCACGAAAACGACAACTTTCTCGTCTATAACCTGGTATACAAGGCGATAGCCTGAAGACCGGAGCTTAATCTTGTAACAATCAGGCATACCACGGAGCTTGTTTGCTTCAATCCGGGGTGACTCAAGTACTTCAACCAGCTTCTTTTTCAACTGTTCACGTACCGTCGAGCCCAGCTTTCGCCATTCCTTTAGTGCCCGCTCGTCAAAATCCAGAAAATACGCCATCAGAGTTCATCCAGCGTCACACGTACTGGCTTAGGATTACGAAGTCGTTCTTTCACTATCTCCACAAGTTCAGCATCTTCATCACTCAGGAGTGTCTGTTTGAACGGCAAGCGTTCATTGTCAGCGATATACTCGAGCATGAGACGAAGCGCTTCAGAAGGAGTTACGCCCATTTTTTCAAGCGCGGCGTAAGAACGCGCTTTAAGTTCATCGTCAATACGTAGGTTAATGCTACCCATGTCTTACACCCCTTGTAATTACAAATGTCATTACAAGTATCGCACTACAACATGCTTAGGGCAAGTCACGAAGTAAGTCAGAAAGTAGTCGTAAGAACGGTGATCACTGTCCGCTTTGTGCCAGAAGCGGACTTTTTAAAAATATTGCGTGCCCAACAATTGGGCGCAGGTCACATCAAGTACCCTCAGAATTATAGAGAATACCTGAAATTTTTGTAGAGCGAGGTTTGTTACCCTGCCCGACCAGCGACATGTGGTTAGTTTAGTGATCAGAAATGTCGAGCGTTTGGTCGTTCATTGACGCGGGATCTTCCAACGGTTCCACATGAGTGGTGATATGGATAAAAGGCAGTGCGGTGCGGATATCATTCTCTATACGCTCGGCCCAGTCGTGCCCATATTGAACAGTCCATCGCCCAGGAACTAGGATGTGCATTGTCATAAACGCCCGCCCGCCAGCCTGGCGTGTACGTAGTGCATGGAAATCAAGCCCCTGTTCACGATATCCTGCCAGCAGTGACTCGATTTTTTTGAGTTCTTCCGTGGGTAGCGATACGTCCATCAGACCTGCAGCTGAACGACTCATAAGCTGATAACCAGTCCAAACGATGTTGGCTGCGACCAGCAATGCAACGATCGGATCGACCCAAAACCAGCCGGTCAGATAAACCAGTCCGACACCAAAAATGACACCGACCGACGTCCAGACATCGGTCAGCAGGTGATGAGCATCTGCCTCAAGAGTGATAGAGTTGTGCTGCCTGCCAGCCCTTAACAAAATGCGAGCCGTCACAAAATTAAGGATTGATGCGACTGTTGAAACCAGTAATCCGAGACCAATCTCCTCAAGCGGCTGTGGAGTTAACATCCGCTCAACTGCGGTATAGGCGATACTGGCTGCCGCCAATAGGATCAGAAATCCTTCGAAAGCACTCGAGAAATATTCGGCTTTGCCGTGCCCATATGCATGGTTCTCATCGGCCGGAAGCGCAGCCAAGGTCAGCATCCAGAGCGCCATTAGGGCTCCTGCGAGGTTAACTACGGATTCGATGGCATCAGATAGCAGACCGACCGAACCGGTCATTTTCCACGCCACACCTTTGAGTCCGATAGTGGCAATAGCCGTGGCAATGGAAAGCCAAGCGTAGTGCGTCAGCGGACGAGGTAACCCTTTTGTTTTAGTCATTATTAACTTCCTAAAATAGGACGACTAACTCACATTTCTATCCATGATAGATAATTAAACAATCATTTCGCCATGAATATTTTTTCGTTTTTATTAAATTTAATTAAAAAGTCTCTGCAAGTGCTGTTTCATCTTCTAGTAAACTAAATTTTATTTTTAGGGTTTTCTTCAACTTGAAGTAATATTATCTCACAACAGATTAGTCACTTAGGTTAACTGAGCGGCTTTTATATTTTTCAATTAAAATATGCAAAACTCCCATTGCACCATGTGCATAAAAATAGACCTCAATGAAAGTAGTAAAGAACTTATGCCAGTGGATTACTGTTTCAGCCAGATTTGACTGCATGGTATTCAACAAGAACCATAGGCCACCTGAAAGTGCTACAATTAGCAATGCTAGAACTCCAAATCCTTGGATTGTACTGGCAATACCTCCCGAATGTGCATCGGGCAGTCGGAAACTAGTCAACGTTTTTATATCTTGCTTAATACCACTAAAGTCAAGCCCTACCCATGAAAAATAATAAGTAAAACCTCTTTGAGTAAGCATCCAACTTAACATAATAAAACCACAAATAATCAGTCCTAACCCTGAAATAATGTGCATCCAGGTTATAACTCCTTCAAGACTATGTTCACCAATTGCTTCGGTCTCTGTCAGATTAGAGTTAATAATTTGTGATAATATTAGAAATGCCACAATGATGTGAAGAATACGAAAAAAAGGAGCGTAATCATGGGGTAATAGATTCCAGAGTCGCAATTTCATTAATGAGTCCTTAGTAAATTTATCGATGATCTTAATCATACAAAAGAATTATTAGGATAACCTTAATTCTTAAAATTGCAGCAGGCATTAGTTCACCTCTGATATGGCCACTTGCGAAATGGGAATGGTAACTGTTATTACTATGTGTTTACTTGCTGTTCTTGTTACGCAGCCCCTTAAACACATTACTTTCAAATATGATTTCCTGCTGGGTTTAAATATGTGTCTTTCTATAGTGCGGCAACCTATTTTTACACCAACTCATGAATTAAATAAGAATCATAAATTAAATGAGAGGTTTAATTCTCTTGCTTAACGCGATGATATTAAATGGAAATTTTAATTTTTGTAATTTATTAAACAGTTAGAATGAGACATGGTAAATACGATCTTCCTTTAGATAATTCTGATAGCACTTTTTCTACTGGGCAGTCTGCAATGTCCGCTTCTCGCTCTTAGCGGACATTAGCATAGGCTATTTACCATAACGCCGCATTACGCGTACCGCTCAGACGGCCTGAGCGCGTTTCTGACGTGTCCCCGTTAAAAACAGTAACAAACCACCCGAAAATGCACGCCAGAAACGCTACGTAAGAATCTATCCTATGACTGGATATGCATTCAACTGAATAACGCCTGGTTTCAGTCCATTTTATCGGGATCAGCCTTCTTTCTGGGTAATTTAGGGGGCTTCACTTGCTGATTACTTTGCGTGCGGCGCGTGAGCCAAGGATGGTCAGCTTTAGGTTTTACGTAGAATTTTGAGCGTAAATCAAAACGGGCATTATCCACACGTTCATGGACACTTTTTTCATCATCCAGTGGTATAGGCTCCGGGCCATCAACATATTTTTCCCATCCCAACGCTTTCCCATCATACAGAACCTTAATTTCACCGTTAAAGCTTTCGCATACCGTGACAACCGAATGCCGAAGTCGATATCCCCGGCCTTCACTGCGAATCTGAAACGCACTGCTTTTGTACTGGAAAGTGAGATTTTTGGAGAGAACGCGCTTCGCCTGGAGGCTGAAGATATAACCCAGTTCCTCTTCAGAATGGTGTACATCAAGATGGGCGTTATCAGCAATACGAGGCGGCGTAGCAAACCGGTTGTTATAGGCTTCAATAAAGGTCGGCAACCATGCGTTTGCTGTTTCAATATCACTGATACCCTGAAGCCGCATTTCTTTGACCAGCCTGTCCTGCAGTGTCTGATTGGCACGCTCTACCCGCCCTTTTGCCTGCGGGCTGTTGGCATGGATTGGCTCGATGCCCAGTGTCTTTATCGCACGTGTGAACTGAGTCAACTCTCCTTCCCGCTCCGGGTTATTTACTCTGAATATACTGTGTCTGTCAGAATAGAGAGCCAGTGGTACGCCATGATCATTAAGGTAACCCCGGAGGGTTTCCATGTAAGCCCGGGTTGTTTCTGCAGGAGCGAATCGTAGCGCCATCAGAGCGCTGGTAGCATCATCGATAAAGACTATCAGTGTGCATTTGGGGCCCCGACCTTCAAACCAGTCATGAGGCGAGCCATCAATCTGGATGAGTTCACCGTAGGATGGGCGCCGCATCCGGCGCTGATAAATTCGGGCAAACTTACGACGACGTTCGCGCCATATGCCCTCCTCTACCATCCACTTCCTGAGAGTTTCAATGGATAAACACAAGCCGTGTATCTCGCGCAATTTTTCGCACGCAAGCGTAGGTCCAAAATCAGCGTAGCGGCCTTTGAGGAGTGAAATTACTGTTGCTCTGAATTCGGTAGAAAAGGAATTATTGGGACGCTTTCCACGTCGGCGGGAAACTAGACCAGAAGGCCCTTCATGTCTATACCGTTGCACCAGACGTTTAACCTGCCGAATAGAAATGCCAATGCGTGCCGCAGCTTGTTCCTGAGTAATATGGCGATTAAGTGACTCCTGAATAATGTGAAGTCGGTCGAGTTCCTTATGACTCATCGTAACAGTCTCTTTGATCATGAAAAATCCCCCAGAGAATTGTCTGGGGACATTTTAGAATGGTTCAAAGGGGACATTACAGCTTGGTGTTAACAGGGGCTTGTTTTGGTAATGCCTTTTTCTCATTTATGGGCTACGCTGGTTGCCTGAGTATATGACCCGGCGGGTTTATGCCGGGTCATCTTTCATTTTCAGGAGTAGTCATGACTGGCGAACATGTCATTTTGCTCGATGAGCACGATAAACCTGCTGGCATTCTGGAAAAGTACGCCGCTCACACGCTCTCCACCCCACTGCATCTCGCTTTCTCATGTTGGTTATTTAACGAAAACGGCCAACTGCTGGCTACCCGCCGTTCGCTTAGCAAGGTCGCGTGGCCCGGCGTATGGACCAACTCGGTGTGCGGCCACCCGCAGCAAGGTGAAACCTTCGAACAGGCAATTATTCGCCGCTGCCGCTTTGAAGTAGGCGTTGAAATTGCCAATATCACTCCCGTTGCAACCGAGTTTCGCTATCGCGCCGTGGCGCCTAATGGCATTGTCGAAAACGAGGTTTGCCCGGTTTACGCAGCGCGTGTAACCAGCCCCGTGCAGGCCAACCACGATGAAGTTATCGAATATCAGTGGTGCGAGCTCGACGCTATTTTTCAAGCGCTGAAGCTGACGCCGTGGGCGTTTAGCCCGTGGATGGTAATGGAAGCAGCCGATGAGAACGCGCGTCAGGCGCTTATTGCCTTTGCAAAACCAATCTGAATCTCATTAGTAGGCCGGATAAGGCAAAGCCACCATCCGGCGTTGCTGCACGATACCTGATGGCGGCTTTGCCTTATCAGGATTACGCGAGCAGATAGCCAAATCAAAGGCATAAAAAAACCCGGCTAGGCCGGGTTTTTGCTTTTCGCTCGCGCGATTATTTCACTGGACGCATCGCCGGGAACAAAATCACGTCGCGGATGGTGTGGCTGTTGGTGAACAACATAACCATACGGTCGATACCAATACCCAGACCCGCAGTCGGTGGCAGGCCGTGTTCCAGCGCGGTGACATAGTCTTCGTCGTAGAACATCGCTTCGTCATCGCCCGCTTCTTTAGCGTTAACCTGATCTTGGAAACGCTGCGCTTGGTCTTCTGCATCGTTCAGCTCGCTGAAACCGTTACCGATTTCGCGGCCGCCGATGAAGAACTCAAAGCGGTCGGTGATTTCTGGATTCTCGTCGTTACGACGTGCCAGAGGAGAAACCTCTGCCGGATATTCGGTGATGAAGGTCGGCTGAATCAGGTGCGCTTCGGCAACTTCTTCGAAGATCTCAGTCACGATACGACCCAGGCCCCAGCTCTTCTCAACGTGAACGCCGATGCTTTCAGCAATCGCCTTCGCGGAGTCGAAGTTATCGAGGTCAGCCATATTGGTTTCTGGACGGTATTTCTTGATGGCTTCACGCATGGTCAGTTTTTCGAACGGCTTGCCGAAATCGAAAGTCTGATCGCCATAAGGCACTGCGGTGTTGCCCAGAATATCCTGCGCCAGAGTACGGAACAGAGATTCGGTCAGTTCGATCAAATCTTTGTAGTCCGCGTACGCCATGTAGAGTTCCATCATGGTGAACTCTGGGTTATGGCGAACGGAGATCCCTTCGTTACGGAAGTTACGGTTAATTTCGAACACGCGTTCGAAGCCGCCAACCACCAGACGTTTCAGGTACAGTTCCGGCGCGATACGCAGGTACATGTCCAGATCCAGGGCATTGTGATGGGTGATGAACGGACGCGCCGCGGCACCGCCTGGGATCACCTGCATCATTGGCGTTTCAACTTCCATGAAGTTGCGACCAACCATGAACTGACGGATACCCGCCATAATCTGCGAACGCACTTTGAACGTCTTGCGGGACTCATCATTGGAGATGAGATCCAGGTAGCGCTGACGATAACGCGCTTCCTGGTCCTGCAGGCCGTGGAATTTATCCGGCAGCGGGCGCAGCGCTTTGGTCAGCAGACGCAGCTCGGTGCAATGGATAGACAGTTCACCAGTTTTGGTTTTGAACAGTTTACCTTTTGCGCCCAGGATATCGCCGAGATCCCATTTTTTGAATTGTTCGTTATAAATGCCTTCTGGCAGATCATCACGCGCAACGTACAGCTGAATACGACCACCGACGTCTTGCAGGGTAACGAAAGATGCCTTGCCCATAATACGGCGAGTCATCATACGACCGGCAACGGAAACTTCGATGTTCAGCGCTTCCAGCTCTTCGCCTTCTTTGTCATCGAATTCAGCGTGCAGAAGATCTGAGGTACGGTCACGACGGAAATCATTCGGGAACGGGATACCCTGCTCACGCAGCGCGGCCAGCTTCTCACGGCGTGCCTTCATTTCGTTATTAAGATCGACTACCTCGTCAGCGCCTTTTGCGTTTTGTTCAGACATGTTGGTTCCTCATAACCCTGCTTTCAGACTTGCTTCGATAAATTGATCCAGACTTCCGTCCAGTACCGCCTGCGTGTTACGGGTTTCAACCCCGGTGCGCAGGTCTTTAATGCGGGAATCGTCCAGAACATAAGAACGAATCTGGCTGCCCCAGCCAATGTCGGACTTGGTGTCTTCCATCGCCTGCTTTTCTGCATTCTTTTTCTGCATTTCCAGTTCATAAAGCTTGGCTTTCATCTGCTTCATGGCCTGGTCTTTGTTCTTGTGCTGTGAACGGTCGTTCTGGCACTGAGTCACGATACCGGTTGGCAGGTGAGTAATACGCACCGCGGATTCCGTACGGTTAACGTGCTGACCGCCCGCACCGGAGGCGCGGTACACGTCGATACGCAGATCTGCCGGGTTGATTTCGATATCGATATCGTCGTCCACTTCCGGATAGACAAACGCGGAGCTGAACGAGGTATGACGACGGCCGCCGGAGTCAAACGGGCTCTTACGGACCAGACGGTGAACGCCGGTTTCCGTACGCAGCCAACCGTACGCATAGTCGCCGGAGATTTTGATGGTCACGGATTTAATCCCGGCCACATCACCTTCGGACTCTTCAATAATTTCGGTTTTAAAGCCGCGCGCTTCTGCCCAACGCAGATACATGCGTTCGAGAATGCTTGCCCAGTCCTGTGCTTCAGTACCGCCTGAACCGGCCTGGATATCGATATAGCAATCCGCGCTGTCATATTCACCGGAGAACATACGACGGAACTCCAGCTGCGCCAGCTTCTCTTCCAGCGTGTCCAGCTCAGCAACGGCTTCGTTGAAGGTCTCTTCGTCATCGGCTTCTACGGCCAATTCCAGCAGGCCAGAAACATCTTCCAGACCCTGAGTCATCTGATCGAGCGTATCGACAATGGCTTCAAGGGAAGAACGTTCTTTGCCTAGCGCCTGTGCGCGTTCGGGTTCGTTCCAGACATCCGGCTGTTCTAGCTCGGCGTTTACTTCTTCCAGACGCTCTTTCTTAGCATCATAGTCAAAGATACCCCCTAAGAACGGCGGAGCGCTCCGTGAGGTCCTGAATGCGATTATTTACCGGGTTTATTTCAAACATGGTCTATTTTCTTTTAATGGACGAGAAAAATGCGGTCATAAGAGCGGAATATTAACGGATTCCCGCTCTTAATTACAGTTAAAGCGATGCTAAATCGGCCAGAGATTCTCGATGATAAGCTGTAAGGTGCGGTTGCCACGATATTCGTTGATGTCCAATCGATAGGCCAGCGTCACCTCTCGTACGCCGTTATCCGGCCAAACCGCGGTATCGACGTTAAACGCAATGCCGTCCAGTAACGGACCACCGCCAACCGGTTCCACCATCACCTTCAGATGACGCTCGCCCACCAGCCGCTGTTGCAACAGGCGAAAACGCCCATCAAACAACGGTTCTGGGAACATTTGCCCCCACGGCCCGGCTTCGCGCAGCATCTGCGCCATCTCCAAAGACATTTCCTGCGCGCTTAGCTCACCATCAGACAGGATTTCTCCCTGCAATAGCGCCGGATCGAGCCACTCGGTAACCAGTTCGCCGAAGTAGCGCTGGAACTCATCAAAGCGCGCTTCTTCCAAAGAGAGTCCCGCCGCCATTGCATGGCCGCCGAATTTCAGCATCAAACCCGGGTGCAAGGTATCCAGACGCTCCAATGCATCGCGCATATGCAGCCCCTGAATAGA
This sequence comes from Kluyvera sp. STS39-E, assembly GCF_040932435.1. Lineage (NCBI taxonomy): Bacteria > Pseudomonadati > Pseudomonadota > Gammaproteobacteria > Enterobacterales > Enterobacteriaceae > Kluyvera > Kluyvera sp. STS39-E. The sequence continues at coordinate 370,657 of NZ_JBFQGA010000001.1, read as the reverse complement.
TCGTCCCGAACCTTTTAACTGACCGTTACCGGCAGGCGCAAAAGCGATAACCGGACGATGGAAGCGTTCTTTGATGCGCGAAGCCAGAATGCCGACCACGCCCTGATGCCATTCCGGGTGATACATCGCCAGCCCGCCGGGAAGCTCATCGCGGCTACGCTCAAGCTTTTCGCATAACGTCAGCGCTTCCGCCTGCATCCCCTGCTCAATCTCTTTACGCGTCTGGTTTAACGCATCCAGTTCGTTAGCCAGTACGCGCGCTTCGCCCAAATTTTCGGACAACAACAGCGCCACGCCAACGGACATGTCGTCTAAACGCCCGGCGGCATTCAGGCGCGGTCCCAGCGCAAAACCGAGATCGCTTGCCACCAGCTTCGATGCATCGCGGTTGGCAATTTCCAACAGCGCTTTGATTCCCGGACGACAGATCCCGGCACGAATGCGGCTTAAACCCTGCCAGGTCAGAATGCGGTTGTTGGCATCCAGCGGCACCACGTCAGCCACGGTTCCCAGCGCCACCAGGTCGAGGAATTCAACGATCTTCGGCGCGGCAATGCCACGAGCGTCAAACCAACCCTTAGCCTTCAGGTGGTTACACAGCACCAGCATCAGATAAAACGCGACGCCAACGCCCGCCAGTGACTTCGACGGGAACGGGCAGTCGGCAAGGTTCGGGTTGACCATCGCGTCGGCTGCGGGCAGCGTATCGCCCGGCAGGTGGTGATCGGTGACCAACACGCCGATACCAAGCGCGTGGGCGTGATCAACGCCGGCATGTGAGGAGATCCCGTTATCGACCGTCATGATCATCTGCGCGCCACGCGCGTGGGCCTGATCGACAACTTCTGGGCTTAAACCGTAACCGTCTTCAAAACGATTAGGAACCAGATACTCCACGCTTTGGCAGCCCATCGCCCGCAGCGACAGAACGCTTAACGCGGTGCTGGTCGCGCCATCGGCATCAAAATCACCCACCACCATAATGCGCAGGTTTTTCTCAAACGCGTCGTGCAGCATTTCGACGGCTTTTTCGACGCCCGTCAGGTCACGCCAGTGCAGCATGCCTTTCAGGCTACGTTGTAAATCGTCCGCTGTTTTCACGCCTCGGCTGGCGTACAGGCGACGCAGCAGAGGTGAAAGATCTTCGGGCAACGAGATTGAGTCATCCACCTCACGGCGGCGAAGTTGAGTCTGTGATTTCACGCGAATTATTTACCGCTGGTCTGTTTTTTATGTTCGTCGAGGAAAGCCTTCATCTCTTTTGGCCCCTGATAACCCGGGACCACGTAGCCGTCATTGAGGACGATGGCTGGCGTACCGTTAATGCCAAACTGCACGCCTAGCGCGTAGTGATTAGCGATATCGATGTCACAGGTCGCCGCCTGCGTTCCTTTACCGGCCATCGCATCATCGAACGCTTTGTTACGATCTTTGGCGCACCAGATAGCTTTCATGTCCTGCTCGGCTTGGCTTTGCACACCCTGACGCGGGAAAGCCAGATAGCGCACGGTAATTCCCAGCGCGTTGTAATCTTTCATCTCTTCATGCAGCTTGTGACAGTAGCCGCAGGTGATATCGGTGAAGACGGTGATGACGTGTTTTTCCTGCGGCGCTTTGTAGACGATCATCTCTTTTTCCAGCGCTTTCAGATGGGTCATCAGTAGACCGTTGGTCACGTTCACCGGCTGCGCGCCGCTGACGTCATACATTGGCCCTTGGATAATGTGCTTACCGTCTTCGGTGACATACAGTACGCCGCTGTTGGTCAGCACGGTTTTCATCCCGGCAACCGGAGCTGGTTGGATATCGGTGCTCTCAACGCCCAGTTTCGCCAGCGATTGTTTGATTGCGGCATCGTCAGCGTGCGCCAGACCGGTAAAAGCGGCGGCCAGCAGGGTGAACATCATTAAACCTTGTTTCATACTTTGTCCTTTTAAATCAGCATCACGCCCGCGGGTGGTGCTGTTGATGAAGTTGTCGCAGCCGCTCTGTCGCGACGTGCGTATAAATTTGAGTGGTGGATAAATCACTGTGCCCTAAAAGCATCTGCACCACGCGCAGATCCGCCCCGTGGTTTAGCAGATGCGTGGCAAAGGCGTGACGTAAAACGTGCGGTGATAGCTTCTCACTATCAATTCCCGCCAACTGAGCATAGTGCTTAATACGATGCCAGAAGGTCTGCCGGGTCATCTGCTGGGCGCGCTGGCTGGGAAACAGCACATCCAACGCCACACCATTGAGCATCCACGGCCGCCCGTGTTCCAGCCACGTCTCGACCCAGTAAACGGCCTCTTCCCCAAGCGGCACCAGCCGCTCTTTATTACCTTTACCGATCACCCGAACCACGCCCTGACGCAAACTGATATCGCTCATCGTCAGGCCGACGAGTTCTGAAACACGCAGCCCTGTGGCATACAGTACCTCAAGCATAGCCTTATCGCGCAGTTCAAGCGGCTGATCGACTACCGGCGCCTGTAGCAAACGCTCGACCTGTGCTTCGCTGAGATCTTTCGGCAACCGCTGGGGAAGCTTAGGCGACGCCAGCAGCGCGCTGGGATCGTCCGCACGCACTTTTTCACGATACAGGTGCTGGAAGTAACGACGCATGGCACTCAGTAGACGTGCAGTGCTGGTCGCTTTATAGCCGCCCTGCTGACGTTCAGCGAGCAGGTTCTGCAGATCGTCGCTCTGCGCGTTCTCCACCGTAAGCCCGCGATGCGCCAGCCACTCCACCACCATCGTTAAATCACGACGGTACGCACTTAGGGTATTTTCCGCCAGATTGCGTTCCAGCCACAGCGCATCGAGATACTGTTCGATTCGTGCAAGATCCTTGTCCACGTCGGCTCCTGTGCGTGTTTAATCAGCACCATTATGCCTGATTCAGATGCCTTTCTGGTACACTAGCGACATCGTCATCGCAAGAATCGAGAGCTGTACGTCATGAATATTGGCCTTTTTTATGGTTCCAGCACCTGCTACACCGAAATGGCAGCGGAAAAAATTCGCGACATTATCGGACCGGAACTGGTCACTTTGCACAACCTGAAAGATGATTCGCCCGCATTAATGGAGCAATACGATGTGCTCATTCTCGGGATACCGACATGGGATTTTGGTGAAATTCAGGAAGATTGGGAAGCGGTCTGGGAACAGCTGGATACGCTGAACCTGGAAGGCAAAATCGTTGCGTTGTACGGCATGGGCGATCAGCTTGGCTACGGCGAATGGTTCCTCGACGCACTGGGCATGTTGCACGATAAGCTGGCCACCAAAGCAGTGAAATTCGTCGGCTACTGGCCAACCGAGGGGTATGAGTTCACCAGCCCGAAACCGGTTATCGCTGACGGGCAGCTGTTTGTCGGTCTCGCGCTGGATGAAACGAACCAGTACGATCTGAGCGATGAACGTATCCAGAACTGGTGTGAGCAGATCCTCGGCGAAATGGCCGAACAGTTCTCTTAACGTTTACTCGGGCGTGGGCTGCTGTAAAAGAATTCGCCGCAGGTCGCGCCACTCTTCCGGATTCATGCTGTCAGCGGCTAGCCATAAATGATGGCGTCGGCCACCACCACAGTGACGAATGCGCAGCATCATTCCTGAACTCAGCATCCACGGTGCCCCCAAAATATCCCACTCCTGATTGCGCCAGCGCAGCCGGGAGTCCATCAGCAGCTTAATCTCGCCCTGATGTGAATGGATACGCCGCTGACTGCGTACGCAGTCGAACACCACCAAAGAAAGCAGCAGCAGCCAGAGCGGGGTATAGCTCAGCGGCCAAGGCATCAGCAGCACGAAAGCCGCCACCAGACCGTGAAGCAGCAAAGAGAGCCACTGCGAGCGCCAAGAGACGCGTAAATCAGATTGCCACAGGACCACGTTCCCGATTCCGTATCTGAATAAGTTGGACCATCCGCTGGAGGTTGGCATCGGCCGGTTTACCGTGGTTCATCAACCAGTTGAACAGGTCCGGATCGTCACATTCCAGTAGACGAATGAAAATGGCTTTATCTTCATCGCTCAGCGTGTCGTACTCATGCTCAAAGAACGGCATGATGGAGATATCGAGTTCACGCATACCACGGCGGCATGCCCAGTGGATACGGGCTTTATTATTGATGTCCATAATTTCCTTCCAGCATAACGTTGCTACTAGTTTAACGTGTTTTTTGCAGTTTCTTTACTGGAATCTCACGTCACACGCGTCATACCGAGAAAAAAACCACGATAAATGAAGGGGATTCATTTTCTTACGCCCCTTATCGCAGAAGATGAGAACGGCACAAAACGGCTGTCAAAACCGCTTGCAATGCCGGGCATCTCTTTTACCATGAGTGAATAAGCGCGTTCGTTAATCAATTCAGGACACCCATATGGCTTTTACTCCTTTTCCTCCACGCCAGCCTTGCGCCAGTGCGCGTTTACCGCTGACGTTAATGACGCTTGATGATTGGGCGCTGGCGACCATTACCGGCGCCGACGGCGAAAAGTACCTGCAGGGCCAAGTTACCGCGGACGTCGCACAAATGACCGAACACCAGCATCTGCTGGTTGCCCACTGTGACGCCAAAGGCAAAATGTGGAGCAACCTGCGTCTGTTCCGTCGTCAGGATGGTTTCGCCATCATCGAGCGACGCAACCTACGTGAAGCACAGCTAACGCAGCTGAAGAAATACGCGGTGTTCTCCAAAGTCACTATCGCCGCCAATGACGATCTGGTGCTGCTGGGCGTCGCAGGTTTCCAAGCGCGCGCCGCGCTGGCCAATCTGTTCGCCGAGCTGCCAAACGCCGAAAAACCCAACCTGCAGGAAGGTGAAACCTCACTGCTGTGGTTCGCACAGCCGGACGAACGTTTCCTGCTAGTCACCGATATCGCCACCGCCGAGCGCGTAACCGAAGCGCTGCGTGGCGAAGCGCAGCTCAATAACAGCCAGCAATGGTTGGCGCTGGAAATTGAAGCCGGCCTACCGGTGATTGATGAAGTCAACAGCGCGCAGTTTATCCCACAGGCCACTAACCTCCAGGCGCTGGGCGGCATCAGCTTTAAGAAAGGCTGCTATACCGGCCAAGAGATGGTCGCTCGCGCCAAATTCCGCGGCGCCAACAAACGCGCACTCTGGACGCTTGCGGGCAAAGCCAGCCGCGTGCCTGAGGCTGGCGAAGACCTCGAGCTGAAAATGGGCGACAACTGGCGACGAACCGGCACGGTGTTAGCGTCGGTACAGCTGGAAGATGGTCAACTGCTGGTGCAGGTGGTGATGAATAACGACATGGAAGCCGACAGCGTATTCCGCGTGCGTGACGATGCAAATACCCTGAGCATCAAGCCGCTGCCGTATTCGTTAGAAGAAGAGTAGGTTCTTTTGGTATTTCCCCGGGATCGCTTACGCTCGCCCGGGCTACCTTCACCATCGTAGGCCTGATAAGCACAGCGCCATCAGGCAATTCAGCGCTGGTTGCCGGATGGCGGCGTTGCCCTAACCGGCCTACCAAAAAGCAGGCAATCGTGGATTTCCCCGTTATCCCTAGCTACCGTAGGCCTGATAAGCGCAGCGCCATCAGGCAATTCGGTACCGGTTGCCGGATAGCAGCGTTGCCCTAACCGTGCTGCCCTACATACAGATAAATCGCCAAGAAATGGCAGGTGCTGCCGCCCAACACAAACGCGTGCCAGATGGCGTGATTGTAAGGTATTCGCTTGCAGACGTAGAAGATAACCCCTAGTGAATAGACAATTCCCCCTACCGCCAGCAGCGTCACCCCACCTATCGACAGCTTCACCGCAAGTTGGTAAACCACAATCAGCGACAGCCAGCCCATCGTCAGGTAGGTCACCAGCGACAGGATTTTGAAGCGATGTGCGATGGTGAGCTTAAATAAGATCCCCAGCAGCGCCAGACTCCAGATAACAATCATCAGCCCTCGCGCCAGCGGCGAGTCTAGTCCGACTAACAAGAACGGCGTGTAAGTTCCGGCAATCAAAAGATAAATTGCGCAGTGGTCGAATTTTTTCAACCACACTTTTGCGCGTTTTGAGGGAATCGCGTGATACAGCGTTGAGGCCAAAAACAGCAGGATCATACTGCCGCCATACAAACTGTAGCTGGTGATAGCAGTTGCGCTGGCATTAGTGTCTATGGCCTGAACCAGCAATAAGACTAGGCCAACGATCCCCAGCACAAAACCAATACCGTGACTGATGCTATTGGCAATTTCCTCTGCCAGAGAATATCCCTGTTGAATGAGTGGTTTCTTATCCATTACGCGCTCCGGGCGAACGACAAATCGAGCTAATGCCCTAGCGTAACTGAGAATGATTTCAGTGAACACATGTAAGCTAAAATAAAATGATGAATTTTTGTAAAATCAGATTAATCAAAAGGTTACAAAGACCATTCAACTAACACGTGTACCAACTTTCACTCGATTCGTTTAAATTCAATAACATAAAAAGTATTTTCGCCAGGATAAATATCAGCGATCACTTGCTTGAGTTCGGGCAGAGTCATGTTTTCTTGCTCTGCATGGCGCTGCGTCAGCGTGTCCATCGTTACCGTCGACGTTGCCTGTACCACGATAGTACAAAAATAGTCGTTATCTTCGTAACGCCCAACCCGCAGAATATCCCCAACCTTAAAATGAGATTCCGCCGCATCACGCAGGGTAATCGTTTTGCGTCCGGCGAGAATGTCGTCCTGAAAGCGCTGAAAAAAAGTGATGTCGTTAGGCTGCATGGTATCATTCCCTTTAGGTCATTTAATTTTACGAGTATCGTCACCGTGAGCCTATTCTCCCACGCCACTATCGCCAGCCTCAATAATCTTGAGATGATGGTCTATCACTACGTCATCAAAAATCGTGACACGGTGATGTACATGACCATCCGTGAGCTGGCCGACGCGGCGGGAGTCTCTACCACCACCGTGATGCGTTTTTGCCGTAAACTCAACTGTGAAGGCTACTCGGAATTTCGCGTACGCTTTAAATTATATCTGGAACAAGATGAACCGCAGCAGGCTAATTTTGGTGCCAGTGAAATTATCAGTTTTTTCAAAAGCGTCAATAATGATGAATTCGAAAAACTAGTCGATAACGCCGTTGATATTATCCAGGCTTCGGAACGTATTATTTTTATCGGCGCGGGAACCTCAGGCTCACTGGCAAAATATGGTGCACGATTCTTTTCAAATATCGGTAAATTTAGCAACCATATCGACGATCCTTATTTTCCCGTCACCAATGACATGGCTAAAAATGCGCTGGCCATTGTCCTGTCGGTCTCGGGCGAAACCGAAGAAATCCTGCGTTTCGCCAGCCAACTCAGCCTGCACCGCTGCAAGGTGATGTCGATTACCAGCCATGAACATTCGCGGCTGGCGAAACTCGCCGACTTTAATCTCTCTTGGCATGTCCCACAAACGCGTATTGGCGGCGTTTACGATATTACAACGCAGATCCCGGTTATTTATATTCTGGAATCCTTGGGGCGTAAACTGGCGAAGAAATTAGCATAAAAATACAGGGTGTTTTTTTGATGTAACATATTCCATCCGGTGCAATTTGTTATATCGTGACATTTAATTGTCCTTTGTTAGACTCAGTTTTATTAAGCCCAATACATGAGCATAGCAAAGATGAAAAAACTGACCTTACCGAAAGACTTTTTATGGGGTGGCGCTGTTGCCGCACACCAGGTTGAAGGCGGCTGGAATAAAGGTGGCAAAGGCCCCAGCATCTGTGACGTGCTAACCGGCGGCGCCCACGGCGTGCCGCGCGAAATTACTCAAGAAGTGGTGCCGGGTAAATACTACCCAAATCACGAAGCCATCGACTTCCACGGTCACTACAAAGAAGACATCAAGCTGTTCGCCGAGATGGGATTCAAATGCTTCCGCACCTCCATTGCATGGACTCGTATTTTTCCAAATGGCGACGAAACGCAGCCCAATGAAGAGGGGTTGAAGTTTTACGACGATATGTTCGATGAGCTGCTGAAATACAACATCGAGCCGGTTATTACCCTTTCCCACTTCGAAATGCCGCTGCACTTGGTGCAACAATACGGCGCTTGGACCAACCGTAAAGTGGTTGATTTCTTCGTCCGTTTCGCAGAAGTCGTATTCGAGCGCTATAAGCACAAGGTCAAATACTGGATGACCTTCAACGAAATCAATAACCAACGTAACTGGCGCGCACCGCTGTTTGGTTATTGCTGTTCTGGCGTGGTCTATACCGAGCATTCCAATCCGGAAGAGACCATGTACCAGGTATTGCACCACCAGTTTGTGGCGAGCGCCCTAGCGGTGAAGGCTGCACGCCGAATTAACCCGGAGATGCAGGTCGGTTGCATGTTGGCTATGGTTGCGCTCTACCCATACTCCTGTAAACCAGAAGATGTCATGTTTGCTCAGGAATCCATGCGCGAGCGTTATGTCTTCACCGATGTGCAAATGCGCGGCTACTACCCGCGTTACGTGTTAAACGAATGGGAGCGTCGCGGCTTTAATATCAAAATGGAAGCGGGCGACGAGGCGATTTTGCGTGAAGGCACCTGCGACTACCTTGGCCTGAGCTACTACATGACCAACGCGGTTAAAGCCGAAGGCGGTAGCGGCGATGCCATCTCCGGCTTCGAAGGCAGCGTGCCGAACCCACACGTGAAAGCCTCTGACTGGGGCTGGCAGATTGACCCGGTTGGCCTGCGTTACTCGTTATGCGAACTGTACGAGCGCTACCAAAAGCCGCTGTTTATTGTCGAAAATGGCTTCGGGGCCTACGACAAAGTGGAAGACGATGGCAGCATCAACGATGACTACCGTATCGACTATCTGCGCGCGCACGTTGAAGAGATGATGAAAGCGGTCACCTACGATGGCGTTGACCTGATGGGCTACACGCCGTGGGGCTGCATCGACTGTGTGTCATTCACCACCGGGCAGTACAGCAAGCGCTATGGCTTCATCTACGTGAATAAGCATGACGACGGCACCGGCGATATGTCGCGTTCACGTAAGAAGAGTTTTAACTGGTACAAAGAGGTCATCGCCAGCAACGGCGAGAAACTGTAAGTTATTGCCGGATGGCGGCGCAAACGCCTTATCCGGCCTACTCTGACGCGATGATTGCCCCTGTAGGCCGGATAAGCGCAGCGCCATCCGGCATACCCTGGCGCGATGATTGCCCTTGTAGGCCGGATAAGCGCAGCGCCATCCGGCATACCCTGGCGCGATGATTGCCCTTGTAGGCCGGATAAGCGCAGCGCCATCCGGCATCAATCGCACTACTTCCCGCCCGCCAGCTCAAGAAAACTTCCCGTCACATACGACGCTTTCTCGCTCAGCAGCCAGGCAATCGCCTGCGCCACCTCTTCCGGCTGCCCGCCACGCTGCATCGGCAACATCGACTTCACACGATCAACTCGCCCCGGCTCCCCACCGGAAGCATGCATTTCGGTATAAATCAGGCCAGGACGCACGCAGTTTACACGGATCCCCTGCGCCGCCACCTCCAGCGCCAGCCCGGTGGTCAGCGTATCGACAGCCCCTTTTGAGGCCGCATAATCCACATACTCGAAAGGCGCCCCCAGCCGCGATGCCGCCGAAGAGACATTCACAATCGCCCCACCATTACCGCCGTGTTTCGAGGACATTCGCTTCACCGCTTCACGACAGCAAAGGAAATAGCCGGTGACGTTGGTCGTCAGCACGCGGTTAATGCGCTCGGCAGTCAGGTTTTCCACCGTGCTCTGGGTAAATAAAATCCCCGCATTATTCACCAGCGCGATCAGCGGCTCCTGCCGCTTATCCAGCAGGGCGAACATCGCTTCGACCTGCTCCTCATCGCCAATATCCGCCCGCACGCTAAATGCCCTGCCGCCCTGTGCGACAATCACATTCACCACGTCAGCCGCTGCCGCTTCGTTCTGGTGATAGTTCACCGCCACCGTATAGCCTTCCTGAGCCAGCTGTAACGCCGTCGCCCGGCCAATTCCCCGGCTCGCGCCGGTTATCAATGCAAGTGCCATCCGTTTCTCCAAAAAAATAAAGGCGCCGCAGCGCCTTTAAAAGATAGTCTAATCAGACGATTACTGATATTCGCTCATCGGTACGCAGGAGCAGAACAGATTACGGTCGCCATAAACATCATCAAGACGCTTCACGGTAGGCCAGTACTTGTTCGCCATGCCCGCCGGGAAGACGGCGATTTCGCGGCTATAACCGTGATTCCATTCCGCCACCAGCTCGTTTTGGGTGTGCGGTGAGTTGACCAGCGGGTTATCGGTAAGCGCCCATTCACCGGATTTCACGCGGTCAATTTCACCACGGATAGCCAGCATTGCATCGATAAAGCGGTCCAGTTCAGCCTTGCCTTCCGATTCGGTCGGCTCAACCATCAATGTTCCGGCAACCGGGAAGGACATGGTTGGTGCATGGAAACCATAGTCGATCAGACGCTTGGCAATATCCAGTTCGCTAATCCCGGTCTCTTCTTTCAGCGGACGAATATCAAGAATACATTCGTGTGCCACATGACCATCGCGGCCGGTATACAGCACCGGGTACGCGTCTTTCAGACGAGTGGCAATGTAGTTCGCATTAAGGATCGCCACCTGACTGGCCTGTTTTAAGCCTTCCGCGCCCATCATGCGGATGTACATCCAACTGATTGGCAGAATGGAGGCGCTGCCGAACGGTGCGGCAGAGACCGCGCCCTGACGGGTCAGCATGCCTTCAATGTGCACCACGCTGTGTCCTGGTACAAACGGTGCCAAGTGCGCCTTCACGCCGATTGGCCCCATACCCGGACCACCGCCGCCGTGTGGAATACAGAACGTTTTATGCAGGTTAAGGTGCGATACGTCCGCGCCGATAAAGCCCGGTGAGGTAATGCCGACCTGGGCGTTCATGTTCGCGCCATCAAGATAAACCTGGCCGCCGAACTGGTGGACGATCTCGCACACTTCGCGGATGGTCTCTTCATAAACACCGTGGGTAGACGGATAGGTCACCATGATGCAGGAGAGATTCGCCGCGTGCTGCTCCGCTTTCGCGCGCAGATCCGCCAGATCGATGTTGCCGTTTTTATCGCAGGCCACCACCACCACCTGCATTCCCGCCATCTGTGCGGAAGCCGGGTTAGTACCGTGTGCCGAGCTTGGAATCAGGCAAATATCACGATGGCCGTCGTTGCGGCTTTCATGGTAGTGACGAATCGCCAGCAGACCGGCGTACTCGCCCTGCGCACCGGAGTTCGGCTGCATGCAAAGTGCATCATAACCGGTCAGCTTCACCAGCCAATCGGACAGCTGGCCGATCATCTGATGGTAGCCTTCAGCCTGATCAACCGGGCAGAACGGGTGCAGTTCAGCAAATTCCGGCCAGGTAATCGGGATCATTTCCGCCGCAGCGTTGAGCTTCATGGTGCAGGAGCCCAGCGGGATCATCGCCTGGTTCAGCGCCAGATCTTTACGCTCCAAAGAGTGCATATAGCGCATCATCTCGGTTTCGCTGTGGTAGCGATTGAACACCGGGTGGCTAAGAATTGCATCATCACGCAGCATCGTTTGCGGGATGGAACGGCTATCCAGTGCCACGTCTTTGTCCAGCGTATCGATATTCAATCCGTGGTTATCGCCAAGAACAACAGCGAAAAGAGCCAGCACGTCTTCACGGGTAGTGGTTTCGTTCAGGGTGATGCCAACCGCGTTGAGGATATCGCTACGCAGGTTGATTTCTGCCGCCTTCGCGCGCGCCAGCACCGAGGCTTTATCCGCCACTTCCACACACAGAGTGTCAAAGTAGTGCGCAAAACGCAGCTTCTGACCTTTCTGCTGTAAACCGGCTGCCAGAATATCAGTCAGGCGGTGGATACGATTAGCAATGCGTTGCAGACCTGCCGGGCCGTGGAAGACCGCATATAGGCTCGCGATGTTAGCCAGCAGCACCTGGGAGGTACAGATATTAGAGTTAGCCTTCTCGCGGCGGATATGCTGCTCGCGAGTCTGCATTGCCATGCGCAGTGCGGTATTGCCCGCCGCATCTTTCGATACGCCGATAATACGGCCCGGCATGGCGCGTTTGAATTCATCCTTGGCGGCGAAGAATGCCGCGTGTGGGCCACCGTAGCCCATCGGAACGCCGAAACGCTGGGCGGAGCCGAAGACAATATCCGCGCCCTGCTTGCCCGGCGCAGTTAACAGCACCAGCGCCATGAAATCTGCGGCGACGCTCACCACTACTTTGCGCGATTTCAGTTCCGTAATCAGCGGCGCGTAGTCATGAACTTCACCGGTGGTGCCCACCTGTTGCAGCAATACGCCGAACACGTCTTGATGATCCAGCGCTTTGTCGGCGTCATCCACAATCACGTCAAAACCGAAGGTTTCTGCACGGGTACGAACAACGTCCAGCGTTTGTGGGTGCACGTCGGCGGCCACAAAGAAACGGTTAGCATTTTTGAGTTTGCTGACGCGCTTAGCCATCGCCATCGCTTCTGCGGCGGCGGTAGCTTCGTCCAGCAAAGAAGCGGAAGCCATATCCAGACCGGTCAGATCCAGCGTCACCTGCTGGAAGTTGAGCAGCGCTTCAAGGCGGCCCTGAGACACTTCCGGCTGGTAAGGGGTATAGGCGGTATACCAACCTGGGTTTTCCAGCATATTGCGCTGGATAACAGGCGGTAGCTGCACTGGGGTATAGCCCATGCCAATGTATGACTTAAAGCGCTTGTTGCGACCGGCAATCACCTTCAACTCCGCCAGCGCGGCGAATTCGGTAGTCGCGTCGCCAACCTGCGGCGGCGTAGCAAGCTGGATATCTTTTGGCACGATCTGCGCAATCAGTGCGTTTAATGAATCCGCGCCAACTGTTTTGAGCATCTCTTGCTGCTGCTGGGCATCCGGCCCAATGTGACGTTCAATAAACGCGCCACGGTTTTCAAGCTGGCTTAAAGTCTGTGTCATGAGCGATGGTTCCTGAAACGTGCGGTGAATCGTAATTGTCTAACGGTGTTGCCCGCTGGCAAACATAGGCCGGATAAGGCGTGAACGCCGCCATCCTGCTTTCGGGGCAGTTGCCGGATGGCGGCTTTGCCTTATCCGGCCTACAAGAGCTACCTTATTCGTCTTCTAACAGGGCCTGGTACGCGGTGGCATCCAGCAGAGCGGCAACTTCCGCTTCATTGCTGGCTTTGATCCGGAAGATCCAACCATCGCCGTAAGGTTCGCTGTTGACCTGCTCTGGGGAATCGCCCAGTTCTTCGTTCACGGCAACAATTTCACCGCTGATTGGCGCGTAGATATCGGATGCCGCTTTAACGGATTCCGCAACCGCGCAGTCATCACCCGCGCTCACCACCGTGCCGACTTCCGGCAGGTCAACAAACACCATATCGCCCAGAAGTTCCTGCGCGTGTTCGGTGATACCCACGGTGTAGCTGCCGTCTTCTTCTTTACGCAGCCATTCGTGTTCTTTGCTGTATTTCAGTTCTGCTGGTACGTTGCTCATCAAAAAGTCTCCAGAATAAGAATGGGTTACGCGACGGCCTTGCCGTTACGCACAAAAATAGGTTTGGTTACCTTAACCGGCATTTCGCGGTTACGGATTTGCACAATCGCCGTTTCGCCAATCCCTGCCGGGACACGGGCCAACGCAATACTGTGGCCTAAAGTAGGGGAGAATGTTCCGCTGGTGATAACCCCTTCACAGGCGTTACCTTTGGCATCAGTAAATCGCACCGGCAGTTCGCCGCGCAGCACGCCTTTTTCCGTCATCACTAAACCAACCAGTTGTTCGGTGCCTTTTTCGCGTTCCAGCTCCAGCACTTCGCGACCAATGAATTGACGATCGGCAGGTTCCCAAGCAATGGTCCAGCCCATATTGGCAGCCAGCGGAGAGATGCTTTCGTCCATCTCCTGACCGTACAGGTTCATGCCAGCTTCCAGACGCAGCGTATCGCGCGCGCCTAGGCCGCATGGCTTAACGCCTGCCTGTACCAGTTTTTGCCAGAAATCTGCCGCCTGCTCTTTTGGCAGCGCGATTTCATAGCCCGCTTCACCGGTGTAGCCGGTCGTGGCGATAAAGAAATCCCCCGCCTGTACACCGAAGAAAGGCTTCATCCCTTCTACCGCATGGCGCTGTTCATCGCTGAACAGACTGGTTGCTTTTGCCTGGGCATTCGGCCCCTGTACAGCAATCAGCGACAGGTCATCACGGACGATGATATCGATGGCATAGGGTTCAGCGTGTTGGGTAATCCAGGAGAGGTCTTTTTCGCGGGTGGCAGAGTTTACAACGAGGCGGAAATAATCTTCGGTGAGGTAATAGACGATAAGGTCGTCAATCACGCCACCCGATGCGTTTAGCATCCCGCTATAAAGCGCTTTGCCGGGTTTGGTGAGCTTCGCCACGTCGTTCGCCAGCAGATAGCGCAGGAACTCGCGGGTCCGTGGGCCGTGAAGGTCGACGATGGTCATATGTGACACATCGAACATGCCGGCATCGGTACGCACCGCGTGGTGCTCATCAATCTGCGAACCATAGTGCAGCGGCATCATCCAGCCGTGGAAATCCACCATCCGCGCACCACACAGCACGTGCTGGTCATACAAAGGCGTTTGTTGAGCCATCATGTCCTCGTTGAATATATCGCACCACAAAATCTAACGCCGACGTCCATTTGGGCATCGACGCAAACGTTCTCTTTTCCCTTGAACTTACCACCGAACATCGTGCTAAACCATCAGCAAAAGAGGGACATCACATTAGCTTATGACCAAAAGTCGCCAAAAAGCATACAGAGTTATTGACTGGCAAAAAGCGAAATACGCCACAGATAATTAACAACAATAGGTCATTATTTAGCACAAGATGATATTTCATGCGGAAAAGCAGGCGTGTTTTCCGTAATGTGAAAATTGATGAATTAAAAAAACTAATGCGAAAAATGGCGTGGAATTAGATTTTTTCAAATGAGGAGTCAGGCTCCCGGTGGGACCACCGGGAGCAAAAGTGTGAGCGACTTAACGAAGCCACTCCGGCAGATCATTCAGGCCCATTGCTTGGCGAATGAGTTGAGGTTTAACGCCTGGCAGCGTATCCGCCAATTTCAGACCAATATCGCGCAGCAGTTTTTTCGCCGGATTTTCCCCGGCAAACAGCTCGCGGAAACCCTGCATCCCCGCAAGCATCAGCGCGGCGCTGTGCTTGCGGCTGCGCTCGTAGCGGCGTAGATAGAAATGCTGGCCGATATCTTTGCCCTGCGCATGCAGGCGTTTGAGCTCATTGATAAGTTCAGCGGCGTCCATAAAGCCAAGGTTCACACCCTGCCCTGCCAGCGGGTGGATGGTGTGAGCCGCGTCGCCCACCAGCGCCAGACGATGTGCGGCAAACTGGCGCGCGTATCGTCCCGTCAGCGGATAAACCTGACGTTCGCTTTCCACTTTGCAAAGTCCAAGACGATTATCGAAGGCTATGTTTAGCGCCTGATTAAACTCGGCGTCGCTGGCCTGCTGCATTCGCTCAGCTTCCTGTGGCGATAACGACCAGACGATAGAGCACAGGTTGGGATCGGATAACGGCAGAAACGCCAGAATCCCTTCACCATGGAAACACTGGCGCGCAACGGCTTCATGCGCCTCGTCGGTGCGCACTGTCGCCACCAACGCGTGATGACGATAATCCCAGAAAGTCAGAGGAATATCAGCTTTGTTGCGCAGCCAGGAGTTGGCACCGTCGGCCCCCACCACCAGACGAGCGGTGAGCATGTTGCCATCCTGCAAAGTCAGAAAGGCTTCGTTCTCTCCCCACACAACCTGTTGGAGTTCAGCCGGCGCCATCAGCGTCACATCGGCACAGCGTTGTGCCTTCTGCCACAGCGCTTGGTGGATCACTGCATTCTCAACAATATGGCCGAGATGGCTGTAGCCCATGCTGCTGTCGTCAAATGCGATGCGCCCGAAGCTGTCTTTATCCCATACTTCCATGCCGTGATAGCAGCTGGCACGCTGGGCCACGATTGCCGGCCAAACGTCGAGTTTTGACAGCAGTTTTTCGCTGCCGGCATTAATAGCCGACACGCGTAGCGCAGGCGGCGCATCGTCGGCAAGCGGCTGTGGCAGCGATTGCTCGAGCACTGCTACGCGTAGACCGCTGCCTTGTAAACCGCAGGCTACCGCCAGCCCAACCATTCCACCGCCTACGATGGCAACATCAACACTTTGCACATTAACTCCTTAACTGCTCTTAGCGGGCGACCCAGCCCAGCGTCCGCTGCGCCAGCACATCGCGTGCGGGGGTAAACATTTCCATCGCCATCAGCCCTGCGTTGCGCCCGGCAACTAAAGGAGCCCAGCGATTAGCAAACAGATGAACCAAGCTATCGGTCACGCCGATAGTCGCGGATTTATCCTCCGCGCGTTGACGTTGATAATGACAGAGCAACGGATAGTCGCCGATGTCCTGGCCGGCGTGATGCGCTTGCGCCAGCGTTTCCGCCAGCGTCATCACATCGCGCAGGCCTAAGTTGAAGCCTTGCCCTGCGATCGGATGCAGCGTTTGCGCCGCGTTGCCGACCAACGCCAGACGGTGCGATACCGTGCGTGTTGCGGTGGTCAACGAGAGAGGATAGGCGCTGCGGCTACCAGCCTGCGTAATCCGTCCCAGCCGCCAGCCGAATGCCTGCTGCAACTCACGGCAAAAACGCGCATCGGACCATCCTATGACGTCGTCATGATGTTCCAACGGATGGCACCACACCAGCGAACAGCGGTTTTGCGACATCGGCAACATCGCCAGCGGGCCATGTTCGGTAAAGCGCTCAAATGCGCGCCCCTGATGCGCAACAGCCGTGGTGACGTTAGCAATAACCGCTACCTGATTATAGGGCTCCTGTTGCCAGTGAATACCGCACTGCTCGCCAAGCGTCGAACGAGAGCCGTCGGCGGCCACCAGCAGTTTACCGTTTAGCGTTTCGCCGCTATCCAAGGTCACGCTGACGCCGTCAATTTGCCGCTCAACTTGCGTCACTCGTGAGGGACAATGCAGCGTCACACCGCGCGCCTTGCGCAGCAGGCTGAAAAGCCGTTGGCCGACATCGTGCAGTTCCACGACGTTCCCCAGCGCGGCCAGACGATAGTCAACAGCATCGAGGGTGACAAACCCAGCGTGTCCACGGTCACTCACATGAACGGTAGTAATTGCCGTTGCGCAGTCAGCGATGGCCTGCCAAAGGTCGATTTTCGCCAACTGCTGACAGGTTCCCGCCGCCAGCGCTATCGCTCGGGCGTCAAATCCAGGATGTTCGGCGGCATCAATATCTGCCGCCTCTACCAGATGTACTGGCAATCGACCCGCCGTGAGATGCGACACGGCCAACGCCAGCGTGGCACCGGTCATCCCGCCGCCGACAATAATCACGCTCATAGCTGACGCGCCGCCGCCATTAACGCTTCGATTTCATCCGCCGTTTTCACCACCGACGCGGTCAGGTTTTCGTTACCGTCTTCGGTAATGAGAATGTCGTCTTCAATGCGAATACCAATGCCACGATACTCAGCAGGCACGTCGGCATCAGGCGCAATGTACAGACCTGGTTCAACGGTGAGCACCATCCCGGGTTCCAGCACGCGCGAGCGTTCTGGGCCGTACACGCCAACATCGTGAACATCCAGCCCCAGCCAATGGCTTAGGCCATGCATAAAGAACGGACGGTGGGCGTTGTCGGTAATAAGCTGATCGATTTCCCCTTTCAGGATCCCCAGCGCATGAAGCCCGGTTACCATAATGCGCACCACTTCGGTGGTCACTTCCTGCATTGAGGTGCCGGGACGATAGAGCTCAAGCGCTTTGTGCAATGATGCCAGCACGATGTCATAGATTTCGCGCTGGGCTGGGCTGAATTTGCCGTTCACCGGGAAAGTACGGGTGATATCACCGGCATAGCCTTTGTATTCACAGCCGGCATCAATCAGCACCAACTCGCCATCGCGCAGCTCTGATTCATTTTCGGTGTAGTGGAGAATACAGCCGTTTTCACCGCCGCCAACAATGGTGTTGTAGGACGGGAAGCGCGCGCCGTGGCGGGTAAATTCATGCAGAATTTCGCCTTCCAGCTGGTATTCAAACATGCCAGGGCGGCATTTTTCCATCGCACGCGTATGGGCCAGCGCGCTGATTTCACCGGCGCGGCGCAGGATTTCAATTTCTTCGCTGTCTTTAAACAGGCGCATCTCGTGCACCATTGGACGCCAGTCGATCATCGAATCTGGCGCTTTCAGGTTCTGGCGCGAGCCTTTGCGCAGTTTCTCAAGCGCGGTGAAGACAATGTCGTCGGCCCAGCGATACTCGCCCTGTGCGTGGTAAATCACATCTAGGCCGTTCAGCAATTGATACAGCTGCTGATTGATTTCACTGAAAGCCAGCGCGCGGTCAACGCCCAGTTTCTCGGGCGCTGCATCCTGTCCTAGACGGCGACCAAACCAAATTTCAGCCGTCAGGTCGCGAACGCGGTTAAACAGTACGCTGTGGTTGTGAGTATCATGACTTTTAATCAGCACCAGCAGGGCTTCCGGCTCGTTAAAGCCGGTGAAGTACCAGAAATCACTGTTCTGCCGATAGGGGTACTCAGAATCCGCGCTACGAGTCACCTCTGGAGCGGCAAAAATCAACGCCGCGCTGCCGGGTTTCATCTGCGCCAGTAGCTGCTGGCGACGACGGAGAAACGCTTGCTGTGTCATGACATCTCCTTTCAATCCCAAATCACCCCGTCAGCGTCTTTGCGCAGTCAACGGAGCCGTTAAGATTAATGTAATGTTGGTTTTTGAACTTCCGGCGCTGTCGGCTGTGGGCGAGTGAACGAATCGTGGCATAACAACGCGGCTACGCGAACGTATTCGATGATCTCTTCCAGCGACATCTCCAGTTCTTCTTGGTCTTCATCTTCTTCATAACCAAGTTGCGCAATATTACGAAGATCGTCAATGGCTTCGCCCGTTTCATCTTTCACTTTATCCAGCTTCGGCTGCACCATGCCCAGCCCCAGCAGGAAGTGGTTCACCCAGCCAGAGAGTGCGTCGGCGCGTTCAAACACGCTGACCTCATCGCCTTCAGGCAGGTAAAGCTGAAAAAGAAAACCGTCATCCTCCAGCGCATCGCTGGTTGCCGCATGCATTGCACGCAATGACTGAGCCAGTTCATGACCGAAAGCCAGACCTTCGTTGGTCAGGTCGTGAACCAGCGGCTGCCAGGAGCTGTCCTTGTTGCCGCCACAAAGCAGGCCACTGATCAGACCGTGCATTTCAGCAGGCGTCAGGCCCACCCCTTGTTGGTTTAATTGCTGGTTCACCACGGTGTAACCCGGCATTTCATTCTGTATAGGCATGCGCATTCGTCATTGTTGGGGGGATTTCATGATATGCTACCACTTTGGACCCTGGAGATACCAGAAAAGGGCTTGTGTGTTCATTCCAGGGTAGCTATAGTGTCGCCCCTTCACCGCCTGAGTGTGAAGGACGCGCAGTTAATCAGCAGGAAGGTGGCATGTCTGCAGAACCCGTCGATATTCATATTTTTGGCCGTTCACTGCGAGTGAATTGTCCGCCTGAACAAAGGGATGCTTTGAATCAGGCTGCGGACGATCTGAATCAGCGGTTGCAAGATCTGAAAGAACGCACTAAAGTCACAAATACTGAGCAGCTGGTTTTCATCGCCGCGTTGAATATCAGCTACGAGTTAACTCAGGAAAAGGCGAAGACGCGTGACTATGCTTCGAGCATGGAACAGCGGATTCGGATGCTGCAACAGACCATTGAACAAGCGCTGCTTGACCAAGGTCGCACATCTGAAAAGTCAGGGCCAAAGTTTGAATAACACTTTGCAGTTTACTATGGTAGAGTGACTGTGAAGAAAAAATTTCTCTGAGATGTTCGCAAGCGGGCCAGTCCCCTGAGCCGATATTTCATACCACAAGAATGTGGCGCTCCACGGTTGGTGAGCATGCTCGGTCCGTCCGAGAAGCCTTAAAACTGTGACGACGCATTCACCTTGAACCAAGGGTTCAAGGGTTACAGCCTGCGGCGGCATCTCGGAGATTCCCCTTCTACCCAGCGGTCTTATGACACAGCATTCTGAGCAAATTCCTTCCCGACAAGATATTCGCCAACTCATCCGGCAACGACGTCGTGCGCTCACACTCCAGCAGCAAATACTTTACGGCGAACAAGCCGCAGATCGTATGATCGCTTGGCCTCCCGTGGTCATGGCGAAAACTGTCGCCCTGTTCTTATCCTTTGACGGCGAACTTGATACCCAGCCCTTGATAGAACAACTCTGGCGAGCCGGGAAGCGCGTATACCTGCCGGTGTTACATCCGTTTAGTCCGGGAAACCTGCTGTTTCTGCATTACCATCCCCATAGTGAACTGGTGGTGAACCGCCTGAAAATCCGCGAGCCGAAGCTTGATGTGCGCGATGTGCTGCCGCTTGCGAAGCTCGACGTGCTGATAACACCGCTGGTTGCTTTTGATGAGCAGGGGCAGCGCCTCGGCATGGGTGGCGGTTTTTACGACCGCACGCTGCAAAACTGGCGTATGCATGGGATCCAGCCCGTCGGTTACGCCCATGATTGCCAGCAGGTTGAAGCCCTGCCAATCGAAGACTGGGACATTCCCCTACCCGTGGTGATCACGCCGTCAAAAGTGTGGCAGTGGTAAACGCTTTTTGCAGATTGACACCGTTTCTTTTTTGACCTAAATTCCTCGGTAAAGGGTGAGGGAGGCAAGCCTCCCTCCTGCGTAAAGACTGTTAATATGCTGGGTAAGCGATGATTAACAGAATCAGCAGTATGATGACGAGTCTCATCATTATCCCTTTCCTTTTAGAGCCCCTGCTTCGGTAGGGGCTTTTCCGTTTCAGCCCTATGCTGAGCCCCTATCGTAAATTCCTTTTCCCGACAAACAATGCGTGCCAGAGCCTTTAATCACCGTTTGCGGCGAGGCTCGGAAAGACAATGTATGGGTTGCACAAAGAAGCATGAGAAACAAAAACGGGCAGACCAATGGCCTGCCCGTTTGGCTAAAAAAGATAAAAATTAGTACAGCAGACGTGCGCGGACGGTACCCGGGATCGCCTTCATGCTCAGCAGTGCTTTCTCAGCCACATCCTCTTCCGCTTCGATATCGATAACCACATAACCCATCTCTGAGTTGGTTTGCAGATACTGTGCGGCAATGTTGACGCCCTGCTCGGCAAAAATCTGGTTCAGTGCGGTCATGATGCCAGGACGGTTTTCGTGAATGTGCAGCAGGCGACGCCCACCGTGCAGCGGCAAAGAGACTTCCGGGAAGTTCACCGCAGACAGCGTAGAACCATTGTCAGAGTACTTCGCCAGTTTGCCCGCAACTTCCAGACCAATGTTTTCCTGCGCTTCCTGAGTAGAACCACCGATGTGCGGCGTCAGAATCACGTTGTCAAATTCACACAGCGGCGATGTGAACGGCTCGCTGTTGGTTGCAGGCTCGGTTGGGAAGACGTCCACGGCGGCACCGGCCAGATGCTTGCTCGAAAGCACCGCGCACAGCGCTGGAATGTCGACAACCGTACCGCGAGAGGCGTTGATCAGCAGCGCGCCCGGCTTCATCAGCGCCAGTTCTTCCGCACCCATCATGTTTTTCGTTGAGGCGTTTTCCGGCACGTGCAGACTGACCACGTCGCTCATATTCAGCAGATCGGACAGATGTTGCACCTGGGTCGCATTGCCCAGCGGCAGTTTGCTTTCGATATCGTAGAAGAAGACGTGCATCCCCAGCGACTCAGCCAGAATCCCCAACTGCGTACCGATGTGACCGTAACCGATGATGCCCAGTTTTTTGCCACGCGCTTCATAAGAACCCGCAGCCAGTTTGTTCCACACGCCGCGGTGCGCTTTGGCATTAGCTTCTGGAATACCACGCAGCAGCAGCAGCAGTTCGCCTATCACCAACTCCGCTACGGAACGGGTGTTAGAGAATGGCGCGTTAAATACCGGAACACCACGTTTCGCAGCGGCTACGAGGTCAACCTGGTTAGTGCCAATACAGAAGCAACCCACCGCCACGAGTTTCTCTGCGGCGGCAAAGATCTCTTCCGTCAGATGCGTGCGGGATCGCAGGCCAATGAAATGAGCATCACGGATAGATTCTTTCAGCTGTGCGCTATCCAGCGCACCCTTGTGAAATTCAATATTGGTATAACCTGCTGCGCGAAGGCTATCGACAGCCTTCTGGTGCACGCCCTCCACTAGCAGAAACTTAATTTTGTCTTTTTCCAGTGATACCTTAGCCATTTCCCCGTCCTGTCTTTGCTTTATTCGTGTTGTGTTGAACGAAAGTTCATCTAAGCAACATATCAAAAATAAATAATGCAGCAATATGAACGTTTGCGTAGGCGTCATGAAGAAACGTCATGCAACGCGAAATGACAGCATAAAATGCTGAACGGAAATCTAAACGTGGGATGTTAATTAGATGAGCGGTCGTAAATGTGACACAAGTCACCAAATTACGCCTCAAGAAAAAAAATGGGGGAAATGGTTATTCCCCCACGGTCAGATCATTTCACAATGGTTTTCACGCCGTCGGCGGTACCAATCAGCGCCACATCAGCACCGCGATTGGCGAACAGACCCACGGTGACAACGCCTGGGATACCGTTAATGGCATTTTCCAGCGCAATAGCGTCAAGGATTTCAAGGCCGTGTACGTCGAGGATCACGTTGCCGTTATCGGTCAACACGCCCTGACGGTATTCCGGGCGACCGCCGAGTTTCACCAGTTCACGCGCTACGGCGCTGCGTGCCATTGGAATAACTTCAACCGGCAGCGGGAAGTTGCCTAGGATATCAACCTGCTTTGAAGCGTCGGCGATACAGATAAATTTATCCGCCACCGAAGCAATGATTTTCTCGCGAGTCAGCGCCGCGCCACCGCCTTTGATCATCTGCATATGGCCGTTTATCTCATCTGCGCCATCCACATAGATGCCCAAGCGGTCGACTTCATTCAGATCGAACACGGTGATGCCGAGGCTTTTCAGCTTCTCGGTAGAGGCATCTGAGCTGGAGACTGCGCCTTCGATTTGTCCTTTCATGGTACCCAGCGCATCGATAAAGTGCGCTGCAGTTGATCCCGTACCCACACCCACAATCGTACCCGGCTGTACATATTGAAGAGCCGCCCAGCCTACTGCTTTTTTCAGTTCATCCTGCGTCATGATCGTTTCGCCTGTGGTGTCATCATTTGCGCGCATTATAGAACAGAAGTCTGCAACAATTCGAGCCGCGAACCCGGCTCAGGAAAGGTACGGCGGATGATGAGTTCAACACGTGAGCAGCATCACGGTAATGTGCAAACCATTTTCGTCTGTATCTCCGGTAAATTTATGTCATAGTGCAGATAACACCTTTACGGAGTACCTCAGAGCAATGAAACGTCCGGACTACAGAACACTACAGGCGCTGGATGCCGTTATCAGGGAACGTGGGTTTGAACGCGCCGCGCAAAAACTGTGTATCACCCAGTCCGCCGTTTCGCAGCGAATTAAACAGCTGGAGAACATGTTCGGCCAGCCGCTGCTGGTGCGTACCGTTCCGCCCCGCCCAACCGAACAGGGACAGAAGCTGCTGGCGCTGCTGCGTCAGGTTGAGCTGCTGGAAGAAGAGTGGCTGGGCGATGAGCAAACCGGCTCCACGCCGTTGCTGCTGTCGCTTGCGGTCAACGCCGACAGTTTGGCAACGTGGCTGCTGCCGGCGCTGTCAGAAGTCCTGAACAACTCACCGATTCGATTGAATCTCCAGGTTGAAGATGAGACCCGCACCCAAGAGAGACTGCGTCGTGGCGAAGTGGTTGGTGCGGTGAGTATCCAGCCTCAGGCGCTGCCAAGCTGCCTCGTCGATCAGCTCGGTGCACTCGATTACCTGTTTGTCGGTTCGAAAGCCTTCGCCGAACGCTATTTCCCTAATGGGGTCACCCGTTCTGCGTTGCTGAAAGCCCCTGCCGTCGCCTTCGATCATCTAGACGATATGCATCAGGCCTTCTTGCAGCAAAATTTCGACCTGCCACCGGGCAGCGTACCGTGTCATATCGTTAACTCATCGGAAGCGTTCGTACAGCTGGCGCGTCAGGGCACCACCTGCTGCATGATCCCACATCTGCAAATCGAAAAAGAGCTGGCCAGCGGCGAGCTTATCGATCTCACGCCAGGGCTATTCCAGCGTCGGATGCTGTACTGGCACCGCTTTGCGCCAGAAAGCCGAATGATGCGCAAAGTCACGGATGCGCTACTCGCATACGGCCATCGCGTTTTACGTCAGGATTAAGCAAAAAAACCCTCGCACTGCGAGGGTTTTTAAAAAGTCACTTCGATTATTTTGCCGCTGCGGGAGCCGCCGCCGGTGCTGTCGCCTGTTCTGGCTGCAGCTGGAACACCACATCTACTTGGTCATCAAACTGAATCGTAGCCTGCTCGTAGGTTTCTTGTGCAGAAACCGGGGCGGCGTCAGCCTTCATCATGCGTACCATCGGGCTTGGCTGATAGTTCGAGACGTGATAACGCACGCTGTATACTGGTCCAAGCTTGCTGTGGAATCCAGATGCCAGCGACTGCGCCTGGTGAATGGCATCTTCAATCGCGGCTTTACGCGCTTTGTCTTTGTACGCGTCCGGTTGCGCAACGCCAAGCGAAACGGAGCGAATTTCATTTAATCCAGCCTTCAACGCGCCGTCGAGCAGCGAATTGAGCTTATCCAACTGGCGCAGGGTCACTTCAACGGTACGCACTGCGCGATAGCCTTTCAGCACGCTCTTGCCATCTTGGTAGTCATAATCCGGTTGAGTTCGCAGATTGGCGGAGCTGATGTCTTTCTTATTGACGCCGTTTTGCTCAAGGAAAGAGAGATATTGCGCAACGCGCTGATCGGCCTGTTTCTTGGCACTCGCGGCATCCTTGGCGGCAATATTCACTTCGATGGCAAGCGTTGCGATATCCGGTACCGCATCGACGCTCGCGGTCCCTGATGTAACAATGTGTGGACCATCCGGCAATTCATTTGCCTGCACTGACATTGCGCCAAACCCAATTACTGCGGCCAGAGCCATCACTTTAAACTTCACTGTTGTATCTCCATGGTTATCACCCGACAACGGGGGTCTTGCCTGCAAGCTTAGCCGTTGTCAGATGAAAGTCCATCAGATGAGGCTTAGTTAATGAGAGCCTGTAGGTGTGCAACACCCTCTTTTGCCAACTGAAAAGCGATAAACCACATCACAATGCCGACCACCAAATTGATGATCCGCTGCGCCTTCGCGGTGCGTAAACGCGGTGCCAGCCAAGCCGCCAGCAGTGCCAGCGCGAAGAACCATAGGAATGAGGCGCTGACCGTGCCTAATGCAAACCAGCGCTTCGGCATAACATCCAACTGCCCGCCGAGACTGCCCAGCACCACAAATGTATCGATATAAACGTGCGGATTAAGCCAGGTCACTGCCAGCATGGTAGCGATAATTTTCCAGCGCCCCTGCTTCATCGCCTCGGCGCTCGCCAATTCAATATTGCTGCCCATGGCAGTTTTCAATGCGCCAAAACCGTACCACAACAGGAACGCCACGCCGCCCCACGTCACTAGCGCCAATAGCCACGGTGAAGCCATCAACAAAGCGCTACCGCCAAAAATTCCCGCGCAAATCAGCAGCAAATCGCTGATGGCACACAGCAGCGCAGTCATCAGATGATACTGGCGACGAATACCTTGGTTCATCACAAAAGCATTCTGCGGACCCAGCGGTAATATCATGGCTGCGCCAAGCGCAAGACCTTGAAAGTAATAAGATATCATGGCGTTTTTTCTTAATGTTGTTCAGCAATGGCGCTGACTATAACGCGATGTAATCATTAGATGAAATTGATATTTTTAATCATTAATAAGAATAGCTAATAATAAAAGACAATTTGTGCCATGCCAGCCTAGTACCTACATTTAGATAGCGCTTAAATGCGTATATTTCGCCATACTGGCATGGAATAAAACTCAAGTATATCATTAAGTTAAATGAATTAATCGTTACCATTATCATCCCCAATATTATCGCTCTCACGTCTAAAGGAATGGGCATGAAATTACATGTCGCTTTATGTTACGCGCTGGTTCTTGCCGCGCTCTCCTTTCTCACCTGCACCCAGGCAGACACTGTGCTGCGCTATACCGACCACGAGCCCTACGGCAATATGCGAACGCGGGCAATAAACGATATCTTCTTCGCCGCGATTGAGAAAGAATCACAGGGGCGCGTGCGCATTGAAGCGCACTGGAATGGCGAACTCTCCACCAGCTATAACGCCTTACATACGGTCCAAGTGGGTGAGAAAGCCGATATCGGTATCGTGGTCCCAGAATATACGCCCAAGCAGTTGCCGCTATACCAGATCTTCAAAAGCTTTCCCGTAGGCCCTGCAAGCGGGGAAAAGCAGGCTGCATTCTTTCAGCACGTGTTTCATGACGTTCCCGAATTCGAGGCTGAGCTGGCCAAGAATAATCTGATCAATCTGCAATTTTTCCTCGGCTACCCGGCCGCATTCTTTAGCACTTCCCCCGTAACGCCGCTGGGTAATTTACAGGGCACAACCTGGCGTACCGCAAGCTTCTGGCACCAGGCTTATCTGGAAAATGCGGGCGGCAAGGTCATTAAAATGCCGTGGAACGCGCAAATTACCGAAGCGTTAAACGCGGGTGCGTTGAATGGACTTCTGGTCAACCTTGATAGCGGTGACGATATTCAGGCGCAGAAGGCTGCTAAATATATCCAGCTCTCGCCACAGCTATGGTTGGGTCACGTTTATCTTCTGACCATCAATAAGGCACGCTGGGAGGCGCTTCCGGCTGAGGATAAAGCGGCAATCCAGCGCGCAGCGGCATCAACTCAGCGCAAAATCGGCCCGTTGCTCGATGCCAGCCTGCGCGATATGGCACATTCAATGCAGCAAAGCGGCGCCAGCATCACCTGGCTTTCTCCCACACAGCTACAGGCATGGCAGCAGGCCAGTCGCTATCAGCAGGTTCAGGAGCAATGGGTAGCTGAACAGGTTGGGCAAGGTGTCAGTGAGAGCGGCCACGTTCTGGCGCGCGTGACCACGCTGCTTCATGAGGCTATGCGCTAATAAAAAGGCCCGCCATATTCATGGCGAGCCTTTTATCTTTATCACTCAGGAGATTATTCTTGCGCGTCTTTCGGCGATTTCATATTCACGTCTAACTGCGGGTAGGGAAAACTGATGCCGTTCGCATCGAACTCACGCTTGATCTGCTCCAGCACATCCCAGTAAACGTTTTGCAGGTCGCCGCTCAGGCTCCACGCACGGACTACAAAATTCACCGATGACGGTGCCAGCTCATTTAAGCGTACAGTGATATCACGATCCTTCAGGATGCGGTTATCCGACTCCAGAATACGCGTCAGGATCTGCTTCACCTTATCAATATCCGCATCGTAGGAAACACCGATAATAAACTCATTGCGGCGAGCAGGTTCGCGGGAGAAGTTGATAATGTTCCCGGCGATAATTTTACCGTTTGGAATAACGACGATTTTGCCATCAACGGTGCGCATGGTGGTGGAGAAGATCTGCACGCTGAGCACGGTACCGGCCACGCCGCCGAGATCCACATATTCACCGGCACGGAATGGACGGAACATCACCAGCAACACACCGGCCGCCAGGTTGGAGAGCGACCCTTGCAGCGCAAGACCCACGGCTAAACCGGCGGCACCCAGGACGGCGATGACCGATGCAGTCTGCACACCGACGCGGCCAAGTGCTGCAATCAACGTGAAGGCAATCACCGCATAACGCACCAGCGCGGAGAGAAAGTCTGCCACGGTGGCATCGATTTTACGCGCCAGCATCAGGCGGTTAACGGTATTCGAAACAAGCCGTGCCACAATCATCCCCACGATGATGATAGCGATAGCCGCTACGATATTGACGGCATAGCTCAGCAGTAACTCCTGGTTGCGCACCAGCCATGTACCCGCGCCATTTATGCTATCGACAACGTTTAAATCTTCCATTCAACCTTCCTTTAAAGTGACAAGTCGTCAGATTTTGAGATCTGCTTCACGAAAACACCTTTAAGGTAATCAAAAACGGGCAAATATGCCATTTACAAGGCCAGCTCGGGCAAGAAATTGCAGAAAAAATAAGAGGATTCCGCAATGACTGCGGCAATTGTCACGGCGGCTATCCGCGAAAAACTACCCGGCCAGTTCAAGGCTCACCGCGCCTTGGCCGCACTGTACCAGACACTCACCGCAGCCATTACAGCGCTCTTGGTCAATCTCTGGAGCACCTGATTCGCCAATTAAGCAGGCTGCCTCCGGGCAGAGAGCCACACACTGATTACAGGCACGCAGCGAACTTACACAGCGACGGTCAAAAACGGGCCTTAACCCCGTATCGAAGCGAGCTTGGGGGCGAAGAGCCTTGTTCTCACAAGCGTTAATGCACAAACCGCAGCCGTCGCAGCTGGCGTATTCAATAATCAGCTGCGGGAAGCCATCTTCATGCTTGTTCAACACGCCCATCGGGCAAATATTAATGCAGGCATCGCAGCGAGTGCATTGCTGGCGAAACAGCGCATCAGGTAACGCGCCCGGCGGCAAAGGGTGCGCAGGCAATGCGGCGGGAACCTTCGGGGCAGCATTGCCTGCCGCTGTCACGAAGGCGCGAAACAGCCCCCTGCGGCTAATATGCCGATGGGCCATCAATTCCTGATAGTACGTTTCTGATTTACTCATGGGAGAAACAGGCGTTTAGGCACAACGTCCAACCCTCGCTGCTGTACAACATCCTGCAAATAGCGGGATGTGACGACTGCAAGCTGGGCATAAAACGGGCTTAGCCCATTACCCTGAAGCCGCTCAAGGTAGCGACATCCCCATGGCAGCAAATACACCTCCAGCAGCCGATCGGCCCCAGCGTTATTATTTGCCTCCAGCATGGCGCTGTAGGCCAGCAACATCAGGCCAAATTGATCCTCTGGCTCATTATGCCGTGCATCGAACACCATTCCCTGAGACTGCAAAAAGATCCGGTAGTCGGCGGTGGTTTCTCCCATCAGCAAATTGTCTTTTTCCAACCACACTGAGCCCCATGGTGGGATAGGCATTTCGCCCTGCCCTTCAAACAGCATCGAGAATTGCCAAGCGAGCGACGCATCATCGGGCAACGGCCACGAAGCGCAGAGCACTTCAAGTTGTTCGCGATCGCACCACGGAAAAAGATCGGCCAGCGTCGGCAAGCAGGACATCAGCGCCTTGACCTCCGGTTTTTCGGGGGAGTAGTAAAACAATGAGCCGAGAATACGCGGCAGTACAGCATAGGAAAACATCTCTGACACCTTCTGAAAACAGAGCGGCCGAGGCCGCTCACAGGTTACATCGGTAACGTCCACAGGTTGTAGAACGCAATTCGGCCCAACAGCTCAGCCGCAATCACCACCAACGCGACGACCGCTAGCACGGCATGATTCGATTTGATGCGCGTAAACGTTGCCGCCCCCGCAGCGCCCACGGCCAGCAGCACCGCCTGTGCGGTAAACCAGCTATCCTGCGCCGTGGTTAATGCGCCTTCGGCGTTCATCAACGTAGACATATAGCCGGGACGTAGGCAGAAACTGACCAGGATCGCCAATACGCTCATCGGCAGCCCTAAGCGACGAGCACCGAACAGTGCCGCCAGCGCGCCGCCGCCGATAAGCGGCGTCAGTACCATCATTGCCGTGGTGTAAGACGAGCGCCAGGTAGCAACGGTAGGCAGTTGATAAATCTGTGGAATCGCGAATATAAAGGCCACGCCCACCGCCGCCGCCAGCCAGGCCAGAACTTTGCTAAGCCCCACCATGCGATTAAGCAACAACCCGAGCGCTCCTAGACCGCCCAGCGCAGAGAACACCGCCGACAGTACAATTTCATTGCTCATCGGCGAGTGCCCAACGCGGAACAACATGTTCAGGGCCCGCAGCGGTTGGCCAACGTGGAAGATGCCAATTATCACGCCCAGCCCAAACAGGCACATCACCGCAAATAACCCAATGGCCTGGCGACGCGCATCAACCAGCCCCAATGCGCCGCCAATCAGCAGCAGGATAAACGCCCCCACTGCACTTTGGGTAAACACCGTAAAGAAAACCAGTGGCAACTCATGCATGGCGCACCTCCTGAATATTCATAATGGCGCCTTCCGTATCACCCGTAGGTCGCGCTTTTGGGTGGGGCTTAATAATGAGATTAGGATGGGTAAGCGATGAGGAAGGCAGTGGCGCAATCTGATTCTCGCTGCCGTATTTCGCGCGCAATTCGTCAATCGGGCCAAAATCTAGCGCTCGCTGTGGGCATGAGTCCACGCAGATAGGGCGCAGATTTTTTTCCAGCCTATCGAGGCAACCATCGCATTTGCGCATCACCTTCGCCTGCGCGTCGAACTGCGGCGCACCGTACGGACAGCGCATTTCGCAATACCGACAGCCCACACAGATCTCGTCATTCACCAGTACCAAACCGTCCTCTTCGCGCTTGTGCATCGCCCCAGTCGGGCAACCCGACACGCAGGTAGGATCATCGCAGTGGTTACAGGCGATGGACAAATAGTAGGTGAACGTATCGTGATGCCAGCTTTCGCCTTCCTTCACCCAACTGCCGCCACCGTATTCGTACACACGGCGGAATTTCAGCCCCACGTCCAAATCTTTATTATCCTTGCAGCTAACCTGGCAGGTTTTGCAGCCCGAGCAGCGCGAGGAGTCAACGTAAAAACCATACTGTTTCATTGTGCAAGCTCCTTATGCGCGCTTAATTTCGACCAAGTTGGTGTGCTGAGGATTGCCTTTCGCCAGCGGCGAAGGCAGATGGCTGGTCAGCGTGTTAATACAGCCACCCACGTCGACACCATTGCTGTCCAGGCGGGTCCATGCGCCCTGCGGCATCGCCACCACGCCGGGTAAAATACGCGGGGTAACCTTGCACGGCATTTCCACCACGCCGCGATCGTTAAACACGTGGACCCGGTCGCCAGAACTTAACTGCCGGGCGCTGGCATCCAGCGGGTTGATCCACACTTCATCAGGCACGGCTTCATGCAACATAAGCACGTTGGTGTAAGTCGAATGAGTATGGCCTTTGGTATGGAAGCCACTGAGCTGTAATGGGTACTTCGCGGTCAGTGTTTTATTGAGATGAGACTCCTTCACCACGCAAAATTCCGGCACCGCCGGGATGCGATCGCCTTCCGGCAGGATCCAGGTTTTGGCTAAGTCCGCCAGCGCCTGAGAGTAAATCTCAATTTTTCCCGTCGGCGTGTCGAGCGGGTTGGCCGTGGCATCAGAACGGAAATCAGCAAAAGCCAGACTTTGCTTCTCGGTGGCTATCTGTTGGTCAATCACTCCCATCTCTTTAGCGACCGTCCACTCCGGCAGATAAGTACGCTTTTCGCGGATTTGCTTATAGTGCAACTCGGCCCACTGCGCCTGGGTTCTGCCCTCGGTATATTGTTCACGCATACCAAGATGTCCGGCGATATCGGCGCAGATGTCGTAGGTGCTCCGAACTTCCCACATCGGTTTTATCGTTTTTTGGGTTGCGATCATGTAGTTATGGGAACCTGCGGCATAAGAGCTGTCCACCAAGTCCTCCGCTTCGAGATAGCTGGTTTCCGGCAGCAGGAGGTCCGCATACTTCGCGCTCGGCGTCATATGGTTCTCAATCACAATAATGGTTTCGCACAGCGTCTCATCGGCCAGTATTTTTCGCGTGCGGTTGATATCACCGTGCTGATTCAACAGCGCATTCCCCGCCTGATTAAAGAACAGCTTAATGCCGGTTTTCAGCTTATCCGCTCCTTTTACCCCCATCGTGGTGGCCGTCATTTTCTCGGGGCTTTGGATAGCATCTGTCCAGAGATAACACGGGATAGAGGTTTTTACCGCGTTGGTGCCGATAGGTAGCAGAGGCACACCGTATGGCGTACCGTAAGGCCAGTTGCCGTTGTTGGTGCCCGGCAGGCCAAACTGGCCGGTCAGCACCGGCAGAGTTTGAATTGCACGCACGGTCTGCTCGCCGTTGGCATGACGCTGTGGCCCCCATCCTTGGCAGATAAAACAGGCACGAGCGGAGGCGATTTCACGCGCCAACTGGCGAATGCGGATAGCGGGGATACCGCTGATATCCGCAGCCCATTCCGGCGTTTTCTCTATGCCATCATCACCGGTGCCCAACACATAATCTTTGTAGCTAGCGTTTGGCGCGGCCTGCCCCGGCAGCGTGCTGCGGTCATAGCCGACACTGTATCGATTAACCTGTGCTTCGTCGATCAACCCTTCGGTAATTAGCGTATGCGCCATCCCGGCGACCAGCGCGGCATCGGTTGTCGGACGAATCGGCAGCCATTCAGCGTGTTCGGTAATGACGGAGTCGGTATAACGCGGATCAATGATAATCACCCGCGCTTGGGATGCCTCAAGCGCCCGGCGCAACTCTTCCACCTGGCCGCCGCCTGACATTCGGGTTTCAGATAAATTAAGCCCGAATAAAACCACCAGGTCGGAATGGGCAATCTGGGTAAAGTGACTGCCTACATAGGTGCCATGAGTAAAGGGCGTCGCCGCACCAATTTGTGCGGTAGAGTAGGTATTATGATAATTAAGATAACCGCCGGTGAGATTTAACAGTCGCTTCCATGCCGGTGAGCCCTGAGTATGATAATAAGCGCCAGATTGATAATTATAATAAATAGCTTCCCGGCCATATTTTTCGGTGACGCGTTTCATCTCAGCAGCCACAAACACCGTGGCTTCATCCCAAGAAATACGTTTAAATTTACCTTCACCGCGTTTGCCTACCCGCTTCATAGGGTATTTAATGCGGTCCGGACTGTATACACGCCAGCGGCTGGAGCGCCCGCGTAAACAAGGGCGAATCTGATGTTCACCAAATACCGCGTCATCTTTCGCATCTTCAGGTTCAATACGTACAATCCGATCATCTTTAACGATGACCTTCAGCGGACAACGACTGCCGCAGTTGACTAGACAGGCGCTGTGTCTAACGATCTCGTCTGGAGCCACCGTTTCCGGGGCTGAGGCCTGTGCAGGGGTGGAGAACGGTAAGGCGATGGCATTAGTGAGCGCAACGGCCGCCCCTAATTTGGCGCTTACCGTTACCGCATCACGACGGGATATTTCTGTATTCAATAATTCTTTTATTTCCATATTTTATTTCTCACATCACATCCATAAACATTAATATGCAAACGGAAAATAATAAATAACTCCGCATAAGGGGAGTTGATTAGGATCAAACGGGTTCGGAGGAAAATAATGAGGAGAAAGGAATATGACGTGGTTACCATTTTCAAAATGGAAAATCGAAATTATTTAACTATACCTTATCTTTTTTAATACTTAGAAAAAGAATAATATAAATTCGCAATATAATTAATTATATACCGCATTGCGCGGCAATAGGAATTTTTAGCTCGTTTTTGGATTTATTTGAGGTACATCTATCAATATTTGTGACCCAGTTCAATATCCGCAAACCTATTCAATTCTCCCTGCAATTTGCTATTTCATTTTCCTATAGGCAAAAAAATGGCTTCCCGCAGGAAGCCATTTAATGCAGAGCGAAACTGAATTACAGAACGTCTTTCGCGTTCAGTTCAGTGAAAGCCTGTTCCAGACGGGCGATCATAGAAGTCTGAGCGGCGCGCAGCCATACGCGTGGATCGTAGTATTTCTTGTTCGGCTGGTCTTCGCCTTTCGGGTTGCCCAGCTGACCTTGCAGGTAAGCTTCGTTAGCTTTGTAGTAGCCCAGAATACCGTCCCAAGTTGCCCACTGGGTATCGGTATCGATGTTCATTTTGATAACACCGTAGCTTACGGAATCTTTGATTTCCTGAGCAGAAGAACCGGAACCGCCGTGGAAGACGAAGTTCAGGCTGTTGTGCGGCAGGTTATGTTTCTTAGAAACATAGTCCTGGGAATCGCGCAGGATAGTTGGAGTCAGAACCACGTTACCTGGTTTGTACACACCGTGTACGTTACCGAAGGAAGCCGCGATAGTGAAACGTGGGCTGATTTTGCTCAGCTCAGTGTAAGCGTAATCAACGTCTTCTGGCTGAGTGTACAGTGCAGAAGCGTCCATGTGGCTGTTGTCCACGCCGTCTTCTTCACCGCCGGTGCAACCCAGTTCGATTTCCAGAGTCATATCCATTTTGGACATGCGCGCCAGATATTTGGAGCAGATTTCGATGTTTTCGTGCAGGGACTCTTCGGACAGGTCGATCATGTGGGAAGAGAACAGTGGCTTACCGGTAGCAGCAAAGTGTTTTTCACCCGCATCCAGCAGACCGTCAATCCACGGCAGCAGTTTCTTCGCGCAGTGGTCGGTGTGCAGGATAACTGGAACACCGTAGTGCTCAGCCATCTGGTGAACGTGATGCGCGCCAGAGATAGCACCCAGAATTGCCGCGCCCTGAGGAACGTCAGTTTTCACGCCTTTACCTGCGATGAACGCAGCGCCACCGTTGGAGAACTGTACGATAACCGGTGCTTTAACTTTTGCTGCGGTTTCCAGTACGGCGTTGATGGAGTCGGTACCGACGCAGTTAACGGCTGGCAGAGCAAAGTTGTTTTCTTTTGCTACCTGGAAAACTTTCTGTACGTCATCACCAGTAATTACGCCTGGTTTTACGAAATCAAAAATTTTAGACATGTTACGAGTCCTGTATCTTCGGCCTTGGAAAGGAGCGCGCCCGTGAGCGCGTGAATAATCGGGCAGGTTTCCCTGCCCTAAAATGACTTACTTCTTAGCGCGCTCTTCGAGCATTGCTACAGCTGGCAGTACTTTGCCTTCCACGAATTCGAGGAATGCGCCGCCACCAGTAGAGATGTAGGAAATTTTGTCAGAAATACCGAACAGGTCGATAGCAGCCAGAGTATCGCCGCCGCCTGCGATGGAGAACGCTTCGCTATCGGCGATGGCGTTAGCCACGATTTCGGTACCTTTACGGAAGTTAGGGAATTCGAATACGCCAACCGGACCGTTCCACAGAATGGTTTTCGCATTTTTGAGGATTTCAGCCAGTTTCTGTGCAGAAACGTCGCCCAGATCCAGAATCTGCTCGTCATCTTTGATGTCGTTAACAGATTTCAGGGTCGCGGTTGCGGTTTCGGAGAACTCAGTTGCCACGCGAACATCAGTTGGTACTGGAATGTCGCAGGTCGTCAGCAGACGTTTTGCTTCGTCAACCAGGTCAGCTTCGTACAGGGATTTACCAACATTGTGGCCCTGAGCGGCAACGAAGGTGTTCGCGATGCCACCGCCAACGATCAGCTGGTCAGCGATTTTGGACAGAGAATCCAGAACGGTCAGTTTGGTAGAAACTTTAGAACCACCAACGATAGCAACCATTGGACGAGCAGGTTCTTTCAGGGCTTTACCCAGTGCTTCCAGCTCATTTGCCAGCAGAGGACCTGCACAAGCAACGTCGGAGAATTTACCGATACCGTGGGTAGAAGCCTGCGCACGGTGTGCAGTACCGAATGCATCCATCACGAATACGTCGCACAGCGCGGCATATTTTTTAGACAGGGTTTCGTCGTCTTTCTTTTCGCCTTTGTTAAAGCGAACGTTTTCCAGAACAACCAGTTCGCCTGCAGCAACTTCAACGCCGTCCAGGTAGTCTTTAACCAGACGTACCGGTGCAGACAGTTTGTCTTTCAGGTAATTAACAACCGGCAACAGAGAGAATTCTTCGTTGTACTCGCCTTCGGTCGGACGACCTAAGTGAGAAGTGACCATCACTTTTGCGCCCTGCTTCAGAGCCAGCTCAATGGTCGGCAGAGATGCACGGATACGCGCGTCGCTGGTTACTTTCCCTTCTTTAACTGGTACGTTTAGGTCCGCACGGATGAAAACGCGTTTACCAGCCAGATCCAGATCGGTCATCTTAATTACAGACATGGTGAATCCTCTCGTTGATACTTAAAGTTTTGTCGACGCTTGAGCGTCGAGCCTGAAACCAATAGCTGCCATTGCTAACGTCGTGTCGAGCATTCGGTTAGCAAAGCCCCATTCGTTATCACACCAGACCAGAGTTTTGATCAGATGTGCTCCACTTACCCGCGTCTGTGTGCCATCAACAATGGCACTATGCGGATCGTGATTAAAATCAGTCGAGACCAACGGTAATTCCGTATAGTCAACTATACCATGAAATGTACCCTGCGCTGCTTTTTGCAGCAACTGGTTGACTTCATGGGCTTTTACCGGCTTCTTCACCGTCACGCTCAGGTCAATTGCCGTGACGTTGATGGTCGGTACGCGCACCGCAATCGCTTCAAAATGGTCGCTAAACTTCGGAAAAATACGGGCAATACCCGCCGCAAGTTTAGTATCTACTGGAATGATCGATTGGCTTGCCGCGCGTGTACGGCGTAAGTCCGGGTGATAGGCGTCAATCACCTGCTGGTCATGCATCGCGGAGTGGATGGTCGTGACCGTACCGGATTCAATACCGTAGGCATCATCTAACAGTTTAATGACGGGAATGATGCAGTTGGTGGTGCAGGAGGCGTTGGAAACAATGCGGTGTTCTGCACGCAGCTCGTGCTGGTTAACGCCAAACACGATAGTGGCGTCGAGATCGTTGCTGCCAGGATGTGAAAAGAGCACCTTCTTCGCGCCTGCGGCGATATGGGCCTCACCGTCTTCACGGCTTCCGTACACACCGGTACAGTCCAGCACCACATCAACCGACAGTTCTCGCCAAGGGAGCGCGTCAATCGAACGTTCGTGCAGAAGACGGATAGTGTCATCGCCAACGTAGAGCTGCTCTCGCTCCTGACGGACATCCCAGGCGAAGCGCCCATGGCTGGTGTCATACTTCAACAAATGCGCAATGCCGGCAGCATCGGCCAGTTCGTTGATAGCCACCACGGTAATTTCCGCACGGCGTCCGGATTCATACAAAGCACGAACCACGTTACGTCCAATGCGACCGAAGCCATTAATCGCTACGCGTACGGTCATAGGTCTCCTGCAAGATTATCCCGATTCCTGATGGCTCACAGAGTAATGCAGCCACGAGTTCTGGGAAACCTTACCTGCCACAAACAGTGACTGATTGGTTAAATGTCGAACAAACTGCCAACTGAAACGCTTCAGCTAGAATAAGCGAAACAAGGAATAAAAGGAATGATTGTCCAGTTAGAGAAAGCGGTTATCTGACTTACATCACATTTTTGCGCCATGAGAAGGCCAATTTATTCCACATTCCAGAATTGGGCATAAGCGTAGCAAGATAATTTCGTTGCTGTGGCGTAAATCCTGATTTATATCAGAAAGCCTATTATCACGTGTCTATATTATCACCACACGTCCGAGTCTCGGAGTCCCCCAAACATGATTGTACCTCACTCATCACGCGCGCGTTTTTATGCGCTGCGCTTACTGCCAGGCCAAGAAGTTTTTGCCCAGCTCCACGCGTTTATCCAACAGCACTCGCTACAGGCCGCGTGGATTACCGGCTGCACCGGAAGCCTGACGGACGTCGCCCTGCGATATGCTGGCAATGACGATACCACCTTGCTCAGTGGAACGTTTGAAGTCATCTCCCTTAACGGCACGCTGGAGCTTACCGGCGAACATCTCCACCTTGCGGTTTCTGACCCAGCGGGAGCGATGCTTGGCGGTCATATGATGCCCGGCTGTACCGTACGCACCACCCTTGAACTGGTCATTGGCGAGCTTACCGAACTCGCATTTAGCCGCCAGCCGTGCGCGGTTTCTGGCTATGAAGAACTGGTTATCACTTCCCAATAACACGACACAAATAAGAGGTCTCTATGGCGCGTCGCCAATTTTCCAGTCAATCGCTGGCGCTGATTGTCATTGCTATCGCTATCAATATGGTCGGCGGTCAGCTCATCAGCATGTTGAAACTGCCCATTTTTCTCGACTCCATCGGCACCATCATTAGCGCAGTGCTGTTAGGCCCTGTCGTGGGCATGCTGACCGGTTTACTCACCAACCTGCTATGGGGAGTCCTGACCGATCCTATCGCCGCGGCCTTTGCCCCCGTCGCAATGGTTATTGGTCTCGTCGCCGGATGGCTGGCTCGCGCAGGATGGTTTCGCACCTTGCCTAAAGTGATTGCCAGCGGCGGCGTCATCACCCTCGGCGTGACAATTGTTGCGGTTCCTATTCGCACGACTCTCTTTGGCGGCGTCACCGGCAGCGGAGCCGATTTATTTGTCGCCTGGATGTACTCTGCCGGTCAGGACCTGATGGAGTCCGTCGCCATTACCGTTATCGGTGCCAATCTGGTGGATAAAATCCTAACGGCGTTGATCGTTTGGCTGCTGCTGCGTCAGCTGCCGTTACGCACTATGCGTCATTTCCCTACTATGTCT
The DNA here is from genome assembly GCF_040932435.1 of Kluyvera sp. STS39-E. Lineage (NCBI taxonomy): Bacteria > Pseudomonadati > Pseudomonadota > Gammaproteobacteria > Enterobacterales > Enterobacteriaceae > Kluyvera > Kluyvera sp. STS39-E. The sequence goes on along the minus strand of NZ_JBFQGA010000001.1, from coordinate 332,171 downwards.
GCCGTGCGGTAGCGCTAAATGCATCCGTTTACCTCGCTCACGCTGTGGGCGCTTGCCGCCTGCACCACGTTACTGCTGCCGGGCGGCATCGTACTTAGCGTCTACAGTATGGCTGTATTCCTGCTCTTGCTGTGCCGGAGAGCTACGCGTCCCCGCGCAAAGTATGTTGTCTGGTTGATGGTGCCTTTGGGAATAGGCCTGTGGCTGGTCCACGGCGGCTGGCTGACGGAGTGGCTCAGTGGACAGCAGCGTGCGCCTGAGCGCTGGGCCGAAGCCGTCACCCTGTGGCTACGGATCTTGGCGATAGTATCAACATCGCAGCTGTGGATGCAGTATGTGCCGATATCGCGCTTCATCCGCGCCTTATTTGCCTCACGCCTACCGCCGGGCGTTTCCTATCTGTTTGCCGGTCCGTTGCTGATCGTCGAGCAGCTCAAGCGGCAGTTGTCGATTATTCACGAAGCCCAGCGCGCGCGTGGTGTTCCGCTGGATGAACGCGGGTATCAGCGCCTACGCGCGATGCCCGCACTGATACTCCCGCTGACGCATAATGCGCTCAACGATCTGGTGGTACGCGGTGCAGCGCTGGATATGCGGGCCTTTCGTCTGCATCGCAGGCGTACCACACTGTGGGCACCAGCGGACAGCACTTTACAACGCATCGCCCGCTACACCATGGTACTCGCTATGCTTGTCGAAATAGGGGTATGGATATGGTTACGCTAGAACAGTTTTGCTATCGCCCTACGCACCCCACGCGTCTCTCTGTTCCTCTCAGTTTTCATTGTGCAACTGACGGCATGGTGGCTATTTTTGGCGATAACGGCAGCGGCAAAAGCACGCTAGCGCAGCTCATGGCGGGCTGGTACCCGGATTTTCTGCCCGGCAGCATCGAGGGTACAGGGAGTCTGCTAGGCGCCCCCATTGGCCAAATCACGCTGGTAGAACAATCACAAACCATCCAGTTGGTTCAACAATCCCCTTACCTGCAGCTATCCGGTTGCACCTTCAGCGTGGAAGAAGAGGTCGCTTTTGGCCCGGAGAATCTCTGCCTTGCAGAAGACGAGATTCTGCGTCGAATCGATAACGCGCTCTCCTTGACGCAATGCCAGCCGCTGCGTCATCGACACCCGGCAACCCTCTCCGGCGGTGAAACCCAACGCGTGGTGATAGCCTGTGCGCTGGCGATGCAGCCGAAGATCTTAATCTTGGATGAAGCATTCAGTCGCCTGACCGCCCAAGCGACCGATCTGCTGCTAACGCGACTGCAAAATTGGGCGCAGCAGCAACAGTCGTTGGTTATCCTATTCGAGCGGCAGCCCGAGCCGTTCATTGCGCATTGCCAGCGAGCCTGGCAGCTGCACGACGGAGGTTTATCACCGCTATGCTGATATTAAATCAGGTGAATTTTCGCTGGCCCGGTGCGCCAGATGCCTGCCTTCATGATATTTCGCTGCAACTGCATGCAGGAGAATGGCTGGCGTTAACCGGCGATAATGGTGTGGGAAAATCCACCCTGTTAAGAGTGATGGCGGGCCTTCTCTCCCCTTCCTCCGGTGAAGTAATGCTGTGCAACAGAACTATTGCGCAATTCAAAAACCGCGAACGCGCAACGGTCATCGGCGTTTTGTTTCAGGAAGCGGAAAACCAGATCTTTCATAGCAATGTGGCAGATGAAGTGGCTTTTGGCCTGCGGCTGCAAAAACTGCCCGCCGAGGAAGTGGCGCAACGCACCATGGCCGCCCTGAAACTCTGTCAGCTAGACGACGTGGCAGACGCGCACCCACTGGATTTGCACACCGCGCAGCGTCGCATGGTTGCCGTTGCCAGCCTTGAGGCGATGGCACCAGCCATTCTCATGCTGGATGAACCGAGCCGTGATTTTGACGCCCATTGGCTGGCAGTCTTTGAAAACTGGCTTGATGTTTGCCGGAAGCGAGGAACCAGCATCGTCTCAATTAGCCATGACGCTGCTTTTACACAGCGTCATTTTCCACGCATTGTTCGGTTGCGAAATGGCACTCTCACGGAACGTCAGCGTGATTAAGGGTCTGAAGGGTCAAGCTCTCTGGGATCCGATACGCACCATCCTCTGTCATTTCTAATGTCAGATTAGCAGGCAGGCTGTTTTCGAGCACCCGTTGCACATTCGGGCCGTCTGTACGCAGATAAAAAGCATCGGCTTCGGCCTGCGATAGCCCTCCGGCCAGCTTGCGCCCTACCAAACGGTCTCGCAGAACATGCGCCGGAGCGTGAATAAATAGAGAAAAATCGCAGTATTTCGCTAAAGTTCGCCAACTGTCGTCGTCAAGCAGCAGCCAGTTGCCTTCCACAATCACCACCGGTGCCGTGACCTGAACCGCGCCTTCTTGTGGATCGTGCGTTTGCCTGTCGTACTGCGGCCATGTTCCATCGCCCTCGCGAATCCGCTGTAGATTCTGTGCAAGCTTCGCCACATCAAACGTCTCCGGCGCACCTTTATAAGGGCGCAGGTTGTGCGCATCCAGCCAACTGTTGTAGTGGTGGAAACCATCCATCGGTAACGTCTGAATCTCCGGCAGGTCGGCATCCCGACGGCAGAGGTGTTCCCAGAATGTCGTCAGGGTCGATTTTCCCGTGCCGGGTGGCGCACTCAAAAAGATGATGGTCCGCCGCGCAGGATTTGCGGCATGTAATTGCGCCAGTTTGCACAGTAAGGGTTTGTGAACTTTTTCTATTTCATCATCGTGGTAATGAGCCTCGATCTGTAGCCCATTCACTGTCAGCCAGATTTTCACGGCGTGAGTTCCTTTAAAATTGCCGTTACCGCCAGCGTCAGCGCCGTTTTGACCATTCCGGTAAAGCGCACCTCAGACCAAGCGGCAAAGTCGGCGAATTTCATCGATTCCAGCGCACCATAAAGGGTCGCATTCCGCGTAATACAGTTCACGTTACTGATAAAATCCCACGTCATATCGTCAGCGAATTTGGGGATGTCATCCTGCTCTTTGAGGTACTGATAAAACTGAGAAAAATGGGTAATGTCGGCATACAGCCATTTATCCATTTTTCCCAGCGCATAGATCAGTCGTAACGCCACATCAATATCGTCAAGCGGCCCGCTTTGCGCGAGTAACGGCTTCACTGCATATTCCACGATCTCTTCATCGTTATCGACAAACAGCGACGGCAGAAAGCGTTTAACGCCCAACAGCAAAATGTCATGTGCTGTCGCCATAAACGCAAGCATATCCTCCTGAGCATCCAGTTGCTCAAGCACCTCATCTTCTGTCAGCGTCGTCATCCGTCTCTCGATAAATCACCATGAATGCAGGGAGTCTATTATATTACACGTTCGGTCCGCGCCGCTGATCAGTAAAGTTTGAGTGCGCACACCATTCGCTACCTGTTGAATGCCATTTACCAGATCGCCGCCCGTTACACCGGTTGCGCTAAAGAGGATGTCGCGCCCTCGAACCAACTCCTCCAGCGAATAGATCCGGTTGACCTCTACGCCCATCTCAGCACAGCGTTTTCGTTCCTGTTGCGCGACCTGCTCATTTTCGGCGCTGTCACCTTTCGCCTGACAAAAGTCGATCAGTTCCGCCTGCATATCGCCACCCAGCGCTTTGACCGCGCAGGCGGAAATGACCCCTTCCGGCGCACCGCCAATGGTAAACATCACGTCATACAGATTATCCTGCTGGCAGGTCAACACGCTGGCTGCGACATCACCATCCGGCAGAGCGAAAACTTTCACTCCAAGCTGTGTGGCTTCGGCAATCATAGGCTGTAAGCGTGGCTTGTCCAAGGTCGCCATTCGCAGACGTTCCAGCGGTTTACCCAGTGCATGTGCCACATTGCGCAAATTCTCCGCCAGCGGCAGCGCCAAATTAATCGCCCCGGCCGCCTCCCGGTTAACAACCAGTTTTTTCATATACATATCAGGAGCATGGAGCAGACTGCCGCGCGGCGCAAACGCCATTACTGCCAGCGCGTTGCTCTGCCCCATCGCCACCATGCGGGTGCCTTCAATGGGATCGACGGCGATATCCACTTCCGGCCCGCTACCGCTCCCCACCTCTTCGCCAATCCACAGCATCGGCGCATGGTCAATTTCCCCCTCGCCAATCACGATTCGCCCACGGATAGCGGCCTCATTCAATGCCTGGCGCATGGCGGTGACCGCCAGCCCATCGATTCGATTCTTGTCACCGCATCCGGTTTGCGGCCAGGCAGCCAGCGCTGCCTGTTCCGTAATGCGAAAGAGCGGCCATGCTAGGGACATCATGCCGCAGCCTCCCCGATATCCACGCCGAAGTGAGCCAGCAGATGTTTTTCCGCCTGCTCATTCCAGATGCCGTGAGTCTGCGCCACCAGCCGCGCCAGTTCCCTGAACAGAGGATCGGTTTTGCCTTTTTCGGCAAAATCGGCAATCGCCGTCAGCGGCATCGTCACGCCGTTGTAGATAAGTTTTTTGCCGCCGGGAATATCCGGCAGATTGAGGACGGTATCTGGCACCGCGTCCAGCCCACCAATATGTGTCACCATGAACGACGGCTGAAGCTGACCGGTGGCACTCAGCGCAATCGCCTCATTCATATCATCCGTTGAACCACCGGATGTGCCGACCACATGCGTACTGTTGTAATGCACGTTATAAAAGTTGAACGGCACCTTGAATTGGCTATCGGTCGGCCCGGCAAAGAAATTCAGGCAACCGTCTTCCGCCAACAGATCGTCGGCCATCTCAATCACCGCTGGTACGGCGGCGTAGACAAAGACGTCATCAAAGCCTGCGCCATCGGTGAGTGCGCGAAGCTGTGTTGCGGGGTTGTCCATATCTCGGGTATTCACATAGATAAGTTCAATGCCTTTTTCCACTGCCAGTTCCACCGGCAACAGTTTTTTGGCTTGTGCTAGACGAGCGTCATCGATATCCACCACTACCACGCGTGATGGTTGAATGTTGCCATTTACCGCGTAATCGATCGCACCGATTCCCATCGGTCCGGCGCAGGCCAGCAGCGTAATATTGCCGCCGGGTTTTATCCCCATCCGGTGTTCGTAGACATACTGCGTCGTATGATAATTAGCGTTGTAAGCGCCAATAATGCAGCACATCGGTTCAGCCAGAGAAGCCGCCGCGAAATAGGAGCCGTGATATGGCAATACGCATCCCAAATTAATCGCGACTTCAGGAATAATCATGTACGTGGCATTGCCGCCAAAATATTCATAGCTGTATCCGGCGGAATATCCGCTGGGCAATCCCATCGCCGGTTGTAAAACAAAACGTTGCCCTTTTTTGTATTTGTCGGTCAGATTCTTCCCAACTTCGACAATAATCCCCGCGCATTCGTGACCGGTTATCACCGGATGGTTTTCCAGATCGTCGGGGACGCGTTTATGTTCGCTACCCAGGCACGCGGCTTTCCAAGTAGATAAACACACGCTGTCGGATATCACACTGACTAATAATTCATTTTCAGTAATCGCAGGCAATTCAAATTCACGGATACGGACATCCCGCTTGCCATAGATAGCAGCCACTTTCGTTTTCATTGTTACTCCAGAAAATATTAAGGCTAATGGGCGGTAATATGCTTAAAGAGCTCATCCAACAGCGGGTCGCCAATATAGTTTTTAATCAGCACCAACGGCTTATCCGTCGCCCGTTTTACGCGCCCTTCGAGACTGGCATGGGTCACAATAATATCGGCATCTTCCGGTACATTTTCGATGGCATAATGCTTAACCTCGATGGCCAAACCGGCTTTTTCCAGACGCTTACGGAAGGTGGTCGCCCCCATTGCGCTGGAGCCCATTCCGGCATCGCAGACAAAGGCGATGCGTTTCACGTCGCGATACGAAAACTTCCCTTCCTGTTTCATCACTTTTACCGCTTTAGCGGATTCGCTGAATGAATCTTCACCTTCCGTTTCACTATTTTTTTCCATTTTCAAAATGAAAGAGGTGATAACAAAAGTCACCAGCGTCCCTGCGGTTACACCCGCGATGGTCGCGAGGAAGGAACCTTTCGGGGTTAATGCTAAGTAGGCAAAAATCGAACCCGGACTTGGACCCGCGACCAAGCCGCCACCTAACAGGTTAAATACCCACGTTCCGCTCATGCCACCGGCAATCATGGCGATCAGCGTCAGCGGCTTCATCAGAACGTACGGGAAATACAGTTCATGAATCCCGCCCAAGAAATGGATGATCATCGCGCCCGGCGCTGACTTCTTCGCCATACCTTTGCCAAAAAAGGTGAAAGCCAGCAGTAAACCTAGGCCTGGACCGGGGTTAGAAGCGACCATAAAGAAGATGGATTTTCCCGTCTCCGAAGCCTGCTGCATCCCCAGTGGATAATAAACGCCCTGATCGATAGCATTGTTTAGAAAGAGAATTTTTGCCGGTTCATTAATCAGCGACAGCAGCGGCAAGTAGCCCGCATGGACCAGCGCTTCAATGCACTCTTTGACAAAGTTATTAGCGACAAGCACCGCCGGGCCAATAACCTCAAATCCCAGCAGGCAGAGAATCATCCCGGCAATACCGAGCGAGAAATTATTAATCACCATTTCAAAACCGGCAGGAATACGTTTTTCCAGCAGGCGGTCGATATGTTTGATGATTAAACCACCGAGTGGGCCAATGATCATGGAGCCGAGGAACATCGGGATATCCGCGCCCACGATGACGCCGATGGTTCCGATTCCCCCCATTACCGCACCGCGTTTACCTCCAACCAGAAAACCGCCGGTGGAACCAATCATTACCGGCAGCAAATAGGTAATCATCGGCCCAACGATTTTGGCGAAATGTTCATTCGGCATCCAACCGGTCGGAATAAATAATGCGGTAATAAAACCCCAAGCAATAAAAGCGCCAATATTGGGGATGACCATTGCAGTCAAAAATCCCCCAAAAGCCTGGACCTTTGCACGAGCAGACTTGTGTTCCATAATAATATCCTATAAAGGAGTAAATAATTATGCGCGGGCGATAATATCTGCCAGCTGTTTTTCTGATGTTGCCGCTAATAATTCGGCAAGTGTTTCTTCTTCACATAGCAGTTCGCTTAATACTTGGATAGCGTCGATATGTGAATCGGCATCGGCTGCTGATAGCCCAATTAATAATTTCACAGGCTCATCATCAGCGCTAAACTGGACGTTTTCCTTAAGTAGTGTTAACGACATTCCCGTTTTTAAAGCACCGCATTCCGGACGTGCATGGGGCATTGCCACACCGGACGCGAGAATATAATAGGGACCATTGCTTAACGTGGAGTCTTTAATAGCCTGCACATAAGCGGCATTGACATAATGGTTAGCGAGCAAAGAGGACATGGAAAAATCAATGGCTTCTTGCCAGTCATTTGCCGAGTTTATTATTGAGATCGATGCTTCGGGAAAATAATCAATCAACCGCATAAATTATCCTTATTTTATTTTTAAGGTACAGATTGCGTTAAAAACAAAATACTCGTGCGGCAAAGTGAAATCAATCGAGGGAGAATAGGTCGGGTTTTAACAGTGCATTTTTATGACGCGAGGAAAAACAATGAATTGCGAATCAATTCTTAAAATGCAACGTTAATTGTGTGATATCGGTTACAAATTAATAAAATAACAAAATATGCAATTTGTGATTAAAGTCACCATTTATATCTTGCCATAGCTAAAATAAATTAACCTAGTGATAAAAACGGGCCGCCTGAGCGACCCGTTTTTTAGCCGTAGTGGCTAATTACAGCAGTGCTTTCGCCTTCGCGACAACGTTGTCAACGGTGAAGCCGAACTCTTCAAACAGCAGCTCTGCCGGCGCAGACTCACCGAAGGTGGTCATACCGACGATAGCGCCATTCAGGCCAACATATTTGTACCAGTAATCAGCGATAGCAGCTTCTACAGCCACACGCGCAGAAACGGCTTTCGGCAGTACGGATTCACGGTAAGCCGCATCCTGCTTGTCGAATGCGTCGGTAGACGGCATGGAAACCACGCGCGCCTTCACGCCTTCGGCAGTCAGTTTTTCGTAAGCGGCAACCGCCAGCTCAACTTCGGAACCGGTCGCAATGAAGATAAGCTCAGGCTGACCTGCGCAATCTTTCAGTACATAGCCACCGCGAGCAACGTTTGCCAGCTGCTCTTCAGTACGTTCCTGCTGTGCCAGGTTCTGACGGGAGAGGATCAGCGCCGTTGGGCCGTCCTGACGCTCAACGCCATATTTCCACGCAATCGCGGATTCAACCTGGTCACATGGACGCCATGTGGACATGTTCGGAGTCACGCGCAGAGAAGCAATCTGCTCTACCGGCTGGTGAGTTGGGCCATCTTCACCCAGACCGATGGAGTCATGGGTATACACCATCACCTGACGTTTTTTCATCAGCGCGGCCATACGTACGGCATTACGTGCGTATTCCACAAACATCAGGAAGGTAGAGGTGTACGGCAGGAAACCACCGTGCAGCGAGATACCGTTAGCGATCGCGGTCATACCGAATTCACGTACACCGTAATGGATGTAGTTACCGGCGATGTCTTCGTTGATCGATTTAGAACCAGACCAGATAGTCAGGTTAGATGGCGCCAAGTCAGCAGAACCGCCAAGGAATTCTGGCAGCCATGGACCAAACGCTTCGATAGCGTTCTGAGAAGCTTTACGGCTAGCGATTTTGGACGGGTTCGCCTGCAGTTTAGCGATGAACTCGTTGGCTTTCGCATCGAAATCAGCTGGCATATCACCTTTCATACGACGGGTGAATTCTGCTGCTTCCTGCGGGAAGGCTTTCGCGTAAGCGGCAAACTTGTCGTTCCACGCGGCTTCTTTTGCCTGACCTGCAGTTTTCGCATCCCACTGCGCATAGATGTCAGCCGGGATTTCGAACGCGGCGTATTTCCAGCCCAGCGCTTCACGAGTCAGCGCCACTTCTGCTTCACCCAGCGGTGCGCCGTGGGAGTCGTGGGTGCCGGCTTTGTTTGGTGAACCGAAACCAATCACGGTTTTGCACATCAGCAGAGACGGTTTGTCCGTTACCGCACGCGCTTCTTCTACTGCGCGTTTGATTGCGTCCGCATCATGGCCGTCTATACCACGGATAACGTGCCAGTTATAGGCTTCGAAACGCTTCGCGGTGTCATCAGTGAACCAGCCTTCAACGTGGCCATCGATGGAGATGCCGTTGTCATCATAGAAGGCAACCAGTTTGCCCAGCTTCAGAGTACCGGCCAGGGAGCACACTTCGTGAGAAATGCCTTCCATCATGCAGCCGTCGCCCATAAACGCGTAGGTGAAGTGGTCAACGATGTCGTGGCCAGGACGGTTAAACTGCGCCGCCAGCGTTTTTTCAGCAATCGCCATGCCCACTGCGTTAGCAATACCCTGACCCAGTGGGCCAGTCGTGGTTTCAACACCAGCGGTATAACCGACTTCCGGGTGACCCGGAGTTTTAGAATGCAACTGACGGAAGTTCATCAGTTCGGACATTGGCAGGTCATAACCGGTGAGGTGCAGCAGGCTATAGATCAGCATGGAGCCGTGGCCGTTAGACAGCACAAAGCGGTCACGGTCAGCCCAGGACGGATTTTGTGGGTTATGGTTCATAAAATCGCGCCACAGGACTTCGGCAATGTCAGCCATACCCATAGGGGCACCCGGGTGACCGGATTTGGCTTTCTGTACTGCGTCCATGCTCAGCGCACGAATAGCATTAGCAAGCTCTTTACGTGAGGACATTTTGACTCCAGTTCGGACTGTTGAAGGCTTACCCTAAACGCCACGAGGCGCGCACGTTACGGGCGGTGCCAGAAAAAAGTGCCAACAATGTAACCTATGCGACAAAGCATGTACATGGAGCATCCTTTTGCCGATTCAGAAATCTCTGGAACAGGAGTTATCAAGATGTGATCTCCTCGCTTGCAACTCACGATATTCTTTATACTTAGCGAATCTCTGGCATCGTCATTGCAGGGCATTTTCAGATAAACGACTTTGGAAGCAATCTCATGAAAAAACGGGCGATGGTACTGGCTTTTGGTGCGACTTTACTGCTGAGTGGCTGCCAGAATATGGATTCTAACGGCTTATTAAATTCCGGAACGGGGGCGCTACAGGCCTTCTCCCTCAGCGATCAGCAGGTACAAGCCTTGAGCGATCAGGCCTGCAAGGATATGGACAGTAAGGCTACCATCGCGCCAGCGGGTAGCGACTACGTCAAGCGACTGAATAAAATTTCGGCAGCGCTGGGGGATAACATCAACGGCCAGCCGGTTAATTACAAAGTGTATGTGGCAAAAGACGTCAACGCCTTCGCGATGGCGAACGGCTGTATCCGCGTCTACAGCGGCCTGATGGATCTGATGAACGACAACGAAGTCGAAGCGGTAGTCGGTCATGAAATGGGCCACGTAGCGCTGGGTCACGTGAAGAAAGGTATGCAGGTGGCGATTGGCACCAACGCGCTGCGCGCTGCGGCGGCTTCAGCGGGCGGTATTGTCGGCAGCCTGTCGCAATCACAGCTAGGCGATCTTGGAGAAAAACTGGTGAACTCCCAGTTCTCACAGCGTCAAGAATCCGAAGCGGACGACTATTCCTACGATCTGCTGCGTAAACGCGGTATCAACCCAACCGGCCTTGCCACCAGCTTCGAGAAGCTGGCGAAACTGGAGGATGGACGTCAAAGCTCAATGTTTGACGATCACCCTGGCTCACAGGAACGTGCTCAGCATATCCGCGATCGTCTGAACGCGGACGGTATTAAATAATCATCAGCAAGGGGGCAACATTGCTCCCTTGCTATATTACGCAAAAGATATTAGAAATAACTTAACGGCATTATTTGATAAGTTAAGCGCACAAACCGTTAAATATGCGTAGAGATCAACCACGAAGAATATATAAGCAACAACCGCCAGGCTCGAACACTCATCCTAGATATGAAAATAAAAATGTATTATTTATCTTTCATTAAGCCCAAACGCCATATTTTCAAATCGTCTACACTCGCGAACAAAAACCAGCCATAGCAGGCCGTTCAAGCCTTCATCACCTTGAAAATGAGTCATACAGTTATTGCTTTTGACGCGCATTCAGGCGACTATCGAAATTGTAACAACACAATTCGACAGTTATATAAATAGAGAAGTTCCTGCCGTGAAAAATAAATTAGCCTTAATTGCTTTAAGTATTATTGCCTCTGCGCCTGCTTTCGCCAGCCAACAATCTGATAGCCAGGGATTTGTTGACGACAGCCATCTGGATCTGTTTTTACGCAATGCCTATATTAAACGCGACTATCGCGATGGCTTGCACGATAAAAGCGAATGGGGCCAAGGCATTATTGCCACCTTCGAATCAGGATTTACACAAGGCCCAATCGGCTTTGGTGTAGACGGTATTGCACAGTATGGCGTGCGCCTTGATGGCGGCCGCGGCAACAGCGGTGCAGGCGGCATTGACTTCTTTGCTCAGGATAACGATGGTCGCGCGAAGTCCGACCTCGCGAAGTTCGGCGCAACCGCCAAAATGCGTTTCTCCAACACCGTATTAAGCTACGGTAGCCAGCGTCCGACGCTGCCAATTATCACCGCCGATGAATCACGTCTGCTGTATGAAACTTACACCGGGGCCGCGCTGATCTCAAAAGAGATTACGGGTCTGGAAGTTAACGCCGGTTATCTGACCGACGAACAGCGCAAAAGCGATGACAGCCACAACAGCGGCCTGAAAAGTATCACCTACGGCGGCGCCAGCTATCAGTTCAACGACCAGTTGAGCGGCGCACTGTACGCTTCCCACGTAGAAGACGTGCTGAATAAACAGTACCTCGGGCTGAACTACGCCCAGCCGCTGGCCGCAGACCAGAAACTGGTCTTCGACTTCAACGGCTATAACTCGCGTCTGGATCAGGAATATGCCGACTCGCTGAATACGGGCCGCAGCAACAGCATCTGGAGCCTGGCGACCAGCTATATCTGGGATATCCATACCTTCAAAATTGCGTATCAACAGAGCAGCGGCAGCACCGGCTATAACTACGGCGGCTACCAGAACCAAGGCGGCGTTGGCGATGGCGGTAACACCATTTGGTTGGCGAACTCCTACTGGTCTGATTTTAACGCTGAAGATGAACGCTCATGGCAGGCGTCCTATGCGCTGGACTTCAGCGGTCTGGGCTTGCCGGGCTTGAGCTGGACCACCGCTTACGTTCGCGGCGACAACATCAAGACGGCGGAAACCAGCAACGGTAAAGAACACGAATGGTTCAACCAGGTACAGTACCAGGTGCAGAACGGCCCGGCGAAAGACCTGACGTTTAAAGTGCGCTACTCGGTGCTGCGCGTATCGAGCAATGCTAGCGACTACAACGTTAGCGGCAATGAAGTACGTGTCTACGTTGAGTATCCATTTAACGCGTTTTAATGCTTTCCCCTCACCCTAACCCTCTCCCCATAGGGGAGAGGGGATCGCCCGGTGCGGTATTTTCTCCCCCATGGGGAGAGGGCCGGGGTGAGGGGGTATCGCCTCAATACAACGTCTTCTGCGGCGGCCCGGCAAACTTCAGCGCGCCGATTTGCCCCATTTTCACCTCCACCACCGACGGCCCCGGCATCGCCAGCGCTTCGGTCATCACGGCATTAAAATCCTCCGCGCGCTCAACGCACCATGCCTGTAGGCCAATGGCCTGCGCCAGCAGGGTGAAATCCGGCGTGTGCAGCTCGTTATAATACTGACGCCCGCCGAAGTATTTATCCTGAATACCGCGCATCACGCCGTATCCCCCATCGTTCATGATGAGCAACGTCACGTTGGCTTTTTCCTGAGCCAGCGTCGCCAGTTCACCGAGATTAAGGCTCAGCCCGCCATCGCCAACCAGCCCCACCACCTTACGCTGCGGGTTGGCGACGGCAGTGCCGATGGCCATCGGCAGTCCCATCCCGATAGCGCCGGCGAGGGAGTGGATATTCATCAACGGGCCGTTAGCACGGAACAGTCGGCTGCCCCACAGGCTGCCAGACACGGTAATATCGCGAACCAGCAGGCCATCTTCCGGCAACGCCTGGGCAATAGCATCGTTGAGCTTCGCATATTCGCCGCACTGTTCGCGCAGCCCCTGCTCCGCCTTGGCTACCGCCCCACTCACCAACGCGTCCCACTGCGCATTGCCCCACTCACGGCCCTCGGCCTTTGCCGCCAGCGCGACCAGCAGCGCGTTGCAGTCAGCAATCACGGTGTTATCCATCAAATAGTTACGACTGGCCGCCGCCGGGTCGATATCAATCTGCACCCGCGGATGGGGCAACTCAAGCGTCCACGAACGCGTTTCATTGCTGCGCAGGCGTGACCCGGCCACCAGCGTAAAATCACAGGCGGCAATCACCGCTTCAACCGACGGCGAGTTGTGGAAGGCCCGCAGGCTAGCGCGATGGCTATCCGGCAGCACGCCGCGCGCATGGGTGCTGGAAATCACGGTAACTCCCGCATCGGCCAGCTTTCTGACCGCCTCTGAGCAGTCCAGCGCACCGCCGCCGAGCCACAGCAGCGGCAGCTTTGCCTGCTTCATCTGTGCCCACAGTTCATCAACCACGTGGCTATCTACGCAAGCCGCCGGGCGAGTTTGCAGCGCCGCCGTCACCAGCGACGCCGAAATTTTCGCGCTCTGAATATCAATCGGGATCTCGACCGATACCGGGCCACACGGCGGCGTTTGCGCCTCCTGAATCGCCTTATGCAAAATAGCCACTGCCTGATTGGCATTGCTGATGCGATAAGCGCGTTTTGAGCTGGCCTTCAGGAAGGTGAGTTGGTCGCGAGTTTCATGGATAAAACCGGTATCAGCATCCAGCCATGCTTTTTCAACCTGACCGGTTAAATGCAGCAGTGGCGTGCAGGCGTTCATCGCCTCGACCAGCGCGCCGACGGCGTTCCCCGCCCCCGCGCCGGTGCTGGTCAGCGCCACGCCAAGCCCGGAAAAGCGCCCGTGGGCATCGGCCATGGTGACCGAACCGGCCTCGCCACGTGCAGGCACAAAGCGGATATTGCCGCGTTGCCCCACCGCATCAGCGATTGGCAGGTTATGAATCGAGATAACGCCATAAATGGCTTCAACGTGATACTGTTCCAGCGTCCTGGCGATAGCCTCGCCAACGGTTATCATTTCGCTCATCGCTTGCCCTTTCTTAGTCGCACCAGTGGTTGACGCCATTACCCGTCGCCAGATAAATGCTCTTTTGTTGCATCCAAGCCTTTAAGCCCTGAATGCCCTTTTCGCGGCCCAGGCCGCTCTCTTTAAAGCCCCCAAACGGGGTCGAAATGGAGAAAACTTTGTAGGTATTGATCCAGATGGTGCCCACCTCCAGCGCCTCACTTAAGCGCAGCGCGCGTCCGGTATCGCGCGTCCAGATCCCCGCCGCCAGCCCATAAACGGAATCATTGGCGTCCGTGATAAGCGTTGCCTCATCGTCAAAAGGCATGGCTATCAGCACCGGTCCAAAAATCTCTTCTTGGCAGGCCCGTGCCTGATTGCTTAGCCCTTCAATAATTGTCGGCTGGAAGTAACTGCCCGCCGCCAACGCTGGATCGGCGGGAATTTCTCCCCCGCACAGCACACGGCCGCCTTCGCGCTTCGCCAGCGCCACGTAATCCAGTACGCTCTGGCGGTGCTTTTCATTGATAAGCGGCCCCATATGCGTGTCGCGGCTAAAGGGGTGTCCCACGCGCAACCCACCGGTCAGTTCCAGCAGGCGCGCCATCAGCGGCGCATAAACCTGCCGGTGGATAAACAGCCGTGAACCGGCAATACAGGCTTGTCCGGCAGAACTAAAGATGCCGTAGCAGATGCCGCGCGCGGCCTGTTCAATGTCGGCATCGTCCAGCACGATAGTGGGCGACTTGCCACCCAGCTCTAGGGAGGTTGGGATCAGCTTTTCCGCCGCCACGTGCGCCAAATGGCGCCCTGTTGTCGTACCGCCGGTAAACGATATTTTTCGCACCTTCGGGTGACGCGCCAGCGCATCGCCTATCACCGATCCTTTACCCGGCAGCACGCTCAGCAGGCCCGCCGGCAGCCCGGCCTGGTCAAAAATACGCGCCAGTTCCAGCGCCATCAGCGGCGTGGCTTCCGCAGGCTTGAGGATCACCGCATTACCGGCAGCAATCGCCGGAGCAACCTTTTGCATTTCGCTGGCAATCGGCGAATTCCACGGCGTGATGGCCGCCACCACGCCGAGCGGTTCATAGCGGCTCAGCGTCAGCAAATCGGGGTGTCTTGGCGTCGGCAGTTCGCCTTCTAGCAGCTCGCAGGCGGCGGCAAAATAACGCGCCGTACCCGCCGCGCTCATCACCAGCCCACGCGCTTCCGCCAGCGGTTTGCCGTTATCACGGCTTTGCATCCGCGCCAGTTCATCCACACGGGATTCAATATTGTCCGCCACCTTGTGCAGCAGCGCCGCCCGCTGGTGCGGCAGCGTCTGGCGCCACTGCGGATCGCGCCACGCTTGCTCCGCACACTCCACCGCCTCCTGCAAATCCGCAAGGCTTGCTGAATGCAGCGTGGCATTGATTGTCCCTTCTGCGGGGAAGAAACTTTGCATCAGCTCGCCGCCGCCGCGACGCCAACGTCCACCTATAAAAATCGGTAATGGTTCCATAGCAGCCTCTTAGCGCTGGGCCAGTTCACGGCAGGCGCGTACCGCGCTCAAAGCCGCCAGAGTGGACGTTTTTGGGTTGCTGGCAAGGGGCAACCCACTAAGTTCGAGATGGAATTCGCCGAACAATCCCTCCACGTGTAAGGTGTGGGTATTGCGCTGAGTTGTGGGATCCACCATCAGCTGCACGCGGGTGTCATCCATGCCAACGCCGCCGAGCGCCACGGTGGCCGCCACGTTGGCGTTCGCCGGGAACAGTCTTGCCGCCTCACGGGCGCTGCCCTCAAAAAAGACCTGCGCCTCAGACACGGCGTTGAGATCGATAAGCTGCTCGGCGTAGCTGCCGCGCCAGCTGGCCGGGCTTTTACGCGACCGATAGGTCACGCGCTCCAACCCGCCCTCTTTTGCCGCTGCCAGGCCATCAATGCCCGCGACCGCGCCGGATAGTAGCGTCAATTCGCCACCGGCATGGCGCAGACGTTGCTCCAGCACGCTGTCCGCCAGCGCGCCGGTAGAGATCACCGCCAGATGCCAACCGCGGCGTAAAATCGCTTCGCCATACTGCACCACCGCCTGCTGACTGGCGCACTCCAGCACCAAATCGGGCGTTTCAGCGCACGCCATCGGCGAGCTCAGTGCCACAACATCGCCGGCGAACTGCTCGCGAATGGCGGCGTGGTGAGATTCGCGCGCCACAATCCAGCCGATGGCAACCTGAGGCGGCAAGCGTTCAATTACCGCCTGCGCCATTGTGCCGTAGCCAATTAACATGATTTTTTTCATGACGCTTCCTCAAAGGTGACGGCAGAAGCCGCCGGAAACATCCAGCGCCGCGCCGGTAGTGAATGAAGCCAGCGGCGAAGCAAGGAATAACAGCGCCTGTGCAGGCTCCTGCGGCTTGCCAAGACGCGCCATCGGGATGCCGCGCTGCCGCGCAATCTCCGCCGTCCACTGCGGCCAGCTCTGGCTTTTATCGCTACGATTTTCGAAACGTCGCTGCCACTGCCCGGACTCCACCATCCCCAGCAGAATTGAGTTCACGCGAATGCCTTTACCCACCAGCTCTTTCGAAAGTGTCAGCGTCATATTCAGCAGTGCCGCACGAGCGGCCGAAGTGGCAATCATGTGCTCTTCGGGTTGCAGCGCCAGCAGCGAGTTCACGCAGGTAATCGAGGCGATGTCGGACTGCTCCAGCTGCGGCAGGAACGCCTGCACCGGGTTTATCACGCCGAACAGCTTCAGCTCTGCCTCATGCAGCCACGCCTCGCGCGGGGTATCAGCAAAATGCGCCACATAGCCCTGCCCGGCGTTGTTGATCAGCATATCTGCGGGGCCAAAATGCACGTTCACCGCCTTGGCAAATGCCTGCATCTCTTCGCCGTTCAGCACATCGCAGCGCCAGGAGAATATGTCGCCACCGGGATACTCGTTTTGCAACGTCGCATGCGCGCTGGCGAGTCGGTCCGGGTCGCGGCCGCAAAAGGCCACCTTTGCCCCCTCGCCCAGTAGCAGGCGCAGCGTTTCGAATCCAATACCTGAAGACCCGCCGGTAACCACCGCTACGCGCCCGTCAATTTGTGCATTCATCGCGCACCTCTTCTCCGATCCGTAAAAGCTGTTGATTGAAAAATGTCTCGTTGTCGAGATAGCTGGCGTGCCCGGCCTGTGGGATGGCGATAAACGGCATGCCGTAGCGCAGCGCCAGTCCCTGAACTCGCTCAGGTTGGGTGATGGCATCCTGCATTCCACACCACGCTTCGAACGCGCCGCCATACTGTCCCAGCCAGCCGTGAATATCGTCGTGCGCCAACATCCATGCGGCGGCAAGGTAACCTTCGGCATGCAGTTTGCGCATTCCGGCAGCCACGGTGGACACATCGCTTTCCCGCGCGCTAGGTCGCAACAGCTTCGCCGCACGCGTCTGCGCGAGGTGCTCCGCGCCCAGCGCCATTTGCTGCTGTCGGCTGCGCCAAACTTCTGCACGCTGTTCGACTGCGCTCTGGCCGTAGCCCTGCGCCGCATCGGCCAGCACCATATGCCGCACGCGATGCGGGTATTTCGCCGCAAAGGCGCAGGCCACCAGCGCGCCGAGCGAATGGCCCACCAGCACCGTTTGCTCGACGCCTGCGCGGTCGAGCATTGCTGCCAACGCCTCGGCGTAGTGCCCGGCATCGGGGTGCGTCACGGGGAGCATCGGACTTTCGCCATAGCCCGGCATATCCCACGCCAGTACGCGAAAACCGGTTAGCCGCATCTGCTTATGCCAGGACGCCGCGCCGGAGCTGATGCCATGCAGCAGCGTTAATGGCGTGCCGGTTCCCTGCTCACGAAAACCCGTCATCATGCCCCCTTAACCGCGCTTCACTTTGGAAAGCGGGTGATCGGCTGGGTAGGTTGGGATTTCCGGCTTATTCGTTCCCAGCATGACGCACATCAGCGCCTCTTCTTCGCCGTGGTTGAACAGCCCGCGATAGATCCCCGCAGGAACGGAAATAAGATCGCGCTCGCGCAGTACGGTTTCGGTGTAGTTATCGCCGTCCTGAATCATCAGGGTTATCTGCCCTTTGAGCATGAAGAACACTTCTTCGACATCGTCGTGCAGATGCAGTGGCCCTTCGCATTTCGACGGCAGCACCATGGTGGAAAACGTAAAATGGTCGGCCTGAACGGTATTGGTGTCGTTCGCCACGCCTGTCGCCCCGGTGCCGATATAGCGCATCTGGGCGCGGCGATATTTCGGGTCGTAATCGGCCTGGAACTTCAGCGCATTCCAGTCATATTTACGCCCCTCAAAACGCGCAATGCGCGATTCGACCCACTCTTCCATGGTCAGATGGTCAGGTTTGATACCAGGTTTTGCCGTTACGGTTGAATCAGTCATAGCTCTCTCCTCAATAACGTTTCAGTAGCGGCAGTAACAGTACGCAGCCCACCGCTGCCATTACCGCCAGAAAAATCAGCCCGGAATCCATGCTGTGGGTGAACGCGATCAGCGCGCCCATCACCGCGGGCGACAATGCCCCGGCAAAGTTCCCCAGCCCGTTGAAGATCCCGCCGGCGGTGGCGCTCACCCGTGGATGGGTCGCCTTCGCCAGCAGGGCAAAAATATTGGGCGCGCCGATGCCCCACATAAAGGTGCTAAAGCTCATCGCCGCGATGATGGCCAGCGGGGTGTTCAGGTGCATAACTACCGCCAGCCCCACCGCCGCGCCAGCCATCGAGATAAAGCAGGCGGCAGCGCGCTTATCGACCCGGTCTGACAGCCAGGCGCCAATTACCTCTCCCGCCAGCATGGCGATAAACGGCATCGACGACAGCCAGCCCGCGTGCTCCAAGTGAATGCCTTTGCCTTTAATCAGATAGCCCGGCAACCAGCCGTTAATGCCCCACAGATAGGTCAGGAAGGTGATATTAAAGATGCAGATGATCCAGAAGTGGGGGCTCACGAACAGCTCGCGCCGCGCCGCCCGCCGCTGTTCCTGCGACTCCTGCGCGGTAGCGGGTTTTGCCGCTAGGCGAATGCCCCGCAGACCAAGGCGCACAAAAACCAGCACCGGCACGGTCAGTATCGCCATGGCGAAGAAGGTACTCTGCCAGCCAAAGGTATTGAGCAGCCACAGGGAAAGTGGAAAACCAATCGCTGCGCCAACCGGCGTGCCGAGGAGCCACAGCATGGTGGCTCGCGCCTGCAAATGCTGCGGGAAGTTATGCCGGACGATGGCAAAGGCCAGCGGGAACAGCGGCCCCTCGGCCACACCGAGCAGAATGCGCAGCACGATCATCAGCGTATAGTTATGGGTAAAACCCATCGCCACCATCAACACGCACCATACCGCCATCATCCCGGTCAGCAGGCGCAGCGGCGCAATTTTGTCGCCCAGGCCGCTCAAAAAGACCGATGAAAAACCGTAGCTCAGTAAAAAAGCACTCATCAGAATGCCAAGCCGCGTGGTGTCGAAGTCGATGCCCATCGCCTGCTGGAAATGGCCATCGGAAAACAGCGCGGCAATGCTGATTTTGTCGAAGAATGCCAGCAGGACGCAGGCCAACAGCGACAGCGGAATGGCCCAGCGAACGGCTTTTTCGGGCGTGCAGATGCTCTCACCGCTCGCCTCAGTAGGCGCGGTGTTGGTCTCTAATGTGGTCATTTGTCCCCCCTAAGGGTGCGCTTGGGTTATCGCAACGACATCAGTGAAAAAGCAGGGTCGGCGAGCGGCACGTCGGATAGATCCCGCCCTGCTGCCATCCAGCGTTTTGCCAGCTTGACGGTGCGGGCGTCATTAAAGGCCACTAGTTGGCTCAGCCGCCCGCGCACGTCCAGCGAGAAAAAGAGCACATCGTCGCGAACAATCGTTTCACTTCCTTTTTGCGGGATGCCGAGGATCTGAATGTTGTACTGGTATTGATCCGACCAAAGCCACGGCACTTCGTCATAACCTGCGGCCTCAGGGCTGAGCATCGACTTCGCCGTGGCCACCGCTTGATTCTGCGCGAAGGCCCAAGACTGGATGCACAATCCATACTGGTGATGCTGGGCAACGTCACCCGCAGCGAAAATGGCCGGATCCGAGGTACGTCCTTGCGCATCGACAACAATCCCCTGCTCTGTGCGCAGACCGGCGGCCTGCGCCAGCTCCAAGTTCAGGCTGACGCCAATGCCTACCACTACCGCATCGAATGTTTCACGCTGGCCGTCGCAATGGATAACCGGCTGGCCGTTATCATCCTCCAGCTCCAGCGCACCACAGCCGCAGCGGATATCCACACCCTGCTGACGATGTATCTGCGCCAGCCGCTGTGAAACCTCGTGGCTCACCGAACGCATACACAGCGCCGGCTGCTGTTCAAACAGCGTCACCGCCACGCCGCTTTTGCGCGCCGAGGCAGCAATCTCCAAGCCAATCCAGCCGCCGCCGATAATCGCCAGACGCTGGCTCTGCGCCAGCCGATGCTTCAAACGCTGGGCATCCTGCCAGTGGCGTAAGGTATAGACCTGTGGGTGCGCGGCCCACGCCTCTCCCGGCCAGCGCGCGCGACCGCCGGTGGCGATCAGCAATTGGTCGTAGCCCAGCGACTCGCCGTTGCTTAAATGTACCGTTTTCGCCTCGCGGTCGAGCGCCACGGCGCGCAGCGGGCGATACCAGTTTAGATTCAGCGTCGCCTGCGACTCCTCGCTGAACAGGCGGGGCAGCGCTGCATCCGGTTCTAACAGGGAAGCCTTTGACAACGGCGGGCGCTCATAAAAATCCCACTCTTCCTCGGCAACCACGCAAATCTCACCGTCGAAGCCTTCATCACGCAGGGTTTTCGCCGCCCAGCCGCCCGCCTGGCCACCGCCGATAATGACAATTCGCGCCGTCATACCGCCTCCGATTTCTGCTGCTGGCGGCGGGTGTCATGGTCGATTCCGCCTTCTACCGCCCATTCGGTAAATGACACCAGCGAATGTTCCAGCTCGCGCGGCTGCCAGTTTTCCGTCAGGTAGTCATCGTTGGTGTAGTACTCAAATGCGCCGCCGGTGGGGCTGTTAACGTACCAGAAGTAGGCTGATGACACCGGATGACGGCCCGGGCCGATAAAGGTGCTCCAGTCATTTTTGTTCATGGCGATGCCACCGCCGATCACTTCATGGATATCACGAACGGTAAAGGCCACGTGGTTCAGCCCACGCTTGCGGTTTGGTAATTGCAGTAAGAAAAGGTTGTGATGGCCGCCGCGTGCGCCGCAGCGCAGGAACACGGCGCGGTTGATATAGCGGTCCGACACCTGGAAGCCAAGCACCTCGCGATAGAATTTTTCCACCGCCGCCAGTTCCTCAACAAAGAACACCACGTGGCCGACGTTAATTGGCTGAGCGCGGTCGTAAACCGGGCTAGGCGTATCAATGCGGCGTACATCGCCCCACTGATTGATAGGCTCAACGTTTAGCTCAACCGGCTTCTGCTGGCTCACCTGTACCCGCAGCGTCATGCCGTTTGGATCAAGGCATTCCAGCGCGTCGCCCACCACGCGAAATCCGGGCTGCTGTTCTAACTTCGGGCGTAGTGCATCAAGATCCTGCTGGGTGGCAACGGCCCACGTCATACGGCGCAAGGTGTTGCCCGTTTCGAACGCGGGCGGAAGATCCGGGCTGTCGGTCGCATTCAGCTCGACGCGCGCGCCGCTTAAAGTGGTAAAACGCTGGCCGCTAGCATCGCCCGTCAGGCCAAAATCCTGCATAAATTTGGCGCACTGGGTCAGGTTATCGACGCCGAATTCCAGCTTTTCAATTCCAATCACGCTCATCAAAGATTGCCTCATTTGCCGTTCATCGCCCAAATTTGGGCGTAGGACATGCCCGACGCCGTCAAGCGCCTGGAGTTAACTTACTGTTTTAGCTGGCCTTAGACAGATAGCCCAAGAAGCCGGAAATTTTATCCGCCGCCTGACACACTTCGCTTTGCAGGCGCTCGCGGTCGCTCTGCGGGATCTCTTCCGCAGGCACCAGAATGCTCACCACCGCCGCCACCCGACCGCTGCGGTCATAAACCGGATACACGATGGATGAGATGCCGTGACGGAAGAATGACTCGCCAATCACGTAGCCGCGCGCTTTGTCCTGCTGCACCATTTGCCACAGCGCCTCGCGCTCGTGAAGCTGCCCCGGCGTATTGCCCGGCAACCGCTCATGCGGGAACAGCTGTTCAAAATCGGCGCGCGACAGATCGGTCAGCAACATGCGACCCAGCGAGGTGCAGTGCACCGGCAGGCGCGTGCCAATGCTGACCTGATTGATGCGCGAACCGGCGGCGCTGACGCGGGCGATGTAGATAATGTCTCGCCCGTCGCGGATAGCCAGATGGCTGCTGCATTGGCTAGTATCACGCAGTTGCTCAATCACCGGCTGGCCAACCTGCGCCACATCCAGCGAAGCGATGTATTCAAAGCCCAGACGCAGCACATTCATGCCCAGAGAGAAAGTATTGGTGCGCGTATTGCGCTCCAGAAACCCCATATACTCTAGCGTCTGTACCACGCGGTAGGCGGTCGCCTTCGGCATATCCACCAGCCGGTGTAGCTCGGCAAAAGTCAGATCGCGATGCTGCTCGCCGAAAGCCAGCAGCAGCTGCAGGCCGCGTTCCAGACCCGGTACCAAATATTTCACTTCCTGATCGCTTGCCATATCGACTCCGCCACTCAGTTAAAGACAAAACCACCGTTGACCGGGATCAGTTGGCCGGTGATAAATGCCGACAGATCGCTGAGCAACCAGACTACGCTGCCGGTCACATCCTGCGGCTGCTGCACGCCCGTTAATGCACGACCGTTTTCATACAGTTGATGCCGTTCGGCTGGCACATATTCCGTCGCCTCAACGCGGGTCAGCCCCGGAGCGATAGCGTTGATACGGATGCGTTTTTCGCCCAACTCACGCGCCATCGAGCGCGTCATGGCGATCACCGCCCCTTTGCTGGCCACATAAGCCATCAGGCGCGGCGCGCCCCACAGCGCGGTATCGGAAGCTACATTGACGATCCCCGCCCCTTCGCGCAGCAGCGGCACCGCTGCGCGGGTGACAAGCCAGGTGCCTTTGACGTTGACGCTCATGACGCGATCCCACAGATCCGGATCGTAATCGAGCATATTCTTGCCGCCGACGCCGGTGGCCATCGCCGCGTTATTCACCAGCCCGTCGATCTGCCCCTGTTCACCAATCGCGCTGAACACACGCTCAATGGATTGCTGATCGGCCAGATCGATAACGTGAGACTCAACGACAAAACCCTGTTCGCGTAAACCATGCGCGCTCTCGGCCAGCTCGCCCTTTAGGATGTCGCACATCACCACGGCGGCACCCTGCTCGGCACAAGCTTTAGCAAAGTGATAGCCCAGCCCGCGCGCGGCACCGGTGATCACGATGCGTTTGCCATTTAGCAGCCCATTCATTAGGCGGCTCCCTGCTGTTCTTCACGCGTCGCCAACTGCTCTTTCGCCGCTTTTTGCATCATGCGGCGCAGACGAGAAAGGCCGACATCATGCTGATAGAGGTATTCATGCTCGCGCGCATTTGGTGCCAGGCTCTCCAGCACCACGCGATCCTGCTCCAGCACTTCCCAATGCAGTTTCTCCAGCCGATTACGATACATGAAGCGCCACATATCGCGCTGCCAGCCCTGCACCCGGCGAATGCGCCAGAAGAACACGCGGCAATGATCGTTATCCTCAGGCACCACCATGCCGACGATAAAGAAGTGCCCGCCTGGGCCAAATCGCTGCTTGTAGGGGATCGACAGGCGCATCCAGTAGGCGCCGCTGCTGCCGAGTTCAACCCAGTCAAAGTTGACGCCGCTCTGGCCCTTTTTCTCAAAAATAAAGCCGGTTTTCGTCGGCTGTAGCACCATGTCGGCTTTACGGTCGCCTTCCGCCATCGAATGCGAGGAGGAATGCAGGTAGGTGCCGTGCATCGGGTCCATCACGTTTTCCAGCGCGTACTGATAGTTGCAATCCCACGCGGCGGTGCAGAGGAAGTTGCTGTAGGACTCGCCGTCGGCCAGTTCCGCCGGGAAGGTCAGTTCATCGGGTTGTTGATCGGCGGTCACGCCGAACCACAGGAAAATGGCACCGTGTGCTTCCTCGACGTTGTAGCTACGTACGCACTGTTGGCCCACCAGCGGGCATTTGTCGACGGCAGGGACATCCTTAACTTCGCCATTTCCCGCCACCTCAACGCCGTGATACCAGCAGGCGATGCGATCGCCAAGATTCCAGCCCATCGACAGGCGCGCGCCACGGTGCGGACAGCGATCTTCCAGCGCCTGCACCTGGCCATCTTTGTTACGCCAGACCACAATCTGCTCGCCGAGGCGGGTAATGCCCACCGGCGCGGACTGCACTTCCCAACTGGACAACACCGGATACCACAGACCACGCAGGCCTTTATCGAGATAGTTTTGTACGCTAGTCGTCATCACATTGCCCTCAGTAACCGTTAACCTGTAAGAACGCTTGGAAGCTGGCTTCGCTCCATGGCTCGCCCTGTTGATCGTGCATGCGCACCGCGTTCAACCCGTTCACCAGTTCCGGCAAGGTTTCAGCCCCCTGTTCAAAGAGATCTTCCAGCGTGGCGATAAGGTTCAGCTCCCAGTTTTCCGGCACTCGGCTGCGGGTTTGCCAGATCAGGTTCTGGTAAGCACCCGGTTTATGGATAGCGCCGTTTCCGCCCTCTGCCGGGGGGGTAAACTGGCGGCTTTCCGGCAGTGCCGGGTTAAAATTCAGGGTGTCGCTCATGCCACGGTCTCCTCGATAAACGTAATCTGGATCTGGTTTTCAAATACCCGGACCGGGTAGCGATTGAGGCTCCGCCCGCCGGGGCCATGCAGGCACTGCCCGGTTTTGACATCAAAGACGGCTTCATGCAGCGGGCACTCCACCTTGCCATCCTCCACAAAGCCTTGGCTCAGCAGCGCATAAGCGTGGGGGCAGACGTCTTCCAGCGCGTAATATTCGCCGTCGATCAGGTAAACGCCGATCTCTTTGCCTTCGACGTTGCCGCTAAAAGGGAAATCTTCCTGTACTTGTTGTGCATCACATATGCCTATCCAGCTCATCGCGATCCTCCAGGCGTTTGTTTCATATATGAAACTCTGTTTCTTATTTAATACGGTCAATATAAAAGCGATCAGAGCCACGTCAAGCGACAATGTGACGAATTTGTTAATCAATCGACATTTAGTGGGCTAAGTGTGCAAACGATCACGAAAAAATGCAGTGATATGAAATTTTCATATTCATGAGCAGGCTAAATACGTTTTATTAATGACCGCTGTTTTATGAGAAATAGATATTGACTTATTCGACCATCACTCTCTAAAAACTATTAATCACAAACATTACGATGTTTCACCTATGAAACGATTATTTATATATTCTTTATAAAACAATAAGTTTCATATGTGAGACATTTTAGATACGTGATAGTCACCAGTAGAATAATATAAACAAATAAAAATCATTAAGGCGGAAGTCATGACGGCAAGATGGCAAGGCACAATCGCATTATTATTGTTAATTATTATTTCATACGTCGACCGGGTAAATATCTCGGTGATGATCCTCAACCCGGAATTCGCGGCATATTTCCAGTTAAATGAAAACAGAATGTTACAGGGAATGCTGATGACCTGTTTTCTTCTGGGCTATGGTTTTTCAGCCTTGCTATTAACTCCGGTTATTGAAAGCAGGCTCCATTACCGACAGGGACTGCTGGCCAGCATCGTGATTTGGGCCGTTGTTTGCGCGATATCACCGCTGCTGGGTTCACTGATGGGCATGCTGGTCGCCCGAGCGATCCTCGGTATCGCCGAGGGGCCGCTGTTCTCGCTAAAAACGCGCTTTATCAGCGAGCACTTCGCGGCGGATGAAATCGGTAAGCCCAACGCCGTTACCGCGCTCGGCGTCTCTTTGGGCCTAGCGGTCGGCTTCCCGCTGGTCACTTGGATGATGGCGCACCTCGGCTGGATGGGGTCGTTTTATGCCTTGGCAGCGGTGAATCTACTGCTCGGCGGCGGGCTTATCTGGCGTTTCCTTCCCGCACCTAGGCAGGCCGCTAAATGCTCCAGCGCCGGGTTTAAGCACACGTTCTCTCTCGCTTGGCAAACGCCGCTATTAGGCTGGATTTTATTGGTTGAGATCGCCACGCTCAGCTACCTATGGGGTAGCAGTGCATGGCTGCCGGCATGGCTGCGCGACGAGCACCACTTCTCTCTGAATGCCACCGGTCTGCTGGCGGCTATTCCTTTCTTGCTTAGCCTAGGGTCAAAATTGCTGGGCGGCGTGCTGCTGGACAAAATGCGCCCCGAGCAAGCGCCTTTCCTGTTCGTGGCTGGGGGGCTTATGACCGCGCTCTCGGTGATGGCCCTGATGTTGAGCCATCAGCCGGTGATGCTGGCGCTGTTTATGCTGTCGGCCAATATTTTCTGGGGATTACAGGGGGCGGCTATTCCTGCCGTTGTCCAGCACCATGCGGCGCGGGAAGCGGTGGGCAGCGCCTATGGCATTATCAATGGGATCGGTAATATCTGCGCGGCATTCATTCCGCTGCTGATGGGGATGGTGATGAAATCGGTAGGATCGGTCAGTTCAGGATTTTCGGTCCTAGTGGCGTCACAGATTATCACGCTGCTTGCCGGAGGGATGCTGCTGCTGCGCATGCGTCGCGCAGCAGCAGTGAGCGTCTAAGGCTTATTCGCCTTTTTTCGCCGCCTGGATGTAGAGCATTTCCAGCGCCAGAGTCGCCGCGGCCAGCGCGGTGATCTCGGACTGGTCGTAGGCCGGAGCCACTTCCACTACGTCCATGCCGACGATGTTCAGATCTTTCAGGCCGCGCACCAGTTTGATCGCGCGGTCAGAAGTCAGGCCACCGATCACCGGCGTGCCGGTACCAGGTGCAAACGCCGGATCCAAACAGTCGATGTCGAAGGTCAGGTAAACTGGCATGTCGCCGACAATTTGCTTCACCTGAGCGATGATGTCGTCGACGCTGCGATCGTTCACTTGGCACGCATCCAGCACGGTAAAGCCGTTGTCTTTATCGAACTCGGTACGAATACCGATCTGTACCGAGTGATTCGGATCGATCAGGCCTTCGTTCGGCGCGGTGTAGAACATGGTGCCGTGGTCAAACTCACAGCCGTTGGCGTAAGTATCGGTGTGCGCATCAAAGTGCACCAGCGCCATTTTGCCGAAGTGTTTCGCGTGCGCGCGCAGCAGCGGCAGAGTGACGAAGTGGTCACCGCCAAAGGACAGCATGCGTTTACCGGCGGCCAGCAGTTTTTCCGCGTGCGCCTGCAGTTTCTCGCTCATTTCACGAGCATCGCCGAACGCGTAAACCAGATCGCCACAGTCCACCACGTTCAGGCGCTCACGCATATCGAAGTTCCACGGGAAGCGGTTGTGCTCCCATGCGAGGTTGGTTGACACCTGACGGATCGCCGCCGGGCCGTGACGGCCACCGGCACGGCCAGAGGTTGCCATATCAAAAGGCACACCGGTAATGACCCAATCCGCATCGCTGTCGTATGGCATGAAGTTCATCGGCAGACGAAGAAAACCAAACGCGTTGGAAACTAAGGAGTTGTCGTATTGATGACCCAAGGTGCTCATGTGCTGACCTCTTTAAAATCATTGTAAAAAAAATCCCCTCCGCGTCGTTAGGCCCGACGAGGAAGGGATTGATTTGGTAACTGCATATTTGCGGCGGATTATCGCCGTTATTTTGTACGGATTCAAGCTGGCGTCGTAAATGCCGGATAGCGGCTTCGCCTTATCCGGCCTACACACGTAGACCCGGTAAGCGCAGCGCCACCGGGCAATCACCGTTACTCGTCTTCCAAATAAGTATAGCCGTACAGACCGGCTTCAAACTCTTCCAAGAACTGTTGCTGCAACGCCTCGTCCAGATCGGTGTTTTTCACCTGATCGCGGAACTGAGTGAGCAGCGTGTTCGGATCAAGCTGAACATACTGCAGCATGTCCGCCACGGTATCGCCTTCATCGGACAGTTCAACCTCAACGCTGCCGTCAGGGAAGACGAACACGTCAACCGCTTCGGTATCACCGAACAGGTTGTGCATGTTGCCGAGGATCTCCTGATACGCGCCAACCATAAAGAAGCCCAGTATCGGCGGGTTTTCCGGGTCGTATTCCGGCATCGGCATGGTGGTGGCAATACCGTCGCCATCCACGTAGTGATCGATTGCACCGTCAGAGTCACAGGTAATATCCAGCAGGACCGCGCGGCGCTCTGGTATCTGATTCAGACCTTCCAGCGGCATAACCGGGAACAGCTGATCAATACCCCATGCATCTGGCATCGACTGGAACAGGGAGAAGTTGACGTAAATCTTATCCGCCATACGCTCTTGCAGTTCGTCGATAATCGGACGGTGTGCACGGTTGCTTGGGTCTAGTTGCTTTTGCACTTCGTGGCACATGTTCAGATAGAGCTGCTCTGCCCACGCGCGCTCATGCAGACTAAAGGTGCCGGATGAGTAGCCAACATGGACATCGTGCAAATCCATCTGGCTGTCGTGCAGCCATTCACGCAGCGAGCGACGGTTGCCCGGCTCGTGCATCTCCTGCCAGGTTTCCCACATGCTTTGCAGCGCGCGTGGCGCATCATCGGCCGGTGGCGTGGCTTCAGTGTGTTCGCTACGCTCAACGCCGATAATGTTGGATACCAGCACCGTGTGATGCGCGGTGACCGCACGGCCAGATTCGGTAATCACCGTTGGGTGCGGCAGACCGTGCTCTTCACAGGCATCGCCGATAGCCCAGATGATGTTGTTCGCGTATTCGTTCAGCCCGTAGTTGACGGAGCAATCGGACTGGGAACGCGTCCCTTCGTAGTCCACGCCAAGGCCGCCGCCGACGTCGAAGCACTGGATATTCACGCCGAGCTTGTGCAGCTCAACGTAGAAACGGGCTGACTCACGCACGCCGGTGGCGATATCGCGAATGTTCGCCATCTGCGAACCGAGGTGGAAGTGCAGCAATTGAATGCTGTCCAGACGACCGCGTTCGCGCAGAATTTCCACCAGTTGCAGGACCTGGTTTGCAGCCAGACCAAACTTGGATTTTTCACCGCCGGAGGACTGCCATTTGCCAGAGCCTTGAGACGCCAGACGCGCACGTACGCCAAGGCGCGGCACCACGTTCAGACGTTCAGCTTCTTCCAGCACGATGGCGATTTCGGACATCTTCTCGATGACCAGATAGACCTTGTGGCCCATCTTCTCGCCCACCAGCGCCATACGGATGTATTCACGGTCTTTATAGCCGTTGCAGACGATCACGCTACGGGTCATGCCCGCGTGCGCCAGCACCGCCATCAATTCAGCTTTCGAGCCGGCCTCTAGACCCAGCGGTTCACCGGAGTGAATCAGGGATTCAATGACGCGACGATGCTGGTTAACCTTAATCGGGTAGACGAGGAAGTAATCGCCTTTATAGCCGTAGGATTCACGGGCGCGTTTGAATGCCGCGTTAATCGAACGCAGACGATGCTGCAGGATCTGCGGGAAGCAGAACAGTGCAGGCAGACGTTGCCCCTGTGCTTCACGGGCTTTGACCAACTGAGCGAGGTCAACGCGGGCGTCGGGAACATCCGGGTCAGGGCAGACGCTGATGTGGCCAAGCTCGTTGACGTCGTAGTAGTTATTGCCCCACCAGGCAATGTTGTATGTGCGTAGCATTTTGCTGGCTTCTTGGGAGCTCATCGCAACCTCCTGCATGGAACGTAGTACACCGCGTTCGCCTGCTGACGAAGGCGAATCCAATGAAATGTCGTCAGACATAGCGAACCTCAATTATTTATAACAAGTGTAAAACAGTTAACTACTATCGCAGCGTAACGTCGCGATAACAACCCATAAGCAGACGGATTAGCCAGCAGAACATGCTGGTACGCCGCCTGTGCGACCGGTTTCTTATTCATATCATTGTAAAACACGCATCTGAACCTGGTATGACGGTTCAACGAAACCACGAGAAAACCCTTGCCACAGCAAGAGCGCCCTTGTTCAGTCTTCAGTTACCTACCGGCTCTGGAGTCCTGAGAAGCGCCGAAATGGGTATAGCATCGGCTGGTATGCAAAGCAGAAATGGAGATTGCGAGGGGTATGTTCGCGCCAGAACGGCACGACAAAATCGGCAGAATACAACGGTTCATTATCTCGTATCACCTCCACGGCCGCCTCGAAAGACGAACCTTAAGCCAAAGCAAAGTTTTAGCCCGGCTGGAAGTGGCGACACGTAGAAAATGACGTGTGCTTATTGGTATGAGCCGCGCGCGGCGTTTTATACCGAGAAGATAGAAAAAAAGCAAAAGATAAATGTGTGCATTGACGGCAGTGTCAGGAAAAATTTCCAATCCATCGAGCAGCAGAATGAGAGGCATCTCAAAAAAAACTGGCAATGAGGTGAAGATGTGACCTAAAATAGCCATCCAGATGTTAATCCGTCTATACCGATTAACACTCAGACTGCCAGTGACAGAAACCTATCACTCCATGATAGAATCCACCACCGTGACTATGCAGCACAACAGTTTGAGCTAACCAAATTCCTATTGGGTGAAATTAAATATGGCAAAACACCTTTTTACGTCCGAGTCTGTATCCGAAGGGCATCCTGACAAAATTGCGGACCAAATTTCTGACGCCGTGCTGGACGCGATCCTAGAACAGGATCCGAAAGCTCGCGTAGCGTGCGAAACCTACGTCAAAACCGGTATGGTGCTGGTCGGCGGTGAAATCACCACCAGCGCGTGGGTTGATATCGAAGAGATCACCCGTCAGACCGTTCGCGAAATTGGCTATGTGCATTCGGATATGGGCTTTGATGCCAACTCCTGTGCGGTACTGAGCGCTATCGGTAAACAGTCTCCGGACATCAACCAGGGCGTTGACCGCGCCGACCCACTGGAACAAGGTGCGGGCGACCAGGGCCTGATGTTTGGTTATGCAACCAACGAAACCGACGTGCTGATGCCAGCGCCTGTGACCTACGCACACCGTCTGGTGCAGCGTCAGGCTGAAGTGCGCAAAAATGGCACCCTGCCTTGGCTGCGTCCGGATGCAAAATCTCAGGTCACCTTCCAGTACGACGACGGCAAAGTTGTCGGTATCGATGCGGTGGTTCTGTCCACTCAGCACGCTGAAAGCATCGACCAGAAATCGCTGCAGGAAGCGGTGATGGAAGAGATCATCAAGCCAACTCTGCCAACTGAATGGCTGAACGCGTCGACCAAATTCTTTATAAACCCAACGGGTCGTTTCGTTATCGGTGGCCCAATGGGCGACTGCGGCCTGACCGGTCGTAAAATCATCGTTGATACCTACGGCGGCATGGCTCGTCACGGCGGCGGTGCATTCTCTGGTAAAGATCCATCAAAAGTTGACCGTTCTGCAGCATACGCCGCACGCTATGTGGCGAAAAACATCGTTGCTGCAGGTCTGGCTGACCGCTGTGAGATCCAGGTTTCCTACGCTATCGGCGTAGCAGAGCCAACCTCCATCATGGTTGAAACTTTCGGCACCGAGAAAGTGCCTGCTGAACAGCTGATTGGTCTGGTACGCGAGTTCTTCGATCTGCGTCCATACGGCCTGATCCAGATGCTGGATCTGCTGCACCCGATCTACAAGGAGACCGCAGCATACGGTCACTTTGGTCGTGAACATTTCCCTTGGGAAAAAACCGACAAAGCCGCTCAACTGCGCGAAGCTGCTGGCCTGAAATAAGCCCAAGCTTCTCCCATAAAAGCCAGCCTCGCGCTGGCTTTTTTTATCCCCGAAATCCTCCCTTCTACGTATCAATTTACATTTATACACAAATTGATGTAAGCGATTACATAATCAGAGCCGCCACACTAAAGCCCTCACAACTCCCAATGAAACAGCTTTTCATCTTAATGCGTCATGTTTCAGGAAAGTCTTAATATTATTTTATTCCATCGCATAATCATTGATAAACCAATTGATTTAATTGAAAATTAACTCATTCATAACATCAATAGCAGTGTAAGCGATTACACTGCCGTGATTGTCATCACGTTTTTTTGCTGAGTACTCTCCTACCCTAAGCATCTACAAAACAAATAAATCCACTGGAGGGCATCATGCCTAGCAATAAAAAACAGGGCCGCTCTAACAAGACAATGACCTTCTTTGTCTGCTTCTTAGCGGCCCTAGCCGGACTGTTGTTCGGCCTTGATATCGGCGTTATTGCTGGTGCTCTGCCCTTTATCACTACCGATTTCCAACTCAGTGCCCATACGCAAGAGTGGGTGGTCAGCTCCATGATGTTTGGTGCCGCAGTCGGCGCCGTCGGCAGCGGCTGGCTCTCCTTCCGACTCGGTCGTAAGAAAAGCCTGATGATCGGCGCTATCTTGTTCGTCGCCGGTTCCCTGTTCTCCGCCGCCGCGCCAAACGTTGAGATCCTACTTATCTCCCGCGTCCTGCTCGGCCTTGCCGTTGGCGTCGCGTCCTACACCGCACCGCTGTACCTGTCCGAAATCGCGCCGGAAAAAATCCGTGGCAGCATGATTTCTATGTATCAGCTGATGATTACCATCGGTATTCTCGGTGCTTACTTGTCCGACACCGCTTTTAGCTACAGCGGCGCATGGCGCTGGATGCTGGGCGTCATTATCATCCCTGCTATCTTGTTGCTGATTGGCGTGTTCTTCCTGCCAGACAGCCCGCGCTGGTTTGCCGCAAAACGTCGCTTTAACGACGCAGAACGCGTCCTCCTGCGTCTGCGCGATACCAGCGCCGAAGCCAAGCGTGAGCTTGATGAAATCCGCGAAAGCCTGAAGGTGAAACAAAGCGGCTGGGCGCTGTTTAAAGAAAACAGCAACTTCCGTCGCGCGGTATTCCTCGGCATCTTGCTGCAGGTGATGCAGCAGTTCACCGGCATGAACGTCATCATGTACTACGCGCCAAAGATTTTTGAACTGGCGGGCTATGCCAATACCAACGAGCAGATGTGGGGCACGGTTATCGTTGGCCTGACCAACGTGCTGGCGACCTTTATTGCTATCGGCTTGGTTGACCGCTGGGGCCGTAAACCAACCCTGATTCTTGGCTTTATTGTGATGGCCGTGGGTATGGGCGTTCTGGGTACCATGATGCACGTCGGCATTCACTCTGCCGCTGCGCAGTACACTGCCGTACTGATGCTGCTGATGTTTATCGTAGGTTTTGCCATGAGTGCAGGTCCGCTGATTTGGGTTCTGTGTTCTGAAATCCAGCCGCTGAAAGGCCGTGATTTTGGTATCACCTGCTCCACCGCGACCAACTGGATTGCCAACATGATTGTCGGCGCAACCTTCCTGACCATGCTGAACTCGCTGGGCAGCGCCAACACCTTCTGGGTTTACGGTGGTCTGAACGTGCTGTTTATCTTCCTGACCCTGTGGCTGATTCCAGAAACCAAAAACGTGTCTCTGGAACACATCGAACGTAATCTGATGCAGGGCCGTCCGCTGCGCGAAATTGGTGCCCGCGACTAACCCTGATGACGCTTCCTCCTCCGGGGGGAAGCTTCCCCTTGCACCGCCCCGCGTCACGTTTTATTCTCAGCCGTTATGAAAACCCCTCGAATTCCTATCGCCATCCAGCAAAACATAATGCGTAGCCTGCGAGAAAAACTCGCCCAGGCCAATCTCGCGCTGGGTCGCAATTATCCAGAGCCAAAGCTTGTCTATCAGCAGCGCGGCACCTCCGCCGGCACAGCTTGGCTGCAGCAGTATGAAATTCGCTTGAACCCGGTACTGCTCGTCGAAAATCAGCAGGCCTTTATTGAAGAAGTGGTGCCGCATGAGCTGGCCCATCTGTTGGTGTGGAAACATTTTGGCCGTGTGCCGCCGCACGGCAAAGAGTGGAAGTGGATGATGGAGAGCGTACTTGGCGTAGCCGCTCGCCGCACGCACCAGTTTGAGCTGGAATCGGTGCGCCGCGAAACCTTTCCCTATCGATGTCGCTGCCAACTCCACCAACTGACCGTCCGGCGCCATAACCGCGTGCTGCGCGGCGAAGCCACCTACCGGTGCGTCCACTGCGGCGAACCATTGGTTGCAGAAATGTAACCATTGGAAATATCAGGAACTTTTCCGTTCTAACTGATTGCATCTGACAATCACATTGGGTACGTTGCGGGCTCGTTTTGAGATGGAGTTCGTGATGTACCGTAAATTGTCTTTTGCCACCGCGTTTCTGGCGGCGGCGCTCTCAGGCCAGGCGTTTGCCGAGGGTATCAATAGTTTTTCACAGGCTAAAACGGCAGGCGTGAAGGTCAATAGTGACGTCCCCGGCGATTTCTACTGCGGCTGTAAAATTAACTGGCAGGGCAAGAAAGGCGTTATCGATCTGGAATCGTGTGGCTATAAAGTACGTAAAAATGAGAATCGTGCTAGCCGCGTCGAATGGGAACACGTGGTTCCAGCATGGCAGTTTGGCCATCAGCGCCAGTGTTGGCAGGACGGCGGCAGAAAGAACTGCGCCAAAGATCCAGAATATCGCAAGATGGAAAGCGATATGCATAATCTGCAGCCCGCCGTCGGTGAGGTGAATGGCGATCGCGCCAACTTTATGTACGGTCAGTGGAACGGTGGCGAAGGCCAATACGGTCAGTGCGCCATGAAAGTCGATTTTAAAGGCAAAGTCGCCGAACCACCGGAGCGCTCACGCGGCGCGATTGCACGCACCTACTTCTATATGCGCGACCGTTACAGCCTGAACCTCTCCCGTCAGCAAACCCAACTGTTCAACGCTTGGGACAAAATGTATCCCGTCAGCAGTTGGGAGTGCCAGCGCGACGAACGCATCGCGAAAGTCCAAGGCAACCATAACCCATATGTGCTGCAAGCTTGCCAGGCACAAAAGAGCTAACCTACACTAGCGGCAATCGTTAATTAGCTCCGGCCCTCTCGACTTGAGAGGGCTAGCAACAGATGGAATTCAGACTTATGCGTATCCCCCGCATCTACCACCCGGAACCAGTCACCGTTGGCACACAGATCTCGCTGTGCGAAGACGCAGCCAACCACGTCGGCCGCGTTCTGCGGATGGGCAAAGGCCAAGAGATTCAGCTATTTGACGGCAGTAATCAGGTTTTTGACGCCATCATTACCGACGCCAGCAAGAAAAATGTGATGGTCGAGATCCAGCGTGGTGAGCTCGACGACCGTGAGTCTCCGGTCCATATTCACCTCGGCCAAGTGATGTCCCGGGGCGATAAAATGGAATTCACTATCCAGAAATCGATAGAACTGGGTGTAAGCCTCATTACGCCACTTTTTTCTGAGCGCTGCGGGGTTAAACTAGACGCCGAGCGTCTGAATAAGAAGCTCCAGCAATGGCAAAAAATCGCTATTGCCGCCTGCGAGCAGTGTGGCCGTAATGTGGTGCCGGAAATTCGCCCGGCAATGGATGTCGAAGACTGGTGTGCCGAGCAGGATGACGCGCTAAAGCTCAACCTGCACCCACGCGCCAGTGCCAGCATCAACACGCTGCCGCAGCCGGTTGAACGCGTACGTTTGCTGATTGGTCCAGAAGGCGGCCTATCGGCGGATGAAATTGCCATGACCGCACGTTACCAGTTTACTGATATTCTGTTGGGGCCTCGCGTTTTGCGTACAGAGACTACCGCACTCACCGCCATCACCGCACTGCAGGTGCGCTTTGGTGACCTGGGTTAAAGGAGAACAATAATGATCAAGCTCGGCATCGTGATGGATCCCATCGCAAGCATCAATATCAAAAAAGACACCAGCTTCGCTATGCTGCTAGAAGCGCAACGCCGCGGATACGAACTCCACTATATGGAGATGAACGATCTGTATCTGGAAAACGGCGTATCGTACGCCCGTACGCGCCTGCTAAGCGTTGAGCAGAATTACGACAAATGGTACGAATTTAACGGCGAGCAAGAGATTAAGCTGGCCGATCTCGACGTCATCCTGATGCGTAAAGATCCCCCGTTCGACACTGAGTTTATCTACGCGACCTACATTCTTGAGCGCGCAGAAGAGCAAGGGACGCTAATCGTCAACAAGCCGCAGAGTCTGCGCGACTGTAACGAGAAGCTGTTCACCGCTTGGTTCTCCGATCTCACGCCGGAAACACTGGTCACCCGTAATAAGGCGCAGCTGAAAGCGTTTTGGCAAAAACACGGTGACATCATTATGAAACCGCTGGACGGCATGGGCGGCGCGTCAATCTTCCGCGTGAAGGAAGGCGATCCGAACATTGGTGTTATAGCCGAAACGCTAACCGAGCTGGGCAGCCGCTACTGCATGGCGCAAAATTACCTGCCGGCTATCAAAGATGGCGACAAGCGCGTGCTGGTCATTGATGGCGAACCGGTGCCTTATTGCCTGGCTCGTATCCCGCAGGGTGGCGAAACGCGCGGTAACTTGGCTGCCGGTGGTCGTGGCGAACCGCGTCCGCTCAGCGAAAGCGACTGGGCTATCGCCCGTAAAGTCGGCCCGACGCTGAAAGCAAAAGGGTTGATCTTCGTAGGCCTCGATATCATTGGCGATCGCCTGACGGAAATTAACGTCACAAGCCCTACCTGTGTACGCGAAATTGAAGCGGAATATCCGATTTCTATCACCGGTATGCTGATGGACGCTATCGAAAAACGTCTGCAAAAATAAGGCGTTGAATTTAAACGGCGGGAGGGAACCCGCCGCTAGCTAGGCTTTTCGTCCCTTGTGTAAGCGGGTAAGCCTGGTGACAGCAGTGCGCTTTCCCCTCATACTGGGCGCTGCTGCTTTTTGAAACAGGACAAGAACCTCTGATAATGAATTTACAGCATCATTTTCTCATCGCTATGCCATCCCTACAGGATCCTATCTTCCGTCGTTCCGTGGTTTACATCTGCGAGTATAACGATGACGGAGCAATGGGGATCATCATCAATAAACCACTGGAAAACCTGCAGATCGAAGGGATCCTCGAAAAGCTGAAGATCACTCCCGATCCCCGCGACCCATCTATTCGCTTAGATAAACCAGTAATGCTGGGCGGCCCGCTGGCGGAAGATCGTGGCTTTATCGTGCATACGCCTCCGGCGTCGTTCTCCTCAAGCATTCGCATCTCGGACAACACCATTGTCACCACTTCGCGTGACGTGCTGGAAACGCTGGGTACCGAACGCCAGCCATCCGACGTGCTGGTCGCGTTAGGGTACGCGTCTTGGGAAAAAGGACAGCTCGAGCAGGAAATCCTCGATAACGCTTGGCTTACCGCCCCGGCAGATTTAAATATCCTGTTTAAAACGCCGATAAGCGATCGTTGGAAAGAGTCAGCTAAGCTAATTGGTATCAATATCCTGACCATGTCAGGTACTGCGGGGCACGCATAATGAGTGGAACACTGCTGGCATTCGACTTTGGTACGCGGAGCATTGGCGTGGCTATCGGCCAACGCATCACCGGTACCGCTCGCCCGCTGACGGCTATCAAAGCCCAAGACGGCACGCCGGATTGGAATATTATCGGTCGTCTGCTCAAAGAGTGGCAGCCGGAGTCGGTTATCGTAGGTTTGCCGCTCAATATGGACGGCACCGAGCAGCCGTTAACCGCGCGCGCACGTAATTTCGCCAATAAAATTCACGGCCGCTTTGGCGTGGCGATTAAGCTGCATGATGAAAGATTAAGTACCGTAGAAGCTCGTGCGGGGCTGTTTGAACGCGGTGGATTCCGCGCACTCGACAAAGGCAGCGTAGACTCAGCTTCTGCCGTGGTGATTTTAGAAAGCTATTTCGAGCAAGGTTTCTAGAAGGCGGCCCCGGGAATGACTTCCCGTAGGCTCACCTAATTCGCTCTATCGATTAGTGGCGCAGATTTTCATTCGCCCAGCTGACCGCCTGGGTTCTGTTTTTCACGCTCAGTTTGCGGAAAACATTATACAGGTGAGTACGCACGGTATTCTCACTAATGAACAAGGCGCGAGCAATATCCATATTGGTTGCACCATGGCGTAATTCGTTCAGAATTTCGCATTCACGTTCAGTCAGCGGTACGCTGTCATTCGTTTCAGGCGTTTGTTCAACGGCGTACATTGCTGGGTGCATCACGCTCAATTCAGCCGTCTGCTCGCCGTTTAAGACCGCTTTGACGCCCTCAATTAAGCGCGATTCATCGTCGTCATGACGGAACACGCCGTACAATGCTGGCCACTGCGCCATTTCATATAGTTCATACTTCTGCGCACTATTAATAATCAGCAGACGTGGCGAGTCAAACTGGGTACGAATAATATCACGCCAGATACCGTTCAGTTTTTTGTTAGATACAGCAATATCAAACAATACCACGGTCCCTTTGCTTACGCGCTGGACAAGGGGCTTGTTGATATTGTGAACATCGACAGAAACAGACAGTAAATCAGTAAGATAGTTTGCAAACGCGTTTGCTTGCACAGACGGATGGGTGATTAAAATAATCTTGCGGGAATTAGATACACTCTCAGTCACTTCAAACATTTCGAAACTCTCCATAGTTCATATCCACCATCATGGTGATTAAATAAGTCAAAGCAAAGGCAAACCTAATACCATTAATAATAAGAACCAACCAATATGTGAAACTTTATTTTATTAGATTAGTCCTAATTACACAAACAGGATAGAACGAAGACCTTAGAAGTGTCAAAACAATATCAACCTTTTTTTGTAAGTCTACGCAACACAATGTAATAAGCCAATTACATTACTCTCGTCTTAATGATTTACATAGTTACAATCATATTAAGACAAATGTCGTAGGAAGTTTTGTTTCCGCCTGTTGAAAAATCACCCTAGAATTACAAATAAATACATTAGCGCAACAGTGGCAAAAATAAAGTTTACAAGTTTCGATTAATCGCAAGATTATTATTTGAATATTATTGCCGAAACAAAACATTCATCACATTTCTGATGGTATCTCTATGCTAGAAACAAATTCGCTTGATTGAACCAATATTTCATTTTTCGGCCGTGGAATTGTTTAAAAGTTAGGCGCCATCATTTTTTCGCAGCATGCCCGCCTTGATACGCTGCTGGTAGCTTTGGCTAAAAGTCTGCATCCCGGACTGCAACCCCGTCTGCATCACCCCCGTAAGCTGGTGCGTTTTGCCTTCTCTGATTAGATTTCCAACCGCCGGCGTGTTGACCAGCATTTCAAACAATGCCACCCGTCGCCCTTCACCATCGGGCTGCAATTTTTGCGCAATCACCGCGGTCAGGCAGTTCGCCAGTTGGCTGCGTACCGGGTCTTTTTCCTGCGCGGGAAAAACATCGACTAGGCGCTCAATGGCCTGCGCTGCATCGCGAGTATGCAGGGTCGCCAGCACTAAATGCCCGGTCTCCGCCGCCGTAAGCGCCAGACGAATCGTTTCGCTGTCGCGTAGCTCGCCAAGCAGTA
This sequence comes from Kluyvera sp. STS39-E, assembly GCF_040932435.1. Lineage (NCBI taxonomy): Bacteria > Pseudomonadati > Pseudomonadota > Gammaproteobacteria > Enterobacterales > Enterobacteriaceae > Kluyvera > Kluyvera sp. STS39-E. The sequence goes on along the minus strand of NZ_JBFQGA010000001.1, from coordinate 292,586 downwards.
TCACATCGGGATCCTGACGCAACGCCACCCGCAGAGCCTGGGCAAAAGACGGCGCATGTTGGCCCACTTCTCGCTGCGAGATCAGACAGCTTTTACTGGTATGGAGAAATTCCACCGGATCTTCCAACGTCAGAATGTGTCCGGAAAGATGGTGATTAAGGTAGTCAACCATCGCCGCCAGCGTGGTTGATTTCCCGCTACCTGTCGCCCCGGTAACCAGTATCAACCCGCTATCTTCGCGTAACAGTTCCAGCAGCGCTACTGGCGTATGTAACTCGGAAAGCGTTGGGCTACAGGTTGGCAACAGTCGCAGTACCAGCGAAATGCCGCCACAGTGGGCATAGGCGCTCGCACGCAGCCGCGGCCCATCTTGCACAGACACGGCAAAATCAAGCTGCCTGTGCTGCAACCACTCCTGTTGTTGTGCAGGCGTTAGCCAATTCGCCAATAATGTCTCCGGCTCCGGTGCCGTGAACGGTGCCATTTCCAGATTGCCGACAAGGCGCCAGCGCACAGCGCCGCCGCTACACAGGTGTAGATCCGACACATTATGCTTTACACTAAGCGCCACGATTTCTTGTATATCCATAGACCCACCAGAACATATGAACGATATTGCGCATAACCTGGCACAGGTCAGGGAAAAAATCTCTGTAGCATCAAAACGTTGCGGCCGAGATTCCGAAGAAGTTACGCTGCTTGCAGTGAGTAAAACTAAACCTGCGAGCGCCGTCGAAGAAGCGGTCACAGCTGGCCAAACGGCGTTTGGCGAAAACTATGTCCAGGAAGGGGTGGAAAAGATCCTCCACTTTCGAGAGAAGGGCGAAACCGGGCTGCAATGGCACTTTATCGGTCCATTGCAGTCCAACAAAAGTCGCCTCGTCGCCGAGCATTTTGACTGGTGCCATACCGTTGATCGCTTGAAGATTGCGGTGCGGCTTAGCGAACAGCGCCCGGCCGAGATGCCGCCGCTCAACGTGCTGATTCAAATAAACATCAGCGATGAGCAAAGCAAATCCGGTATTGCTCCTGACGCGCTGGATGCGCTGGCAGCCGAAGTTTCCGCGCTGCCAAACGTGTGCCTGCGCGGTCTGATGGCTATTCCAGCGCCAGAACATGAATATGAAAGTCAGTTTGCCGTCGCCCGCCAAATGGCTGTAGCATTTGCGCGGCTCAAAGCGAACTATCCAACCGTCGATACCCTCTCTTTGGGGATGTCTGACGACATGGAAGCCGCGATTGCGGCAGGTAGTACAATGGTACGCATCGGCACCGCAATTTTCGGTGCGCGTGATTACACAAAAAAATAAGGGACCTCAAGAAACGCCATGAAGACGTTGACCTTCCTGCTCTCCACAGTCTTAGAACTGTACACGATGGTACTGCTGCTGCGCGTCTGGATGCAGTGGGCGCGCTGTGACTTTTACAACCCGTTCTCTCAGTTCGTGGTGAAAATCACCCAGCCGGTGGTTGGGCCATTGCGTCGAATTATCCCGCCGATGGGGCCACTGGACAGTTCCTCAATGCTGCTGGCTTTCATACTGTGCGTGGCAAAAGCCATCGTGCTGTTTATGGTTATCACCTTCCAGCCGATTATCTGGCTCTCCGCGGTCCTCATCTTGCTGAAAACCATCGGCCTGCTGATCTTCTGGGTGCTGCTGTTGATGGCCATCATGAGCTGGGTCAGCCAAGGTCGTAGCCCGGTTGAGTTTGTGCTGATGCAGCTGGCCGAGCCGCTGCTGCGCCCTATTCGTCGTCTGCTCCCTTCAATGGGCGGCATCGACTTCTCACCAATGGTTCTGGTTCTGCTGTTGTACGTCATTAATATGGGCATCGCTGAGGTGCTTCAGGCCACCGGAAATATGCTACTGCCGGGGCTGTGGATGGCACTATGAGTGCCGTCACTTCCTGTGATGATGGGCTGGTACTGCGGCTGTATATTCAGCCAAAGGCCAGCCGCGATGCGATTGTTGGGGTACATGGCGACGAGTTAAAAGTCGCCATCACCGCCCCACCCGTTGATGGTCAGGCTAACGCTCATCTGGTGAAGTATCTTGCCAAACAGTTTAAGGTCGCCAAAAGCCAGGTCATTATCGAGAAAGGTGAACTGGGCCGACATAAACAGGTTAAAATTATTCATCCGCAACAGATCCCATCGGGCGTCGACGCCCTAATTAATTAGGATATCCCATGCAAAAAGTTGTTCTCGCTACCGGTAACGCCGGTAAAGTGCGCGAGCTCGCCTCGCTGCTCGCCGATTTTGGTTTGGATATCGTCGCCCAGACCGATCTTGGCGTCGAGTCGGCCGAGGAAACCGGTCTGACGTTTATCGAAAACGCCATTCTAAAGGCGCGTCATGCCGCGAAGATAACCGGCCTGCCGGCCATTGCCGATGACTCGGGCCTGGCAGTCGACACGCTTGGCGGCGCACCGGGGATCTACTCCGCGCGTTATTCCGGCGAGGACGCCAGCGACCAGCAGAATCTTGAAAAGCTGCTGGAGACCTTAAAAGAGGTTCCCGATGGGCAGCGCCAGGCGCAGTTCCACTGCGTGCTGGTCTATATGCGCCATGCGGATGATCCAACGCCGTTGGTGTGTCATGGAAGCTGGCCTGGTGTTATCGCCCGTACGCCTGTGGGTGTCGGTGGTTTTGGTTACGATCCAATTTTCTTCGTGCCGTCCGAGGGCAAAACGGCCGCCGAACTGACGCGTGAAGAAAAAATTGCCATCTCCCACCGTGGGCAAGCGCTGAAGTTGTTACTGGAAGCCCTTCGTAATGGTTAATCTGCCTCCGCTGAGTCTCTACATTCATATCCCGTGGTGCGTGCAGAAATGTCCGTACTGCGACTTCAACTCGCATGCGCTCAAGGGTGAAGTGCCGCATGATGACTATGTGCAGCATCTATTAAGCGATTTAGATGCCGACGTCGCCTATGCGCAGGGACGTGAAGTGAAGACCATTTTTATCGGCGGCGGTACGCCGAGCCTGCTTTCCGGCCCGGCAATGCAAACCCTGCTGGATGGCGTGCGCGCCCGTCTCACGCTGGCCGATGATGCAGAAATCACCATGGAAGCCAATCCGGGAACGGTAGAAGCTGACCGTTTTGTGGAGTATCAACGCGCGGGGGTGAATCGTATTTCCATCGGCGTGCAGAGCTTTAGTGAAACGAAACTCAAGCGCCTTGGTCGCATCCACGGGCCAGAAGAAGCCAAACGCGCCGCACATCTGGCAACCGGCCTTGGGCTGCGCAGCTTCAACCTTGATTTGATGCATGGCCTGCCGGATCAGTCGTTGGAAGAAGCGCTGGACGATCTACGCCAAGCCATTGAGCTGGCTCCGCCACATCTTTCCTGGTATCAGTTGACCATTGAACCAAATACCCTGTTCGGTTCGCGCCCGCCGGTGCTGCCGGATGATGATGATCTGTGGGATATTTTCGAGCAGGGTCACAAACTGCTGACCGCAGCAGGCTACCAGCAGTACGAAACGTCAGCCTATGCCAAGCCAGGCTACCAGTGCCAGCACAACCTCAACTACTGGCGCTTTGGCGACTACCTAGGCATCGGTTGCGGCGCACACGGCAAGGTCACGTTCCCAGACGGTCGTATTCTGCGTACGGCAAAAACTCGCCATCCGCGTGGGTATATGGAAGGACGCTATCTGGAACGTCAGCATGATGTGGAAAACAGCGATAAGCCGTTTGAGTTCTTTATGAACCGGTTCCGCCTGCTGGAGCCCGCGCCGCGCGCCGAATTTAGCCGTTACACCGGCCTCGATGAGAGCGTTATCCGTCCGCAGCTTGATGAAGCGCTGGCGCAAAACTATCTAACCGAGTGCGATCATTACTGGCAAATAACCGAACACGGCAAGTTGTTTTTAAACTCCCTGCTGGAATTATTTCTCAGCGAATAAACCGTCGTAATAATTCGCCATTACCGAGTAATCATAATGGCGAATTATATCACTCGACTTTACCGAAGTATCAGCAAAATACTTTCCGAATAATCCCTCAAAAAACAATCAGCGTAGATATTAATAGCTTATTACGCATGCTCAATTAATATAACCAAGCGCACAAAAATCGCATTAAACACGTAGATGAGGAGAAAATGTGAGGGTGATAGCGTAAAGTTGTCGGACAACCAGGATAATATGTCATACAGCAATACATATTATCCAGATAGATATATACCGACATCACCCATGTGCATGGAGCCAACTAATGAAACCTCTCTCTTTTACCAAAACGCTAATCTGCGCGTCTCTTCTTGCGCTGTTCTCAACCAGCGCTTCGGCGGCTGAAAAAGTCACGCTGAAGCTGGCGCATAACCTTGAGCGTAGCCACGTGGTGCACCAGGCCTTTGAAGAGATGGCGAAAGAAGTCAAACAGCAGTCCAACGGTAAAATGACCATTCGTATTTATCCCAGCAGTCAAATGGGCAGCGCGCGCGAAACCATGGAATTATTGCAAAACGGTGCGCTAGACATAACGAAAGGGTCAGCCAGCGATCTGGAATCGTTTGATAATATTTATGCTATTTATAATTTACCGTTCTTATTTAATGACCAAGCTCATTTTAATAAAGTGGTATTCGGTGAAGTCGGTAAAGAGATTATGGAGTCCACTAAAGATAAAGGTTTCTTTGCCCTTTCCGCTTACGTTGCCGGTACTCGTAGTTTCTATGCCAAAAAACCAATTACCAAGCCAGAAGATTTAAAAGGTTTAAAAATTCGCGTTCAAGCAAGCCCAACCACGATTAAAATGGTTGAATTAATGGGTGGCTCTCCTACACCTATTTCATTCGGTGAAGTTTATACCGCAATGCAGCAAGGCGTGGTCGATGGCGCAGAAAATAATGTCCCATCCTGGGTACAAACCCGTCATATCGAAATTGCTAAAGTCTTTTCTGAAGATGAACATGCGTCCATCCCTGACTTCATGGTTATCTCCACCAAAACTTGGAATAAGCTGACCCCAGAACAACAGCAGATCCTCGCCAAAGCGGCCAAAGCTTCAGAAGCCTATCAGCAGACGCTGTGGGATAAAATTGACGCTGACACCCGCGCCCAGGCTAAAGCGATGGGCGGCGAGATCGTCAAAGTCGAAAAAGCACCGTTCCGCGCGGCCGTCCAGCCGCTGTTTGATGATTTCAGCAAAGATCCAAAACAGGCCGCGCTGCTGGCCAAATTTGAAGCGGCTGCACAGTAAAAATCGCTTTCGGGCCAGCTTCTGGCCCGCTTTCACCAGGATATCTCATGAGACTTTTTTCCCGCATTAAACAAGCGGTGGACAGCCTGATCGCCGCATTCTCGGTTGCGGTCATGGTGGCGCTAGTTGTCTGCGTCGTCTGGCAGGTTTTCAGTCGCTACGTGTTAAACCAGCCCAGCACCCTTACCGACGAATTGGCGCGTTTTCTGATGATCTGGGTTGGCCTTCTAGGCGCGGCCTACACCGTCGGTGCCCAGCGTCATCTAGCTATCGACCTGTTGGCGATGTCAATTAACCAGCGCAAACAACAGTTGCTCAGCGTGGTGATTAATCTGCTTATTTTTGCCTTCTCCGGCCTAGTGATTGTGACCGGCGGTGTGAAGCTGATTACTAAAACGCTAGCAACCTCTCAGGTCTCTGCCGCGATGCAGATCCCAATGGGCTACGTCTATCTTATTCTGCCCCTGACCGGAATCGTCATGATGTTTTACGCATTATGGTTTATTACCAACGGCTTACGTAGCCTGAAACAGTCCGAGGGAGCCTGCTGATGGACGGGTATATTGCATTAACGCTGTTTGGTTCTTTCTTCGTACTGGTATTTATCGGCGTGCCCATCTCATTTTCTATCGGTATTGCCACCTTTGCATCGATGCTGTTGATGTTCCCGTGGGATGTTGCCGTCATCACCGTTTCCCAGCGCTTGGCGAACGGTCTTGATAACTTCGCCCTACTAGCAATTCCGTTCTTTATTTTCGCCGGTACGTTGATGAACAGCGGGGGGATTGCGATACGCCTGATAAACCTCGCACAGGTGATGGTTGGCCGCGTTCCCGGTTCGCTCGGTCACGTTAACGTCCTCGCCAACATGATGTTTGGCTCCATTTCCGGCTCTGCTGTTGCCGCAGCCGCTGCGGTCGGCGGCACCCTGCACCCGATTCAGACCAAGAAAGGCTACGATCCGGCGTTTTCCACGGCGGTCAACGTCTCGTCGTGTATCACCGGGCTGCTAATCCCGCCCTCTAACGTGCTGATCGTCTTCTCACTCACCGCCGGCGGCGTGTCGGTCGCGTCGCTGTTTATGGCCGGCTACCTGCCGGGCCTACTGATGGGTCTGGCGATTATGGTAGTGTGCGCCATTATCGCTAAACGCCGTGGCTACCCTGTTTCCGAGCGCCCAACCTGCGCTCAGGCGGCAAAAGCATTTCTAGACGCGCTGCCGAGCCTGCTGCTGGTGATTATCGTAATGGGCGGCATTCTGGGTGGGATCTTCACCGCCACTGAAGCCTCTGCCATTGCGGTTGTGTACACCTTCATTCTGTCGGTGATGATTTATCGCGAAGTGAAGTGGCGAGACCTGCCAAAGCTGATTCTGGAGTCGGTAGTTACCACCTCCATCGTCCTGCTGCTGATCGGTTTTTCTGTGGGGATGTCGTGGGCGATGACCAATGCCGATATTCCGTACATCATCAGCGATACATTGATGAGCATCTCAGAAAATCCGATGGTTATCCTGCTGCTTATCAACATCGCCCTGCTGATTGTCGGCATCTTTATGGATATGACGCCAGCAGTGCTGATCTTTACGCCGATCTTCCTGCCTATCGCCGAAGAGCTGGGAATGAACCCGGTGCATTTTGGCATCATGATGGTCGCTAACCTGTGCATCGGGCTGCTTACGCCGCCGGTCGGTAGCGCGCTATTTGTGGGCTGTTCAATTTCCGGGGTGAAGATCCAGCAGTTGATTAGACCGCTACTGCCGTTCTACTTTGCGCTGCTGGTCGCGCTGATGATGATTGCCTATATCCCGCAGATTTCACTGTTCCTTCCGCAGGTGCTGGGGCTGATGTAACGCCCGCGCCGGGATATGCCGGATGGCGCTACGCTTATCCGGCCTACGAATCGACGCCGTAGGCCGGATAGGGCTCGCTTACTTGAGCGTGCCGACCAGCGTTTTACGGCTGTCTTCTAAAGACACCACGCGGCTGCACACATCTTTGCCAAAGGCTTGGAAATCGGCCTCTTGGTTTTTCCACTCATTCTGAATGGCGGTTTGCAGGCCGCCTAAGCTGCCCAACACGCCTTGCAACGGATTGCCGCCGCCTTTGAGCACGGCTTTCGCACCCATTTCATTGATGCTGTCCTGCAAAATGCCGCCCATCGCTTGGTTCACCAGCTGCTGCCCATCGGCACGTACCTGATCGATGGCTTTGTAGTGGAAGGTTAAACCATCCGTACGATGTTCAATAATGCGATTCATCTGCTGTTTGAGCTGGGCATCAAGCTTGGTCAAACGACCGCGCATATTGCTGCTTTCGCCGACCTCTTTAGCAATGATTTTATCCAGCGCCACGCGGCCTTTTTCTACGCGATTGCGGGCACCGTCATCTATCCAAGGCAGCGCGCTGCGCAGCTCGGTCTGGTAATCTTTCGCCTGCTCGCGCTGGGCGGCTGTCAGCGTATACACCTTACCGTTAAAGGTAACGTCACCGTTTGGGGTAATGACCAGATTGCCGTTCTCGCCTTTCACCTGCACCGTTTGCGGGTTAAGGACAACATCATCACGGGGGGTTACGCTGCACTGATAGTCAGCATGGGCGGCCATCGTCGTCAATGTAAGAACTGCCGTCAGCAGCGTTTTACGCATCATCATTTTCCCTTAATACAAATCGGGCCAGCAAATGCTGGCCCCGTATACGGTATTAGTCCCACCAAACGTCGAAAAGTTCGCTAGTGCGGACTTCTTCAAACTTGCGGTCTTCCAACCATTTACGTACCTGAGCTTGGTGCTCTTCAGTGCACTTGCCGATTTCCTGGGTGCAAATTAGACCTTCCCATGCCAGATAGCCGCTGCCGTCAAACGCCAGCTTGTTTGGCTCGATAACTTCATCAATAAAGCTATCGACGATCTGGTCGATCTGCTCTTCGCTGGTCCCTTCAGGGAAACGCCATGCTACCGAGAAACCGATTTCCTGAAATTCATCGATGTGCATTTTTTTACGCAAACGACGGCTACGATTCTTTGCCATTTATTTCACCCTCTCGAACATTAAGTCCCATACGCCGTGGCCAAGACGATGACCACGTTGTTCAAATTTGGTTACCGGGCGCGATTCCGGGCGCGGCACATAATCCTTACTCTCAGACAGGTTCAGATATCCGTCCATTGAGGACATCACTTCCAGCATGTGTTCCGCATAAGCTTCCCAGTCGGTCGCCATATGGAACACACCGCCTAGCTTCAGCTTGCTTTTCACGAGCTCAGCAAAAGGCACCTGAACGATACGGCGCTTATTATGACGCGCTTTGTGCCACGGGTCAGGGAAAAAGAGCTGAACCATGTTCAGTGAGTTATCAGGGATCATCTTATGCAGCACTTCGACCGCATCGTGACACATCACGCGCAGGTTATCGACACCCTCTTCATGCGCTGACGCAAGGCAAGCGCCAACCCCTGGGGAGTGAACTTCAATACCGAGGAAGTTTTGATCCGGGCGTGCTTTAGCCATCGCCACCAGCGATGCCCCCATACCAAAACCAATCTCCAGCGTGGTCGGTGCTTCACGACCAAACAGCGCTGCAAAATCCACAGGCTCTTCGCTGAACTCAACGCCCATCACCGGCCAGTAGTTTTCCAGCGCGTGCTCCTGCCCTTTAGTCAGTCGCCCCTGGCGACGAACAAAACTACGAATACGGCGCTGCGGGCGGCCGTTCTCATCAAAATCCGGTGAAATGACGTCGTTCTTCATAAAAATAAGTCTGCTTGTGAGAGTGTTCGGGAAACGGGCATTATCCAAAGTTAGTTGCCGGATGCAAGCACCGGAAAGTTCCTGTTTACAGCATAATGCCTCTGTGCTGCAATTTGTCCCCTAAATAGAACAATATCGGAACTCCTGCTTTGAGCATGCAAGCCACACAATTTTCAGCCCAGGTGCTGGACTGGTACGACAAATACGGACGTAAAACTCTGCCCTGGCAAATTGAAAAGACGCCGTACAAAGTATGGCTGTCTGAGGTGATGTTGCAACAAACGCAGGTTGCCACAGTTATCCCCTATTTTGAACGGTTCATGTCACGCTTTCCAACCGTTACCGATCTCGCCAATGCGCCGCTAGACGATGTGCTACATCTTTGGACCGGGCTCGGTTATTACGCCCGCGCACGTAACCTGCATAAGGCCGCACAGCAAGTTGCCACGCTCCATCACGGGCGTTTCCCGGAAACCTTTGAGGAAGTAGCGGCGCTGCCCGGCGTAGGCCGCTCTACCGCCGGCGCTATTTTATCGCTGTCGCTTGGTAAACATTTCCCCATTCTCGACGGCAACGTTAAGCGTGTGCTGGCCCGCTGCTATGCCGTAGAGGGCTGGCCGGGTAAAAAAGAGGTCGAAAAACGACTGTGGGAATTGAGTGAACGCGTCACGCCGGCCGAAGGAGTGTCGCGCTTTAACCAAGCGATGATGGATTTAGGCGCGATGGTATGTACCCGCTCAAAGCCCAAATGTTCCCTTTGCCCGTTGGATAACGGCTGCATCTCGTCGGCAAACGCTAGCTGGGCACAGTATCCGGGCAAAAAACCAAAGCAGACAATCCCGGAACGAACCGGTTATTTTCTGATGATGCAGCACGACCGCGAGGTGTTTTTACAACAACGTCCGCCAAGTGGTCTGTGGGGCGGTCTATACTGTTTCCCGCAGTTTACCGATGAAGACGCGCTGCGCGATTGGTTAGCCGAACGACAAATTCCGGCGACGACGCTGACCCAGCTCACCGCATTTCGCCATACTTTCAGCCATTTCCATCTGGACATTGTGCCAATGTGGCTTACTGTGTCCTCATTCGCGTCATGCATGGATGAAGGCAACGCTCTCTGGTATAACTTAGCGCAGCCACCTTCCGTGGGGCTGGCCGCACCGGTTGAGCGCCTGTTGCAGCAGTTACGCGCCGATTCACTCGTTTAGATTTCGGCGCCATAAGAGGATTGATTATGAGCAGAACGATTTTTTGTACTTACCTGCAGCAAGATGCCGAAGGGCAAGATTTCCAACTTTACCCGGGCGAACTGGGTAAACGCATTTATAACGAGATTTCCAAAGAAGCTTGGAAACAGTGGCAGCACAAGCAAACCATGCTCATCAATGAAAAGAAACTCAATATGATGAACGTGGAACATCGCAAACTGCTGGAAGAGGAAATGGTCAATTTCCTGTTCGAAGGCAAAGATGTGCACATCGAAGGCTACACGCCGCCTGAAAAGCAGTAAGGGCCTAACGGCCCTTTAAGACCACAACAACACGCGCTCCCGGAATGATGAAAAAACTATTTGCTCTGGCGTTGATAGCGCCGCTGCTTGTTTCCTGTTCCTCGAATAAAAAAGGCGATGCCTATAACGAGGCTTGGGTAAAAGACACCAACGGTTTTGATATATTGATGGGGCAGTTCGCCCATAATATTGAAAATATTTGGGGTTTTAACGAGGTTTTGATAGCCGGTCCGAAGGACTACGTTAAGTATACCGACGGCTATCAAACCCGTAGCCACATCAACTTCGACGACGGTACCATCACCGTTGAGACTATCGCCGGTACCGAACCTGCCGCGCGTCTGCGTCAGGCCATTATCACCACGCTGTTAATGGGCGACGATCCGGGGTCGGTTGACCTGTATTCTGATGCCGATGATATTCAGATCTCCAAAGAACCATTCCTCTATGGACAGGTCGTCGATAACAACGGCGAAGCCATTCGCTGGCAGTGGCGCGCGGAGCGTTTTGCTGACTATCTGCTGCAAACTCGGTTGAAAAAGCGCAGCAGTGGTCTGCACATCATCTATAGCGTCACCCTCAACTTGGTGCCGAACCACCTCGATAAACGTGCGCATAAATATTTAGGCATGGTCCGTCAGGCTTCGCGTAAATATGGCATTGATGAATCGCTGATTCTGGCAATTATGCAGACCGAATCTTCATTCAACCCATATGCAGTGAGTCGTTCCGATGCCATGGGTCTGATGCAGGTGGTGCAACACACCGCCGGGAAAGACGTCTTCCGCTCGCAGGGGAAATCCGGCACGCCAAGCCGCAGCTTCCTGTTTGATCCGGCCAGCAATATCGACACCGGTACCGCCTATCTGGCGATCCTTAACAATGTCTATCTTGGCGGGATCAATAACCCAACGTCACGTCGTTACGCGGTGATCACCGCCTATAACGGCGGCGCGGGCAGCGTACTGCGCGTCTTCTCGAACGATAAGGTGCAGGCGGCAAATATCATCAACAACATGGCGCCGGGTGACGTTTATCAGACGTTAACCACCCGCCATCCGTCAGCGGAATCGCGCCGCTATCTCTATAAGGTGAATTCCGCCCAAAAGGGCTATCGCCGCAAGTAACATTTGTCACAAACCCAGACCATCTGGCCATCGGCTTGCCGGTACAGGTGGTCTCCCCTTCTTTACCCGCACGAAAACGTTACTCACGTCACCGTTCTGTTATGCAAAGTGAAAATAATTACAATTTTATGCGGCACTTAACAATGTCTCATCACTGCCATTGCTAGAATCGGCACAAATATCACCCAAAATGTTATTAAAAAAACATAACCCGGTCATTCTTGTGAGGAAAACAACATGAATTTAAAGCTGCAGCTTAAGATATTGTCGTTCCTGCAGTTCTGTCTTTGGGGGAGCTGGCTAACCACGCTGGGCTCATACATGTTTGTTACACTGAAGTTTGACGGGGCGTCTATCGGTGCGGTTTATAGCTCGCTGGGGATTGCGGCGGTCTTTATGCCGACGCTTCTTGGCATCGTTGCGGATAAGTGGGTCAGCGCGAAATGGGTCTATGCCATTTGCCACTTGGTGGGCGCGGGCACGCTGTTTATGGCGGCTGAAGTCACCACCCCAGGCGCGATGTTCATGATTATCCTGCTGAACTCGCTAGCCTATATGCCGACGCTTGGTCTGATTAACACTATCTCCTACTACCGCCTGAAATCAGCCGGTATGGATATCGTAAACGACTTCCCGCCTATCCGTATCTGGGGCACCATCGGCTTTATTCTGGCGATGTGGGCGGTCAGCTTCTCCGGCTTCGAATTAAGCCACATGCAGCTCTATATTGGTGCCGCGCTGTCCGTGGTGCTGGCGCTGTTTACCCTGACTCTGCCGCATATTCCGGTATCGAATCAGCAGCAAAATATGAGCTGGAGCAGCATGCTGGGCCTAGATGCCTTCGCGTTGTTTAAAAATAAGCGCATGGCTATCTTCTTTATCTTCTCCATGCTGCTGGGTGCAGAGCTGCAAATCACCAACATGTTTGGCAACACCTTCCTGCACAGCTTCGATAAAGATCCGCTGTTTGCCACCAGCTTTATCGTGCAGCACGCCTCGGTGATGATGTCGATTTCGCAGATTTCCGAAACGCTGTTCATCCTGACTATCCCGTTCTTCCTGAGCCGTTATGGTATTAAGAACGTGATGTTAATCAGTATCTTTGCGTGGATGCTGCGCTTTGGTCTCTTTGCCTATGGCGATCCGTCGGCGTTCGGTACCGTGCTGCTGGTGCTGTCGATGATTGTCTACGGCTGCGCCTTCGACTTCTTCAACATCTCCGGTTCTGTATTCGTCGAAAAAGAAGTTAAACCAGAAATCCGTGCCAGCGCACAGGGCATGTTCCTGATGATGACCAATGGCTTCGGCTGTATCCTCGGCGGCATGGTGAGCGGTAAGGTGGTTGAGATGTACACCGTTGACGGCATGACTGACTGGCAGAGCGTCTGGCTGATTTTCGCCGGTTACTCTCTGGTACTGGCGGTAGCGTTTGTTGGTTTGTTCAAATACAAACACGAGCGCGTAGCTCCTGGCGCACAGCCTATCGCACACTAATAACACATTATCCGGCCTACAAATGGACACCTGTAGGCCGGATAACGCCCCTAACCGCCGTCTATTTCAGCACGTAGCCATAGAGCCGACTAATACCATCGGTATCCTTCTCGCTGTATACCCCCTGCAACTCCGGCGAAAAACCGGGCAGCAGGTTAACGCCCTCTTCCAACGCGAGGAAGTAGCGCTGAACCGCGCCACCCCACACTTCTCCTGGCACCACGCACAGCACCCCTGGCGGGTACGGTAGCGCGCCTTCGGCGGCAATCCGCCCCTGCGCTTCGCTAATACGCACCAGCTCAACGTTGCCGCGAATAAACTCGCTGTTGGCATCCTGCGGATTCATCACCACCTGCGGCAGACTCTCTTTGCGGAACATCGCCTTTTGCAAATCCTTAACGTCAAAGCTGACGTACAGATCGTGCATTTCTTGGCACAGTTCACGCAGCGTGTAGTCGCGGTAGCGCACCGGGTATTTGTTGTAGATGGTCGGCAGCACGTCCGCCAGCGGCGTATCGTCTTCAATGTGTTGCTCAAATTGCCCCAGCATCGCAACCAACTGTGCCAGCTTCTCCGGTGTTTCCGCAGGCGTTAGCAGGAACAGGATCGAGTTAAGATCGCACTTCTCCGGAACAATGCCGTTTTCACGCAGATAATGGGCAAGGATCGTCGCCGGAATACCGAACTCGCTATAACGTCCGGTTTCAGCATCGATCCCCGGCGTGGTTAGCAGCAGCTTGCAGGGATCGACAAAGTACTGATCCTGCGCATAGCCATCAAAACCGTGCCAACGTGCGCCCGGTGCAAAACTAAAGAAGCGACGGGCGCTGGCGATAGTTTCAGTCGGATGATCCTGCCATGGACGTCCGTCGATGATCGGCGGGATAAACGGCTGGATCATTTTGCAATTCGCCACAATCGCTTTACGCGCTTCAATCCCTAGTGCCACGCACTCAGCCCACAGGCGACGACCACTCTCCCCTTCGTGAATCTTGGCGTTGATATCCAACGCCGCAAACAGCGGATAGAACGGGCTAGTTGAAGCGTGCAGCATAAAGGCGTTGTTCAGACGCTTATGCGGGCAAAAACGCGCCTGGCCGCGAATATGGTTATCTTTTTTGTGGATCTGCGAGGTCTGTGAAAAACCAGCCTGCTGTTTGTGCACCGACTGCGTGACAAAAATTCCCGGATCGTTTTCATTGAGATCCAGCAGCAGCGGCGAAGTATCGGCCATCATATCGATAAACTGCTCATAGCCGACCCACGCGGAGTCAAACAGTATGTAGTCACACAGATGACCGATTTTATCCACCACCTGACGCGCGTTATAGATAGTGCCGTCGTAGGTGCCAAGTTGAATAATCGCTAAGCGGAATGGGCGCGCGGCATCGGCTTTTTGCGGGGCCACTTCACGAATGAGCTCACGCAGATAAGCGTCATCAAAACAGTGCTCATCAATGCCGCCGATAAAGCCAAACGGGTTGCGCGCGGCTTCCAGATAAACCGGCGTCGCCCCGGCCTGAATCAACGCGCCATGATGGTTTGATTTGTGGTTGTTGCGGTCAAACAGCACAAGATCACCGCGAGTCAGCAACGCGTTGGTCACGACCTTGTTGGCCGCCGAAGTGCCGTTTAAGACGAAGTAGGTTTTATCGGCGTTGAACACCTTCGCGGCAAACTTCTGCGCGTGCTTGGCGGAGCCTTCATGGATCAGCAAATCGCCCAGCTTGACGTCGGCATTACACATGTCGGCACGAAATACGTTCTCACCAAAAAATTCGTAAAATTGTCGGCCCGCTGGATGTTTTTTAAAGAATGCGCCGTGCTGATGCCCGGGACAAGCAAAGGTGCTGTTACCCATCTCGACATACTGAGTTAGGGTGTCGAAAAACGGCGGCAGGAGGTCTTCTTCATAGCGGCAGGCTGCGGCTTCCAGCTCCAGCCACTCCTGTTCTTTACCGCTCATAACCATATCGACACCTTCTGGGCTATCAATACGTTCTGACGTCAGTACAAATACCGGCAGTTGAAACCCTGTACGTTTGAGTAAAGCCAGAATACCGCTGTGGCTATCTGCCACCGTAATGACGACTGCTGCCACATTGGTAAAGTCGGTGCTATCCAGCGCTACCACGCCGCGATGGGTGGAAAGACGAGAGACCAGCTCACGGCTGGCAGCAATATTCATTGATTTCATAAGCGCAACTACCCGCTGAGGGAGAGTAAAAAACCCCGGGCAAAGCATCAGGCTTTGCCCCACGAAGCGTCTGGGTGCAGCTGGGTCACAGCTCCGACCGCCAGACATCAGTAAAAGCAGACGTGGTCTAATTTTACTGATGTCCTGCTATGAGCGTGTGATGCTCAGGAGAGGAGAAAATTCGCGCAATCATGGCAGCTTTAACCAGAGGGCGCAAGACGAAATCTTTATGCATTCGCACGAGGGAAAAATCAGCACTGAACCGATTAATCAGTCCATAATAATGCAGTATCACGCGATAAATAATGGGAGTGAATGTGGCAATTGGACCTTTTATTAATGCCGGAGCGGTGCTGGTTGGCGGGTTAATCGGCGCGCTGCTGAGTCAGCGTTTACCGGAACGTATCCGCGTTTCCATGACCTCAATTTTTGGCCTAGCGTCGCTGGGCATTGGCCTGCTGCTGGTCATCAAATGCGCCAATATGCCGGTCATGGTACTGGCCACGCTGGTCGGCGCGCTGATTGGCGAGTTTTGCTTTTTAGAAAAAGGCATCAATAACGCGGTTTCCCGCGTTCAAAAACGGATGCTCAAGCCCGGAAAAACCAGCCAGCATGAGAATTTTATTCAGAGCTTTGTCGCAATCATCGTGCTGTTTTGCGCCAGCGGTACCGGAATTTTCGGCTCGATGCATGAAGGGATGACCGGCGATCCAACCATTCTAATCGCCAAGTCATTCCTCGATTTTTTTACCGCCATGATCTTTGCCTGTTCGTTGGGTTTTGCCGTCTGTGCCATCAGCGTGCCCATGTTAGTTATCCAACTGTCTCTGGCATTTTGCGCCTTTTTGATTCTTCCGCTCACCACCCCGGCGATGATGGCCGATTTTACCGCCGTAGGCGGCCTGCTGCTGCTGGCAACGGGTCTGCGCATCTGTGGGATAAAAATGTTTGCGGTGGTCAACATGCTGCCTGCACTGCTGCTGGCGATGCCGATTTCCGCGGCCTGGACGGCATTTTTTGCCTGAAGCGGTGTGCAAATGAGCAACGGTGATGATAGATTGTGCAACTCGCCGCAAATTTTATAAATTTCGTTGACGAGTCGAGGCGATTACGGTTTAATGCGGCCCGTTGCCCGGATAGCTCAGTCGGTAGAGCAGGGGATTGAAAATCCCCGTGTCCTTGGTTCGATTCCGAGTCCGGGCACCACTAATTAAAAGAAACCAGCCTAAGGGCTGGTTTTTTGCTTTCTGGGGTTCCGGTAGATTTCTGGTCGTGCTGACCGCAAAAGTGGTTACCCTGCTTATTCCATCCAACAAGAGTATTTCTCGTAAGCAACTACCAACTCCTCTGGTCACTGTGACCTTGCCTTTCAGACTTCAAACTCCCATTAGATACATTGCCACATGAGTACCTAGCTGAAGGATTAATGACTACAAGGTCAAATCTGGTCTTTGTCCGGTCAGAGGCTAAACGCAAGCTCCCTGCTCTGAGGCCCTCCTCAATAATCCCCATTTCAAATCGAACGTTTTTCAATCTTATTGATTTAGCTTTAGTCGCCTTTTGAGTATTATGCCTTCGATATCAATATGATTCATGAGGGATTATGAGCAGAGCGCTGGTTAGGCTTGGAGACAAGACCACGAGCGGCGGGGAGGTGATATCAGCCTCCTCGACGATTATCGAAGGCCGGAATGTTGCCCTTAATGGCGATATGGCGTGGTGCCCGAAAGACACCTGCAACGGCCCCTTTCAGATCAATGGCACAGCGTATCACTTTGCGGAAAACAAGCCCTGCGTTGCCACTGGCGATCGAGTGCTTTGCAACTGCAAAAACAATCAGGTACTGGGCAGTACAACACTCTGGGTGGAAGACAGCCCCGGCAACCCTTTTGAGGGACATCCTAAGCGGGCAGCAGAATGGCCCACGACCCAAATGACTGTCACTGCCGCTGTAGCCGCTACCCCTGTGTTCGCAAAGTCTGTCCTCCGTGGTACTGGCAATACTGACGCCGGAACGGCAGAAGAGCCGCAGGGCAACATCGGGGAAATGAGTTTCTATCTGTCCACTCCATCGCAGCCCACCCCGGAGCCGGAACAGCACGCTCAGGCGGCGAAGAAGAAAGAACCACCTACCCCACCGTCGAAGAAATCACTTTTCGATGAAGTCACAGGTTTTTTCTTTGGTGAAGCGGAAGCTATGCCCTTGCCTCCGCCGCCTGTCATGGCAGGAACCGCCGAAGCCGGGATGGCAGCCTCAGCCGGAGGTGCAACCGCCAAAGCCAGTCAGGACGCCGCTACAGCATTAACCCATACCATGAAACGCCTCTCCGGCCCCGAAGTCTGGAGCGGGCGGCTGGCGATGAATCTGCCATTTGTGGTCATGGGGGCAATCATTCAGTCGAATATCAAAGGTGAGCAGAGTGACTTGTTAACGACTCAAAACCTGCTGGAAGTGGCTCACAGCAAGGGCACCGTCCCTAGCCGCGTCCGCTATAACTGGATCACCGACGAGGAAAGTTGGCGGCTGAAAGCGGTTGGCTATCACACCGCTGCCGCCAATGGCCGTGATCAGGTGCGCGTCAGGATGCTGGAGAAGCAGACCGATGGCAGCTATGAATTCTGGGGCGATGAACGAAGCGATAGACCGCTCATCACATGGACGCCAGCGAATACACCGGGTACTCAGACGGGCTGGAACACCGGGAACAACAGCCCACAGGCCGGAACAGTAACCATTCCGGGTCTTGAGCATCCTGATATTCAGAACGTGACCATCACCACCACGCCACCGCCTGAGGAAAAGGATTTCCGGGATTACATTCTGGTGTTTCCGGGCAACGTCCACCCGCCGATCTACATCTATCTCAGCAAGCCTCCTGTAGAACTGCTGGAAGTTGATTTATATAGCAACTTCAGTGGTAGGGCACGAAACGGCACTCATGCTGATCACATGCCCTCAGCCGCAGCAGTGCGAGCCTACTTACGACGCGAATTCCCAGATGCAAAACCTGCGGAAATTGACCTTATGGCGAAAGACGTTGCGTCTATCATCATCCCCGCTGATATTCATCAAAAACTCAGTGCCACTTATGGCGGCAGAAATAGCCCAGCACAAATACAGCAAGACTCCAGAGATTTACGATCGGCCGTAGAACGCGACATTGAGACCATACGCTCCGAGCTGAAAAAGCGTGGCGTAACAGATAGTCAAATTGATGAAGCCAAAGCTAAGATGCATCAATTAAATCAGGAACAGGGATTATACTAATGACCGTTAATGTCGAAGCATTGATTCACTGCTTAGGTAAGTCGTATCAGGACATTTTTGATGCTGGGTTGATTCCCTACAAGACCAAGCCGACAGGCTACCCGGGAGATCCTGACCTCACGTTAAGTATGATAAATGAAGGGCTTTACTTAGCCTTTAAGCGAGAAGGCACAATGCTTTTTTCCATTGAGCTTTTTTTACAAAATGAGAAGAAAGCGAATTATCAATTCCCGAATGAGCTGCCATCCCCGCTTCAACCTGAAATGGTGCGATCTTGGGTTCATAGACAATTTGGCCCTCCTGACAGGTTCTTGCCCCCCCGGAAGCGACTACGCCAAGAGATTGGCTACACTGATTTGTTCACCGTGATGGATTTCCATATCCCTATTAGCATGCAGGTTGATTACGACTTACAAGAACGTGTCAAAGAGGTTGCATTCATAGCAACATCAGAACTCCGCTGGTAGCAACCATAACGGCTCCATTCGGGGCCGCTTCCAGCACCACTAATTAAAAAAACCAGCCTTCAGGCTAATGCTGACCAGTTAAGGCGTTGAATTCAGAAGAACGGTAGGCCGGATAAGGCGTTTACGCCGCCATCCGGCAATCAGTGCGCAGTGTGCCGGATGGCGCTTTGCTTATCCGGCCTACGAATTTAGCTTAACTGATTGGCATTAAGCCTACAGGCTGGTTTTTCGCTTTCTATCGCCCCCAAAGACATCTCCTGCCTTTAAGTTATCTCATCTCAGCTAACCTGCCCCATTACTGATACACAAACGTCACCCCAATAATCGACTGCACATTACCCGCTGTGACCTGCCCCTGAGTTCGCGCATAGTTCGCCGTTAGCCCAAGACTTACCGCCGAGGTGCTCACCGTACCCAGCGACACGGTGCTGTTTGCTGGCAGGATGCCGCCATTGCGCGTCAACTGCACACCAACTCCCTGCGCTGGTGATGCTGAGGCCGTATTGGCAAAGATAGAATTCGCGGAATCTGCCGTGGTGCCAGAAATGTAATAAGCCAGCTTCTGGCTTTGGGCGCAGTAGACCGTCAGCGGAATAGCCATGGAGCCGGGGTAGTCCGGTAGCGTCACCGTCACGTTACGCGCAGAAACATCGCAGCCACCGGTTGGCACCACCACATTATTATTGGCATAAATGTTCCACACGAACTGGAAGTCATCGCTATTTTTGTTGTTGGTCTGACGTAGGATCAGCACCGCAATCAGCGTGCCTGCGCTAATCGCCACACCACCAGCAGAACTTATCGGCGTGAGATACAGCGCCGTCGGCCACGGCTTATCGGTCTTCGAGTTGTAGATGATACGTGCAGTTTCCGTGGTAGTCGGGAAAGGGTAGCTGACGCCATTGTATTTCACCGTACCGGAAAAACTCGACAAGATGCCGCCATAGGCTGAACCGCGCTGGAGCGTCACGTAGTCGGTGATCGTTTCCGGATAGTCGTTGTGACAGAAGATCTGCGTTGAAAGATCAACCACCAGGTTTTGCCCGACGTTCACCGCGGGTGCTAAATCGACGTATACATTGGCGCTGCCGCCGCCGATGGGAATCGTTGCCCCACCCGCCGTTTTGCACGCAAAGGACCAGGCATTAATCGACCAGCCCAAGAGCAACAGCGTAGTCAGCAGGGTTATCATTTTTTTCATCAATTTTTCTCCTGATCAGGCATAGGTGTAGGTGACATTAATCACGGCCTGAATGGTTCCCTGGGTCGCACCGCCGTTGACCGACAACGCTCTGACCTGCAATGGAAAATGCGCAGACTGCGATGACTCATCAACCTGCACCGACGTTGACGAGCCGGTGTTCAAGGTGTTGCCGCTGTCGTCCTGCAATTCCAGTTGGATATTGGTGGCGGTGCCCTGATTTTTGTAATATCCGGTACTGTCAGACGTGCCGCTGAAGCTCGCGGTCACTCGTGATGTGCCTACCGGGCAGTTGCTTAGAAAGAGCCCAACGGTATGCCATGATGATGTAGCGCCGGCTTGGGTAAAGCTGAAGGTATAGAGATCGCCAAGCTCCACGTTGGCGTTAACGGTGGATACCGTACAAGGTTTCGCAACCACCTTGCCGTTAACGGTGATGGTCACGTCCGCCGCCCGTAGCGTTGGGGATAACGCGGCAAGCATTGTCGCGAAGATCCAGCCGATGTGGGTCCGATTCATCAAAGCCTCTGCTTACTGAAACTCAAGTGTAAAGATGGCCGTGGCGTTCACATGCCCCGGCGTCACCGGCAGCTTTGTCGCCATCAGGCGGGCATAAAAGTTGAGTGAATTGCTTTGGCCCGCCGTTAGCGTGGTCCACGGAATTGACGATTGTCCGGCGTTGATAGGCAGCGTGGTTTGCTGCCCGTTTAAGATCTCAATCCCCATTCCCGCCGCGGCTGAAGCACCGCCGTCCAGTTTTAATAAGCGGGTGTTATCGTTATCGCTCACCCCGATAAAACCCACCTTCACCGCCGTCACCGAGTTACCACACGGTGAAAGCACAATCCGAAACGGCACCGCCGGGGTCGTCGCCCCGATGGTGCTAAACTGCTTCGCCGCGTTTTCCATCAGATCGACGGTAAAATCTTTCGATTCACCCGCCACGGCGCAGCCGTTGTCTTTGACATAGCCGCTGATGGTAATGGTGCTATCGGCGGCGTTGGCGTTTGCCGCTGCCAGCACAAGCATCGCGCCCAGCAGGGAACCGGTTTTACTCATGATCATGTCCTTAGTGACACACTGCTGAAAGCAGGGTTAGCAGCTGTTGCTGGCTTTCGGCTGGCACACGGTAGTCCGCCGTACAGCTGGCCGACTCACCTTCCCCCCATTTCACCCGCACTTTGCCCGCAGGAGGCATGCCGCTTAAATAGACCTGGCCGTTATCGGCAACGATGCTGCTGTTTTGGTTATTGTCGGCGGTGACCATCGCGCCAAATGGCACCGGTTTGCCATTACGGGTTAGCGTCATCAGCAGTTTCATCCCGACATGCGCTTTGAAATCCGCGCGCACAATCGCCCCATGGGTCGGCACGACGGTGACCACGGCATCGTCGAGATCGACGTTGTCGGCAAGGGAGTTGGTATTTAGCGCCACGCGGTTTTCCCGGTATTCAGTGGCATACGGCAGCACGGCATAGCCGCGCCAATCGGTATGCACCCCGGTTTGGTTTTCAACTTTCGTCCCTTCGGCACCCGGCGCTTTAATCAGCACAACGGTGTCATTGAGCGGCTGACTTAACGTCACACCATTAGCATGAGCCAGCACGCCGCCGCTCATCCCGTAGTAGAGCTGCTTAATGCCGTCGCTGTGGCTATAGCCGACGTTGGCATTGCCGTAGCCACCACGATAGTTCAGCGCCGCATAACCCGAACCACCGCTGTTGCCCTCACCGCCACCCGAGTACCCGGTCTGGACGCTGTAGCTCAGGTTGTTGTCTTCCAGTAATGTGCCGTACAGACCCGCTAGATTTGTCATCCGGCCTTTTAGATCATTAGACATGCTGTAGCTGGCGCTAGCTTGTCGCCAGACGGAAGGATTGTCGGATCGCATCCAGTGGCTGAACGGGATATTCACGTTGACCGCCAACATCTGGTCACGGCCATCCTGCCAAGCGCTTCGGGTCAGGCTGTAGTTAAACGTCCAGTTGATATCATCGACGGCGGTATTCAGCCCAATCTGTAGCTGCTCATCGGCATTGCTGCTGCCCCAATAGGTCTGGTGGCTGCCGCTAAGATAGAGCGTCGCGGTTCGCCCGAGCTGCTGTGTAATACTCATCTGCACCTTGCCACGTTTGCTATAGGCGAGGTTGTAGTAGTCAGTGAATTTCGGCTCCACGCGGACCACCCCATCCTGCGTTTCAACGTTATAGCCGCTCATCCGCCGGTAAGCGGTATCGGCAAAACTGAAATAGCCGCGCGTGGAGTATCGATACCCCACTAATTGGATGTTGGTGCCAAGCTCGCTTAGCGATTTGTTATACAGAAAGCGTACCGACTGCCCCTGATGCTTGCTGTCATCGGGCAGCGTCGCGTTGGCTTGGGTGACATCCATCGACAACGCCCCCCAGTCACCCATGTTTTTCCCCAGCCCCATATTGAACGCGCGATAGCGATCCGCCAGCTGAGTACCACCGTACAAAGTCCATCCCGCCGGAAGCCCATGCAGCAAAGTGCTTTGAAAGAAAGAAGGCTCCTCTTGCAGATCGTTGCCGCTACGATATTCGCCAGCGGTTATGGCATAGCGAGTGCGGCCTTCGCGCTGCAATACCGGCACCGAGGAATAAGGGACGTTGAAATTCTGGCTACTGCCGTCAGCTTCCTTGATAGAAACCTGTAAGTCGCCCCCGTTGCCTGCGGCATAGAGATCGTTAATGGTGAAGGGACCAGGCGGAACCGTACTGTGATAGATCTCGTAGCCGTTTTGTTTCACCGATACCTGCGCCGTACCGCGCGCAATGCCGTGAATGACCGGGGCAAACCCTTTCTGACTATCCGGCAGCATATTGTCATCAGAGGCCAACTGCGCGCCGCGGAAGTTAATACCGTCAAAAATATCGCCGTTGGTATAGCTATCCCCTAATGTGAGTCGCGAGCGTAGCGGCGTGATGTCACGCTCAAGCCAGGTGTTGACGTGCTGCCACTTGTTTTCATTGCTCGAGGAACTGCCGCCACTGGTGTAACTCCAGGTTGAGTTATCACGCAGACGCCAAGCGCCGAGATTCAATCCGCTTTGCAAATTCAGGTAGGCATATTGGCTGCTGCCGCCGACGTCATTCTCGACATTGTTGCCGGTGAAGTTGTAGTTAAGCAGTCCAGCGTTGATGCCGCTATCCCACATTTCAGGAGGTATATAGCCACGCGCTTGGTTTCCCATAAAGGCTTGAGGAATCGTCAGATACAGCCTCTGCTGGCCAACATCCAAACTCAGAGTGGAATCCTTAATCATCTGCGTTATCGGTACGCAGGCCTCAACGTCCAGAGCATTAATTTCACTCACGGCTGCCGCGTTAAGCCCCATGCTGACAAGCTGCCCGCGCGTCAGACACGGCATCAACCCATGACCATTTTCACCCGCGCTGAAAGTCACATCGCGAGTCGTCATGTAGCCGTTATTCAAGTAGATATCGACGCGATAAGTCCCCGGAGGCAGCTCCTGCCCTTTTTCAAAACTGGACAGATCGGCAACCGCCGCCGGATCGTCGCCCAGAAAGCGCGGGTTAAAGTAGAGCTCGGCCAGCGCCGGAAAGGTTGATACCGCCAATAAAAAAACGAGGGCGCTCTGTGCCGCTACGCCAGCCGAACGTGGAACAAAGCGCCGTAAGCGCCGGGACTCCAACGGGTCGAGTCCAAATTTTAGATATGACATAGTCCCTCCGGCTCGAAAACGCCCGGCTGTCAGTGCTTATTTTATGCGTGGGGAATGCGAGGTTCCCTTCGTTATTGCACGATGCCTTTCATACGAGGGGTAAGCGCGCCATAGTCATTGATGGTCTTATAAGTAATCTCGCTACCCGCATCGGCTGGCAATTTCACCTGGGCTTCGCCCATCGGTGGAACCAGAGCATTTTCCAGCACTCGTGTGCCAGCATTAAGTTCGGTCACCGTCAGGTAATAGGGAGTTGGGTTGACCAGCGTGAGCGTGCCGGCGCTGCGACGAAACGTCAGTTTTTCAGCGGCCTGATCCGACGACAGCGCCAGTTTGGCTGGGCGGTAATACAGCTTGATACGGCTGATAATGGCTAATTGCAGGGTGTTATCACCGAGCTTTGATTTATCCATCGACGGGATTGCTTTGACGTTCATCCAGAACAGACTTTCCCGATCCTGTGGCAGCTGATTATTGGTGGCATCCAAAATACGTAAAGTGTTCTCTTTTTTCCCCTGCATAGCGAAAAGCGGCGGCGTCACCACAAAGCGCCCATCTTTAACACCATCAGCATTTTCAACCCATGACTGGATAAGATAGGTGCTGTTGTCATCGTTATTGGTCACCGCCAAAGGAACCTGCTTTTGCCCAGCGGGATAAATCACGCGGGTTGCGCCCAGCGCAACGCCAGCTTCGGCACGTGGAGTCATTCCGATGGCGGCAATCATCATGACCCCAGCCAGCAAACTGCGCGCCATTGCCCATGTTGTATTCATGTTTACCCTTGTTGTACTCACCGTTATTTCCTGTCTTCGGTTTGAATGCTGATGTGTTACTGGTAGGTCAACGAAAACCAAGCCTGCGCGTTGGCAGTGCCACCGGTGACCTGACGCTCCGTGGAGCGATATTTCGCCACAAAGTGCAGCGTGGTGGGGCCGTCATAAATCTTCGCCCAACTGATGGGATCACCGTTTAACGGGATCTGGCTGCCGTCGCTATCAAACAGAGCGACACCGATACCGGTGGCGATCCCCGCCCCTTCTCCTACCGAGAGCACGTCGGGGTCTTTGCCATCGGCTGCGCCGTGAAAACTCACGCCAACGTGTTGGCTAACCGCCGTGCTGCAATCCAACAGATGGATGTCAAAAGGGACTGGGCTGGCGTCTTCCCCTGCCGCGTGAAATCGCTGGCTACTGATTTGCCCCATATTCACCGTCATCAGGCGATCGCCCGCATCAACGCTGCAGGCCTCAGCAATAATCTCGCCCTGAAAACGCATTCCGCCGCCGGGCACCGTTACGTTCCAGCGATTGCCCGCCAGCGCAGCCGTTGGCAGCAGCAGCAATATCAGCCCCAGCTTTACCTTTTGCATTGTTGTCATCTCCGTTCCATCGCGGATAACGAGCCGTCCTGGCTCACAGGGCTTCCATGCCAAAGGTATTACTCGTATTGCACTTTGAAGGTCGCGTCGGCGTTAGCGGTACCCGCTGTTGCTGCGCCTGTAGCAAAGTAGCGCGCCTGGAACGGAATGACGTTAGTGCCATCGTTCAAGGTTGTCGCGGCGCTAAAGGTTGCGCCGTCCAGTGCCAGAGGGGTGCCTTTGTTATCGAGGATCTGTACACCAACGTTGGTTGCGCTGCCCGCGGCAGAACCCTGCAGAGCCAGAACGGTATTGTTGGTGGTGTCCACAGCGTTACCGGAGAACGCCACGGATGCTTTAGTCGACACGCTGGTGTCACAATCATCCAACTGAATGTTGAAACCAACAGACGAGCTAGTGCTACCCGCCGTGGCCAGTTTTGCCGAGCGAACCTGGCCCATCTGTACGGTTTGATCGACAGAACCCGCATCAACCGCACAGGCTGCGTTCACCACTTCACCTTTAAAATGCACCGTACCGCCGTTAACCGTGGTGGTATCCGCCGCCAATGCCGCCGTCGAAGCCAAAGACAGAGCAGAGAAAACCACTAATGCGGCTTTATTAATTCCCATGAAACTAACTCCTTATTAATTGAGAATGTCATTCTCATCTTGTTAAAAGCAATGCTGGCCCCTGACGCCAGATAAATTATCTGCCGTACACGAGTCGTTAATGCCAAGGCCAACGCGCCGCAATAGCAATTAGATCTCGCTATCAGCCAGTAGAATCACCATCTCCGGTTTAACTTGGAGATATCTAGATAAAATGACATTGTGGCTGCGTTATTTCCCCGAAGACCAAACATCTTTTTCGTTTTTTGCCTTAGATAATAGATATGCTTCTCATTGAATCCCGCCATTTCATTTATTTGTGATACGGAATATCCTTCACAGAAATAACGAAAGACAATAAGCTCCCGCTCAGAGAATTCTCTCTGATTGAAAATAGATTCACTTGCCTCATAGAGGCATGAGTACAGCTCCGTAAAGCCTATCTTCTCTGGGATGAGCCATGGGAATGGCCCCTGAAAAACATATCCAGAAGAAACATCCATCTTGTATAACAGTATGATCCGGCAGTGAGAATTAGGCGAAGCTAACAAACTCAATACACGGTGCCTTTCTACAACGTCAGAAATATAAAGTACAATCACATCGCTTGCCGATGTTCGCAAGTAACACTGCGACTGTAATTGCCAGGAGTGGATTATTGAAACGTTACCATCCTGGATAACTTCATCATCTTGTAACGCTAAAAGGAAAAAGCTGTTATCCGAGATAATACATTGCCTCATATATTACCCCAACATCCTGGTCAGATTTTATTTAGCACCACATTCCATAATGCTAAAACCCTATCACCGAAACGCCCGAGGATTATATACACAGCTTCAATAAATCGTCAAAATCGATCAATTATACACTACTGATAGTTATCATCTATTAATTTAATGGATATAGATCGCCTTGATCGATCAATTATTTATTAAAAACAGGTAGATCAAGCAAATAGACAATTTAATTTTAGGATTTTTCCAATAATAGAAATTTACTAGCATTACTAAATTCCGCTGAAAATTTGTAATGTTATGTAAAGATTATGCTCAGACTCATAATTTAACTTAATTGTTACACATTGGTTAATTGATTTAAATCAATTAACGTGGTTCTACGTAAAATATACAAATTGATCTCAATGGTAATGACGGCAATAAACTAGCCATTCAGAGGTAATAATTTGGTCGAACGGATGCGCCATTGGGGGTATAAATAACGCCCAACGGCAATGTTGTCAGCCAAGGCGGGGATGAGAAAGGGAAAGCGGGCCATGCCCTATGCGTGGAAGCAGAGAAAACTGTTAACAATCATTCTGCGAGCCCATTCACTTTTAACATGGCCACGCAGAATGATGCATTGTGATTTACGCTTTGCTGATGATAACCGGGACGCTCTTATAGGCTGGGGTCAGGCTTTGCACATCCACCGCATCCAGCGACAGCAATACGTTAGCCTCCGGCAGATAGGCGCCAATTGATCCGGCAGCCATGCTGTAAACCACGACCGTCAGTCCGTACATGGCGCGCTTAGCGTCGGGTTGACCATTGCCATCCAGCGCCTGAAGATGAACGACGTCCCCTTCAACCAAACCGCGCGCATCGGTTTCGGTCTTGCTTAAGAACACCACGTCACGACGCCCAGTTACGCCGCGATAGCGATCGTTCATGCCATAGATCGTCGTGTTGTACTGATCGTGGCTACGCAGCGTCGCCAGCACCAGCGCATCGGCAGGATGCTTGTCGCGTTCAACGGCACGTTGGCCGCTGACCACAAAGTTGGCCTTACCGGTTGCGGTGTGCCATTCGCGCCGTGAAGCCGGTGTATCCATGCGAAAACCGCCGGGCTTATCAATGCGCGCATTGTAATGGGCAAACGCTGGGATCACCTCGGCAATTGCGTCACGAATTAAATCATAGTTACCGGACATTGCCTCCCACTCGATAGGCGAGTGCGGCAAGGTGGCTCGCGCCATGGCAGCGACAATCTGTGGCTCAGATTTCAGCCACGGCGAGGCCGGTTTTAGCGCCCCGCAGGAGGCATGAACCATCGACATCGCGTCTTCAACGGTGACGGACTGGATCCCCGTCACCTGGATGTCGCGTTCAGTTCGACCCAGCGCTGGCAGGATATAGTTGTGCTTTGCCAGCAGCAGGTGCGAACGGTTGAGCTTGGTGGCGACATGGACCTGCAGATCAAGCTTTCTCATCGCCTCGAAGGTACGCTGTGGCTGCGGCATCGCAACCGCGAGGTTGCCACCCATACAGATAAGCGCTTGCGATTCGCCCCTTTCAATAGCGCGAATGCTCTCGACGCTTGAACGGCCATGTTTGCGCGACACTCGAATATTAAAATGCGCTTCCAAGCGCTGGAGAAACGCTTCCGGCGCGGCTTCATTAATCCCCACAGAACGGTCGCCCTGCACATTAGAATGGCCGCGCAGAGGACAAATACCGGCTCCGCGTTTTCCGATATTGCCTTTGAGCAACAACAGATTAATCAGCTGCTGAACGTTGTCAGTGCCGTTTTTGTGTTGGGTGATCCCCAGACCGTAGCAAACGATCGTCGCATTCGATTTATCATAGCGGTACGCCAGATCTTCCATCTGGCTGCGCGTAAGCCCCGAATCCTGCTCCAGATCAGCCCAGCGGCACTGATGCAGCGAGTCATACAACGCCGGGAAGCCCTGAGTATGATCGGCCAAAAACGCGCGATCGAGACAAGGCTCCTGGCCCAGCAGCATTCTTGCTTCATCCATCTCGATCAACGCTTTCATTATCCCTTTGAGCAGCGCGCTGTCACCGCCAATTTTGACCTGGTAGTAATCGTTGCTGAGAACGGTGGATTGGCCTTTAAGCATGTCGGTTGGGCTTTGCGGGAAGCTAAATCGCTCAAGCCCACGCTCGGCCAGCGGGTTGATGGAAATAATACGTGCGCCGCGCTGCGCCACTTCCCGGAGCGTGGTCAGCATACGCGGGTGATTAGTTCCTGGATTATGACCGATACAAATCACCAGATCGCAATGCGCGAAATCATCTAGCTCGACGGTCCCTTTCCCCATCCCGATAGATTGAGTCAATCCGACGCTGGTTGGCCCGTGGCACA
This sequence comes from Kluyvera sp. STS39-E, assembly GCF_040932435.1. Classification (NCBI taxonomy): domain Bacteria; kingdom Pseudomonadati; phylum Pseudomonadota; class Gammaproteobacteria; order Enterobacterales; family Enterobacteriaceae; genus Kluyvera; species Kluyvera sp. STS39-E. Next base: position 263,578 of record NZ_JBFQGA010000001.1, on the reverse strand, counting down.
TGTTGGAACAGTCAGGGAAGTTATTGCTGCCGTATTCCCGGGCGAACAGTTGATAGAGAAAGGCCGCTTCGTTGGAGGTACGTCCGGAGGTATAAAATTCTACCCGTTCCGGAGAATCATAACTGCGCAGACGCGCGCCGATTTCCGCAAAAGCCACCCGCCACTCCACCGCCTGCCAGCGGTCAGTGACGCTGTCATACTTCATCGGATGCGTCAGACGGCCAATATTCTCCAGCTCGAAATCACTGTATTTCCAAAGCTCCGCGACCGAATGCTGACGAAAAAATTCCGGCGACGCCTTCTTACTGGTGGTCTCCCAGGAAACCGCCTTGACGCCGTTTTCGCATAACTCCATCGATGAACGATGCTCAGGGTCAGGCCACGCGCAGCCTGGACAGTCAAAACCTTTGACTTGGTTCATCCTGAACATGGCGATAATATCGCGCGCAACGGCCTTTTGTGAAAACACCGACGCAGTAACGGCTTTTACCGCGCCCCATCCACCCGCAGGCCCTTGATAGCCGTTTATCCCCTGAACACCATTATTCATTATTGCCGCTTATTCTGTAGGCTGTTTCAATAACGAATACGGTAGCAATTTCCCTGTGATAATGATTTCCCCTTCACGAGGTACAGCGCGTCTACACTCAACGGGTTAGGCCATTGCGCTCTGCAGGTGGCATATCGTTTGCGGAAAGTAGCATGCACCACAAAAAAAATGGGGTTGATCTGATACGCACAAACTTTTATGTTCATCGCTGTTTTTTTTACTGGGCCCTACGATGTCGACGATGAATAAAGCGAAGACGTTAATGAGCCGCAGAATAAAAAGAAGAATCAGCTGAGGAATTTCTTATGTGGTTATTTATTGGCGCCACCGCTGTCGCCATTCTGACGTCGCTGATGCTGGTCTGGCTTGACGATAAAATTGCCGAACCGGAGTAAAAAAGGATAGCGTTCCGCGCCGAGAATGGCGCGGAACATGAAGAATTACAGCGACTTCGCCAGACGTTCCACGGCAGTCATCAACCCTTCCTGCGACACGGTCGAGTAGGATAAACGCAGCGTGCGGGTATCCGGATTGTCGTTATAGAACGCTTCACCCGGTACATACACCACGCCATTCTCCAGCGTCTTATTCAACCACTGCATCGTATCGAACGGATAGCGGAAACGCGCCCACAAGAACATGCCCCCTTTTGGCCGGCTGAACTCCAGATGTTCGCCCAAGCGGCTTTCCAGCGCGTTCGCTAGCGCATCGCACTTCTTGCGGTAGTCTTCACGAATCAGCGCTATCTGGTTTTCCAGACGGTTCATGCCGAGATACTCAGTGGTGATCACCTGCGACAGCATGTTGGTATGCAGGTCAGCGGCTTGCTTGACGATAACCGTCTGCTGCGCCAGCCAGTCCGGCATCACTATCCAACCAATGCGCATTCCTGGTGCGAGGATCTTGGAGAACGTCGAGGTATAAACCACCTGATCTTCACAACCCAACTCAACGGCGTGCTGATACAGCGGACGCTGAATTTCATCCGTAAAGCTGATTTCACCGTACGGATCGTCTTCGATGATCACGAAGTCATGCTGCTTTGCCAGCTCCACCAAGCGACGGCGACGATCGTCACTCAGGGTTTTACCGCCTGGGTTACCAAACGTCGGCACCAGATACACAGCCTTTACGGTGGTAGTGGTCAGCAGCTCGGCGAGTTGTTCCACCAGCATGCCGTTGTCGTCGGTGTCGACGCTGAGAATATTGGCCTGTGCCAGCTGGAACACTTGCAGCGCCGCCAGATAGGTCGGACGCTCAACCACAATGGCATCACCCGGATCGAGTAGCGTGCGGGCCACGATATCCAGTGACTGCTGTGAGCCAGAGGTAATGTAGACATGACTTGCCTGACAGGCCACGCCGCGCGCTTGGCACAGCTCACTGACCGCTTGGCGCAACGGTGGGTAGCCTTCGGTCAGACCGTACTGGAATGCGTCGTTGAAGCGTTCGCTCATCACCTTCTGCACCGCCAGCTCTAGCCCTTCGGTATCAAAAAGCTCCGGGGCCGGAATGCCGCCACCAAGAGAAATCACGCCGGGCAATTTACTGTGTTTTAAGAGTTCGCGGACAGCGGAGGGTTTGAGTTCCCCCGCACGGACGGCGAGGCGCCTGTCGTGCATAGTATTTTCCTTTTCTGTCTTGTTGTTGTGTTTGTTGCAGGCTTTCTTTTAACGTAGACCTGATAAGCGCAGCGCCATCAGGCGCCGCAGAGCTGATTGCCGGATGGCGCTACGCTTATCCGGCCTACATAGCTGCCGGATGGCGGCGTTGCCTTATCCGGCCTACAGGGCTACTCGCCTTTATTCTTTATCTCTTACCACCACAAGCGGTTCGATATCGCTCTCTTTTTTAATCACCAGAGAGTCATCGCCACGCAGGCAGGTGCCAGCGTAGTTACCGCCAACGGTAAAGGTACATACCTGAATATATTTTCCCGCCACGTTTGGCAAGCACCAAAGTTGCTGGTAAATATTTTTCCGGTCGACAAATTTGCCGCTGGTCTTATCGAGCAGCTGATCATGACCGCTAACCAGATCGATATTGCTACCGCAGCGACCGGAAATCGGTTTGATGGCATAGCCGGTTTTCGCCAGGTGTTCGCTCACCTCAAAGTCGGTATCCAGCAGGTACGGATGATTCGGGAACAGCGACCACAGCACTGGCAGAATGGCTTTGTTGCCAGGAATAACGGTCCATAACGGCTCAAAGACCATCACTTCCGGGCGCAGCAGTACGTCAATCAGACGGACTTCATTATCCGGATGGCCGGTACGAATCGGCACCGCTGCGTACTCATCCTCGCTCACTTCGCGAACCTGTTCGATGGCGGTTTCCCACGCCCACGTTTTCCACACGCAGTTGACCAAACGCCCATCGCCATCCGTCAGCTGTCCGGCGGCATCCCAACGCAACTCGTCAAGGCCGTAGAGAATTTTGCATTCAAAGCCCGCCTGGGTCAGCGCACGCTGCATAAACTGCGCGTGATAGTTCTCCTCAAGATCTTTGTCCTGCATGATGTGCACGAATGGCCTTGCCAGACTGTGCTTCCACGCGCCCACCAGCTCGCCCAACAGATCTTCTGCCGGGTTATGGCCAGTACCGCGATAGCCGGTTTTCAGCCACTGTTCGAGGATAAGCCCGCCTTCCGTATGGCAGGAAGCGGAGTCGGCGTTGTACTCATAGACCTTGAGCCCGCGCTCATCCATGCAGAAATCCATCCGACCGGTGATCATGTCGTGGCGACGGCGTTGCCATGACAGACGTAAACGCGGCCAGAGAATTTTCGGGATATCAAACAGCGCCAGCAGGTTGTCGTCACGCATGACTTTGTCGGTGGCGTGGAGATACATCAAGTGCATCTCGTTGGTCGCCTTAATCAGCTCCTGCTCCGCGCTCTCCGTCATGGTGAAATACTGATAGGGGTCACGGTTGATGACGTGACCATTGGCGGCAACGTACGCCTTTTGCAGCGTGTCGCGTTCGTCCAACCATTCGCCATCAAACTGGCCGTGATTATCAAGACGCGCGCCGCTAAGTTTCAGAGCCTCACCGGCAATGGCCGGCTGTGGCAGACCAAAACGTGCATCGTCGGTCTGGATCATCCAGCCCAAAATAGTGGTGTCATCGAAGGTGTCATGCAGGGTGTAATGACCATTGTTGACTTCAAGAGTCAGCTCACGGGTCCACTGTTGCCCTGCGGGCAGCGGCGAGTGCAGCACGTTTTGTTCCGCAATACGGACCTTGTTGCCGAGCAGTTGGGTGATGACCGCGACGTGGCCGGTTTCATTAAATTCACCGCCCTTTTGCCAGATGAGCAACGAGCCGACGAGCGGCGGGCGACGGGAGCCGTTGGCGAAAGCCTGCAGCGGGAGAATGGCGTCGTTCACCACCTGGCGCAGATAGCGGAGCGAGAAGATTTCGTAGGCCATGCCCACGTCGGTGAAGACAAATCCGTAGGTGATAAACAAGAAGCGGCGGGCGAACTCGACGCACTGCCACTTGTGGCCCATATATTCGTTGTCGATGTAGCTGCGAAACGATGCGTCGTCAGGCATGTCACCTGGCTTTAAACTGCTGTAATTCGAAGAGTAAATGGCAACGCCTCCCGGCGCATACCCCAACAACGTGCCAAATGGGGCGTCACTATTGGTACTTCCCGTATTCATGAACCTTCCTCAAACATCCCGTGCGGTTTAAACGCCTGAACGTTGAAATTTATCCGACAAAAGTGGATTAATCATACACCCGAGTGATGGCAACGTCAGCGTTCAGGCAGCGCGGATTTTTGTCTGGGGCTGCGATACCCTAAATAATTCGAGTTGCAGGAAGGCGGCAAGCGAATGAATCCCGATGAGCTTACTTGAGTAAGTGATTCGGGTGAACGAGCGCCGCCAACGCGCCTGCAACTTGAAGTATGACGGGTATAAACTACTTCACTACATCATCAAAATAAGGCGAGCGATTATGTCAGAGAACACCTATCAGCCACCCAAAGTCTGGGAGTGGACGCAAAGCAGCGGCGGCGCATTCGCCAACATTAACCGCCCAATCTCCGGTGCAACCCATGAACAGGCGCTACCGGTCGGCAAGCATCCGCTGCAGCTCTATTCTTTGGGAACGCCAAACGGCCAGAAAGTCACCATCATGCTGGAAGAGCTGCTAGCAGCTGGCGTTAAAGAGGCGGAATACGACGCGTGGTTAATCCGCATTGGCGAAGGCGATCAGTTCTCCAGCGGCTTTGTCGAAGTGAATCCAAACTCAAAAATTCCGGCAATGAGCGACCACTCCACCGCGGCGCCAACCCGCGTGTTTGAGTCCGGCAACATTCTGCTGTATTTGGCGGAGAAATTTGGTCACTTCCTGCCAAAAGATCCGGCTGGGCGTACCGAAACGCTAAACTGGTTGTTCTGGCTACAGGGCTCTGCCCCGTTCCTTGGCGGCGGATTCGGCCACTTCTATAACTATGCGCCGGTGAAAATCGAGTACGCTATTAACCGCTTCACGATGGAAGCTAAACGTCAGCTCGACGTGCTGGATAAACAACTGGGGCGCGGTCGCTATGTTGCCGGTGAGGAGTACACCATCGCTGATATGGCTATTTGGCCGTGGTATGGCAACGTCGTGCTGGGCAACGTGTACGGCGCGGATGAATTCCTTGACGCAAAGAGCTACAAAAACGTGATGCGCTGGGCGCAGGATGTCGCCAGCCGCGAGGGGGTGAAGCGCGGTCGTATCGTCAACCGCACCAATGGCCCGTTAAACGAGCAGTTGCATGAGCGTCATGATGCCAGCGATTTTGACAACAACACTGAAGATAAACGTCAGCAGTGATCCTGTTCAGCCGGGTGCTTAGCGCCCGGTTTTACTGCCCTTCCAGCCGGTAACCCGCCATAAAATAGCGTACGGTGGTGCTGGAATCGTTCTCTTTAAAGAAGTCCATCACCATCTCTTTATCCAGCCCATAGCGGCGCGTCAAAATCCCCGCCTCCCAGGCACTCAGTTGGCGGTCGCCGGTTTTTTCAAACATACGGTGCGAAAAGCCTAGCACAAAGCCGCGTTTATAATCGGTACAAAAACCGACAACTTTCTGCGCGCTGTCTGCATAGGGAGCTTTCATCCCCGCAATAAGCCCCTTACCAAAATGGTTGTCCATCGTACACTCCCTCAATCGTTATATATAAAATTATATAGCGATATTTTGAGCGATGGCTAGCGCTATTTGCCAGCTACCCATAAAGAGGCACAAAGCGGACTTTTTCTCCCCGTGTGATCTCTCCAACGGGCAGGAAAGCAGAAACGTCGTATTGTGGAAACAGCGTTTCAAAAATGAAAGGAGATGTTATGGCCTGGCAACCAAACCCAGCCCGTTATGAAAATATGCAGTATCGCTACTGTGGCCGCAGCGGCCTACAGCTTCCCGCACTGTCACTCGGTCTATGGCACAGCTTCGGCCACATTCAGGCTCTCGACGAGCAGCGCGCCTTGCTGCGTAAAGCTTTCGACTGCGGAATAACCCACTTCGATCTCGCCAACAACTACGGCCCACCGCCGGGCAGCGCCGAAGAGAACTTTGGTCGTCTGTTGCGAGAAGATTTTGCCGGTTATCGCGACGAGTTGATTATCTCCACCAAAGCGGGCTACGACATGTGGGCTGGGCCTTACGGTTCTGGCGGTTCGCGTAAGTATCTGCTGGCCAGTCTCGACCAAAGCCTTAAGCGTATGGGGCTTGATTACGTCGATATCTTCTACTCTCACCGAGTCGATGAGAAAACGCCAATGGAAGAGACCGCGAGCGCTTTGGCACAGGCAGTGCAAAGCGGTAAAGCGCTGTACATTGGCATCTCGTCTTACTCAACGGAACGCACCCAGGCGATGGTTGAGCTGCTGCGCGAGTGGAAAATTCCGCTGCTAATTCATCAGCCTTCCTACAACCTGCTTAACCGCTGGGTTGATAAGAGCGGCCTGCTGGACACCCTTGAGCATCATGGCGTCGGCTGCATCGCCTTTACGCCTCTGGCGCAGGGTCTGTTGACCGGTAAATACCTAAACGGTATTCCAGACGGCTCACGGATGCAGACCGAAGGCAAAAAGGCGCGTGGTCTGACGGAAAATATGCTGAGCGAAAGCAATCTGCACAGCCTGCGGCTACTTCACGAGATGGCGCAGCAGCGCGGGCAGTCGATGGCGCAGATGGCGCTGAGCTGGCTGCTAAAAGATAACCGCGTGACGTCGGTGCTGATTGGCGCAAGCCGCCCTGAGCAAATTGCCGAGAACGTACAGGCGCTGGGTAATTTGCATTTCTCCGCTGAGGAACATGCGCAGATTGATAAACACGTGGCGGACGGACAGTTGAATCTGTGGCAGGCGTCGTCGGATAAGTAAGGCGCACGGAAGAAGATGCCTGATGGCGCTGCGCTTATCAGGCCTACGATATGCGATATGCGATATGCGATATGCGATATGCGACGTGATTGTAGGCCCGATAAGGCATCGCCGCCATCGGGCATCAAAGACGGACTCAGTGCTTCTTCGCGCGCGTCAGGCTATCAAGATAACCCATGACAAACGCCGAAAGCACGAAGGTCAGGTGAATAATGACGTACCACATCAGCTTATTGTCTGGGACGTTTTTAGCATCCATAAACACGCGCAGCAGGTGGATGGAGGAGATAGCCACAATCGACGCCGCCACCTTATTTTTCAGCGAAGTGGCATCCATCTTGCCCAGCCAGTTGAGCTTCTCTTTGCCCTCGTTGATATCCATCTGCGAGACGAAGTTTTCATAGCCCGAGAACATCACCATCACCAAGAGTCCGCCGACCAGCGTCATGTCCACCAGCGACAGCAGGGTCAAAATCAGGTCCGCTTCTGCCAGACTCAGAATGTTAGGCAGAATATGAAAGATCTCCTGAAAGAACTTGATTGCTAAAGCCAGCAGCGCCAGCGAAAGGCCAAAATAAACCGGGGCCAAGATCCAGCGCGATGCGTACATCAGATTTTCAAGAAAGCGTTCCACAAAATGTCCTGTTTGAAGTCAAATTCGCGCCATTATATCGCAACCCTGCAACATAATATCAACAGCAAAAATCACACATCATGGGGACGGATAAACGGTCGATGGTAGTCTGGCCAAACCAATGCAACCAGCTCAGGATAGGCTTCTTGAGCAAACTCTTGGTAACACTGCTGGAGGCTTGTCACCACCGGATCGCCCAAGGTTACCTGCTCGCCCTTCAGACAACGTCGTTTAATCTCGTCGTAATACTCGTAGACCGCGCCATTGAGATCGCGGCAACGCTCCTGCGCTTCAAATAGGCCTGGGGTTTCTTTTAATTCATCAATCGACATGCGCTTAATCGTAGACTGGAGAAAATCGATATACTCATGATTAATACGCCAATACCATGGCGGGGTAATGGTGCTCATCAATCCGGCGAAATGATTTTCACCTTCGTCTTTGCTCAGCGGTGTGGCGACAGCCGGAGTAGCCGTTTCATTATCAGTATCAGATGTTTCGTTATTTTGACCATACATAAAAAATAAAATAATGACGGTGAGCAACAGCAACATCATCACAAAATAAATAATACCGCTCATGGTTTTCTCCACTTTTTTTGATTTTAAAAGTGCTCCATGATAATGTCAACGAACCTCACTATAATAAAAATCACGCACCAGCCAATCGAATGATGACGCCTATATGATAGCTGAAACTCTTATCCCAGCCCGCTTTTGTATCTCAGCCGTAGACGCTGAGAGCACTGATGTGAAGGCGCTTCAGGCAGTCGAGCCGGAGAAGCTCTCGCTTGCCGATTGGCAGGATGAGATATTGATAAGCGGCGGTCAATCCCGTAATCCATTGCTGGAAGAGCGCGATCGTCATATTAAAGATAGATTATATCGGGTGGCTAAAATTGAAGCTTTTGCCCTTATGCTAAATAACCTGGTGGTTCAGGGGGAGATCTCTGCGCTGGAGTTAAGTCAAATTATAGAGTTAAAAACCCAAGACATTAATGAAGACGGTAATAAAATTTGGCTTAATTTAATGACCCAAGAAAGAGTTACACCGCTGTTTTATAATCTGACGGATAAGTAGTATGAAACTTGTCGATGTTACTGAGGCTAATATAACGTTAAGCCCACAGATAAGTGATGAGACGCTTCTTCAGCGGAATCTACAGGCACTGCGTGATGAAAAAAATGCCGAAGGCCGCCGGATATCCAGCCCTGCCGCCCCCATTCCGGCCACACTGGTCAAAATGAAGTGGCAAAATCGCCGTGAAATCTACGCCTATCAGGTCAAAGAGGAAATCTTTGGTTCCGCACTGTGCGAGGTGATGGCGCGTTATCCCCACCTGCGGGACAAAATTCTGGCGCACACGGAAGCCTGCTATCAGCACGTTCTCAGCCGGGAAACCGCGACCCTTGAAATCAGTCGCGGTCTGGCCGATGGTGATTTTCGAACCGCTAACGTCATCCTGAAAGTGGAAAAGGGAGACGAGAAACTTCCCGATCAGCCAATCATCTCTAGAGCAAAATGATCGAACGCGCACGACCCACGTGACGCCGTTGATGTCAGTGAAACCGCCAGCAGCCCGACTTTTGCTCCCACCCATTTCCCTTTTCCGGCGGCAAAGGACTGTGGAACAACCAACCAATCTCCCCCCGACTGACGCCAGCTAAAGCGACAAATTCCCCCGAAGGAAACATCGACTTTCATTGCACAGACGGTGGCATCCACATACGCTATCGCCTCCCGGCTCTCGCGTACTACACCCGTATCACTCATCCAGCCCGTCACCCACAAAAGACGCTGCCTCTCGCCCACGCTTTCCAGCAACAGCGTGGCATAGCGCTCACCGTAGATAATCAATCCTCCAGCATCGCCAGGCATCGCCGCATCCAGTGTCAGCAAGGTCTGGGCGGTGAATTGCCATGCTGGGAATTTCTGCGCCAACAGATTCGGTAACCAGTAGAAATTGTGTTTCTCTGGCAACTGCGGTAACGCACAGCAACGAAGATTTAGCTGCCCCTGCCCCGGTAATCGCCAAGCAGGATCCGGGTTAGCCTGCCACTGCCATTGCAAGCCAGGTTTCCCTTCGACAAAATCATCACTGGTTTGCGGCAAAGTACGCGGTGACGGCTTCAGGCTTGCCGGGCGCGGCCAGCGCATCACCGGCTGCCCTTCGCCGTTTTCTCCCAGCGGCTCACCAATACGCGGCCAGCCGTCAACCTCCCAGCGCATCGGCTGTAAATGCACAACACGCCCATACAGATGCGCATCTTGGAAATGGACAAACCAGCATTCACCATCATCAAGCTCCACCCAGCCGCCTTGATGCGGGCCGTTCACCGGCGTATTTCCTTGGAACAGAACGTTTTTCGCCACCCAAGGGCCGGTCATGCGCTTGGAACGCAGCACCGTTTCCCAGCCGGTTTCCACGCTGCCCGCCGGCGCGAAAATGTAATACCACTCACCACGCTTATAGACTTTTGGCCCTTCCAGCGTGGGCTGGTCGCAGCTCCCGTCATAGATAATGCGCCCTTCACCCAACAGTGATACCCCATCGGGCGACATAGCAAACAGCTGGAGCTGATGTTTATTCCCGCTACGACTGTGGGCGAACGCGTGTACCAACCAAGCTTCGCCGTTGTCGTCCCAGAATGGGCAAGGATCGATCCAGCCCTTTGCCGATTTCACACAGTGCGGCACACTCCATTCCCCCCAAGGATCGGCGGTGTGGCACATAAAAATACCTTCGTCTGGAGTGCTGAAAAACACCCACAATTTATTATCATGCCAACGAATCGACGGTGCCCAAACGCCTTTTCCCGGCTGATATTCATCAAACCCGGCCAGCGGTAACACATCAAAAACATGATTAATAATCTTCCAACTCACTAAGTCCGTCGAATGCAATATCGGCAAGGCTGGCATATGGTTAAAGCTGGAAGAGACCATAAAGAAATCGTCGCCCACCCGCACAATATCCGGATCGGAGTAATCAGCGCAAAGGATGGGATTCTGATAGTTATTTGATGTCATCATGCCCTCCTTAGGCTTTATGCAGAACACCGGTCACGGTTTCCGGGTCGGCGATTATCGCCGTTGAATTAGCCTGCTGGCGAGCAGACAGGTCGCGTTGAATCACCAGCATCGCCTGATCATCGAGTTTATAGAAACGCGACAGCCACCACAGCACCAGATAAGAGAGCGACGGCCCCAGTGTCAGCAGCCCCACGATGCCCATCGTTGCCATCGGCGTTTGAACTGACACACCTGCCTGATAGCCAAACAACCCCAGCGAGAAGCCCACAACCGCCCCGGCAACCGCCATTCCCATCTTCAGCGCAAACAGGTTGCCTGAATAAGACAGCCCAGTAATACGTCGACCAAACTTCCACTCACCGTAGTCTGCCGCGTTGGCCATCATGTTCCATTTAAACGGTTGATACATCTGGTGGAAGAAGCCCACAAGGAAGTACAGCGGGAACACCACCGGCAGCCAAGTTGGCGGAACGAAGAACATCACCACACCAACAACCACGAGCAGCAGGTTGATATTTTTAAACAGCGATACTGCGCGATAGCGTTTCGCCAGCCAGCCTGCGGCGATGCTGCCGATAATGGTGCCGACCACACTGGTGGAAATAAACGCCGACTTCATCGCCGTCCCAGCCACCGACTCAACGCCCCCCATCATCAGATAGGTGGCATAGTACAGCGTTGCCGCACCACGCATCACTCCGGCCATACTGGAGAAGAAGGTGATGATCGCCACGATTCGCCATTGATCGTTTGCCAGCAGCGAGCGAAGATCTTCCCGAATACTATTTTGCTGTTCAACCGCCGGTGCCACGCGCTCCTTCGTCGAGAAAAAGCAGTACACCAGCATCATAATGGCGATCGCACCCATGATCCCCATGGTGGCTTGGAAGCCGAACTGCTTATCGTCTTTCCCGAGGTAATCAACGAGGAATAACGTCGCTACGGAAACCATCAGTCCGGCAATGGAGGAAATCGTGAAGCGATAGGATTGCGCTGACAGGCGCTCTTTTTCATCGCGGGTAATCACACCACCTAGCGCACAGTAGGGAATGTTGATAAAGGTGTAACACAGCATAAGCAAGGTGTATGTCAGGTAGGCATATACCAGCTTGCCAGACTCACTAAAAGCCGGTGTGGTGAACGTCATCACCGCCAGTACAGCATAAGGAATGGCGAACCAGATAAGCCATGGACGGAAGTGGCCCCAACGGGTTTTTACCCTATCGGCGACGATGCCGGTGAGCGGGTCGGTTATCGCATCCAGCACACGGGTTACTAAAAACATTACCCCCACCGCCGCCGCGGAGAGGCCATATATATCAGTGTAAAACCAAGTCAAAAACATCGTTACCGAAGAGTAGACGATGCCGCAAGCGGCGTCGCCCATGCCATATCCCAGCTTTTCTGAAATAGACAATTTTGTGTCGTTTGCCACGTGGTAATCCCCCCTAATTGATGAGGTTTCAATGTAGGAGGTTGAAAAAAACAATCCTATTGTCTTTTTTCGTACTGGTATTACGTTTTATAGCAACTGCGGAAGATGTCACACATCTTGATGATTTATCATACACCTTCCATTTTTGTGACATTACACCAAACGGAATACCGAAATTGCCGACTGCAGTTCGCCAGTATGCTCTTGCTGCTGATGCGCCACCTGAATAGTCTGCGCCACGTGCTGTACGTTTTCCTGCACGCTGGCATCAATATGGGCGATGCTGCCTTTCATCTGCAATACGCTGGTACGCTGCTGGTCGCTCATGGATGACAGCACGTCGACGCATGCTTGTAGGCTGTCGATATTGTCGATAATCGCCGCCATCGTCTCCCCCGCGCGTTCCACCTGTTCGGCCCCTTGATGCGTGCGTTCAACCGAGGTCGCAATCAGCTGACGAATATCCCGCGCCGCCCCTTCACAGCGCAGCGCCAGCGTACGGACCTCCGCAGCAACCACGGCGAAGCCCTTACCGTGCGCTCCTGCTCGTGCAGCCTCTACTGACGCATTCAGCGATAGAATATTCGTCTGGAAGGCGATGCCGTCGATAAGCTCAAGTATTCCGTTTATTTTCAAGGACTCGTCGCGGATATGCGCCATCGACGCCATTGCTGAGCGGATATTATCGCCGCCCTGCTGGGCCACATCGCTGGCCTGTACAGCCAACAGGCGAGCCTCGCTGGCCTTCTCACTGGTGAGCGACGCCGCACCAACCAGTTGCTCCATGGCGCTGGCGGTGACCGCCAGTGAGCGCGCCTGATTGTCAGTACGTTCGGATAGCGCGGTATTGCGCTGCAGCAGCGTCTGCGAAGCTTCGAGCAGTTGTGAAACGTTGCCGCTAACCTGCTCCAGCGTATTGCGCATCGCGTCCAGCGTCAGGCTAAAGGTGCGCGCAAACGGGGAGCGGCTGGTTTTTCCGTCACGGGCCAGCGTTAAGTAGCCGGACTCGCGGTTAATCACCGCCGCCAGCTTCGCCACTTCGCTGGCCGAACGGGCATCTTGTTCCATGCGCACCGCAAGAAATACCAGAAATACGGTCTGCGCAACCACATACAGCCCATGCATAATCACCATATGCAAGCCGGTATGCATAAAGACGGTAATATTGAACAGATCGTATTCTTGCAGATAATTAAATACTAGGTGGTGAACGGCAATCACCCCAGCGCCCATAATTAATGGCCGCCAGTCGCGCCATGCCAGTAAAGCTGAGAGCAAAACAAAAACTGAAAAATGGTATTCAGTTTCTCCCTGGCCAAGCTGTATCAACAGTGCGGAATAGGCCATAAGAATAAAAGCATAGATAAGCCTAGTCACCAGCATGCCGGAAAAAAGCCATGTGATTACCGAAGCCAGCGCTGACAGCGCCGTTGCAACCAGCAGCGCCAGATGGAGGCCGCCATTCATCATACCTACGCCTAGCGATACGCCCCACATCACCCAGACCAGCACCAGTAAAAGCCGGTCGGCCCTTTTGCGGATTGAGGATAATGAAAACAAATCGCGATGCAGTTCATCGGTATCCCGCAAAGTCGTTATGGTCATAATACCCTCCGCCCGCTGCAGCTACATATATTATTGTTAGCGTTAAGAATTAAGCGTAGGAAGGTTATTTAAGACTAGCCACTACAATGCTAAAAATATATCCAGCATATTAAGTGATACTAAATGATATTTAATTTTTGATTTGAATTAGAAGAGGAATATAAGACTTAAGGGAAATATTGGTTGCCGGAGGGAATAAACGCGAATGGCGCTAAGCGCCATTCGGGATCTTTACTTTTTAGCGACGGTTTCTTCGCCGACCAGGCCAATCTTCAGATAGCCTGCCTGATGTAAGGAGTCCATCACCTTCATCATCGTTTCATAGTCGACGGTTTTGTCAGCACGGAAGAAAACGGTGGTGTCTTTCTTGCCTTCCGTCAGCGCTTCCAGCGCGGTGACCATGTTGTCTTCGGTAATAGGTTCATTGCCGAGGAACATTGATTTATCCGCTTTCACTGACAGATAGACCGGCTTTTCCGGACGCGGCTGTGGCTGACTCGACGACGCCGGCAAATTGACTTTAACATCAACTGTCGCCAGCGGCGCGGCAACCATAAAGATAATCAGCAAAACCAACATAACGTCGATAAACGGCGTTACGTTGATGTCATGCATTTCGCCGGTATCGTCCAGATTTTCATTAAGACGCATAGCCATGGGGCATTAACCTACTCGTAATTTCTGGGCGGTACGAACCGGATGAACGCCACTGGCGCTGAGATCCAGATCGCGGCTCTGCAGCAGCAGCACTTGGGCTGCAACGTCGCTGAGATTCGCTTTAAAGCCGCCGATAAGACGAGCAAAGACGTTATAGATAACCACAGCGGGGATTGCGGCAAACAGGCCAATTGCGGTCGCCAGCAGCGCTTCTGCAATACCTGGGGCCACGACTGCGAGGTTGGTGGTTTGCGTCTGGGCGATACCAATGAAGCTGTTCATGATGCCCCAAACGGTACCGAACAGGCCGACGAACGGGGAGATAGCACCGATGGTTGCCAGGAAGCCATTACCGCGCCCCATATGACGGCCAACCGCCGCGACGCGACGCTCAAGACGGAAACCGGTACGCTCTTTAATACCTTCGTTATCTTCGGAGCCCGCAGAGAGTTCCAACTCGTTCTGCGCTTCGTTGATTAACTGACTGCTCAAGCTGCGGGCATCAAATGCACTCGCCACTTCACTCGCTTGGTTCAGAGAACGTACGTCACCTAACAGCTTTTGTTCGCGCTTGAGGCGGCGCTTATGGGCGAGAAGCTCAGCGCCCTTACTAAAGAAAATAGCCCAGGTGACGACGGATGCCAAAATCAGGCCGATCATGACCACTTTCACCACGATGTCGGCATGTTGATACATACCCCAAACGGAGAGATCCGCCTGCATCAAATTATTACCCACTGTGTATCTCCAGGACATAAATCACAAAATCTGAGCACAATAATATCAAAAAAACGTCGAATTGATAGTAGTTCTCATTAGTATTTGCATATTGACCTAAATCACACTTATTTTCCTTGCGCTTACGCAGTAAAAAAGTTTTCTCCTGCCAATCCAGCAAAATTTTCTGCTGTATACGTAGGAAAGGGTACACCCTGCTAGCAATCGTGTTAGTTTAGACGTCCAGACGTATAAAAACAGGTTTAACAGACATGGCAGATAAGCACCTCGATACCGCGCTGGTTAATGCCGGACGCAGTAAAAAATACACACAAGGTTCGGTAAATAGCGTGATTCAGCGCGCCTCTTCACTGGTCTTCGAGACCGTCGCCGCCAAAAAACACGCCACCCATAACCGCGCCAACGGCGAGCTATTTTATGGTCGTCGCGGCACGCTGACCCACTTCTCTTTGCAAGAAGCGATGTGTGAACTGGAAGGCGGCGCCGGCTGTGCGCTTTTCCCATGTGGTGCGGCGGCGGTCGCCAATACCATTCTGGCGTTTGTTGAACAGGGCGACCACGTGTTGGTCACCAACACGTCCTACGAACCGACGCAGGACTTTTGCACCAAAATTCTCGGCAAGCTGGGCGTCACCACCAGCTGGTTTGACCCGCTTGTCGGCGATGGGATTGCTGCCCTCATTCAGCCCAATACCAAGGTGGTGTTTCTCGAATCACCCGGCTCCATCACCATGGAAGTCCACGATGTTCCGGCAATCGTGGCTGCCGTACGCCGCGTCGCGCCGGATGCCATCATCATGATCGACAATACTTGGGCGGCAGGCATCCTGTTTAAAGCGCTGGATTTCGGCATTGATATCTCCATTCAGGCGGGCACCAAATACCTGATTGGCCACTCTGACGCTATGGTTGGTACAGCGGTGTCGAATGAGCGCTGCTGGCCGCAGTTGCGCGAGAACGCCTACCTGATGGGCCAAATGCTCGATGCCGATACCGCCTATATGACCAGCCGTGGCCTGCGTACGCTCGGCGTGCGTTTACGCCAGCACCATGAAAGCAGCCTCAAAGTGGCCGAGTGGCTGGCACAACAACCGCAGGTCGAGCGCGTTAACCATCCCGCTCTACCGGGAAGCAAAGGGCATGAATTCTGGAAACGTGACTTTACCGGCAGCAGCGGCCTGTTCTCTTTCGTGCTGAAAAAACACCTGAGCCCCGATGAGCTGGCAAACTACCTCGATAATTTCTCGCTGTTCAGCATGGCCTATTCGTGGGGAGGCTTTGAATCACTGATTCTGGCCAACCAACCCGAGGAGTTGGCAAGCATTCGTCCGGACGGCAAAATTGATTTCAGCGGCACGTTAATTCGCGTCCATATCGGTTTAGAAGACGTTAACGATCTGATTGACGATTTAGCGGCAGGATTTTCCCGCATCGTGTAACATATCCCGAGCCCGGCATCGTCTGGTGTCGGGCGTAAACAAATGCCACGTTGTTGTCAGTAAATCAGAACAACACCACCTCATTTGTTGCGTACGCGATCAAGGTGTTCTTCATCTTTCAAGCGTACAATGTGTGAAAATGCTGTTCCACGGGAATGTTCATGGTCGTTATTCAAGAGATTGTCGCCGCACTTTGGCAGCACGATTTTGCTGCATTGGCGAATCCGCACGTCGTGGGGATCGTTTATCTGGTCATGTTTACCACATTATTTTTGGAAAATGGCCTGCTTCCCGCTTCATTTCTGCCCGGCGATAGCCTGCTGCTATTGGCGGGAGCGCTCATTGCCAAGGGCGTGATGGGCTTCGTCCCTACCCTTGTGATCCTGACAACGGCGGCCAGCCTCGGCTGCTGGCTGAGCTATATTCAAGGACGCTGGCTTGGCAATACCCGGGTGGTAAAAGGCTGGCTGTCGCAGCTGCCGGATAAATATCATCAGCGGGCAACCTGTATGTTCGACCGCCATGGCTTGCTGGCCTTACTGGCCGGGCGTTTCTTGGCGTTTGTGCGCACGCTTTTGCCCACCATGGCGGGTATTTCCGGCCTGCCAAACCGCCGTTTCCAGTTGTTTAATTGGTTAAGCGCGCTGTTGTGGGTGGGTGTTGTGACCAGCTTAGGGTATGCGTTGAGCATGATCCCATTCGTTAAGCGCCATGAAGATCAGGTCATGACCTTCCTGATGATTCTGCCAATTTTCCTACTCGTTGCTGGCCTGCTCGGCACGGTTATCGTGGTGATTAAGAAGAAGTACTGCAACGCCTAATGGCAGGTTATCCGTAGGCCGGATAAGGCGTTTGCGCCGCCATCCGGCAACGTGCTCGGGGATTGCCTGATGGCGCTACGCTTATCAGGCCTACTTGAGTCACTCGGCTACATTCCGCGCAGCCGCGCGGCATCCTCTCCCGGCGTCATGCCAAAATAGCGCTTAAACTCCCGGCTAAACTGCGATGCGCTCTCATAGCCCACCTGCATTGCCGCAGCGCTGGCCTTCAAACCATCATGCACCATCATCATGCGCGCTTTATGCAAGCGGTAGGCTTTCAAATACTGCAGCGGAGAAGTGCTGGTAACCGACTTAAAATTATGGTGAAACGCCGACAGGCTCATATTGGCTTCAGCTGCCAGCTGGTCAACGCTCAAGGTTTCGGTGTACTGGCTCTCAATACGCTTCAGCACTCGGCTAATCTGGCTGAAGTGAGTTTGACGGCTAACCAGCGCTATCAGCGCGCCACCGCGTGGCCCGAGCAGCACGTGATAGAGCATTTCGCGGATAATTTGTTTGCCCAAAATACGTGCGTCCAGCGGCCTTTCCATAACGTCCAGCAGGCGTTCAGCGGCACAGAGGATCTCTTCTGATAACGTCGCGGAATTAATGCCACTTTCCGCCATCGATGGGCGAAACAGCGTGTCTTCGCCAATCTCCATCAGCAGTTCCTGCAACTGTAATATGTCGACGTCCAACCGAAATCCGGCCAGCGGTGCGTCTTCGGTCGCAAAAGTTTCACATTCAAAGGGTAAAGGTACTGTGAGCAGCAGATATTCATTCGCGTCATAGCGGAATGTGCGCTCATTGATATAACCGATTTTATAACCGGAAAAGAGAAACACGATGCCCGGACGATACATCACCGGCGTACGCCCGTTGGGTTGCGTACCGTAGATAAGCTGAATATCAGGCAGTAGGGCTCTTAGGTTTTGTTCATTATTTTTCAGTTGCTTAGTTTTCTCTGTTAGCAACGCACAGATCTCTTCACGGTTCATCAACGGACGCTCCAGGTACCTTTTCTGACGTCATCATTGTGGCGATGATTAATGCATTTCTCCAGCCTTATGGAGAAATGGGCAAGACAATCGCAGAAATGTGCATTGAGAGCTACGGCGACGAAGACCACAATGATGTCATTCGGCAGCGAGCTTCGCCGCCTTGTCTTCAATCTACAAAGAAGGGAACGAGCAATGTTTAATTTCGATCTTCACACCCCGACCCGCATTCTGTTCGGTAAAGGCGCAATTGAAAATCTGCGCGCTCAAATCCCCGCTGACGCCCGTGTTCTGGTGACCTACGGCGGCGGCAGTGTGAAAAAAACCGGCGTACTGGATCAGGTTCTCAATGCGCTGAAAGGTCTGGACGTACTGGAATTCGGCGGTATTGAGCCAAACCCATCCTACGAAACGCTGATGAACGCAGTCAAAATCGCCCGCGAGCAGAAAGTGACCTTCCTGCTTGCCGTCGGCGGCGGCTCTGTTTTAGATGGCACCAAATTTATCGCCGCAGCAGCCCACTATGATGAAAGCATCGATCCATGGGAAATTCTGGAAACCTACGGTAACAACGTCACTAGCGCTATCCCGATGGGCTCCGTACTGACCCTGCCAGCGACCGGTTCTGAATCCAACAAAGGGGCCGTCGTTTCACGTAAAACCACCGGTGACAAACGCGCCTTTATGTCTGCGCACGTGCAGCCAGTCTTCGCCATTCTCGACCCGGTTTACACCTACACCCTGCCACCGCGCCAAGTAGCGAACGGGGTTGTTGACGCCTTCGTGCATACCGTAGAACAGTACGTCACCTACCCGGTTGACGGCAAAATTCAGGATCGCTTCGCGGAAGGCATTTTGCTGACGCTGATTGAAGACGGCCCGAAAGCGCTGAAAGAACCGGAAAACTACGATGTTCGCGCCAACATCATGTGGGCAGCCACTCAGGCGCTGAACGGCCTGATTGGTGCAGGTGTGCCGCAGGATTGGGCTACCCACATGCTGGGCCACGAGCTGACCGCAATGCATGGTCTGGATCACGCACAGACGCTGGCTATCGTTTTACCGTCTCTGTGGAATGAGCAGCGCGCAACCAAGCGTGCAAAACTGCTGCAGTACGCCGAACGTGTGTGGAACATTACCGAAGGTTCTGACGATGCGCGTATCGACGCTGCTATCGCCGCAACCCGTAGCTTCTTCGAACAGATGGGCGTTCCAACCCGCTTGTCCGACTATGGTCTGGACGGCAGCTCCATCCCGGCGCTGCTGAAAAAACTCGAAGAGCACGGTATGACCAAACTGGGCGAAAATCAGGACATTACCCTTGAGGTAAGCCGCCGCATTTACGAAGCCGCCCGTTAATCCAAGCGCATTTTATCTTTCGTTTTTGCATATTTCGACCAGACTTGATCCTACAAACCTTATCGGGGCAATGCCCCGATAAGTTCGTAAAAAGGAGAAATGCATGACACATCCAACCGTGATTAAACTGCACGATGGCAATGTAATGCCGCAGCTAGGCCTAGGCGTATGGCAGGCTAGCAACGAAGAGGTCGTCACCGCGATACATAAGGCTATCGAGGTGGGCTACCGGTCTATTGATACCGCCGCCGCATACAAAAACGAGTCGGGGGTCGGTAAAGCTATCAACAGCGCAGGGGTTCCTCGCGAAGATCTGTTTATCACCTCTAAGCTGTGGAATGACGCGCATCAGCGCCCGGCAGAAGCGCTGCAGGAGAGTCTGGAGCACCTCCAACTGGACTACCTCGATTTGTATCTCATCCACTGGCCGGTTCCCGCCATCGACCATTACATCGAAGCGTGGAAAGGGCTGATTGAGCTACAAAAGCAGGGGCTGGTCAAAAGTATCGGCGTATGCAACTTCCAGATCCCGCACCTACAGCGGCTGATTGATGAAACCGGCGTCGCGCCGGTGATTAACCAGATTGAGCTTCACCCGCTGTTGCAGCAGCGCCCGCTCAATACCTGGAACGCAATGCATAAGATCCAGACTGAATCTTGGAGCCCGCTGGCTCAGGGTGGCGAAGGGGTTTTCGATCAGAAACTGATTCGCGATCTGGCGGATAAATACGGCAAAACGCCGGCCCAGATTGTCATTCGTTGGCATCTGGACAGCGGTCTCGTGGTGATCCCGAAATCGGTGACACCATCGCGCATTGCCGAGAATTTCGCAGTCTGGGATTTCCGTCTGGATAAAGACGAATTGGCGGCGATCGCAAAACTGGATCAGGGCAAGCGTTTAGGCCCGGACCCGGATCAGTTCGGGGGTTAAGTGCCCTCTGCGCAATAACAAAAATGCCCGGCTTTCGCCGGGCATTTTTTTAGCGTGAGACCGGTTTAGGCCGCTTTTTCGCACCGTTGCCCGCAGGCGTCTGGCGCTGATGCGCCACCGGCGTATGCTTGGTTAGCGCCGGGCGGGTGTTGCGGTTTTGACGGCGCGCTTCGCGCATTTCGTCAATCGTCGGTGCCGGTACTAAGCAATCACGACGGCTGCCGATTAGGTGTTTTTTACCCATCGTTTCCAGCGCCTGGCGGATCAGCGGCCAGTTAGCCGGATCGTGGTAACGCAGCAGCGCCTTATGCAGACGGCGCTGTTTATCCCCTTTCGGGATCACCACGTCTTCACTCTTATAGCCAATTTTCCCCAGCGGGTTTTTGCCGGTGTAATACATGGTGGTGGAGTTAGCGAGCGGTGACGGATAGAAGTTCTGCACCTGATCAAGGCGGAAACGACGCTGCTTGAGCCAAAGCGCCAAGTTCACCATATCTTCATCACGCGTACCTGGGTGCGCCGAGATAAAGTAAGGGATCAGATACTGCTCTTTACCTGCCTGCTTCGAATAGGTATCAAACAGTTCTTTGAAGCGGTCATAGCTACCCATGCCCGGCTTCATCATTTTAGACAGCGGCCCTTCTTCAGTATGTTCCGGCGCAATCTTCAGGTAGCCACCAACGTGGTGCGTTGCCAGCTCTTTGATATAGCGCGGATCTTCAACCGCAATGTCATAACGTACGCCGGATGCGATCAGGATTTTCTTGATGCCTTTCAAATCACGGGCGCGACGATAGAGATTGATCGTCGGTTCGTGGTTGGTATCCATGTGCGAACAAATGTCCGGATAAACGCATGACAGGCGGCGACAGGTTTGCTCCGCACGCGGAGATTTGCAACGCAACATATACATGTTGGCGGTTGGGCCGCCGAGGTCGGAGATAATACCGGTAAAGCCGGGAACCGTGTCGCGAATCGCTTCGATTTCATTGACTATCGAATCTTCCGAACGGCTTTGAATGATGCGCCCTTCATGCTCGGTGATGGAACAGAATGAACAGCCACCGAAACAGCCACGCATAATGTTAATCGAGAAGCGGATCATCTCGTACGCGGGAATGCGGGCATCGCCGTATGACGGATGCGGAATACGCTGATACGGCAGCGCAAACACGCTATCCATCTCTTCGGTAGAAAGCGGGATAGCCGGTGGGTTAATCCAGATATAGCGCTCGCCGTGTTTTTGCATCAGCGCACGGGCGCAGCCCGGGTTGGTTTCATGATGCAGAATACGTGATGCGTGCGCGTAGAGAACTTTGTCCCCTTTCACCTTCTCAAAAGATGGCAGTAAAACGTAGGTCTTTTCCCACGGCTTTGGACGCGGTGGCTGCACGGTGACGCGCTTGGCTTCTTGCTTTGGTGGCGCAACGGTTTTGTTATCGGCACACGGCAGGTCTTCACCATATGGATGCGGGATCGGATCGATTTTACCCGGCGTGTCCAGGCGCGTGGAATCCACGCCGCTCCAGCCCGGCAGCGCTTCTTTCACCATGATAGCGGTATTACGCACGTCACGGATTTGAGCGATAGGTTCACCGGCAGCCAAACGGTGCGCCACTTCAACCAACGGACGCTCGCCGTTGCCGAACATCAGCATGTCGGCTTTCGAGTCAACCAGCACGGAACGACGAACGATATCAGACCAGTAGTCGTAGTGCGCGGAACGACGCAGGCTCGCTTCAATCCCGCCCAGAATAACCGGTACGTCTTTCCACGCTTCTTTACAGCGCTGGGTATACACCAGCGTCGCGCGGTCTGGACGCTTGCCCGCCACATTGTCCGGAGTGTAAGCGTCGTCATGACGCAGCTTACGGTCTGCGGTATAGCGGTTAATCATCGAGTCCATGTTACCGGCGGTGACGCCGAAGAACAGATTCGGTTTGCCCAGACGCATAAATTCGTCTTTGCTGTTCCAGTCCGGCTGGGCAATGATCCCCACGCGGAAGCCCTGTGCCTCCAGCATGCGGCCGCAAATCGCCATCCCGAAGCTCGGGTGGTCAATGTAGGCGTCGCCGGTTACCAGAATGATGTCGCAGCTATCCCAGCCCAGTTGATCCATCTCTTCACGCGACATCGGCAAAAATGGTGCCGGCCCAAAGCAGGCGGCCCAGTACTGCGGCCAGGAGAAAAGGTCTCTGTCCGGTTGGATCAGGGATATTGCGCTCATAATGCTTCCAAAAAGAAAAGTGGTAAAAAAATAATCAAAGGCCGGGGATTATAAGCCCGAAAGCCCTATGAATGAAGCGGGAATATTGGGGAATTGTTCGCGTGGGCAACACAATGCGCTACCCAGAGGTCAAGTGCGTGGCGGTAATTACCTCTACCACGCACTTTTTGTTATTTACGGCGCGGGGTTAACCAAAATCTGACCAATCGAGCCACGGTCAGCTAGTTCCAACGTCTGGCTAGCATACTGGAATGGGAAATGCGGCCATGATGGCTGCGAGTAATAGACCAGCAGCTCAACCTGGCCGTCAATCCATACCGTATCCTTCCAGCCCCGGTCTTCCGGCATTGGCGTCGCACCGTTAACGTTACGAACCTGGAACATAACGCCTTCAATATGGAATGACTGCGGCGCATCGGCGCGAACGGTCCAGCGCTCCCACGTTCCCTGCTGCGCGGTAATATCAATCCGTTGCGGGTCCCAACGCTGGCCGTTGATGCCCGGATCGTCACCCAACCGGATGTCGCGGCTGCGAATAGGGGTGCCACCCAGCGTTTCTGCCGGCAGTATGCGCATCGGTAAGTTATCGGTCACTAACGGCAGAAGCCCCGTAGGACGCAGGGTCAGGACCAGAGTGGAAATTAGAATACTCGATGGTTCGAAGAAGCCGCGGATGCGCTCCATGATGCTGGCCGACTCTCCGCAGGTAATCGACACTTCGTCACCGTTGGTCATATCCACGAGGATTTCCCGGCGCTCGCCCGGCGCCAGCGAAATCTGAGTTGCCGAAACGGGAGCTGGCAGGAAGCCCTGATCGCTGGAGATAACGTGTAGCGGGCGGCCATCGCTCATCTGCAGCAAATAGCGGCGCGAGTTGGAGGCATTCAGCAGGCGTAAACGCACCCAGCCGCGCGAGACTTCCACGTACGGCCCTTGTACGCCGTTCACCAGCAGCGTGTCGCCAACAAATCCACCGCTGCCCGGCTCGTCGTAAACCGGCGTGCCGAAATTATCCAGACGTTTGTCTTGGATAATCACCGGAAAATCATCGACCCCATAATGATTCGGGAATGGTAAGGACTTACTAACTTCATCTTCCACCAGCCACATGCCGGCCAAGCCGTTATAGACCTGCTGCGCCATATGGTTCGGCGTATTGGCCTGATACCAAAGCGTCGCGGCGTTCTGACGAATCGGCAGCACGGGCGCCCAGTCGGCGTTTGGCGTCATCATGCGCGCGGCACCGCCGATTAATGGCCCCGGCACCTGCAAACCACGAACCGTCATCGAGACGTTTTCAGTCAGCCGATTGCTGTAGATAAGCTTAACGTCATCGCCTTTCCAAACGCGGATCGTCGGCCCAAGATAGCGACCGTTAATGCCCCAGACGTTCGCGCGCGTGCCTTGGGTAAAGGACCAGTGCGCACGCTGCATCGTTAAGAAAAGCGGCTGTCCACGGCGAGACTCCACCAAAGGAGGTACGGGCAATGGGAGTTGCTTTCCAGCAGCCTGCGCTCTCAGCGGCACGGTTCCCGCACAAAGCGCAACGCCCGAAGCCTGAATAAACTGACGCCGACTGAGTGACATATAAGCTCCATCAAAACTGACAAATCAAAAATGGGAAATCATTTTCCCAACAGCAAAACGGCAAACGATGCAGGCGAAAGCCTACATCGTGACGCAATGTTACACTTTACCGGTAGACTCACGCTGAGCAACTTCACGGTCTAGCTCATCAATTTTTGCCTGCATAACGTCACGGCAATGCTTCGCTAAATCACGCACCTGCTCTTTACTCCACGCGCTGGTATCGATAGGCGGCAGCATTTCCACAATCACTAAACCATTATTCCAGCGATTGAGTTTGATCTTATTCGACGTATTTGAAACGCAGACCGGAATAATCGGTACGCCCGCCGCAATCGCGGCATGAAACGCGCCCGTTTTAAACGGTAACAGGCCGCGCCCACGGCTGCGGGTGCCTTCCGGGAACATCCAGAAAGAAATTTTGCGGGTATTAAACGATTTAACTACTTCCGCGATGGTGCTATGCGCGGCGGCACGGTTATTACGGTCAATCAGTAAGTTACCCGTCAACCAGTAAATCTGCCCGAAGAATGGGATCCATAGCAGACTCTTTTTACCAACGGTCACCGTCGGCGGCTGCACGATATTCGCTGCCGTCACCATATCGTAGTTATTCTGGTGGTTAGCAATATAGATAGCGTTGCCGTAGCTTTCGGCATCAGCGGGTTTACGGGTTTCGACCTTCAGACCAAAAACCGGCGCCATACGGCCAAACATGCGACCAAAAGTCGAAACATGTTTTGGATTGCGCGGGCTGAACAGGCAATAGATACAGCCAAAGATACAGACCAAAATACAATAAATGACAACAATAATGACACGTAAAATGAATAGCATAGCGTCCTCTGAACCCTGAACCGCTTGGAATTATACCCGTCATCGTGTTGCTGGCAGATACGTGGTTTGCACGCATGCGCCAGACATCAGACGGGGTACATATACCGGACAGGGCTTTGTTACTTGCAGGCCCCTGCAAAAAGGTATTGTTAATCGCAATGGTTGAATTAACAACGGTTTTGCAGCAATTTTTCCCCCGCCCGACGGCGGGGGAAAAAGTTACTCTTCGCTGTCACCCGTCTGAGCGCGCTGCGGCGAATCAATTTCCACACGGTCAATTTTTTGCAGGCCGCGCATCAGCGTCCCGCGGCGACCACGTTCGCCGGTTATTTTCTGCAACTCTTCCGGACGCAGCTTGATCTTACGTTTGCCAACGTGGAAGGTCAGCGTACTTTGCGGCGGTAAAATGTAGAGATGCGCCAGGCTATCAACCCCGCTTGCGGCCTCAGCCGACGGAATGTTGATAATCTTGTTGCCCTTCCCTTTCGACAGCTGTGGCAGATCGCTGACTGGGAACATCAGCATACGTCCCGCGCTGGTGATGGCCAGCAGCATGTCCGACTCATCTGTAACCACCTGTGGCGGCAGGACATGCGCGTTATCCGGCAACGAAATCAGCGCTTTACCTGCACGGTTACGGGCGATCAGATCGTTGAACGTACACAGGAAACCGTAGCCAGCATCGGAGGCCATCAACAGTTTCGTTTCTTCGCCTTCCATCAGCATGTGTTCGACCGTGGCACCCGGCGGCAGCGTCAGCTTGCCGGTGAGCGGCTCACCTTGCCCACGCGCCGACGGCAGCGTGATCGGATCGATGGCATAGCTGCGTCCGGTCGTATCGACAAACACCACCGGCTGGTTGCTCTTGCCTTTGACCGCTGAATGGAAGCTATCGCCAGACTTATAGCTCAAGCCCTGCGCGTCGATATCGTGGCCTTTGGCGCTACGTACCCAGCCCATCTGCGACAGCACAATAGTCACCGGCTCTGATGGCAGCATGTCATGATCATTCATGGCCTTCGCTTCTTCGCGCTCGCGCAGCGGAGAACGACGGTCATCGCCGAAGGCATCGGAGTCAGCCTGCAGCTCTTTCTTCAGCAGATTGCTCATTTTGCGCTCGGAAGCGAGAATGGCCTGCAGCTGATCGCGCTCTTTCGCCAAATCGTCCTGCTCACCGCGGATTTTCACCTCTTCAAGCTTGGCGAGATGACGTAATTTCAGCTCAAGGATCGCTTCCGCCTGGGTTTCGCTGATACCAAATCGCGACATCAATGCCGGTTTTGGCTCATCTTCAGTGCGGATTATCTCAATCACTTCATCAATGTTGAGGAACGCCACCAGCAAACCTTCAAGGATATGCAGGCGTTTGAGCACTTTTTCCAGACGGTAGTTTAGGCGACGACGCACGGTATCACGACGGAATGCCAGCCATTCGGTGAGGATCTCCAGCAGGTTTTTCACCGCCGGGCGACCATCAAGGCCGATCATGTTCAGGTTGATACGGTAGCTTTTTTCAAGATCGGTAGTAACGAACAGGTGATTCATCACCGGTTCCATATCCACACGATTAGAGCGCGGCACAATCACCAGACGCGTCGGGTTTTCGTGGTCAGACTCGTCGCGCAGGTCGTCCACCATCGGCAGCTTTTTATTGCGCATCTGCGCCGCAATCTGCTCCAGCACTTTCGCGCCGGACACCTGATGCGGCAGCGCGGTAATCACCACCGCGCCGTCTTCTTTGTGCCACACCGCACGCATACGTACGGAGCCGCGACCGTTCTGGTAGATTTTGCGGATTTCCGCGCGCGGGGTAATGATTTCCGCTTCCGTCGGGTAATCCGGCCCCTGCACGATATCCAACACTTCATCAAGCGTGGTCTGCGGTTTTTCAATCAAGGTGATTGCCGCTTTAGCCACTTCGCGCAGGTTGTGCGGAGGAATATCCGTGGCCATGCCGACGGCAATGCCGGTGGTGCCGTTCAGCAAAATATTCGGCATACGCGCAGGCAGCATTTTCGGCTCTTGCATCGTGCCATCGAAGTTAGGTGCCCAATCGGCTGTGCCTTGGCCCAGCTCGCTTAGCAACAGTTCGGCATATTTTGACAGTCGGGATTCTGTGTAACGCATGGCGGCGAACGATTTCGGGTCATCCGGCGCCCCCCAGTTCCCCTGACCATCAACCAGCGGATAGCGGTAAGAGAACGGCTGCGCCATCAGCACCATCGCTTCATAACAGGCGCTGTCGCCGTGCGGATGGTACTTACCTAATACGTCGCCGACGGTACGGGCGGATTTTTTAAATTTGGCGCTGGCATTAAGCCCCAGCTCCGACATCGCATAAACGATGCGGCGCTGTACCGGCTTTAAGCCATCGCCAATAAACGGCAACGCGCGGTCCATGATGACGTACATGGAATAGTTTAAGTAGGCGTTTTCCGTGAATTCATGTAGCGCAAGGCGCTCTGCCATATCGCTCATTAACTGGGGATCCTCAATCTGCATGCTGACCGTACGGACGGCAATATTGCCGCAGATAATAACCTATCTCACGTTCTGAGTCACAGGCCGTGAGATAGGTTGCAGGATGGTTAACGCAGCGGCAGAAAGATATCCGTTTCCAGTTCATGTTCCGCGACTTCATGAACAAAATTGCGGTACAGGAAAAAGACCGGGAAATCCCGTGTCGTTTCGCCGCTGGTCGGTAGCCATTCACGGAATAAATACCAAACGCTGTCGGAGAGGGAATCCAGCGAACCATGATGGCGGACTACCGCGCAGCGACCGGCGGGGATTTCACCGTTGATGACGCCGACATCATTGTGCGGAATCGGCCGTTCTACGCTGCCGCAAATATCAAAACGGAAGGTTTCCGGCGGCGTCGTGTCGGGATCGTGCCAGGCAATACCAAACGTCTGACTGCTTGCCACCGGCGACAGCCCCGTCGTTCGCCGCCATTCTATAAATTTTGCTGCGCTCTCATTCACTCTATCGGGCGCCCCCAGATGGCTCAACATCGCCACCTGCGTGTGAGGAAACGAAACAATTTTCACATCCATTACGTGCTGCTCCTGTAAAACCAGTTTAGGTACACGTTGATGCCAAGCCGCCCAGTCTGCTCTTTTTCGGAACTGGCGCGGGCTTTGACCAAACGCGGTTTTGAAAGCACGTGTGAACGACTCAGGGTTTTGAAATCCGGCATCCAGCGCAATATCGATAACCTTATCCCGTGGGTTGAACGCCAGCCGCCAAGATGCCCGGCGTAAACGCAACCACTGGATATAGCGATACAGCGGTAGACCGCTCCAGGCGGTAAACTGCCGGTGAAAATGAAACGGCGAGCTGTGCGCCATCCGGCTTAATATCTCAAGCGAGAGGGGTTCATCCAGATGGCGCTCAATATATTCACACACGCGCCGCAGACGTGCGGAATAGGTCACGCTCAATGGGTCATTCATCACGGCCTCCTTGTGGGACATTCTGCCCACCGGACCATCGGGAATCCTGACCGATCTTGCGCATTACCGGAGGATTTATGGATTCACTTTGCGAATCTGCTTCACGTCAATTTCGACAGAGTTCCAGTCTTTGTCAACTTCACCTTGAATTTCAACTACATCCTGCGGAGTGATGGTCTGGCCGTTCCAGCGTTTGTGGTCGATATCCACATTTACCGTGCCGCTCGCATCTTTAAAAATATACAGATCATCAGAGATGCGCTCGATGATGTTACCGCGCAGAGTCACCCAAGTGTCGTCACGCATTGATTTCGCGTTCGCCGACGTGGTTACCGTGCCGTTAGGTCCAACAAAGCCACCGGCTTGTGAGGTCGTAGTGGTGCTCGTTGGGCCGGAAAAACCGCCCTGATTAGCGGCAAAAGCGGGGGCCGAGGCCAGTGCAAAAATCGCGGCGATGACAGCAAGTTTCTTCATGATATGTTCTCCCTTTTTGGTTTCTGATGCCTATTTCACAGGGTAATTCTTAACAACTTCTTAAGGGGAAAAAATATTTATTTTTGCTGTACAGCGCGCGTAAAGGCGCGGTTTACTTGATCTATACGGTAGCGGGCAAGGAGCGGCAAATGCGTATTTTATTGGTGGAAGATGACAAACTCATTGGCGATGGCATCAAAACCGGGCTCGGTAAAATGGGTTTTAGCATCGACTGGTTTACCCGTGGTGAAGAGGGAAAAATTGCGCTCTATAGCGCCCCGTACGATGCGGTGATCCTCGATCTCACCCTACCCGGCATCGACGGGCTGGATATTTTGCGCGAGTGGCGCGAAAAGTCCCACCGCGAACCGGTGCTGATCCTGACCGCACGCGACGCACTGAGCCAGCGCGTGGAAGGGCTGCGCCTCGGCGCCGACGACTACCTGTGTAAACCGTTCGCCCTGATTGAAGTCGCCGCACGGTTGGAAGCATTGATTCGCCGTGCGCACGGGCAAACCAGCAGCATTCTGCGCCACGGCGAGGTCGAGCTTGATCCTGGTAAACTGGTGGCCAGCCTCAGCGGTGCTCCGTTGATGCTTAAACCGAAAGAGTTCGCGCTGCTGGAACTTTTGTTACGCAACGCCGGACGCGTATTGCCGCGTAAACTGATAGAAGAGAAGCTCTATAGCTGGGATGAAGAGGTCAGTAGCAACGCCATCGAAGTCCACGTCCACCATCTGCGCCGTAAGCTCGGCAGCCATTTTATCCGCACCGTTCACGGTATCGGTTATACCCTAGGTGACCAATGAATCTGCTCCGCCGCCTGAGTCTGCGCTTTCGCCTGACGCTTCTGTTTATGCTGCTCGCCGCCGTAGCGTGGTGCTTTGCCAGCGTCATTGCCTGGAAGCAGACGACCCATAAGCTCGATAAGCTATTCGACACCCAGCAAATGCTCTTTGCAAAACGCATCAGCGCGATGGATTTCGCCGACCTGCCGACATCGCGACAGTGGATCCGCGCACCGAAAAAGGTCAAGCATGGTCACCTAGATGATGACGCGCTGGCCTTCGCCATTTATACCGTCGATGGCAAAATGGTGCTGCATGATGGCGAGAACGGTCCCTATATTCCCTACCATTATCGTCGTGAAGGTTTTGACGACGGTCATCTGAGCAACGATGACGACGGCTGGCGTTTCCTCTGGCTCACCACCGCCGATAAGAAATACCGCATCGTGGTCGGCCAGGAGTGGGACTACCGCCGGGAGATGGCGCTCGATATCATCACCGGCCAGCTCACGCCGTGGCTTATTGCCCTACCGGTGATGTTTTTGCTGCTGATATTGCTGTTAAGCCGCGAGCTGGCGCCGTTGAAAAAACTAACCCGCACCCTGCGCCAGCGCGATCCGGACTCTGGCTGTCCGCTCGCCACCGACGGCGTGCCAAGCGAGGTACGCCCGCTGCTCGACGCCCTGAACCAGCTATTTCGCCGCACCCATGACATGATGTCCCGCGAACGCCGCTTCACTTCCGACGCGGCCCATGAGCTGCGCAGCCCGCTGACCGCGCTGCGAGTGCAGGCCGAAGTGGCGCAAATGTCACAAGACGATCCGCAAAGCCAGAGCAAGGCACTGAGCCAGTTGCATGCCGGTATCGATCGTGCAACCCGGCTGGTAGAGCAATTGCTGACCCTCTCCCGTCTCGACTCGTTGGAGCAACTGGCCGATGTGCAGTCAGTCAGCCTCGACGATCTGCTGCAATCTTCAGTGATGGATATCTACCACTCGGCACAAAAAGCCAATATTGAGATCCGCTTGCACCTACACGCCCAGCAGGTCAGCCGAGTCGCTCAGCCGCTGCTATTGAGCCTGCTGGTGCGCAATCTGTTGGACAACGCCGTGCGCTATAGCCCCGCTGGCAGCGTGGTAGACGTTACCCTTGAACGCAACGGTTTTAGCGTGCGCGATAACGGGCCGGGGATAAGTCCGCAGGCGCTGGAACGCATCGGCGAGCGTTTTTATCGCCCTCCCGGGCAAGATGAAACCGGCAGCGGGCTTGGGTTATCTATCGTGCAGCGCATCGCCGCGCTGCACCAGATGTCGGTTGCTTTCAGTAATGCGCCGGGTGGCGGCTTCCAGGTCATGATTCGCTGGTAGTTAAATTATTGCGTTTACAGCAAAAGACTTTGCACATTTTGTACATTTAACCACTTTGCTGGGCCGAGTATCATGGCTGACAAACGCATTTTCTTGAGGACAAATAATGAGCAACATTCTGATTGTTAACGGCGCAAAAAAATTCGGCCACTCCAACGGTCAACTCAACGACACCATGACTGAAGTCGCGGAGACCTATCTGCGCGACCTCGGGCATGATGTTAAGGTCGTTCGCGCCGATGGCGACTATGACGTCAAAGCGGAAGTTCAAAACTTCCTGTGGGCCGATACCGTTATCTGGCAGATGCCGGGTTGGTGGATGGGCGCACCGTGGACGGTGAAAAAATATATCGATGACGTCTTCACCGAAGGTCACGGTTCTCTGTACGCCAGCGATGGTCGTACCCGTTCTGATGCCAGCAAAAAATATGGTTCCGGCGGTTTGATTCAGGGTAAAACCTACATGCTGTCTCTGACCTGGAACGCCCCGATGGAAGCCTTTACCGATAAAGATCAGTTCTTCCATGGCGTCGGCGTTGACGGTGTTTATCTGCCGTTCCATAAAGCCAACCAGTTCCTGGGGATGGAAGCGCTGCCGACCTTTATCACCAACGACGTGATTAAAATGCCAGACGTTCCACGCTATGTTGCAGAATACCGCGAGCATCTTGCGAAGATTTTTGCTTAACTGGGACGCTGGAATTAGAAGGAGTTAATCATGTTGACAGTTATTGCTGAAATCCGTACTCGTCCAGGGCAACACCACCGTCAGGCGGTACTGGAACAGTTTACAAAAATCATCCCAACCGTACTGCAAGAAGACGGCTGCCACGGTTACGCGCCGCTGGTCGATCACGCGGCTGACGTGAGCTTCCAGACCACCGCTCCTGACTCTATCGTTATGGTAGAAGTGTGGGAAAGCGTTGCGCACCTAGAAGCACACCTGCAAACCCCGCACATGAAAGCGTGGGGCGAAGCGGTGAAAGGCGATGTTTTAGACACCACTATTCGTATTTTACAGCCAGGCGTTTAATCTTCTCCCCGCCCCTCGCCTTTGCGCTGAGGGGCTCATCACCGCACTCTCCCTCACCTGCTATGCTTATTCAGTCTTCATGTTCAACAGGAGAATGGAATGGGTATTTTTAACTTTGTAAAAGAAGCCGGTGAAAAACTCTGGGACAGTCTGACTGACCATAAAGGACAGGGCGACAAGGCCGCCGAGCATCTCAAGAAACTGAATATTCCCGGCGCGGATAAAGTGCAGGTCAGTATCACCGATGGCAAAGCCAGCGTGACTGGCGATGGGCTGACGCAGGAAGAGAAAGAAAAAATTCAGGTGGCGGTGGGCAATATCGCTGGAGTTAGCGAGGTTGAAAACAATATCACAACCACCGACGCCCACGATGAAGCGACCTATTACACGGTAAAATCTGGCGATACGCTCAGTGCCATTTCCAAAACGGTTTACGGTAACGCCAATCTGTACAACAAAATCTTCGAAGCTAACCGCCCTATGCTGTCCAGCCCGGATAAAATCTATCCCGGCCAGACGTTGCGTATTCCAAAAGCCTGATCTTAGACTCGCGTAATACCACCCTCTCCCCGTTTGGGAGAGGGTGACAAGATTACCAGTACGGCTTCCAGCTCTGCGTCATGCGCACCAGCGCTTCCACATAGAAGTAATCTCCCCAGCTGCAGCACTCATCCACGCCTTTATCGCTGGCGAAGTGATAAACCGAGTGTTTCAGTACGCCGGTTCCCGGCTCATCCACGCCGACTAAGTAGCGTTTTGATAGCGATGACATCATGGCCATCGCCCACTGCTGATAACGTTCACGATCCGGATCGGTGATCGGCAAATACTTCACCAGTTCCAGCAGGCCACAGACCGCAATCGCCGCCGACGACGAATCACGTAGCGCGTCGGTACCGACCAGCGCTAAATCCCAATGGCAGATGGCATCTTCCGGCAGGCGGTTCAGGAAGTAATTCGCCAGTTTTTTCGATAGGCCAATGAGTTCTTTATCGCCGGTGTAAAGGAAGCTCAGCATAAAGCCATAAATCCCCCACGCCTGTCCCCGCGACCAGCACGAGTCATCGGCGTAACCCTGCTGCGTCTTGCCAAATCGCGGTGCGCCGGTTTGCACATCCATATAGTAGGTGTGCCAGGTTGAAGCATCGTCGCGCACCAGGTATTTTGCCGACTGACGCACGTGGGCGCGGGCGGCGTCGGCAAAGCGCGGATCGCCTGTCTGCTCGGTCGCCCAGTACAGCAGCGGCAGGTTCATGGTGCAGTCGATAATCATGCGGCCCGCCTGCTCCGGATCGGTCAGTACGCCCCAAGCTTGGATAATCTCGGCTTTACGGTGGAAGCGTTCTAACAGCGCTTCCGCCGCCTGCAATGAAAAACCTCGCGCCTCGCGGTTACCGGTCAAACGCCATGCCGCCACGCAGGAGAGCGTATATAAAAAGCCCAGATCGTGGGTGTTGGTATCCTGACGCCCGGCGATACGCAGGCCAAAAGAACGCACGTGTTTTTCGGCCAACTCGCGGTACTTTTCCTCTCCGGTCATTTCCCACGCCAGCCACAGCTGACCGGTCCAAAAACTGGTGGTCCATTCCACATTTTCCGTTAACGGGTAGATGCCCTCTACGCAGGCTTCGCCTGGGAATTTATCACCGAAATCCGTTATATGACGGCTAATCAGCTTAAGGACATGGCTACGCGCCGAGCACAGTTCATCGTTAAACGCTTGGAGATTAACGGGTGCCCCAGGGTATTCGCGCAGTTTTTCCAGAGCGATACGAGTTAACATTTTCGGTTCCTTCATTCAGTCGAGCTTATTTAGAAATACCGTTTTCAGCCACATCCAGCGCAGGCTGGCGATGATTCTGGCGTTGACAAGCGGATAGCGTGAAAGCGGAGATAAGCGTGAAGAACAGCGCAATACCGCCCATGATCATATAGGTCTTTTCAAAGCCAATTCGGTCGTATAATAAACCGGCGGGTGAAGAGACAACGACGTTACCGATATAAAGCATGGCCTGATAACCCAATAAATACATGGTTGCGTTGACGCGCTTATCAAAATGCTCAGCGATATATTTAAATACCGACACCAGCAACAAACAGATTTCCAAACCATACAACGGTTTGATAACTGAAATAAGCAGGTGAGAATCGCACAGCCCGGAAATAACCAAGCGAGCGCCAACTAAAACACCAACAATCAACAGGCCGCGTTTTGCGCCAATATAGTTAACGAACATCGGCATGAAGATATACATCACGAATTCGGTGCCAGACTGTACCGTCCCCAGCAGGCCAAATACCGTATTGCCCTCATGAACATCGCTAAAGAACGTCACGAAATAGCGGGAGAACTGTTGCTCCGCAACAAACATCATCCACGCCACCCCCGCCACGTACAGGCAGAAGGCCCAGAATTTACCGCTTTTCAGCAGATCAAAAACGTCTTTCAAGACAATCTTATCTTTGGAGATAACCGCGTCGGCATTGCGGGTCTGAGTATCAACCTTCAGGCTTATCAGTACCGCCAGCATCACAAGTGACGCCACGCTACCGAGAATAAAGTTATAGGCCGGAGAGATATTAAACAGCAGGCCGGAGAAGGATGAAGCGACCGCCCAGCCGAGCGAACCCCACATACGAATCTGGCCGAATTCCATGCTGTTTAGGCGGCTGTAGCGATCGGCATAAGACTCACAGGCCGCCACGCCCGCATACCAAGCAAAACTCAAGTAAATTGCCCCGACCACAATCCCCACCGTGGTGTGGGACAGCAGCAGCGGCTGATAGACATAAATAAAGAAGGGTGCCATCAGAGCCGACATCACCACTACAAAATAGAGCAAATATTTGCTCATGCCTATTTTATCGAGGATATAGCCATAAATCGGTTTTAAGACAACCGAGAATATACCGTTTACCGCAAATACAGTACCAATTACCGCGCCGCTCAATTCCGCTTTCTGCCCTAACCAGATGGCAAACAAGCCAATACTGGCCGACCAAGTAAAGAAGTATAAAAATATGAAAGAGCTTATTTTATAATATTCCAGTCTGTTTTGAGACGATATTTTTTCCATACGGTCCTCGACCAAACGTTGTAGGGTGTACGCTCTGAATATTGCTTTCAGAGCGTGCCAGAGGTTTTTATTTATTTCGTTATTTTAAATATGCAACACAAGGGTTTTACTACAGGTGTTATCCGTCACGCGCAGTGTATTATTTTCAATAAGCAGCGTTGGCAATACCGGCTGAAGCGCATTATCGTCGCCGCTGGCGTTGACGGCGCAGCATAGCCAATGTTCGCCGGGTTCAATTTCGCCCGTTAAGGTTGGGATCACCGCGCACTCGGCAAACATCACGCTACTGTTAGGTGGTGTGACTACGCTGTCGCCCTGGCGGGCAACAGGCGAAATATCGGCAATCATGCTGACGCCGTTGGTCGCCCGCACCCGGCTCCACCGCGCACGCGATTCGACATCCGCCTTCATCACGGCAAAGCCACCTTCTACGGTCTGTAGCCGCCGTGCGGTATTAACACGGTGTACGCGCACGTGCCAATCGCCGCACAGAATAAGCCAGGTCTCAATCCGCACGTCGTGCCACGGCAGCCAGCGGGAATAAATTGCCCCCTCCAGCATTTCAACGCACTCGCACTCGCGGCGTCCACGCCAGTAGTTGTCGCTATCCGATAACAGCAGCATCGAGTCACAGGCCGCATGTTTGATACCGTAACGCCCCCGTTCGATGGTGAAGCCAAAGCGGGTGGAATAGGCAAACTTGGTGTATTTGGCCTCGGTGTTGACGTAATTGTTCAGCTCCAACTGCCCAGAGGTCAGCATGACCACGTGCTGTGAGTTTTCGCTGTGCTGCAAAATTTGCTGAGCCGGAACAATCGCGTGAGTTGCTGACAGCGTCGGCAGCGGCATTTCTTCGGCCAGCCAGAAAGCGTGGTCTGCCGGCAGCGCTAAAATCAGGAACATTTTCAGCGCCCAGTACGGTGAGCCCGGTGCGTTGTAGTCTTCACACATCGCCAGATTCGGGTAAGCAAATCCGAGCGTTAAGATGCCATCACGGTCGAAAATCGGTTGCTTCAGCCACCAGCGCAGGTGACGCAGAATAATGCCCTTCACCACACCTGGCGAGAAAACGTCCAGCCCAGCAAAGGCTACGCCACTCCAGAAAGCGACCATCGCAAAGCGGTAGGTCAGGCTGCGGCCAAAAGGCACCGATGCGCCGTCGGCGGCGGAAAGATAGATGAAGTCTTTGGCAAACAAGCAGGCGCGTTCGCGCAACGTCGCCGCACGCGTCGGGTCGTCATGTGCGTTCAACGTGGCGTAAATCAGGCCATAGAAATGGAACGCCATCGAGATATAGTAATCTTTTGGCCGACCAGGGCCATCTGAGTACCAGCCATCGCCAAGGTAGTAGGCTTCCATCATGCCGAAGCGGCGATCGATTGCCGCCTGGTCGTACGGCAGGCCCGCACGTTTAAAACCGAGCTGAACGATAATGGCAAAGTAGTTCCAGTTACTGTCCGGCATCTGGGCGTCGGTGATTTGGTTAAGCCAGCGGTGCAGGTTGGCTAACTCAGCCTCGCTGAATACGTCAGTGAGTTTATTCTGCAACAGCGCCAGGCCCAAACCATAGGCTGCCATCTCCACCAGACGCTGATCGTACGGCCCGGTTTCGCCCCAGTAAGACGGGCTTTGCGGGTCGGTGCCAAGCTTTATCGCGGTAATGTATTTATCGCTAAACGGCACGTCGGCTCCGCCCGCCAGCAGCGGAAACAGGCCCCAAAGCGCTCTCGATAAACCCTCCATCTCCGCTATATCCGTGGAATAGTGCGCACAGGTTTTACCCAATGAGAACTGCGCCACGTCTGCGGGAAATTGTTTATCGAGAGCGCTCAGCATCGTCACCAACGTTTGCGTGACGTCTTCACGCGATGACAATATTTTTGATATTTCAGCCACTGTCCTGACCCCTAATTTAACCATCCTCGAAAGTGGCTAAAGCATAGAGAATCCAGCCGATAGAGAAATGTTAACCCGATCACAACTGATAGTATTGTCTGAACCACGTCTTGATAAAATTTAAAACAGTGGTTTAGTAGTAAGATTAACCCGGTAAAAATTTAAATTTATTGCACATGACTGCGTCTTGGAATGCCGAACATCTGGAGCTCATCACACTGAATGACACTGTGGCGTCATTCAGCCGACTTTTTGCCAATACCGTGCGCTACCACCACTGGCATCAGTGTCTGGAAATTCTCTATGTCGAAGAGGGATTTGGCGTGGTGATTGTCGATAATCGCCAGTACACCATGCGCCCCGGCAGGCTCTTTTTCTTCCCGCCGTTTACGCTGCATAAAGTCATGGTGGATGAGAAAGCGCAGGACAGCTATCGCCGCACCATCATTCACGTTGACCAGCATGCAATCGCTACATTTTTCCGCCATTTCCCTGAAAATCACCGCCGTTTGCAGGCGCTTTCCGCTCGCGGTCGCCCGGCATTTGTTGCCGATTTAGCGGATATTCACCCGCATATCGACCATCTGTTCAGCCTGTATACCCACGCCGCCACGCGCTCGGCCCTAAGCACCGAACAGATCGCCTGTATGCTGATGACGCTGTTCACCATGCTGCCGCCCGTACAGGAGAAAATGGCGGATACCGCACAGGGTATCGCCAGTCCGGTGATGTTCTGGATTGAAGAAAATTATCAGAAGAAGTTCAGCCTCGATGCGTTGGCAGCAGAGCTTGGAAAATCGCGCAGCTATCTGTCGCGCCGCTTTCATGCCGAAACCGGAGAACATATTCACGATTATCTCAATACGCTGCGCCTGCGTCGCGCCTGTGAACTGCTGCTGCACAGCGCCCTGCCGGTCAATGAAATTGCCGGACAGGTAGGATTTGCCGAGGTGACCTACTTTATTAGCTCATTTAAAAAGGGGATCGGCGAGACCCCCTTGCAGTATCGGAAAAATCACATTCAGCGCGGTTAGCGAAAATGCCCCGGCAGCCACAGCGAGATTGTCGGGATGTAAGTAATGGCAATCAGCACCAGGAACAGCACGCAGTAGAACGGGATCATCGCTTTCACGACGGTCTCAATTTTCTGCCCGCTCACGGCGCTCGCCACGAACAGTACGGAACCAACCGGCGGCGTGATTAGGCCAATCCCGAGGTTCATCATCATGATGATGCCAAAGTGCACCGGATCGATGCCCAGCGCAACCACCACCGGAAGCAGGATCGGCGTGAGGATCAGAATCAGCGGCGCCATATCCATCAGACAGCCTAGCAGTAACAGCATAATGTTGATAATCAACAAAATGACATACTTGTTGTCCGACAGTGACAGCAACCCGGCAGAAATTTCCTGCGGCAGCCCCACCAGCGTCATCACCGAGCCAAAGGCGGCGGCGAAGGCAATCAGCACCATCACCATGGTGACGGTCTTGATCGTGCGATGGATAAGCTTAGGGAAATCTTTGAGTTTATATTCGCGATAGACAAAGAACGTGACGAACATCGCCCAGATACAGGCAATGGCGCCGGATTCCGTTGGGGTGAAAAAGCCCGACAGAATGCCGCCGGAGATAATCACGATAGTGACCAGCCCCCAGATAGCATCTGAGGCAATTTTCAGTTTCCGCTTAAGCTCAACGCGCTCCTCTTTCGGGTAGTTATTTTTGCGCGCTGCAATCAGGCACATAACGATTAGCGTAACGCACAGCACCAGCGTGGGAATAATCCCGGCAAGGAACATCGCCGGAATGGTTACCGCGGCGGTGTTTGCCACGATCGCGAACAGCACCGAGTTGTGACTCGGCGGCACAAGGATCGCCTGTACCGAGGCGCTGGCGGTCAGCACCGCGCCGAAGGAACGCGGATAACCTTTACGCTCCATCTCGGGGATCAGCACCGATCCGATAGAAGCGGTATCCGCGACAGACGATCCGGAGATCGCACCAAACAGCGTGGACGCGAGGATATTCACCAACGACAGGCCGCCGCGGATCCAGCCGACGAACAGGCCGGCAAAATCCACCAGCCTACGCGCCATCCCGCCTTCAGCCATAATCGCCCCAGCGAACACAAAGAACGGGATGGTCAGCAGGTTGACGTTATCGGTGCTGTGGAAGATGGTAATGATCAGGCCATCGAGTGAGAAATCTGCGAAGGCCGTCACTACCACGGCGGTCAGGCCAACGGCGTACGCCACCGGCATCCCGACAGCCATCAACACCACGAAGGTCACAACAAAAACAATCAGCGTTAAGTCCATGATTACCTTTCCTTAGTGACCCACTTTTGGCGATCCAAACTGCACCAGCTCGCGGTGCGTTTGCGGACCACACAGTAGTTTCTCCACCACGAACAGCAGCGTGAAGAACGCGCCAATCGGAATCGGCATATGGGTGATACCGGAAGTCAGGAACGGCAGCGATGGCACCACGTCCTCCCAGGCATCCATACAGCCAATAATTCCCCAGTGGATAATAAACAAGCAGGTTGCCAGCATTGCCAGATCGACAAATACCGCCAGCGCCTTTTTCATCGCCGGGTTGATATGATCGACCAGCATGGTAATGGCAATATGGCTTCCTGCGCGGTACGCGGCTGCAGCGCCGACGAAGGAAAACGTGATCATGCAAATCTGCGACAGCGGCTCGGGCCAACTGGTTGACGCGTGCGGTAAAAAGCCAAGCCACGCGGGAAAGTCAGGGCGAAAGCGGGCGTAGATCCCCACCAGATAAATAAACGTCATAAACAACAGGCTAATCCCTGATAGCCAAATGCAAATCCGATATACGCCATCCATGACCAGGACATAGAAATTTTTCATCTTTATCTCCAGCTCAAATCGGGCAGACTGGACGCAGCCAGCCCGCCCCAATGCGCATTATTTGGTGTCCTGAATTTCCTGCATTAAATCACTGAACTGTTTACCGTATTTTTCACGTACCGGCGCAGTCGCGTCGACGAACGGCTTTTTATCGACCGGGAGGAATTTCACGCCCTGGCTCTGCAGACGCTGCTTGGATTTCTCAACGTATTCGGCCCACAGCACGCGCTCTTCCGCTTGCGCTTCTTTCGCCAGCTTGGCGATCAGAGCCTGATCTTCTGGCGTGAGTTTGCTCCATTTACGTTTCGAGAAGGCGAGCACTTCTGGGATCATAAAATGCTCGGTCAGATCGAAGTACTTGGTTCCTGCCACCACGTAGTTTTCGGTATCAAAGGTAGGTTCGTTGTTTTCTGCGGCGTCGATAACCCCGGTTTGCAGGCTAGCAAATACATCGCCAACCGGCAGAACAATAGGGTTCGCGCCAAGTGCTTTAAAGGTATCCAGACCAATCGGGTTGTTCTGCAGGCGGATTTTCACCCCTTTCAGATCGTCGAGAGTGGTGATCGGTTTTTTGGTGATCAGGCTGCGGGAGCCCGCATCCATCCATCCGAGGAATACCAGGCCGAGGTTGCTGTCGGAGATCTCTTTCGCCAGCTTGGTCCCTATGTTTCCATCCAGCACTTTGTGCTGATGATCGACGTCGCGGAACACAAACGGCATGTTGAATACGCTAACCTGAGGAAGAATGCCGCCGACCGGCGCCATGGAGACACGCAGAATATCAATTGCCCCTGCGCGTGTTTTTTCCAGCGTTGTACTTTCATCGCCCATCTGCCCGCTTGGGAACATCCGGATGGAAAGCCGCCCATCCGTTTGCGCGCTGAGTTTTTCACCCATATGGATAACCGCTGCGGTCGTCGGATAATCAGCCGGGTGCACATCGGAAGCAATGAACACCGTTTTTGCCATCACGGCCGCAGACCCCATCAGTAACGATAAAGATAAAACGCTTACTGCCAGTTTTGTTCTTAACATAGACGATTCTCTGTTGATGAAAGATAAAATTCACTATGCGAATCAATTGCCAGCACAGATTGACGTCCATGTTCAGAAGTA
Organism: Kluyvera sp. STS39-E; assembly: GCF_040932435.1. Taxonomy (NCBI): domain Bacteria; kingdom Pseudomonadati; phylum Pseudomonadota; class Gammaproteobacteria; order Enterobacterales; family Enterobacteriaceae; genus Kluyvera; species Kluyvera sp. STS39-E. Next base: position 222,256 of record NZ_JBFQGA010000001.1, on the reverse strand, counting down.
TGTTTTATATCCCGCGAATGAATATGCAAGAAGTCATACAACTAAAATGTGACCTGTCATACCAAATTTTAAAATGGCATTTCAGTATGCGTAGAAATTAGAATTGAATCGATTCATTTGCCCGTAAGAACGCTGGCAAGATGTGCAAAAGGGTGTTGCGGGTAATAAAAAAGGAGACGCAAGCGTCTCCTTTTCATCATGTCGGATAAGTTTAGCGTATCAGCCTTCGATATCCGCCAAGTCGCCTTTTTCCTGCAGCCAGTTGCGACGGTCTTCCGAGCGTTTCTTGGCCAGCAGCATATCCATCATCGCATTGGTTTGATTTTCATCTTCATCGGTGATGAAAAGCTGCACCAAGCGGCGGGTGTTAGGATCGAGTGTCGTTTCACGCAGCTGCAGGGGATTCATCTCACCCAGACCTTTAAAGCGCTGAACGTTCGGTTTGCCCTTCTTGCGCTTTAACTGCTCCAGCACACCCGCTTTTTCCTCTTCGGTCAGGGCGTAGTAAACCTCTTTGCCCAGATCGATACGATAAAGCGGCGGCAGCGCCACATAAACGTGGCCTTCTTTTACCAGCGCGCGGAAGTGTTTCACAAACAGCGCACACAGCAGGGTCGCAATGTGTAAACCATCGGAGTCGGCATCCGCGAGGATACAGATCTTGCCGTAACGCAGCTGGCTGAGATCGGCGCTGTCAGGATCGATACCGATCGCCACGGAAATATCGTGCACTTCCTGCGACGCCAGCACTTCATCAGAAGAGACTTCCCAAGTATTGAGGATCTTACCCTTCAGCGGCATGATCGCCTGGTATTCACGATCACGAGCCTGTTTCGCAGAGCCACCCGCCGAGTCACCTTCAACTAAGAACAGTTCGGTACGGGCCAGGTCCTGCGCGGTGCAGTCTGCCAGCTTGCCGGGCAGCGCCGGGCCGCTGGTGAGCTTTTTACGCACCACTTTTTTGGCGGCGCGCAGACGACGCTGGGCGCTGGAAATCGCCATTTCCGCAAGCAGCTCAGCTGACTGAACGTTCTGGTTTAGCCACAGGCTGAAGGCATCTTTTACCACGCCGGAAACAAAGGCCGCACACTGACGCGAAGAGAGACGCTCTTTGGTTTGCCCGGCAAACTGCGGGTCCTGCATCTTCACGGAAAGCACGTAGGCGCAGCGATCCCAGATATCTTCCGCCGACAGCTTCACGCCACGCGGCAGAATATTGCGGTATTCGCAGAACTCGCGCATGGCGTCGAGCAGCCCTTGACGCAGGCCGTTCACGTGGGTGCCGCCCTGCATGGTTGGGATCAGGTTGACGTAGCTTTCAGTCAGCAGCTCGCCACCTTCCGGCAGCCACAGCAGCGCCCAATCGACCGCTTCAGTGTCGCCAGAGAAATTACCGACAAACGGTTTTTCCGGCAGCAACGGCAGGCCGTTAACCGCTTCGCTCAGATAATCGGTCAGGCCGTCGGCGTAGCGCCAGGTCTGTTCGGTATCATTCACTTTGTCTTTAAAGACAATTTCCACGCCCGGGCAGAGTACCGCTTTGGCTTTCAGCAGATGGCTTAAGCGGGAAGCTGAGAAACGTGGGCTATCGAAGAAGCTCTCGTCAGGCCAGAAGTGAACGCTGGTCCCGGTGTTGCGTTTGCCGCAGGTGCCGGAAACATGCAGTTCTTCAACCTTTTCGCCGTGTTCAAAGGCGATGCTGTAAATCTGACCGTCGCGGCGCACGTTAACTTCCACGCGTTTTGACAGGGCGTTAACCACCGAGATCCCTACGCCGTGCAGGCCGCCGGAGAACTGGTAGTTTTTATTCGAAAACTTGCCCCCCGCATGCAAACGACAAAGGATCAGCTCAATCGCCGGTACACCCTCTTCCGGGTGAATGTCGACGGGCATGCCGCGACCGTCATCAATAACTTCCAGCGACTGATCGGCATGAAGGATCACCTCGACACGCTTGGCGTGCCCGGCCAGCGCTTCATCCACGCTGTTATCAATCACTTCCTGACCCATGTGGTTAGGACGTGTGGTATCTGTATACATCCCCGGGCGGCGGCGAACCGGCTCAAGCCCGGTGAGTACCTCAATGGCATCAGCGTTATAAGAAGATTGCGTCATGATCTATTCGTAGGTAGTTGGCGCTGCTTAATGCAACCCCAGAAAATCGATAATCTGTGTGAAGTGATCTTCAAAGCCGGTAAATGCGTGATTACCGCCCTCCTCGACCGTTTGTCGGCAGGAGGTGAAATAGTCCACGGCCTGGCGATAATCAAGAACTTCATCACCGGTTTGCTGTAGCAACCAGATAAGATCCGGCGCTTCAAGCGGGTCAATTTGCATCACTTTAAGATCGTAAATATGGCGAGACTCTAGCACATATTGCTGCCCGGTGTAGGGATTCTCGTTCGGGCCAAGGAAATTCACCAGCAGTTCAAACGGCCTGACAGCCGGGTTCACCACCACCGCAGGCAGCATGAAACACTGCGACAGCCAAGTGGCGTAATAACCGCCCAAAGACGACCCAACAATGCCGAGCGGCGCACCGCCGTTTTTCAGCACCAGCGCCTCAAGCAGCTCGGCCGCCTGAGCAGGATATGCCGGCAATTGAGGGATCAGCATGTTCACATCGGGATAATGCTCCGCCAGCCATTGCTTAAGCGCGGTAGCCTTCGCCGACCACGGGGAGCTGTTGAATCCATGCAGATAGAGAAGCGTTGACATCAATAGCCTTCAGATGCGGTATCAGGATGGAATTCCACCCCGGCCAGACGGCAGACTTCGGTGGTCAGGGAACCATCATCATGCAGTTCCAGCCAGCGCCACCCTGGGGAGACGGTATCCAGAGTAAAGTTCGAGCAATGCGGTTTAAACTGCACGCAGGTCGACGGAGTCGCCATGATACGCCGACCATTCCAGTCAACGTCCAGCTCTTGGTGAATGTGACCACACAGCAGGTTTTTCACGCGCGGATAACGCGCCAACACGCCGTCCAGCGCCCCGGCATTGCGCAAACTGTGCTGATCCAACCAGCTACAACCTGACGGGAGCGGATGATGGTGTAAAAGCAGGAGAGTATGGCGCTCAGGCGCCTCGGCCAGACGTTTCTCCAGCCACTCCAGCTGAAACTCGCTCAGTTCACCGTGAGGCACGCCGAATACCTGGCTGTCCAGCAACAAAATCTGCCAGCGTTCGCCCACCAGCACGCGCTTCGCCGGGGAAATTCCAGCATCTTGCAGCGTGCTGTACATTGAAGGCTGAAAATCATGATTGCCCGGTAGCCAAACGCAGGGTGCAGAAAAACTCGCGATGCCATCAGCAAAATGCTGATAGGCCGCGGACGAGTGATCCTGTGCTAAATCGCCGGTTGCGACCACTAGGTCAATATCCCGCGCCGAGGCATGAATCGCCTGCAAGACGGCGTGATAGCTCTCCCAAGTGTTCACCCCTAACAGCGTTTCATCTTTCTGGGCAAACAGGTGAGTGTCAGTAATTTGCAGTACCCTAACACTGGCCCCACCAGCCAGAGGAAGGTTTAAAAGGCTTTCCAAATGGTGTCCTTAGGTTTCACGATGCAAATATACACATCATCCTCTCAGGCTACTTCGCGCGCGCTGCGTCTTTGATGACGCCTGAAGGGTGCTATGTACAAACCGGAATCGCCATCGCTCCATGTGCTAAACAGAATCTCAGCCAATCAGCCAAAAACTGATTAATTTGATGCTTTTCGTCGCGTTGATGCAACTTTTTATTTGGATAATCATACCGCGCTTTGAAGCGAAAGATCTGCTGACTTGAACACACTTCAGCCACCATCGCATCATGATACAGTCGAACCGTCATTGACGGCAGGCTCCAATAGCTTACCGCTGGCAGCGTTTGTTCAATCGTAACCAGCGTAGTGTAACGAGTTGATTCGACTATCGTTAAGCGATATTGCGCATTGGACACCTGATAGCTCACCGTTTCGCCGGCTTCATCAACGCGCGGCAGTAAGCGACGCAATTGTGCGAAGTTCGTTTCGCACAGGCGCATCATTTCTGGGAAGTCAGGTGTATATCGCTTCATTTGGTCCACTCTTTTCGTAAGTCCTGATAATGCAGCTGCAGCCATTGCAAAGCGATGACAGACGCTGCGTTGTCAATTTTTCCATCCTCTACACACTGATAAGCGAACTCCCGGCTTACCACGTGAACCCGAATGTCTTCGTGTTCATCTGCCAGGCCATGAATACCTTTGGCCGTTGTCGCGTCCACTTCGCCGACCATAATGGTCAGACGCTCGCTGGTACCACCCGGACTTGCCAGATAGCTAAGGCACTGTTTCACGCGCCCCACATCCAGCCCCGCCTCTTCCTGCGACTCCCGTCGCGCAACGTCCTCGACGGTTTCCCCTTCTTCTATCATGCCGGCGACCATCTCCAGCAGGTAGGGCGTTTCACTGGTGTCATAGGCGGCGATGCGAATCTGTTCAATCAGCACCACTTCATCGCGCACTGGGTCAAAGGGTAGCAAGACTGCAGCGTGACCGCGCTCAAAAATTTCACGTCTGACCTCACCGCTCATCTCGCCATTGAACAGGCGATGGCGAAAGCGATACACATCAAGCGAAAAAAAACCGCGATATACCGTTTCTCGTGCAATAATTTCTACATCATTTTTCGAGAGCGTTGCCACAGGGTTAACTGTTTTTTTCATAGACAGGCCTATGCAATAATTGTGTTGAAATTGTGGATTTAAAGTCGGTGGTTCTAAGGATTCACCAACTCTATGGTAGATTGGTGCAAATTAACGCCAGATGGCACATTACGACAACTTTTTAACGTGACAGACTCTGGTACAATCGGTGAATATTTTTTCTGTGAATTAGATCAGCGCTAAGCTTCACAACAAGGAATGCAAATGCAAATGAAGAAATTGCTCCCTATTCTTATTGGTCTGAGCCTTACGGGTTTCAGTGCAATGAGCCAGGCAGAGAATCTGTTACAGGTCTATCAGCAGGCACGGACCAGCAACCCGGATCTCCGTAAATCTGCCGCAGATCGTGATGCCGCATTCGAGAAGATCAACGAAGCGCGCAGCCCTCTGTTACCGCAGTTAGGCTTGGGTGCTGATTATACCTATACCAATGGTTTCCGCGACAGCAACGGCGTGAACTCTAACGTGACCAGCGGCTCACTGCAGTTAACGCAGAGCCTGTTTGATATGTCTAAATGGCGTGCTCTGACTTTGCAGGAAAAATCTGCGGGCATCCAAGACGTCACGTATCAGACCGACCAGCAGACGCTGATCCTCAATACTGCCACCGCGTACTTCAACGTTCTGAGCGCCATCGACTCGCTCTCCTACACCGAAGCACAGAAGCAGGCCATTTACCGCCAATTGGATCAAACGACCCAGCGCTTTAACGTTGGCCTCGTCGCTATCACCGACGTGCAGAACGCCCGTTCACAGTACGATACCGTCCTTGCGAACGAAGTCACCGCGCGTAACAACCTCGACAACGCCGTTGAAGCGCTGCGTCAGGTCACCGGTAACTACTATCCAGAGCTGGCTTCTCTGAACGTTGACGGTTTTAAAACCGACAAACCTCAGGGCGTAAATTCGCTGCTGAAAGAAGCAGAAAACCGCAACCTGGCCCTGTTGCAGGCTCGCCTGAGCCAGGATCTGGCGCGTGAGCAAATTCGTTTGGCACAAGATGGTCACCTGCCGACGCTGGATTTAACCGCTTCCACCGGGGTGTCTAACACTTCCTACAGCGGTTCCAAAACTAACGGTTCCAACTACAACGACAACGATGCCGGCCAGAACAAAATTGGCCTGAGCTTCTCCCTGCCGCTGTATCAGGGCGGGATGGTTAACTCGCAGGTCAAACAAGCACAGTACAACTTCGTGGGCGCCAGCGAACAACTGGAAAGCGCACACCGTTCTGTGGTGCAGACCGTCCGTTCTTCCTTTAACAACGTCAATGCCTCTATCAGCAGCATCAACGCCTACAAACAGGCAGTGGTTTCTGCGCAGAGTTCTTTGGACGCGATGGAAGCGGGTTACTCCGTGGGTACGCGTACTATCGTTGACGTATTGGATGCAACCACCACGCTGTATAACGCAAAACAGCAGCTTTCCAGCGCGCGTTATAACTACCTGATTAACCAGCTTAATATCAAATCTGCGCTCGGCACGCTCAACGAGCAGGATCTGCTGGCGCTGAACAATACGCTGGGTAAACCGGTTTCAACCTCTAACGCCACCGTCGCGCCGGAAAATGCTCAGCAGGACGCTGCGGCTGATGGTTACACCTCGGCGGCAACCAGCAAAGCACGTATTCGCTAACTCTGATTTAGCGTAAATAAAGGCTCGCATTATGCGAGCCTTTTTTATTTAGCCCCTCTCAACGTAAGGCAACGTAAAGATCCCCCGCTTTATCCCCTTCTTCGCTTCATTTTCAACCACTCATCCACTATCCTGAGCGCTATTGCAATACCACTCTACTGGGTCCAGGAAGATTAAAATGAAACGGACAAACAATATTTCGCACGCCGCATTTCGTAAAAGCTGGGGCGCGCGCCACTTAACGCCGGTCGCACTCGCCGTTACCGCAGTATTCATGCTGGCGGGCTGTGAGAAAAGCGACGAAACCGTAACGCTGTATCAGAACGCAGACGACTGCTCTGCCGCCAATCCGAGCAAAAGCGCGGAATGTACAACGACCTACAACAACGCCCTGAAAGAAGCCGAGCGCACCGCTCCGAAATACGCTAGCCGTGAAGACTGTATCGCTGAATTCGGTGAAGGCCAGTGCCAGCAAGCACCTGCACAAGCAGGTATGGCACCGACTGGCGAAGGCCAGGCTCAGGCGCAGAATCAGAGCAGCGGTAGTTTCTGGATGCCGCTGATGGCAGGTTACATGATGGGCCGTATGATGAGCGGCGGCATGGGCGGCTATCAACAGCAGCCGGTGTTCACGTCGAAGAACCCATCAAGCCCAGCGTACGGTAAGTACACCGATGCGGGCGGCAAAAACTACGGTGCAGCGCAGCCGGGTCGTTCAATGAACGTACCGAAAACGGCGATGGCACCAAAACCGGCAACCACCAACACCGTCACCCGCGGTGGCTTTGGTGAGTCCGTGGCAAAACAGTCCACCATGCAACGTAGCGCAACGGGCACCACCTCCCGTTCGATGGGCGGCTGATTATCATGGAAAGAGTCAGTATTGTTGAACGCCCGGACTGGCGTGAAAAAGCAACCGAATACGGCTTTAACTTTCACACCATGTACGGCGAGCCGTACTGGAGCGAAGAAGCCTATTACAAGCTGACGCTCGCTCAAGTGGAAAAGCTGGAAGACGTCACCGCCGAATTGCACCAGCTGTGCCTGAAAGTGGTTGACCGCGTTATCGCCAGCGATGAGCTGATGGCGAAATTCCGCATTCCAAAGCATACCTGGGGCTTTGTTCGCCAGTCATGGCAGACGAACCAGCCGTCGCTCTATTCCCGCCTCGATCTGGCGTGGGACGGCACCGGTGAGCCGAAGCTGCTGGAGAACAACGCCGATACGCCAACCTCGCTGTACGAAGCAGCGTTCTTCCAGTGGATTTGGCTGGAAGATCAGCTTAACGCTGGCAACCTGCCGGAAGGCAGCGACCAGTTCAACAGCCTGCAGGAAAAGCTAATTGAGCGCTTTGTCGAGCTGCGCGAGCAGCACGGTTTCCAACTGCTGCATATGACCTGCTGCCAAGATACCGTGGAAGATCGCGGTACGGTGCAATATTTGCAGGACTGTGCGGCAGAAGCGGAAGTCGCGACCGAGTTCCTCTATATCGATGAAATTGGGCTGGGCGAAAAGGGGCAGTTTACCGATCTCCAGGATCAGGTTATTGGCAACCTGTTCAAGCTTTATCCGTGGGAATACATGCTGCGTGAGATGTTCTCCACCAAGCTCGAAGACGCGGGCGTTCGCTGGCTTGAGCCGGCGTGGAAGAGCATCATCTCCAATAAAGCGTTGCTGCCGATGCTGTGGGAAATGTTCCCGGATCACCCGAACCTGCTCCCAGCCTACTTTGCCGAAGACGCACACCCACCGATGGATAAATTCGTGGTGAAACCGATCTTCTCCCGCGAGGGGGCAAATATCTCGATCGTCGAAAACGGTAAAACCATTGAACAGGTGGAAGGTCCGTACGGCGAAGAAGGAATGATCGTGCAACAGTTCTATCAGTTGCCGAAGTTTGGCGATAGCTACATGCTGATCGGCAGCTGGCTTATCAACGATCAGCCCGCTGGGATTGGTATTCGTGAGGACAGAGCGCTGATCACTCAGGATCTGTCACGTTTCTATCCCCACATTTTCGTTGAGTAATCGCTAGCCTATCAGTACCGATAGCATGCTTAAGGAGCCCATTTCGATACCGTCCACCGGGATCGTGATGGGTTCTTCTCCATCCCACGCGCCTAAGACATACAGCAGCGGCAGGAAGTGCTCCGCCGTTGGGTTCGAGAGCGAGCCGCCTTCATGCGCTAGATAGTTCACCAACGGATGCTGTTCAACCGGCCCTGTCCATTTCAGATTCGCTTTAACATAGTCGTTAAATGACGTCGCCCACGGATAAGGTGAGGAATCACCGTGCCATTTCGCGGTACGCAGGTTATGTACCACGTTGCCACTCGCCACCAGCATAATGCCTTCATCGCGCAGGCTGGCCAGCTTTTTCCCCATCTCAAGATGCCATGCCGCTGGTTTGGTACTATCAATACTCAACTGCACCATCGGAATATCGGCGTTCGGGTACATCTTAATCAGCACGCCCCATGACCCGTGGTCGAAACCCCAAGCTTCCGTATCCAGCGCGACGGGAACCGGTGACAGTAGCTCAACCAGTTTTTGCGCTAACTCAGGCGAGCCTGGAGCCGGGTAATGCGTGTCGTACAATGCCTGCGGGAAACCGCCGAAATCGTGGATCGTTTTTGGCGTTTCCATCGCCGTCACGCCCGTGCCACGGGTGAACCAGTGCGCGGAAACGACGACAATCGCTTTCGGACGAGGCAATGTCTCACCGAGGTGCTGCCAAGTACGGGTATAGAGGTTATCTTCCAGTACGTTCATCGGGCTACCGTGACCTAAAAACAGTGCTGGCATTCGGTTACGAGACATGATGTTATCCTTTCAGAGGCATAATTGAATAACACCACATTAACCTGTTTTCCGTGAGGATAAACTCAGATAAGCATGATGATGATCTTCAGAAAATTTGAATGTAAGGATGAGGTAAAGAATGCTGTCGCCTCTCGCCAGCCATCACGAATTTCAATATTATGAATGATAATCATTATCATAAGGAGTAAGCGATGTCGGTACCGCTGATTCTGACATTACTGGCAGGAGCTGCCACATTTATTGGCGCCATTCTCGGCGTCATTGGCCAAAAGCCGTCAAACCGGGTGCTGGCGTTTTCTCTCGGCTTCGCCGCCGGGATCATGCTGCTTATCTCGCTGATGGAAATGCTGCCTGCAGCGTTGGGCACTGAAGGCATGTCACCGGTGTTAGGTTACGGCATGTTTGTGGTCGGGTTGCTCGGTTACTTCGCGCTCGATCGTGCGCTACCGCACGCCCATCCGCAAGATTTGATGCAGAAAACCAACCCGCCTCTGCCGCGTAATATCCGACGCACGGCCGTGCTGCTCACGCTCGGCATCAGCTTGCACAACTTCCCAGAAGGTATCGCTACCTTCGTCACCGCCAGCAACAATCTCGAACTGGGGTTTGGTATCGCGCTCGCCGTGGCGTTGCACAATATCCCTGAAGGCTTGGCTGTCGCCGGGCCGGTATACGCGGCGACAGGTTCAAAGCGTAAGGCGGTATTCTGGGCCGGGATCTCAGGGATGGCGGAAATCCTCGGCGGCGTGCTGGCCTGGGCCATTCTCGGCAGCATGGTGTCGCCAATACTGATGGCGTCGATCATGGCGGCCGTGGCCGGAATTATGGTTGCCCTGTCGGTAGATGAATTGATGCCGCTGGCAAAAGAGATCGATCCTAACAACAACCCAAGCTACGGCGTGCTATGCGGAATGTCGGTGATGGGATTGAGCCTAGTGGCATTACAGGCGATGGGGATTGGTTGATATCGACAAAAAAGCCCGGCACATCTGGCCGGGCTTTAAATTCGTCATACTGCATCGCAGCTTAATTAGCTCGCTTTACGCTCGTGTTCACGACGGTAGGCCACTAAGTCTTCGATAGTTACCAACGCCATATTGTGTTCCTTCGCAAACTTGATGCACTCCGGCGCGCGCGCCATGGTGCCATCGTCATTGGTCAGTTCACACAGCACGCCTGCTGGTTTAAAACCTGCCAAGCTCACTAAATCGATAGTCGCTTCGGTATGGCCACCGCGGGTCAGGACGCCGCCCGGCTGCGCGCGCAGCGGGAATACGTGGCCAGGACGGTTCAGGTCTGACGGTTTTGCGTTGTCGGCAATCGCCGCACGCACGGTAGTCAGGCGGTCAGCAGCAGAAACGCCGGTGGTCACACCGTGCGCCGCTTCGATGGTGACCGTAAAGCCGGTGCCGTAGGCGCTGGTGTTGTTTTCCACCATCATCGGCAGTTCCAGCTGTTTACGACGTTCATCGGTCAAGCACAGACAAACGATGCCGCTACCGTGACGGATAGTCAGCGCCATTTGTTCAACGGTCATGTTTTCGGCGGCAAAGATCATGTCGCCTTCGTTCTCGCGATCTTCGTCGTCCAGCACCATCGCACCGCGGCCTTCGCGCAGAGCAATCAGCGCGTTTTCAACGCGTTCGAAAGAAGTACCAAAAGAGGAAAGTAGCGTCTGATTCATGGTAAAAAAACCTCATTAAAATTATGGTTACCAGAATCAGGGCAGTCTTAGGAGTGCCGATAAACGGCCAATAGATAACGCGAGCGGGCGCAAACCCGGCTGGATCGTTACTCTCTCCCATCCGGACTCTAACCGTCGGCCCCGGAATTACACCGGATCTGCTGACCTTCCCGTTGTACACAGAAAGCGCTCGCGGGCTTTCAGCCGTAGCTGATTTACCGCCGGTGGGGAATTTCGCCCCGCCCTGAGAATAAGCGTACTTACTATAACGCTATTGATTATCTTCGGCAATGCATTAGCTTCGAACAATTCTGGTTTATCGCACCGGGAGAAGCCACTACAATAGCGATAACGCCGACAGAATCAGGGAAACACAGATGATCGATCCGAAAAAAATTGAGCAAATCGCACGCCAGGTACATGAATCCATGCCGAAAGGCCTGCGTGAGTTTGGTGATGACATTGAGAAGAAAGTTCGTCAGGTGATCCAGTCACAGCTGACGCGTCTTGATGTGGTTAGCCGCGAAGAGTTTGACGTGCAGACGCAGGTTTTGCTGCGTACTCGCGAGAAGCTGGCACTGCTGGAGCAGCGGATTAGCGAGCTGGAAAACCGTACGGCTACAGACGAGAAAGCGTAAAAAAACAAAGCCCCTCATCCCGACCCTCTCCCCCATAGGGAGAGGGTTAGGGTGAGGGGAAGCGCGAAGCGTTACTTCCCGCTATCTTTCTGAATTTTCTTGATAATATTGGTCGTTGAACAACCATCTTCAAAGTTCAGCACCAGCACTTCACCGCCGTTCGCCCACACTTCTTCGCTGCCGGCAATCTGTTCTGGCTTATAGTCACCGCCCTTAACCAGACGATCTGGCAAGATCCCCGCAATCAAACGCTGCGGCGTATCTTCTTCAAACGAGACCACCCAGTCGACCGACTCCAGCGCCCCCAGCACGATCATGCGCTGATCCAATGGATTCACCGGACGAGAATCACCTTTCAGGCGTTTGGTTGAAGCATCGCTATTCACAGCGACGATCAGGCGATCGCCCAGCTTGCGCGCATTTGCCAGATAAGAGACGTGACCCGCGTGCAAAATATCGAATACGCCGTTGGTCATCACCACTTTCTCGCCGCGACGACGCGCAGCGGCAACCGCTTGTTTGAGTTCTTCTTCGCTCATCACCCCAAAACCGGTATCCGCACGACCGCGCACGGCGTTTTCCAGCTCGATTGGCGAAACGGTAGAAGTCCCCAGTTTACCGACCACGACACCAGCCGCTGCGTTGGCAAAGAAGCAGGCTTCTTCTAAGGTTTTTCCGGACGCAAGCGTCGCTGCCAGCACGCCAATCACCGTGTCACCAGCACCGGTCACATCGTAAACTTCCTGTGCCTGAGTCGGCTGATGCAGCGGCGCTTTGCCCGGCTGCAGCAGCGTCATACCCTGCTCGGAGCGGGTCACTAACAGCGCAGAAAGATCGAAATCGGCAATCAGCTGCATGCCGCGCTCAATCAGTTCTTCTTCGGTTTTACACTTGCCCACTACCGCTTCAAACTCAGAAAGGTTCGGCGTCAGCAGCGTCGCACCGCGATAGCGTTCGAAATCAGTACCTTTCGGATCGATAAGCACCGGCACTTTCGCCTGGCGTGCCAGCTTAATCATCTGCTGTACGCTCTCCAGCGCCCCTTTGGCGTAGTCGGAAAGCACCAGCGCACCCACGTTCGGCAGACCGCTTTGAATACGATCATGCAGCGGCTGCGGATCGACACCAGCAAAACCCTCTTCAAAATCGAGACGGATCAGCTGCTGGTTACGCGACAACACACGCAGCTTGGTGATGGTCGGGTGTGTTGGGACGGAGACAAAATCGCATTTGACGTTCACGTCGGCCAGCGCTTTATTCAACGCCCGCGCCGCATCATCAATACCGGTCAGGCCGACAAGACGAGAACCCGCGCCCAAGGAGGCAATGTTCATCGCCACGTTCGCCGCGCCGCCAGGACGTTCTTCGATAGTTTCCACTTTCACCACGGGCACCGGGGCTTCTGGGGAAATACGGCTGGTTGGGCCATACCAGTAGCGATCCAACATGACATCGCCAACCACCATCACTCCTGCGCGTTCAAATTCCGGCAGCGTTACTTTCATTCGTGTCTCCAAAGAGAATCAAAATTTTGGCGCGATAATAGCACATTTCACGGTTGAACCAGCCACTTCAGCCAGCTGGCGCTGACCAGTTCACGTTCATGGGTGAAGCTCGCCAGGTCAACATTTCCCGGCAGTTCCTGCAACGCCAGATGATGTAGCGCATCGCGAAGCGTGGTGTAAGCCCGGGTCAGCGCCTGGGCTTCCTGTTCATCCATAATGTCGTTTTGCGCCAGCAGTTCGAGAATTCGCACATTATCCGACCAGCGGGTCAACTTTGGCTTTTCGTGAGCGTAGCGCAGCACCAGATATTGGGTAATAAATTCAATGTCGGTGATCCCACCGGCATCGGTTTTGATATCGAAACGATCGTGATGCTTGCTGCCAAGATGAGCGCGCATTTTCTCACGCATTTCACGAACTTCAGTTTGCAGTACTGCGCCATCACGCGCGGTGGTCATAATTTGTCGACGAATAGCATCGAACTGCTGCTGAAGCTGCGGATCGCCGTAGACCACTCGGGCACGTACCAGCGCCTGATGTTCCCAGGTCCATGCTTCATTTTGCTGATAGTCAGCAAACGCTTCAGCGGTCGTGACGAGCATTCCCGCAGCGCCGGATGGACGCAAGCGGGCATCGACTTCATACAAAATACCCGAAGAAGTACGGGTGCTGAACAGATGCATAATGCGCTGCGCCAGACGCAGATAGAACTGACGGCCATCGATTTCGCGTTCGCCGTCGGTCATCGCATCCATCGGGCAGTCGTGGAGGAACACCAAGTCCAGATCCGAGCTGTAGCCCAGCTCCCAGCCGCCCAGTTTGCCGTAGCCAATAACCGCAAAACCACGACCATTACGCTCACGCAGATGCGTTGGCTGGCCGTAGCGCGCTACCATTTGCACCCATGCCTGCTGGACGACGGCATCGATCATCGCTTCCGCAAGCCAGGTGAGATGGTCGCTGACCTTCATCACCGGCAGCGTGCCGGCGATATCTGCCGCCGCAATATGCAGAAGCTGCGCCTGCTTGAACTGACGCAGCGCTTCTAGCTGCTGCTCTTCATCTTCTTCCGGCACGCGCAGTAGATACTGGCGCAACTCATCACGATAGGCATCGGTTGCCGTCGGTTGATACAACGTGCTCGGATCCAGAAGTTCATCAAGCAACAACGGATAGCGTGCCAGCTGGCTTGCCACCATCGGCGAGGCGGCACACAGGCGAATAAGATGCTTTAACGCGCCAGGGTATTCGCTCAGCAGTTCAAGATAAGTAGTACGCGTAACGATCCCGCTCAGCAGCGGCGTAATCCGCGTTAGCAGCACCTGCGCATCTTCGCGGGCGCATACTTCGCTCAGCAAATGCGGCATCAGGGAATCCAACACCTGACGCCCACGCGGGCCGATAGTTCGCTTATCTAGCTCTTTGCGGAAATCGGCAATTTGCGATACCACACGCTGGCGATCATCGCGGCTTAAATGCGTCAGCACCGCTGGAGTATCATCCTCCTGCAGCGTGTCCTGCCAGAGTTCACGCCAATCTTCAGAAAGCTGCTCTTCCTGCGAGGGCTCCTCGTCGTCACCGATAAGATCATTAAAGACGCGGCGTACCTCAGCCATCAGCGCATCAAGGCGTTCAGTCAGCGTAACCCAGCTATCGGCATGCATGCCCCACGCCAGACGTGCGCGGTTAAGCTCATCGACCGGCAGGGTTTGCGTCTGTTCATCGTTGATGCTTTGCAGCAGGTTTTCTAGGCGCCGCAAGAACAAATAGGCCTCACGCAGCGCCAGTGCGTCCGTTTCAGACAGCAGATGTAGCGCTTCAATGGCCGAAAGCGTCGGCAGCAGCGATCGACTTTGCAACGACGGTTCGCGCCCGCCGCGGATCAACTGAAACACCTGCACGATAAATTCGATCTCGCGGATCCCGCCCGCCCCCAGCTTGATGTTGTCTTTCAATCCCCGGCGGCGCACTTCACGTGTGATCATGCCTTTCATGTTTCGCAGGGATTGAATAACGCTAAAGTCGATGTAACGGCGGAAAACAAACGGCCGCAGCATGGCGCGCAGTTCGCTGGTATAGACACCATCGTCATCGCCCATGATCCGCGCTTTCACCATCGCATAGCGTTCCCAGTCGCGGCCCTGCTCTTGGTAATAATCTTCCAGTGCCGCAAAGCTCAACACCAGTGGGCCGCTATCGCCAAATGGGCGTAGACGCATGTCGACGCGATAGACAAAACCATCCTGCGTCGGCTGGTCGAGTACCTTAATCAGTCGCTGTCCCAGGCGAGTAAAGAACTGGGCGTTGTCCAGCTCACGACGTCCGCCTTGGGTGCTGCCATGTTCAGGCCAAGCAAAAATCAGATCGATATCAGAGGAGAAATTGAGCTCACCGCCGCCCAACTTGCCCATCCCCAGGATCAGCAACGGCTGCGGTACGCCCTCCGCACTGCACGGTGTCCCCCAGTCGCGGCAGCAGGCGTCGTAGAGCCAATTGCGCGCATGAACGATGAGCGTCTCTGCCAAATGGCTAAGCTGTTGGAGCGTATCTTCTTCGCTTATCTGCGAGAGCGCCTGTGACCAAGCAATACGCACCATGATGCGGCGACGGAATACCCGCAGCGCGCGCATGAGCGCCGTTTCATCATGAACCTCAGCCAGCTCAGCTTGGAGCCAACCCGCGTACTTCTGCCACTCATCCGCCTGCGGCGGGTCACTTTCCAGCGACGTGAGCCACTCGGGGTACGCCATCAAACTTTGCTGAACAAAATCACTGAAGGTGAAAACAGCCTGGGCATTTGCGCTAAGCGTCGCGATTGGAAAATCTTCCGGAGCGCGCTCCACCAGCGTGTGCCAGTGCTGCTGTAACTGCGAAGAAAGCGGCGTCATACACGGGTTCCCTGAAGTAAATTAACGTTTTCCGCTGTGTAGCCAGAACGGTTCGACCGCCAGTGCCTCATTGCGGTAATGCTCAATTTCAATGTGTTGGCGCGTTTCGATGGCGTGGCGCAAGCCCTGCCAATTCGTCAACCAGCGCTGGGCTTTCTCTGCGTCGTAGTAGCCCGCCAGAATCTGCACGCTGTTGATGTCGCGCGTCAGGCGCGGCAGTTGATCGCCGTATGCATCGCCAAGCGGATAGGCAAACGTCGTGCGCAGTTCGGCGGCCTGACGAGAAAGATGGGTATCGGCAAAGCGCTTGAACGAGTCGGCCATTTTGCCTTCTGCTTTCGCATCAAGAGATGCCTGCCAACCGCGCGTGACCAGCCATTCGGTAAAGGCCTGCTTTACCAACGCCGTTTCACGGCTGAAAGCCGCGTCGTGCGCCGAAATCTTGCCGGCCATTAATGCGTCAACCTGGGTTAACCCATCACGCAGCGGTGCGCTCGCTTTACGCGGTACGATGCCGCCAAACAACGTCAGGATGTGGCGAATCAGCCCCTGGGCGTTGATCACTTCAACTTTCGCCTTCGCCTTGCCTCGCAGCCACAGCTCTTCGTGGTACTGCCAATGCGCCAGCGCGCTTTCCAACGCCGCTTCAAACGCCTGCCCTACCGTGGCTTTTGGCGGCAACGTCAAAATGGTCAGCGGTTTGATCTCACGTTCCAGATTGCCCTGCGCCAGATGATAACCACGCGCGGCCTTGCTCAGACTGCCCTGTCGCAGCAGGCCGGTTTGCGCCAGCTGTTGCGCCAGCGCCAAGACGTCAGCGGTTTCACCGCTTAGCAGTTCCAGCTCCAGTTCGCAGATGGCTTCCTGGTGCTCCCCCGCTTTGACTTCGCCCTGATCCAGTGCAATTTCAATCTGGCTTTTGCCTTGGTTTACCACCCATTTTTCACGGAAGAAATCGGTGCTAAAGAGTGGATTAACCTGTTCTGCCAGCCCTTGTGGCATTTCACCGTTCGGCCAGACTTCAGCGGGCAGCTTGTCGAGCGCCAGCTCAGCCTTGCTAAGAGCAATATTGTATTCTGGCCGCTGGTGCAGACCGCCAACGGTATGACCGGCGATTTTCATGGTCATCTCATAGCGACCGTTATCACCGCGAATGCGCAGTCCCATATCGTGGCGGCGAAGCCAGTTATCGGCAGTTTCATAGTAGATATTGAGCAGTTGCCCCGGTGGAGTATGCTCGGCATTCAGGGATTGCAGATGGTTGCGTAGCGCTTCAACGCCAGCGTCGTCGACGATAAATTTTAATTCGATTTCTTGAGCCATGATTGAATTCTTTTGGTTTCGTTGCCCGGAAATACCTTTATGGCGAACTTACAGGTATTCTTTTTGTCAGTAGATAGTATTTTGCGACAAATTGCCATGCAATGCGCAATTTGTCAGGTGGGCAGCTGACGCCGGTTTTTTTCCTCCTGGAGGATTCCGATTGCCGCAGAATGCTTTGCGTCGTCAGACTGTTGCCACTACTATCGTTCCACTTTTATGACAAAAACGATGATCTGATGCCAAAATTACGCTTAATTGCCATTACTTTACTGACGCTGACCGCTTCGACCATCGCTCACGCTGATGAAAAGCGTTACGTTTCTGATGAACTGAACACTTGGGTACGTAGCGGCCCGGGTGATAACTATCGCCTAGCCGGCTCTCTGAATGCAGGTGAAGAAGTCACCCTGCTGCAGACCAATGACAGCACCCAATATGGCCAAGTGCGTGATAGCAACGGCCGTACCGCATGGATCCCGCTGAAAGAACTCACCGCAACGCCAAGCCTGCGTACCCGCGTACCGGATTTGGAAAATCAGGTCAAAACCCTGACCGATAAGCTCACCAATATCGATACCACTTGGAATCAGCGCACCGCAGAAATGCAAAAGAAGGTCTCTGAGAGCGATAGCGTGATTAATGGTTTGAAAAATGAAAACCAGAAGCTTAAGAATGAGCTTATCGTAGCGCAGAAAAAGGTGAATGCTGCCAATCTTCAGTTGGATGAGAAACAGCGTACCATCATCATGCAGTGGTTTATGTATGGCGGCGGCGTGCTGGGAATGGGTCTGCTGCTTGGACTGGTCCTGCCACACATCATCCCAAGCCGTAAGCGTAAAGATCGCTGGATGAACTAAGTTCTTTCCTTGGCTTTTGGGCTGGGGATAATTCGCCTTATCGGCGCTTCTTTCGTATTATCTGAAAGAAAATGATGAGGAGAAGCGTGGCGTGAAGAGTTATCTGGTCGGTGGTGCGGTTCGGGATGGGTTATTAGGCCTACCGGTCAAAGATAAAGATTGGGTTGTTGTCGGCGCCACGCCGCAGCAAATGCTCGACGCGGGCTACCAGCAGGTAGGCCGCGACTTCCCTGTTTTTCTACATCCCAATAGCCACGAAGAATACGCACTCGCGCGTACCGAGCGTAAGTCGGGTTCGGGATATACCGGTTTCACCTGCTACGCAGCGCCAGATGTCACGCTGGAGCAAGACCTGTTGCGCCGCGACTTAACCGTCAACGCGTTAGCACAAGATGACGACGGCACGATAATCGACCCCTACGGCGGTTGCCAAGATCTCCAGCAACGCATTCTGCGCCATGTTTCCCCAGCTTTTAGCGAAGATCCGCTGCGCGTCCTACGCGTGGCGCGTTTTGCCGCACGCTATGCGCATCTTAGTTTCCGCATTGCCGATGAAACCATGACGCTGATGCGCGAGATGACCGACGCCGGCGAGCTGGCGCATCTGACGCCAGAACGCGTGTGGAAAGAGACGGAAAATGCTCTCGGCACCCGCAACCCGCAGGTGTTCTTCCAAACGCTACGCGACTGCGGCGCATTAAAAGTACTGTTCCCAGAAATTGATGCACTTTACGGCGTGCCGGCCCCGGCAAAATGGCACCCGGAAATTGATACCGGTATACATACGCTGATGACGCTCACGATGGCTGCCATGCTCAGCCCGGATATCGACGTACGCTTTGCCACTCTGTGCCACGACTTAGGTAAAGGGCTGACGCCCAAAGAATTCTGGCCTCGCCACCACGGCCACGGCCCGGCAGGCGTGAAGTTGGTTGAACAGCTAAGCCTGCGCCTGAAAATCCCCAATGAGATGCGCGACTTAGCAAAACTGGTGGCTGAATTCCACGATCTCATTCATACGCTGCCCATTTTGCAGCCAAAGACGCTGATTAAGTTGTTCGACTCTATCGATGCCTGGCGCAAACCGCAGCGCGTCGAGCAAATTGCCCTAACCAGTGAAGCCGACGTTCGCGGCCGTACCCATTTTGAAGCCTGCGACTATCCGCAAGGGCGACTGTTGCGCGAAGCGTGGGAAGTGGCAAAAAGCGTGGGGAACAAAGAGGTGATCGAGGCTGGATTTAAAGGCCCAGAGATCCGTGAAGAGCTGACGCGGCGGCGAATTCAGGCGGTAGCGAACTGGAAGGAAAAGCGTTGCCCTCAGCCAAAAGACTGAGGGCAACGTATCAGAAGAAGACCACGTAAACGGCTGCCGCCACGATAAAGCGGTAGATCGCAAACGGGATAAACGAGATTCGTTTGATAATCTTCAGGAAGGTTTTGATGGCAACCAGCGCGACAAGGAATGCCATCACAAACCCGACGGCAAACATCGGAATATCGCCCACGGTTAGGAAGTGCCAGCTTTTATAGAGATCCAGCGCCGTTGCGCCCATCATCATCGGCACCGCCAGCAGGAATGAAAACTCGGATGCCGCGTAGCGACTCACGCCCATCAACATGCCGCCGGAAATCGTCGCGCCAGAGCGTGAAAAGCCGGGCCAAAGCGCCAAACACTGGAAGCAGCCGATCGCAAACGCCTGACGATAGGTCATATCATCAACCCCCACCGCGCGAGGCGTTTTGGGTTTCAAGCATTCAGCTGCAATCAGCAGCAAACCGCCAACGACCAATGCATACATGACGTTAATGGGATTAAAGAGCGATTTGATCGCATCGTGGAGAACCAGCCCCAACACCACCGCCGGGATCATCCCCAGCAGAATATGGATAAGCGACAGGCGACCGGTTCCTTCGCCTTCATGCACCGGCGGACGGCCAAAATGAATGCCGATAAGACCAAACAGGCGACGCCAGAACATCACCACCACTGCGAGAATTGAGCCTAGCTGGATAACCACCTCAAAAGTCTTCGCCGTTTCCCCTTCAAACCCCAGCAAATGGCCAACGATAATCATATGACCAGTGCTGGATACGGGCAGGAACTCCGTCAATCCTTCGACCACACCCAAAATTGCCGCCACGAGCAGCGAGTGTATATCGCTCATTAATAAACCCTTAAAAAGTAAACAATAAAATAAACCCGGCACTATGACCGGTATAAATCATTTTGGTTTAAGTTAAATGACGGCCAAATACTTTATTTAGGATTATGCCCACGCTCAATGATAACCCCGACGTTCGCCGCCCGCGCGACGGCGCCGGGTTTGCTGACTTTAATTCGCACCCATGGTGAGTGAAAACGGGACATCAAAAGCTCTGCCAGCTCTTCTGCCACACGCTCAACCAGCGCAAAACGGCTGCCCTCTACGTGTTTAACCACCGCTTCGCTGATATCCGCATAGCTCAAGCAGTCTTCAACGTTGTCGCTGGCCGCTGCTTTGCGGTTATCCCAGCCCAATTCGATATCGAACACCAGCTTCTGCTCGATGGTCTGTTCCCAGTCATAAACACCGATAGTGGTGATTACCGAAAGTTGCTCTATAAATACAATATCCATCACGACCTGCTTGGTTTTAGGCTAAACCGGATACCACTTCCGGCGAATTATGCGTATTATCCACAGATGCAGAGAATACTTCGACATTTTCAAAATGGAACAGCGTTATGAGTGCAATCGAGCCTGGAATGATTCTCCTCGCCTACCTTTGCGGCTCAATCTCCAGTGCCATTCTGGTCTGCCGCGTCGCGGGATTACCCGATCCCCGTGAAAGTGGTTCCGGTAATCCCGGTGCTACTAACGTCCTGCGCATTGGCGGCAAAGGCGCTGCTTTAGCCGTATTGATATTCGACGTTCTGAAAGGAATGCTTCCCGTCTGGGGCGCTTACGCTCTTGGGCTATCCCCATTCTGGCTTGGGCTGGTCGCTATCGCCGCCTGTCTGGGTCATATCTGGCCAGTATTTTTCCATTTCCATGGCGGAAAAGGTGTCGCCACCGCATTTGGCGCGATTGCACCTATCGGGCTAGACCTAACCGGCGTCATGGCTGGCACTTGGTTGCTCACCATTTTACTGAGCGGCTATTCTTCGCTGGGCGCTATCGTCAGCGCACTGGTGGCTCCGTTTTATGTCTGGTGGTTCAAACCGCAATATACCTTTCCGGTCTCAATGCTCTCATGCCTGATCCTGCTGCGCCATCATGACAATATCCAGCGGCTGTGGCGACGTCAGGAAACCAAAATTTGGTCGCGCCTAAAGTGGCGCAAAAAGAAAGACGCCGAATAGCGAACACAAAAAAGCCCTCTTCACGTTGAACGAGGGCTTTTTATTGGCACCTACAACGCATCAAGCTGCAGGCAATTCCGCCAGCGGCCAGCGAGGACGGACGGTCACCCCCAACGAGTGGCTAACGCCGGTTTTCAGCCGCACCATACCTGCATAGGCAATCATCGCGCCATTATCGGTGCAAAATTCCGGACGCGCATAAAACACTTCGCCGCCACGTTTTTGCATCATCTCCGCCAGTTTAGCCCGCAGCGTACGGTTGGCGCTAACGCCGCCCGCCATCACTAGGCGTTTAAAACCGGTTTGTTCCAGCGCACGCTTGCATTTGATCATCAGCGTATCCACCACCGCATCTTCAAACGCACGGGCAATATCCGCACGCGTCTGATCGTCATTTTCATTATTGCGGATAGTGTTAGCCGCGAACGTTTTCAGGCCGGAGAAACTGAAGTCCAGACCCGGACGATCGGTCATTGGACGCGGGAAGATAAAACGTCCAGCCGTGCCCTGAGAGGCCATTTTGGACAACATCGGCCCACCGGGATAGTCCAGCCCCAGCAGTTTCGCCGTTTTATCGAAGGCTTCGCCGGCTGCATCGTCAATCGATTCACCCAGCAGCGTGTACTGACCAATACCGGTAACGCTAATCAGTTGCGTATGACCGCCTGAAACCAGCAGCGCCACAAAAGGATATTCCGGTGGATTATCTTCCAGCATCGGAGCCAACAGATGCCCTTCCATATGGTGTACTGGGATAGCCGGAACGCCCCAAGCAAACGCCAGAGAGCGCCCCACGGTTGCGCCGACCAGCAGCGCACCGACAAGACCCGGGCCTGCGGTATAGGCCACGGCATCAATGTCTTTTGCCGTCAGATTCGCTTCTTTTAATGCCGCCTGAATGAGCGGAACCGTTTTACGCACGTGGTCTCGCGAGGCCAATTCCGGCACCACGCCGCCGTAGTCAGCGTGCAATTTCACCTGACTATACAGTTGGTTGGCTAACAGACCTTTTTCGTCGTCATAAATTGCGATGCCGGTTTCATCGCAGGATGTTTCAATACCCAGTACACGCATGGCTAGATTTACCTCATTTCAATACCGCGCAGTGTAGAGCCTGGGCGGGTTGATGTAAAACTTTGTTCGCCACGGGAGGATGGCTTGTGTATACTCCTTGTCCTTATAAAAGTCCCTTTCAAAATCGCGTCGGTGCTTTACAAAGCAGCAGCAATTGAAGTAAAATTCCGCACCATTTTGAAATAAGCTGGCGTTGATGCCAGCGGCAAACCGAATTTATTAAAGGTGAGAGTTACATGCCGGTAATTAAAGTACGTGAAAACGAGCCGTTCGACGTAGCACTGCGTCGCTTCAAGCGTTCATGCGAAAAAGCAGGTGTTCTGGCGGAAGTTCGTCGTCGTGAGTTCTATGAAAAACCAACGACCGAACGTAAGCGCGCTAAAGCTTCTGCTGTGAAACGTCACGCGAAGAAACTGGCTCGCGAAAACGCACGCCGTACTCGTCTGTACTAATCTTTTGAGAGCGCTGTCTCTCAACTGTCAGACCGAGTTGTAGTTGCAAGGCCGTGCTTCCGAAAGGAATGCGCGGCTTGTTTTCGTTTATACATCAGCACTTACACAAAATCATTCACACTGTATTTAGGCGGCAAGCGAGTGAATCCCGGAGCTTACATCAGTAAGTTATAGGGTGAACGAACGCAGCCAACGCAGAGGCAGTTTGAAGGATAAAGTGGAAATAAACGGGGCCTATGGCTGGACGAATCCCACGCGTATTTATCAGTGACCTGCTGGCTCGCACCGACATCATCGATCTTATCGATGCACGGGTGAAGCTCAAAAAGCAGGGCAAGAATTATCATGCGTGCTGTCCATTCCATAACGAGAAATCCCCCTCTTTCACCGTAAATGGTGATAAGCAGTTTTACCACTGCTTCGGCTGCGGTGCGCACGGTAACGCCATCGACTTTTTAATGAACTACGACAAGCTCGAGTTTGTTGAAACCGTCGAAGAACTGGCAGCCATGCACAATCTTGATGTGCCGTACGAAGCCGGAACAGGTCTTAGCCAGATAGAACGTCATCAGCGACAGAATCTCTATCAGCTAATGGACGGATTGAATGCGTTTTACCAGCAAGCCTTCGTCCAACCCAATGCCGAGCCTGCACGCCAGTACCTGGAGCAACGCGGCCTAAGCGCCGAGATTGTCCAGCGTTTTGCTATTGGTTTTGCGCCGCCAGGCTGGGACAACGCATTAAAACGTTTCGGCGGTAATGTCGACAACAGAAAGCTGTTGCTCGATGCCGGAATGCTGGTCACCAACGACCAGGGACGTACTTACGACCGTTTCCGCAATCGCGTGATGTTCCCGATTCGCGACAAACGGGGCCGGGTGATTGGTTTTGGTGGCCGCGTACTCGGCAACGATACGCCGAAATACCTGAACTCCCCGGAAACCGATATTTTCCATAAAGGCCGCCAGCTGTATGGCCTTTATGAAGCCCAGCAGCACAACGCTGAACCACCGCGTCTGCTGGTTGTCGAAGGGTATATGGATGTCGTCGCGCTGGCGCAATACGGTATTAACTACGCCGTTGCATCGCTGGGTACATCGACCACAGCTGATCACATGCATATGCTATTTCGTGCGACAAATAACGTCATTTGCTGTTACGACGGCGACCGTGCCGGACGCGATGCCGCATGGCGTGCGCTAGAAACGGCAATGCCTTACATGACCGACGGTCGTCAGCTACGCTTTATGTTCCTGCCCGACGGTGAAGACCCGGATACGCTGGTGCGTAAAGAGGGTAAAGAGGCTTTTGAAGCACGGATGGAGCATGCACAACCGCTCTCCGTGTTCTTATTTAACAGTCTCTTGCCACAGGTTGATTTAAGTACGCCAGATGGCAGCACGCAGCTTGCCGCGCTGTCATTGCCGCTGATAAGCCAGGTTCCAGGCGATGCGCACCGTATTCAACTGCGCCAAACGTTGGGGCTGAAGCTGGGCATTTTCGACGATGCAGCCCTTGATCGTTTAATGCCAAAACAGGCAGAAAATGGCGTCGTACGCCCGACTCAGCAGCTAAAACGCACGACCATGCGTATACTTATAGGGTTACTGGTGCAAAACCCCGATCTCGCGCCACGGGTTCCACCGCTAGCCGGACTGGACCCGAAAAAGCTGCCGGGTCTGGAGCTGTTTGCTGAGCTGGTTAATACCTGCTTATCACAGCCCGGTCTGACCACTGGTCAACTTTTAGAGCAATATCGAGGGACAAATGAGGCTGCAACCCTTGAAAAACTGTCGATGTGGGACGATATAGCAGATAAGGATATTGCAGAAGCAACCTTCACCGACTCGCTCAACCATATGTTTGATTCGTTGCTTGTACTGCGACAAGAAGAGTTGATAGCTCGCGATCGCACACACGGTTTAAGCAGCGAAGAACGCCGGGAGCTCTGGACATTGAACCAGGAACTGGCCAAGAAATGAATTTAACGGCTTAACTGCCGAATACCTATCGGGTAGCCCCCGACAGCCGCACCGAGGCGCAGCGGCACTAATATAAGTACGCCCTCGCATTAAATGTCGGCGGTTCGTTCGCCGGCCGACACCAATCAAATGAATTAAGTGTGGATACCGTCTTATGGAGCAAAACCCGCAGTCACAGCTCAAGCTTCTTGTCCAACGTGGTAAAGAGCAAGGCTATCTGACCTATGCCGAGGTCAATGACCATCTGCCGGAAGATATCGTCGATTCAGATCAGATCGAAGACATCATCCAAATGATCAACGACATGGGCATTCAGGTGATGGAAGAAGCGCCGGATGCCGATGATCTGTTGCTGGCTGAAACCTCCAACAACACTGATGAAGACGCAGAAGAAGCCGCTGCACAAGTTCTGTCCAGCGTGGAATCTGAAATCGGCCGTACTACTGACCCGGTGCGCATGTACATGCGCGAAATGGGTACCGTAGAACTGCTGACCCGTGAAGGCGAAATTGACATCGCCAAGCGTATTGAAGACGGGATTAACCAGGTACAGTGCTCCGTTGCCGAATACCCGGAAGCGATCACTTACCTGCTCGAACAGTACGATCGCGTTGAAGCAGAAGAAGCGCGCCTGTCCGACATCATCACCGGTTTCGTCGATCCTAACGCCGAAGAAGACCTGGCGCCAACCGCGACTCACGTCGGTTCAGAGCTGTCCCAGGAAGAAAGGGATGACGACGAAGACGAAGAAGAAGAAGACGACGATAGCAGCGACGACGACAACAGCATCGATCCAGAGCTGGCGCGTGAGAAATTCGGCGAACTGCGTACTCAGTACGAATTAGCCCGCGACACCATCAAAGCCAAAGGCCGTAGCCACGCTGCTGCTCAGGAAGAGATTCACAAGCTGTCCGAAGTCTTCAAGCAGTTCCGTCTGGTACCAAAACAGTTCGACTACCTGGTCAACAGCATGCGCGTCATGATGGATCGCGTGCGTACCCAGGAACGCATCATCATGAAACTGTGCGTTGAGCAGTGCAAAATGCCGAAGAAGAACTTCATCACGCTCTTCAGCGGTAATGAAACCAGCGATACTTGGTTCAACGCGGCAGTCGCGATGAACAAACCGTGGTCCGAAAAACTGCACGATGTTGCTGACGACGTTAACCGTGGTCTGCAGAAACTGCGCCAGATTGAAGAAGAAACCGGCCTGACCATCGAGCAGGTTAAAGACATCAACCGTCGTATGTCCATCGGTGAAGCGAAAGCCCGCCGTGCGAAAAAAGAGATGGTTGAAGCAAACTTACGTCTGGTTATTTCTATCGCCAAGAAATACACCAACCGTGGTCTGCAGTTCCTTGACCTGATTCAGGAAGGTAACATCGGCCTGATGAAGGCGGTTGATAAGTTCGAATACCGTCGCGGTTACAAGTTCTCCACCTACGCAACTTGGTGGATTCGTCAGGCGATCACCCGTTCTATCGCAGACCAGGCGCGCACCATCCGTATTCCGGTGCATATGATTGAGACGATTAACAAGCTCAACCGTATCTCTCGCCAGATGTTGCAGGAAATGGGTCGTGAGCCGACGCCGGAAGAACTGGCCGAACGTATGCTGATGCCGGAAGACAAGATCCGTAAAGTGCTGAAAATTGCCAAAGAGCCAATCTCCATGGAAACGCCAATCGGCGACGATGAAGATTCACATCTGGGCGATTTCATCGAGGATACCACCCTCGAGCTGCCGCTGGACTCTGCAACTACTGAGAGCCTGCGTGCTGCCACCCACGACGTCTTGGCTGGCCTGACCGCCCGTGAAGCGAAAGTCCTGCGTATGCGTTTCGGTATCGATATGAACACCGACCACACGCTGGAAGAAGTGGGTAAACAGTTCGACGTTACCCGCGAACGTATCCGTCAGATCGAAGCGAAGGCGCTGCGTAAACTGCGTCACCCAAGCCGCTCTGAAGTGCTGCGTAGCTTCTTGGACGATTAATCGGCCGAGTAAAAACGTAAAAAGCTCCCTGATGGGAGCTTTTTTTTTGCCTGTGGTTCTACGTTATTTTTCCAAGTCTGGGCTTGCTACGGTGTTATAAACCACGCGCTTTCAGCGCCACGTCCAGCTCCTGATACGCCACCACCAGCTTATCAAGCGTAATTCGGCTCAGCCCACTCGGGTTCGGCAATACCCACACCTCGGTATCGCCAATCATAAAGGTCTGTTTCCCCCAGGTAGCGCCACGTTGGCCCAGACCACGCTCATAGGCCTGCTTACCTAATACTGCCAGAGCTGCCGGCTTATAGTGTTCAACCTTCTCAATCAACGCCTGACCGCCGCTACGCAGCTCCTGCACACTCACTTCGCTCGCCTGCACCGTTGGGCGCTCAACCATCTTGGTTACACCACAGCGAAAATCGAGCATTTGCTCCGCCTCTTCCGGCTTCAACTGATGCTCAGTAAACCCCGCCAAATGCAGCACTTTCCAGAAGCGATTTGCCGGATGGGCGAACGGATAGCCCAACGAGGAAGATGACAGCCCCGGGTTAATGCCGCAAAACAGCACCCGCAATCCCGAATCAATAATGTCCTTAACCATATTATCCTCAACCGATACATCGTCAGTTGAGTATAACGAATTGATAATGCATTGTTTATAAAAACAGCATGTGCGCGCTTAATGCTGGATTGGTGCCCACTGTTACTTTATAATCGTCGGCTATTCAGGCCCCTTAGCTCAGTGGTTAGAGCAGGCGACTCATAATCGCTTGGTCGTTGGTTCAAACCCAACAGGGGCCACCAAATACAACAAGGGCTGACGATTTCTCGTCAGCCCTTTTCAGTTTCTAGGTAAGGCTAAGAAAAATACTCTCACGACGTAGGTGAGAGCAACAAAAGCGGGGTTATACCAGCGCGCTCAGTTCCTCGCGCATGTAGGAGGAGAAGAACTCTGGGTTCTTAATGACAATACGTTCGCCAGACTCGACACGCTCGGCCCAGTTGGCCACTTTACTCGTGAAGCCGTTATTCCACCCGTCATGTTGGCCGCGTTCGGTCACGGCGACAGGGCTGATTGGCGTACCCAACTCACTCAAATAGTTAAGAATTCCCTTCGCTGTACTTTCATCCATGGACTGTGGTACTGGCTCAGACGTGTTCATACCACCAATGAAATCCAATGCTTTATCAATGACTGCTGGCATATGCTTGTCCTTAAATTAACCACGTAGTAAACAAGTTTATACTATGGACTGAAACAGGTTGCCATTTCAAAGAAACAGCTCACGTTATTGCGTTTTTTCGTGAGCTAAAGCCAATTTTGCTGCCATTTAGCACAAAAAAAACCAGCGCCACTGGCGCTGGTTTTAGTAGAACGGGTTGGATTACGCGTTAGTCGCTGAATTTTGCTCGGCGCTGGACTTGCTGTTCTCCAGCATGCGACGCACCGGCACAATCAGTACGCACAGAACGGCGGCGCAAATCAGCAATGCGATAGAGCAACGGGCGAACAGGTCAGGCAGCATATGGAGCTGATCGGCCTTCACATGCCCACCAATCAAGCCTGCTGCGAGGTTGCCCAGCGCACTGGCACAGAACCACAGCCCCATCATCTGACCACGCATTCTTTCCGGTGCCAGCAGCGTCATCGTTGCCAAGCCAATTGGGCTCAAGCACAGCTCACCAAGCGTCAGCATCAGGATGCTGCCCACCAGCCACATTGGCGAAACACCTGCCCCACCGTTGCTCAGCACGTTCTGAGCGGCCATCATCATCAAACCAAAGCCGGCAGCGGCACACAGAATACCGATGACAAATTTAGTGATGCTGCCCAGACGCACATTTTTACGCGCCAGCGCAGGCCATGCCCAGCTAAATACCGGAGCCAGCAGGATGATAAACAGGGCGTTTATCGACTGGAACCATACCGCCGGGATCTCGAAATCACCGATCATACGGTTGGTGTAGTCATTAGCGAACAGGTTGAAGGAGGTCGGTTTCTGCTCAAAAGCAGACCAGAAGAACGCCGCCGAAACCAGCAGGATAAAGCACACCAGCAGACGCGCGCGTTCTTTGCGGCTGAGGCCCGCAAAAGCAAACAGGTAGATAAAGTACAGGGCAACCGATACGGCAATCACATAAACCAGTACGCTCGCTACCGCAACCGGGTTAATAACGATAATGCCCTGAATAATCAGCGTGATGATAACCGCAACACCAACGGCCAGCGCCACAAGCCAAGCACCTACGCCACTCTTCTTGGCAACGGGGTTATTCCACGTTGAGTCTAGCCCGACTTCACTGTCATAGCGTTTCATCGCCGGTACGGCAAAGATGCGGAAGATAACCAGTGCCACCAGCATCCCAATACCGCCGATACCAAAGCCCCAGTGCCAGCCATGGCTTTTAATCAGCCAGCCGGAAATCAGCGGCGCAATAAACGACCCCATATTGATGCCCATATAAAACAGGGAGAAGCCGCCATCACGGCGAGCATCACCTTTTTTATACAGCGTACCGACCATCACCGAGATACAGGTTTTAAACAGCCCAGAACCCAGCACGATAAACATCAGGCCGATAAAGAACAGGTTGTCGCCCATAAATGCGGACAGCGCAATGGACAAGTGGCCCAGCGCTATCAGAATCGAACCGTACCAGACGGCCCTTTGTTGCCCGAGCCAATTATCTGCCAGCCAGCCGCCCGGCAGCGCTGCCAAGTACATGGTCCCCGCGAAGATGCCGACAATCGCCGACGCATTTTCACGAGCCAGTCCCATACCACCGTCATATACGGTCGCCGCCATAAACAGGATCAGTAATGGGCGGATACCGTAAAACGAGAATCGCTCCCACATTTCGGTAAAGAACAGCGACCCCAATGGATAAGGGTGACCGAAAAAGGTTCGGCTTTCGTTTTTATTAACAGAGGAATGCATAGTTTCTCCAAACAAGGTGCGCCGCAACGCGTATAAGTTGTGTAAGCAGACTAGCCATTTTTTAATTTTGTCGATGCTTTACATCTGACGCGGTATTTTTTAACCATTTGATAACCATCTTATGGTCATGTCTAGCCATTGACCCCATACTTTTAGACGAAAAGTCGATAAACATCTACTTTTACAGATTTTTTATTGGCATAAAAGCAAAGGTGATTGACATCATCATTAGGCATGAAAATCGACTAATTATTCATATAAAACAATAATATATTCCGTTTTTAAACGCAATAAATGCACTAAAATCCGCTCAAATATAGGAGCATAAAAAGTGTGGAAAATACGGCACTCACTGAGCTTATACGCGTAAGACACGATAAATAGCGTTGAGCAAAAGAAGCAGAAAGCGGCATTGGTAGGAAGGCAGACAGGTTTGGGAAACAGGCGCGGAATGCGCCTGTTGATGGCTTATTTTGCGTGCCAATATGCGCTTGAGCGGACCAGCTGCGGATCAATAGACTCGGTGACGAAGCCGTCGGTCAGCGCTTTTACCACCTTGCCTTCGCCCGTCAGCCAAATAAAATAGTCCGACTCCGGCACCGTGAACTGTGCCAAACGCGCCGCTACAGCCGCAGCATCGTATCGGGTAAACCACTCGATATTACAATCCTCAAATCCGGCCAGATAGGCTTTATCCGCCTCGCCACGTACCATCACCAGCGCGTTGACCTGAGGGCGTTTAGGCAGGTGGCGCAAGGCCTCGAGTCGACGGCGCAGCGCGGGCATTCCCGTCTCATCGCAAACATACAGTTGCCAAGCATAATCCTCAGGCACGACCAGAGAACCACGCGGGCCGCCGATCAGCAGCGTATCTCCGGCTTTGGCATCCATCGCCCACTGGCTGGCAACGCCGCCGTCATGGATGAAGAAGTCATAGGCCAATTCATGGCGTTCAGCGTTATACAGCGGCGTATAGTCACGCGCCTGTGGGCGAACGCCATCCGCCCAGACGATGCCTTCGTCGCTCATCGTGGGTGGCGTTAGCGTTGCTCCCGGTTGTGGGAAAAACAGCTTGGTGTGGTCGTCAAAACCGCGCGAGCTAAAGCCCTCAAGCGCGTCGCCGCCCAGCACGATCCGCTGGAAATCAACGCCTATGCGCTCAACGCGCAGTACAGTTAATTCACGGAAACGGAGTTCATTGCGTACGCGCTGTGGGTATTTTTGCTCTTTCATTTGGCGTCTCTCTCGTAAATAGATATATCTAAAAATTCTGTAAATGATAATGATTGCCAATTGAAAAGAAAGCAAGCTCTTTTTATGATATATTTAAAAGGTCGTAAGCTCGTTCCAAAGCACGATATAAAACCATTACATATCAACAAAATAAACAACTAATTATTTTAGATATTGCTAAAGATAGATATTTAGATATAAATTAGATATATCAAAAAAACATAATGGGAAACAACGAATGAAACCTTTCTCTGGCCCCGAACACCACGGTGGCGGTCGTCGTCAGCGCTTCTTCGGGCATGGCGAGTTACGACTAGTCATCCTCAACATCCTCAAAGACAACACCAGCCACGGCTATGAGCTCATTAAAGCAATTGAAGCTCTTACCCAAGGCCACTACAGCCCAAGCCCCGGCGTTATCTATCCGACGCTCGATTTATTGCAGGATCAGGGGCTCATTACCGTTCAGGAAGAGGACGGCGGGCGTAAAAAAATTGCCATAACCGCCGATGGCAGCCAGGTGCTTGAGGAAAATCTAGCGTCTGTAGAACAAATCCAGGCCCGGCTAAAAGCCAGAATGGTGGGACATGAGTTGCGTAAAAATCCGCAGATGAAGCGCGCGTTGGATAACTTCAAAGCCGTGCTAGATTTGAGGGTGAATCAGGGCGATATCAGCGACGCGCAGCTAAAACAGATCATCGGTATCATCGACCGCGCGGCGCTAGATATCATCCAGTTAGATTAATGCAGCACGGTAACCGCATCCTGAAGACGGCTGGCGCGGCGTTTGACCATCGCCGATACGCTGGCGCTCTCCGCCACCAGCCCCGCATTCTGCTGGGTTATCTCATCAAGCTTCGCCACTGCACGCGTTAGCTCAGACAGCCCCGTTGCCTGTTCTGACGTTGACTGACTAATCTGCGCAATGAGCTGGGTGACATTTTGTACCTGTGAAACAATGTCATCCATCGTACGCCCCGCTGCATGCACTTGCTCAGATCCCGACTGTACCTTACTGGCGCTGGCTTCAATGAGTTGGCGAATTTCGTTGGCGGCAGTCGCACTGCGGCTGGCCAAATGGCGCACTTCGCCGGCAACAACCGCAAAGCCCCTTCCCTGCTCACCGGCACGCGCGGCCTCAACGGCGGCATTCAGCGCCAAAATATTGGTTTGGAAAGCGATGTCATTAATTAGAGTGGTAATCGACCCAATGCGCTGCGTGCTATCGGCAATATCCTCCATGGTTTTTACCACCCGGTGCATGGCCTGCCCACCCTGCGTAGCGGCCCCACTGGCGGCAAGCGAAAGCTTATCGGCCTGAGCCGCAGTGTGTGAATTGTTCTGCACCGATGCCGCCATCTGATTCATTGTGGTGACCGTTTGCTGCACGTTTTCGACCGTTTCCTGGGTGCGCTGATTAAGCGAATCATTGCCGCGCGCCAGCACATCGCTGCCATCGCTGACGCT
Source organism: Kluyvera sp. STS39-E (assembly GCF_040932435.1). Taxonomy (NCBI): domain Bacteria; kingdom Pseudomonadati; phylum Pseudomonadota; class Gammaproteobacteria; order Enterobacterales; family Enterobacteriaceae; genus Kluyvera; species Kluyvera sp. STS39-E. The sequence continues at coordinate 189,727 of NZ_JBFQGA010000001.1, read as the reverse complement.
GTTCACTTGGCTTGAGACATCATTAATCAGCCAACGGCACATCAAGCCAAGCTGCCCCACAGAGCGCAAGATCAGTCCCAGCTCATCGCTACGGTCGAATTGTTCAACGCTGTTACGTTCGCCGGTCGCCACGCAGAGCGCCTGTCGCGCCACGTTCTCAATGGGCCGAACGATCTGCCGTTCGAACACCACGGTGGTCAGCAGCAATAAAACCGCGGATGCCAGCACGGCCATCATTGGCGCATTCAGAGCGAGCAGCGAGCAGGCCAACAGCAGAAATAGCCCCATCATCACGTTTCTCACGCGCCAACGCAGCGGTATCGCTGACAGCTTGCCCCACCAGCGTTTGCTGATGACACGCCCCTTATGCAGCCGCTGATGGCTGCGATCTTCGCGTAACGCCTGATAGAGCGGTTCCACGGCCGCCACTTCCTGCGGGCTGGCCTTGGTACGAATCGACATATAGCCGATGGTTTTGCCATTACGCACCTGAGGAATGGCATTAGCGCGAACCCAATAATGACCGCCGCTTTTCGGGCGATTTTTCACGATTCCGGTCCATGGCTCACCTTGCTTGAGCGTTCGCCACATGTCGGCAAACGCCGCTTTAGGCATATCGGAATGGCGCACCAGATTGTGCGGCACGCCGAGCATCTCTTCACGGCTATAGCCGCTTATCTTCACAAAGGCATCGTTAACATGGGTAATACAGCTATTAAGGTCGGTGGTCGACATGAGGGTGATGTGATCGTCCAGCACAGATTCATGCTGGTTTTGGTCGGACAGGGTAGACATACGGACATCCTTTTCAGGTGCGGAAAGAAAATGTATTACAATTGTTATATCGGAGGTTATTTAATTAACCTTAATTGTTAATTTTGCGTTAGATCGCAAAATAGACAAAAGCCCTACTTTTTACAAGGCGCGCAACCCTGGCGCAAAATGCGCACCGCGCTGGGGCAACCTGCACAGTAGGGTTGCAGCCCAAAGCGTGCCTTTTTCCCCTCCCCGCATCGCTGGACGATTAAATATTGTACAGATGCGATTTCCCCTGGCATTTATCCCGATTTTCACCGCAGCCTCGGAAGTGGCGTAATCCCTGCAATACTTAACTCAGTATCATGTGATACGTGATTCCCGGGAGCACATTTTGAACAGGTTACCTTCCAGCGCATCGGCTCTGGCCTGCAGCGCACACGCACTGAATCTCATCGAAAAGCGAACGCTTGACCATGAGGAGATGAAAGCTCTTAACCAAGAGGTCAGGGAATACTTTAAAGAACATGTGAATCCGGGGTTTTTAGAGTATCGAAAATCTGTAACAGCCGGTGGGGATTACGGAGCCGTAGAGTGGCAGGCGGGAGGGTTAAATACGCTTGTTGACACCCAAGGCCAGGAGTTTCTGGATTGCTTGGGCGGTTTTGGTATTTTCAACGTGGGGCACCGTAATCCAGTGGTGGTTTCCGCCGTACAGAATCAGCTCGCCAAACAACCGCTTCACAGCCAAGAGTTACTCGACCCGCTACGGGCGATGCTCGCTAAAACGCTGGCCGCACTTGCGCCAGGCAAACTCAAGTACAGCTTCTTTAGCAACAGCGGTACCGAGTCGGTGGAAGCTGCGCTAAAACTGGCGAAAGCTTACCAGTCGCCGCGCGGCAAATTCACGTTTATCGCCACCAGCGGCGCGTTCCATGGCAAATCGCTTGGAGCACTGTCTGCTACGGCCAAATCCACCTTCCGTAAACCGTTTATGCCGCTACTGCCGGGCTTCCGCCACGTGCCGTTCGGCAATATCGATGCCATGCGCACCATGCTGAGCGAATGCCAGAAAACCGGCGATGATGTGGCCGCGGTGATTCTTGAACCTATTCAGGGCGAAGGTGGCGTGATCCTGCCGCCTCTAGGCTATCTGCCCGCCGTGCGTAAACTGTGTGATGAGTTCGGTGCGCTGCTGATCTTTGATGAAGTTCAAACCGGGATGGGCCGCACCGGCAAGATGTTCGCCTGTGAGCACGAAAACGTGCAGCCGGATATCCTGTGCCTAGCCAAAGCACTCGGCGGAGGCGTGATGCCTATCGGCGCCACCATTGCCACGGAAGAGGTGTTCTCGGTGCTGTTCGACAACCCGTTCCTACACACCACCACCTTTGGCGGCAACCCGCTGGCCTGTGCGGCGGCGCTGGCCACCATCAACGTATTGCTGACTGAAAACCTGCCCGCTCAGGCCGAGCAGAAAGGCGATATCCTGTTGGATGGTTTCCGCAGTATGGCCCGCGAATATCCAGACTTGGTGCGGGAAGCACGTGGCAGAGGAATGCTGATGGCGATTGAGTTTGTCGATAATGAAATCGGCTACAACTTTGCCAGCGAGATGTTCCGCCAGCGTGTACTGGTAGCCGGTACGCTTAACAATGCCAAGACGATCCGTATTGAACCTCCGTTGACTCTAACGATGGAACAATGCGGTCAGGTGCTGAAAGCCGCGCGTAATGCGCTGGCAGCCCTGCAAGTCAGCCAACACCAGGTGGCAACTGAGCAGTAAACTTACGCCCCCTACGCATCCGTAGGGGGCGTTCTTTTTCTATCTTGCGCGAACGGCGGAGCAATATCCCACCACTGAACTTCGCAATCGCTGGTTCCACAGAACAGTCGAACGTTCCCCTTACCATCCTCCAGCAGCCCGGCTGGAAAAACAACGTCTTGCAGGTCGTCGCTCTTGCTCTCTCCCGGCAAAAAATCATCCCGAGAGGCAATAATCGCCATCGGAGAAGAGGTACCGGAAAGAGGGTCAAAGATGAAACGCGCCGCGTAATAATGGCGGTTTCCCGCATGGTCAAACTGAGCGACATGCGCCAGAACGCCAACGTTACCCGAGGGTAGCAGGTACGCCGCATTAACGCCGCACCAGCAGCGTTCATCAACGTGTGAAATCAGCGCGGCGCGGGCTATCGTCTGCGCATTGAGTTCATCCAACCGGGAAATGATCGTCCAGCCGATGGTGCCGCGTCCGCCTATCTCCCCCTGTGGCCGGGTAAATACCAGAATGCGCCCATCATACAAGGAGACCAGACGAATATCTTTCATGCCCCATGGCCCGGTCGCTAGCGGCCGCAACGTGGCGATAGTTGCGCCATAGAAGAACTGCGTGCGCCAGCGTAGCGGCGTGCCATCCGCCGAAAAAGAGACCTCTACGCCGCCAAACAGCAACTGCCCATCGATGCGCCCAATAAAGGGATCCTGTAGCACAAATACCGGCGCGTCAGGCAGCAACGTTGCCTGCTCACCGCCATCCCAGGCAAAAAAACATACCTGAGAGCGCTCGCAGTCGCGCACCTCAACGCGCGCGGCGATGCACCAGCCACCGTTGTTTAGAAAAGGCACTGTAGGGTTGTACACATCCCTCCCTTCTACGCCATGGAACACTATTTTTCCACGGCGCGACGGCTGCGCGTTCCGCCGGTAGCGACGGTACAGTTCACTCACCTCATCGTGCATTAAACTAGGCCCAAATGATGCCAAAGTGCATCCATCGGTAGCGTCGCCAACGCAGTGCATTCATCCGCCGCGCCATACCAGACATACAGAACATCTTCGCGCACCAACGCCCCGCAGGTAAAGACAACGTTACCGAAAAATCCTTCCCGCTCGTAGGGCGCCGTTGGCTCCAGCAGCGGCACCGGTGATTTCGCCAAAATTTTCAGCGGATCGTTAAGATCCAGCAGTAGCGCCCCCAGACAGTAGCGCTGCCTTGCATCTACGCCGTGATAGATCTCAAGCCAGCCGCGCTCGGTTTTAATCAGCGGCGCACCGCCGCCCGATTTGTTCGCGTCCCACTCATCCCCGGAGCGCCCAAGCAGATGCTGATGATTACCCCAGTGCAGCATATCGGGTGACTCGCAGATCCAGATCTCGGGGTGGCCAAAATGGCACGGCGCAGGACGCGTTAACGCCATATAGCGACCGCCAACTTTTTCCGGGAAGAAGCAGACATCGCGGTTATCCGGGCAGAAAATCAGCCCCTGCTTTTCTACATGGACAAAATCACGGGTGATGGCGAGACCTGTGGAGATACCTAATGATGAAACGGCGGAATAGTTGATATACCAGCGATCGTCAACCCGCGTGATGCGTGCATCTTCGCAGCCATACTCCTCATAGCGGCTGTCGGCGAGGATAAACGGCTGAGCATCAATGGTGTAATGCACGCCGTCCCGGCTACGCGCCAGGCGTAGATGGGACATCGAGGTCAGCCACACCTGCGCCGGATCGTTCTTGAGCACAATAGTGCGCGGATCGCTGAAGTCGAAGCGCTCATCAGCGCGATCGAATGTTTTCGTCGACTGCCGCCAGATGCCATTTTGCTCTTCAAGCAGCGGCACGACGATCTGCCGAGGATCGTCGTTGATAACGCTTTCAGCCACGCGTAGCAACAGGATGATCTCGCCGTTGTACTCGGTTACGCCGGTGTTGAATACGCATTCGACTTTCCGCCCCGGTATCGATGGCACCACATCGTGCGGCGTAATCAGCGGATTAAGACTGTGTCGATTCATGAACTCTCCTTTTCATCAAAATGTGATTTTTGCCCAGCCATTGTGTGTCCTGCCCGTACAGCACATCGGCGGCAATCGCCCGCCAGGGATTGTGTACCGGCATGCCGAAATTGATTGCCACCCATATCCGTTCGTTTGGCGTCGAGCGTGTAAACCGGACGCACCCCTTGGTAAGCGCCAACAGCCCGGCGTCGCCCTCGCGCATAGCCTCCGTTTGCCTGCGCAGCGCAATCAGCGCCTGATAATGCCGCCATAGTGAATCGGGCATTTGCTGCTGCTTCACGGCATTGATTTGCGGATAGTCATCGCCGATCGGCATCCAAGGGCGCACGGTTGAAAATCCGGCAAACGGCGCATCGCTCCACGGCAGCGGCGCGCGCGAGGCATCGCGCGAATGTTCGAGCGCCAGCGTCAGCGCTTGGTCGGCATCCGCCCCCTGCTCAAGCGCGGTGTGGTAACGGGTTTTGCCCTGAACATCAAAAATCTGCTCCACTGACTGCGGGAGATAGTCTGTCATCCCCAGCTCTTCACCCTGAAAAATAAAAGGCACGCCGCGCAGGGTCAGCTGTAGCGCCAGCACCGCAAGCGCCCGCTCGCTATCGCGCGGGCCTTCGCCAAAGCGACCGATCATTCGCGGCATATCGTGGCTGGAAAAAAAGAGCGTAGGTAGGCCAGATTGCCGCGCCTGCGTGGCGTTGATCTCTGAGCATAAGCGAGAGATATCAAAGGTTTTCTGGCTACCAATATTGAAATTGAACACCACATCCATCAGCTCGGGGCTTTGGTAGCGCGCCAGAATATCCAGCTCGTCGCTGCCGATCTCAGCGATCAAGAAGCTGCTCCCCTGCTGGCGAACATAGCCGCATAGGCGGCGTAGCGTGTCGATAATGCCCGGCTGGTTGATATCAAATTCGTGGCGCTGTTCGCCGTCTTCTATCGGGTTATCAGGGCCAATGCCGTTGGTGGTCAGAAAATTGATCACATCAAAACGAAAGCCATCTACACCCTGCGCTTTCCAGAAATCAATAACCCGGTAAATCTCCTGCTCCACCTGCGGGTTCGCCCAATTCAGGTCGACCTGCTGCGGGGCAAACTTATGGTAGTAATATTCGCCGGTATCCGGCTCCGCGCACCAGGCGCTGCCAGAAAAGAATGACTGCCAGTTATTCGGCGTCTTGCTAAACAGAAAGTAGTTGCGGTAGCGGCTGGCCGGGTTATTCCACGCATCGCGAAACCACGGATGCGCCGACGACACGTGGTTCACCACGAGATCGATAATGACGCGAATACCACGTGCGTGGCAGCATTCGACCACCCGTTGAAAATCGGCCAGCGTACCAAAGCGTGGATCGACAGCACAGTAATCGCTGATGTCATAGCCGTTATCGACCAGCGGCGACGGGTAAAACGGAGTGATCCAGATAGCGCCGACGCCGAGCTGCTGTAAGTAGTCCACTTTCGATAATAAACCGGGGAAATCCCCCAGCCCATCGCCGTTGCCATCACAAAACGAGGGCAAATATATTTGATAGCAGGTAGACGCCTGCCACCAGGGTTGATCAGTCACCGCAGCGTTCCTTATTTCAGTGATAACGACATGCCCTGTAAGAAGTATTTACGGAACAGGATGAACAACACCACCACCGGCAGCATCTGCACGACCGCACCGGCCATGACCGGGCCCAGATAGACACCATAGGATTTGCTGAAGGTGGCGAGCAGCACCGAGAACGGCATCTTGTCGACGTCACGTATCACGATCAGCGGCCAGAGGAAGTTGTCCCAGGAGCTGGAGAAGGTAAACAGCGCCACAATGGCCAGAATGGATTTGTTCAGCGGCATCATGACGTGCCGCAGAATGCCCCACAGGCTGGCGTGATCGAGTCGCGCGGCGTACAGATAATCGTTCGGCGTTCCCTTGAAGCTTTGCGACACCATAAAGATCCCCCACGCGCTCATGGCATAGGGCAGGATCATCGCGCTGTAGCCGTTAATCAGCCCCAGCTCACGCATCAAGACAAATTGCGGGATGATGAACATGAACACCGGGAACACCATCTGCACAATGAGCAAATTGCGAAAAGCGTTTTTGCCGTAAAACTCGGTCTTCGCCAGCGCGTATCCCACCAGCATTGAGGTCACGGTGACACAGGCCGTAATGGTGAGTGAAACGAACAGCGAGTTGCCCAGCGTACGGAGGAAGGGTTTGTCCGCACGATTGCTGTTATCAAAAAGAAAGCTGTAGTTCTCCAAGGTGAAATGACCGGAAAACAACCCAGTGGTGTAAATCTCCGCCGTTGGTTTTAGCGAAGAGATCACCATCCAGATGAACGGGTAGAGCCAGCTTAGCGCCAGCAAAAACATCACCGCATGAATTGCTAAGCCTAATGGCGTGAGTTTTTTCATTCACACAATCTCGATATTTTTTTCAAACAGTTTGCGGAAAATCCAGATCGCCAAGAAACTGCATCCAGCAACGATAATCGACATCGCGGCGGCCCAGGTAGGCTTCATATTCTGGAATGCCGCTTCATACATCACCACCATCGGGCTGGTCGTGCTATTTAGCGGCCCACCGCCGGTTATCAGATAAGGCTCGGTAAAAATGCTAAAGGCGACGGTAATTGCCAGTACCATCACCATCACGATCTGCGGGTTCATCATCGGCAGCGTGATGGCCCAACCTTGTTTGAAACGGCCAGTTTTATCCAGCACGGCGGCACTATAAATATCCTGAGGAATGGCCTGCATTCCAGAGTAAAGAATAAGTCCGTAATAGCCGACAAATTTCCAGGTGACGATCAGCGCTATCGAGAGCATGGCGCAATCTGGGTTGGTAAACCAGGGAACAGATATATTGAACGTCTCACGTAAAAACTGATTAACCGGGCCGTACTCACTAAACAACTTAGAAAACACGATGGAATAGGCCACGCCTGATGAGATATTGGCCAGTAAAAAACTGAGTGCAATAAATCCTTTACCGTATTTAATTCTGCGCAAGCCGGCGGCGAATAATAATGAAGTGATAAATACGATCGGTAAATACCACATCAGGAATCGACAAATATTCCACATTGAGATCCAGAATAATTTATCATTCACCACGCCAATAATATTCTGTAGCCCCGTAAAACGGGGCGTACCGATAAACTGCCAGTGGGTCACGCTCAACACTAGCAGCCAGGCCAATGGGTAGAACCAGAACAGCAATGAATATCCAATCCATGCGGAGGCCAACAGACCTCCGGTGCGGGAATCATATCCGGCCATGACTTCCCCTTATTTGGCTAGCTGGGCATTAATTTCTTGTTGAGATTGCTCTAACGCTTTTGCCGGGGCGTCATGGTTAAAAATCACGCGCTCCAGCATTTGCGTCATGCTGCGCTGGACTTCGGTAGTTTGCGGGGTCGCCACCGGCGGCAGGGCAACATCCACGTAAGAGGCGATCTCTTTTTCCAGCGGGTTTTGCGCAAAATATTGGGTAAACAGCGGGTTGGTCATCAGGTCGGCGCGGGCAGGCGGCATGCCGGTCAGCTCAAGCCAGGTGCGATCGTGCTCAGCATTGTTAAAGACCCACTGCATAAACGTCCAAGCCTCGGTTTTATACTTGCTGGAACTGAACATCACCATGCCTTTACTGTCGCCAAATGTATGCGGGTGTGCCACGCCGTTTTGTGTCAGCATCGGGCCAATCTTGATAGTTTTCAGGATGTCAGGATACTGTTTGCGGTAGCGAGCAAGATCCCAGGGGCCCCGCGCAGAAGCCAGCACCTGCCCTGTTGCCAGCGGGTCGTCGGCGGAAGTGAAATCGTAGCTGCTCCATTTTTTGCTAAAGACTTTATCCATAAAGGTCAATACAGCCTGGCCCGCAGGGTTATTAAACCCGGCTTTTTTATCTGCGATATAGGATTCACCGCCGCCTTGCGCATAGTACAGTGGAATGAAGTCAAACCAGCGATCCCACCAGTTTTTACCGGCGGTTAGCTGCATCACATAGCCGTTGTTATCCGCCGCCCGACGCTCAGCCAGTTGATACACCTCGTCATAGCGGGTTGGGGCATGGTCGAAACCGTATTTTTCCAGCAGATCGCCGCGCCACCACCAAACGATAGGGTTGATATAAATGGGCAGAACGTTTTGCTGATCGTTGAGCTTCCATGCAGGAAGAATTGCCGTCATCTGGCGCGTTTTAATCAGATCATCAAAACCCGGCATTTTGGATAAATCCTCAATCTGCCCTACATCGACCAACTGACTTGCAAAGCCAATAAAGATATTACTGGAAATATCCGGCTCAGTTCCGGAAGCAAGCGCATTCATAATGGCTTCTTCCGAACTATTGGCGGCGGGAATCGTGGTAAATGTAACCGGCGTATGCGCGGGGTCTTTATTCCATTCTGTTACCATTTTGTTCCAGAAGGCTTCTTCATTCTCATTGGGTGCCACCCACATTTTAATAGGAGTTTGAGCACTCTCCTGCGTCTCCTTTTTATCGTCTGGCCCGCAGCCGGAAATACAGAGACCAAGTAATATTGACGCCGTTAATTTAGCAACCGTTGAAACATTCACAATATATCTCCCTAACGCTTTATCAGTATTATTTATTTACCGCAGCCCTGCCGTGAATAACGCGTAAGCTAACACCCATTTTTTATGTTTAACGTTAAACAAATCACAAAACTATTTTTGTTTAACGATAAACTCAGCTGCAATTTATTAAGAAATAAAAAGACAGATAAATCATAATTAACGCGAACACAAAACAAGAAAATATAATGTCCGATATATACAAAGAGACGTCAAAAGAAAGAGTCACCGTTAAATCATTAGCGAAAGATATGGGTATTTCTCATACTACGGTATCTAATGCATGGAATAACCCCGACAAGCTCTCAGCCAGTTTGCGCGAGCGCATTTTATCCTATGCAAATTCGGTTGGTTTTCAGGGGCCAGATAAGCTTGCCCGTGCGCTACGTACCGGAAAATCGGACACCATCGGGGTGATATTTAATGACTCGATGAGCTATGTTTTTATCGATCCCCACGACATCAAGTTGATGCGCGGAATTGCCGTACGTTGCGAAGAACAGAATACCAATCTAGTGTTGATCCCGTTAAAAAAAGGGGCCACCAGCGCAGCGCCTTCGCTCACCACGCTGGTCGACGGCTATATCCTCAATGCCACCCATAACAGCGCCGCCATCATCCAGCAAACGCTCGCACGGAGCCTCCCGGTGGTGACGCTCGATTTCCAACTACCGCAGTACAGTAGCGTCTCTATTGATAACGCCAGCGCCATGCGTGATATCACCACCTACCTGATTAACAAAGGGCATCGCCACTTTGGCATCATCTCGTTCTCCTCAAGCCCAGGCATTCATGGAATACGTAATCTTGAGCAAACCATCGCTGGCGATAACACCCTGATGCTGACGCGCGTCAATGCCTGCCGGGAGACGTTTCTCCAGTACGCCATTCCGTCAGATGACTGCTGGCTCTACGAAACATCTCATGATGAGCAACACGGCGAGCTGGCGGCAGAAACCCTGCTGGCGCGTCATCCAGCCATTACCGCCCTGATCTGTCTGTCGGATCGTTTTGCCATTGGCGCGATGAATTTCTGTCAGCGAAATAATCTTGCCATCCCTCAGCAAATTGCCATTACGGGCTTCGACAACATCACGCCGGAAGTGAACGGCATAGGGCTGACCACCATCGCCCAGGATGCGGAGCGCAAAGGCGAAATCGCCGTTGAATTACTCCTGAACAATGGGCCAATCACCCACCATGCGCTGGAATACCAGCTCATCGTGCGGGAAACGGCCTAGCGCATAATGCTTAACAGAAGAGTGGATTATGGATGAACTGACCTGTTTTAAAGCTTACGACATTCGCGGCAAAGTCGATGTCGACCTGACGCCCGAAGTCGCCTTTCGCATTGGCCGGGCCTATGCCGCTTGGTTACGCCCACGGCGGGTGGTCGTCGGCGCGGATATTCGCCTGAGCTCAGAGGCGCTGAAAACTGCGCTGGCCGAGGGGCTAATGGCCAGCGGCGTTGATGTGATTGATATTGGCTTGTCGGGAACCGAGGAGATCTACTTCGCCACCCGCGAACTGCGGGCCGATGGCGGCATTGAGATCACCGCCAGCCATAATCCCGCTGATTACAACGGCATGAAGCTGGTCCGCGAAGAGGCGCGCCCTATCAGCAATGACAATGGGCTGCTGGAGATCAAAGCGCTGGCGGAAAAAAATGCCTTTTCCCCTGCTGTTCATCACGGCGTAATGACCGCCTACGATAACCGCCCCGCCTGGGTTCAATGCCTGCTATGCTTCTTCAGACTGCCACCGGTTCGCCCGCTGCGCGTCGTGGTCAATGCCGGGCACGGCACGGCGGGAGCGGCATTCGATGCGCTGGCGAAAGGGCTGGAAAGTGCTGGCGCACACATTGAATTTATCCGTCTACACCATCAGCCTGACGGCCACTTTCCGGCGGGGGTACCAAACCCAATGCTGGTTGAGAACCGGCGAACAACCCAACGGGCAGTTATCGAACAGCATGCAGATTTCGGCATCGCCTGGGACGGCGATTTCGATCGCTGCTTTTTCTTCGACGAGCGCGGTGAGTTTATCGAGAGCTATTACCTTGTGGGGCTGTTTGCCCGGCATTTTTTACACCAATCACCCAACAGCTACGTGATCCTTGACCCGCGCCTAACCTGGAATACTTTGGATATCATCAATCTCAGCGGTGGTAAGCCTATTATCAGCAAAACCGGGCATGCGTTTATCAAAGCCCGCATGCGTGAGGAAGATGCCATCTACGGCGGCGAAATGAGCGGCCATCACTACTTTCGCGAATTTGGTTACTGTGACAGCGGCATGATTCCACTGGTGCTGATGCTGCAAATCATTGGTGCCGGTAGCCAGCCTCTGTCCGCCTTTATCGCCGACGCCCGGGCGCGTTTTCCCGTTTCCGGCGAGATTAATCTGGTCGTTGACGACCCGGCGACCATCCTGCAAAACATCGCCGCACACTACCGGGCAAAGGACGCGCGATACGACGACTGCGATGGAGTCAGCCTCGCCTTCGCTGACTGGCGTTTTAATTTACGCGCTTCCAACACCGAGCCGCTGCTACGCCTGAATGTCGAAACCCGCGGCGATGCCGACCTGCTCGCCACCAAAACCAAGGAAGTGCTGGCCTTGATAACCGCTCATCGCACTGCAAAGGAGATGCTATGACCGCCCTTTCCCTGAGCAATATCCATAAGAATTACGGCAAGGCGACCATCATTGAAAATTTGTCATTGGAGATTACCTCTGGCGAATTCATCGTGCTGGTCGGCCCTTCCGGCTGCGGTAAGTCGACGCTGCTGCGCATGATAGCCGGCCTCGAGATGCCCGATAGCGGCACGCTGATGATGGGAGAAAAAAACGTCACCCACCTAGCGGCAGGAAAGCGTAGCCTATCGATGGTTTTCCAGTCTTATGCGCTTTATCCCCATATGACGGTGCGGGAAAATCTCTCTTTTGGTCTACGCAATATTCGTACCCCGGCCGATGAAATCACTCGGCGCATCGATCGCGCCGCCGACATGCTTAAGCTCGGTGAGATGCTCGACAGGCTGCCGCAAAATCTTTCCGGTGGTCAACGCCAGCGCGTGGCCATTGGGCGCTCTATCGTCCAGCAGCCGGAGCTGTTTTTATTCGATGAACCGCTGTCTAATCTGGACGCCGCTCTGCGCGTAGAAATGCGCCAGGAAATTCAACAACTGCATAATTCACTCAAAAATACAATGATTTATGTCACCCACGACCAAGTCGAAGCCATGACGCTCGCCGACCGAATCGTGGTGCTATACAAAGGAAAAGTTGAGCAGATCGGCACGCCACTTGAACTGTATAACACCCCAGCAAACCTGTTTGTAGCCGAGTTTATAGGCACGCCAAAAATCAATATTCTCCCTGCCGTCTGGTGCCAGGGCGCGTTACATATTACTGATAACATCATCTTCCCCCTCTCGCGTCAGCCCTTGGGAGTGCGTGAAGGAGATAAGATGTTTGTCGCCATTCGCCCTGAGAATATGCAGTATCAGCAGGCGGGCGACTTCAGCCTGAGCGGTCATACCCGCTTATGTGAGCTTCAGGGAGACTCCACGCTGGTCTGGCTAGAGATCGCCGGGCGTTCGGTTTGCCTGAAATCTTTCCAGCAGTTGAGTTTCCCTGCCATGCAGCCGCTTACGTTGACCGTGCAGGAAGCTCACCTCCATCTGTTTGATACGCTTGGTAAGCGGGTTGCATTCGCAGAGTCCACACACTGAGATACGCCCCCAGCAAAGGGGGCGTTCTTTGAATCCCATCACATTCATCGCATTCCCCTTTTCCCCTTTTTCTTGCCGACGGCTAAATTAGTAACTCATCCGACCACATAACAATAATTTTACATACTGGACAATCTTATGAGCTATCCGTCGCTGTTCGCCCCGCTCGATCTGGGTTTTACCCAGCTAAAAAACCGCGTGCTGATGGGTTCAATGCACACCGGGCTTGAGGAGTATCCCGACGGTGCAGAGCGTCTGGCGGCGTTCTACGCTGAACGCGCACGCCATGGCGTCGCGCTGATTGTCAGCGGCGGGATTGCCCCTGACGCCACCGGCGTCGGAATGGCGGGCGGTGCGATGCTCAATGACGTTAGCCAGCTCCCCCATCACCGTATCATTACTGACGCAGTGCACCAGGAAGGCGGGAAAATTGCGCTGCAGATCCTGCATACCGGCCGCTACAGCTACCAGCCAAAGCTGGTCGCGCCCTCGGCGCTTCAGGCGCCGATAAACCGCTTTACGCCGCACGCGCTCACGCATGACGAGATCCTCGCCCTGATTGATGACTTTGCCCACTGTGCCCAGTTAGCGCGTGAGGCAGGCTACGACGGCGTGGAAGTTATGGGTTCTGAGGGCTATCTGATTAACGAGTTTCTGGCAGCCCGCACCAACCAGCGTGATGACCAATGGGGCGGCGACTACGCTAACCGCATGCGATTTGCCGTAGAGGTGGTACGCGCGGTGCGCCAGCGCGTCGGCAAAGATTTCATTATCGTTTATCGCCTGTCGATGCTCGACCTAGTGGACAACGGCGGGACGTTTGATGAAACCGTTCGGCTGGCGCAAGCCATTGAGGACGCGGGCGCGACGATAATCAACACCGGGATAGGCTGGCACGAAGCGCGGATCCCAACGATTGCCACGCCGGTACCACGCGGGGCGTTTAGCTGGGTTACGCGCAAACTTAAGGGCCATGTGACGATCCCGCTGGTCACCACTAACCGTATTAACGATCCGCAGGTTGCTGACGATGTCCTGTCGCGCGGCGATGCCGATATGGTGTCGATGGCGCGCCCGTTCCTCGCCGACGCTGAGCTGTTATCAAAAGCGCAATCGGGCCGGGCCGATGAGATCAACACCTGTATCGGCTGTAACCAGGCCTGTCTGGATCAGATCTTTGTCGGCAAAGTCACGTCCTGTTTGGTGAACCCGCGCGCCTGCCATGAAACCAAAATGCCGATAGTCCCCGCTACGCATCGCAAAAATCTGGCGGTAGTCGGCGCAGGTCCGGCGGGGCTTTCGTTTGCTGTTAATGCCGCCTCGCGTGGCCATCAGGTGACGCTGTTTGACGCCAATGCCGAGATCGGCGGACAGTTTAATATCGCTAAGCAGATCCCGGGGAAAGAAGAGTTTTATGAAACGCTGCGCTATTACCGGCGGATGATTGATGTCACCGGCGTGACGCTGCGCCTGAATCAGCGGGTCAGCGCCGATTCTCTGCTGGATTTTGATGAGGTTATCCTCGCCAGCGGGATCGTGCCGCGCACGCCACCGATCGAGGGGATCGACCATCCCAAAGTGTTGACCTACCTCGACGTGCTGCGTGATAAAGCGCCGGTCGGCCAGCGGGTGGCGATCGTCGGCTGCGGTGGGATCGGCTTTGATACCGCCATGTATCTAAGTCAGTCCGGCAATCCAACCAGTCAAAATATTGCCGAGTTTTGCGTCGAATGGGGCATCGATACCAGCCTTCAGCAGGCGGGCGGCCTGCGCCCGGAAGGGCCGCATCTGACACGCAGCCCACGGCAGATTGTGATGCTGCAGCGTAAAGCCAGTAAACCCGGCGAGGGACTTGGCAAAACCACCAGTTGGATCCACCGCACCACCCTGCTGTCTCGCGGCGTGAAAATGATCCCAGCGGTAAGCTATCAGAAAATCGACGATGCGGGATTACACGTGGAGATCGACGGCCAGCCGCAGCTATTGGCAGTTGATAACGTGATTATTTGCGCCGGCCAGGAGCCTAACCGTGAGCTCGCTGAGCCGCTACAGGTGGCAGGGAAAAAGGTGCATCTGATTGGTGGTAGCGATGTGGCAGGCGAGCTGGACGCCCGTCGGGCCATTGCGCAGGGAACGAAGTTGGCACTAGAAATGTAGGCCGGATAAGGCGGTCACGCCGCCATCCGGCAATCTGCACCGTATTGCCTGATGGCGCTTTGCTTATCAGGCCTACGGGATAGAACAGGTGATTTAATTAGCGGCGGCGGCCTAATTTCACCGCTTTCAGCACCACAAACTTGTTATTGGTGGCGATGGTTTCGCAGTTACCGAAAATCTTCTTAAGCTTGTGGAAATAATCCAAGTGGCGGTTGGCCACGATATACAGCTCGCCGTTAATTTTCAGGCAGCGGCGCGCATGGTGGAACATTTCCCACGCGATGTTATCGGTCAGCGCATGTTTCTGGTGGAACGGCGGGTTGCACAGCACCGCGTTAAAGCGGAATGGCTCAACGCCAGACAGCGCGTTGTTGATCATAAACTCGCAGCGATCCAATGCTTCCGGCAGGTTGCTTTCTACGTTCAAACGGCTGGAGGCCACCGCCATCGGGGATTCATCAACAAATACCACGCTGGCTTCTGGATTCTTCTCCAGCAAAGTCATACCGATAACGCCGTTACCGCAGCCGAGATCGACAATCTCGCCTTCCAAATTATCCGGCAGGTGCTCCATAAAGAAGCGCGCGCCGATATCCAACCCGGTACGCGAGAAGACGTTCGCGTGGTTGTGGATAGTCCAGTCGGTGCCTTCTAACTTCCAGCTCAGCGTCAGCGAAGCATCCGCCAGATCTGGCTTACTGAAGGTGCAGTTAATAAGACGGGCTTTCTTCCACGCCAAGGTCGTCGTAGTCGGGCCAAGTACTTTTTCAAACAGTTCAAGCGTTGAGGTGTGAATATCGCGGGCTTTCGCGCCAGCGATAATGCGCGTTTGCGGCGTCACCACTTCACGCAATGCGCGCAGCTGTTGCTCCAGCAGCGCCATCGTTTTTGGGATCTTAATCAGCACCACGCCCGGCGCCTGCGGATATTCTGCGGTGCTGTCGAGAAACTTGACGCTGGATTCCGCGATATCGTTATGACGCAGGTTTTCACGCGTCGCCAGCTCGCTTAAGTAAGAGTCGCCAATGCTATACGGCGTATGTTCCGCCAGCGCACAGCCCAACGCGCCAAAGGTATCATTCAGGATGAGCACCGGGCCGCTAATTTCCGTGTCGTCCAGCTGTTGCAGCAGATATTCATCTGCCGCTTCCCACGCCAGCAGCGGGTTAACGTCATCCGTCTCCGGGAAACGTTTAAGTGTTAGCGAACGGAAACCGTTGTCTATGTGGCTCATCGGCCCTCCTGAATGGTAAAATTTCGGCGTATCCCTGAAAAGGGTGCGTGAGTATACACTTTTTATGATTTGCGTGGGCAAAGATGAACCAACTAACTTACCTCCAGGGCTATCCGGAACACTTGTTAAGCCAAGTGCGTACCTTAATCGCCGAAAAGCGTTTGGGCACGGTGCTGGAAAAACGCTATCCCGACACACACGATTTCGCCACCGATAAGGCGCTCTGGCAGTATACGCAGGATCTGAAAAGCCAGTATCTGCGCAACGCCCCGCCTATCAATAAAGTGATGTATGACAACAAGATCCACGTGCTGAAAAATGCGCTCGGACTACATACCGCGGTCTCTCGCGTACAGGGAGGAAAGCTCAAAGCAAAAGCCGAGATCCGCGTCGCCACCGTTTTTCGCAATGCGCCGGAAGCTTTTTTGAAGATGATCGTGGTGCATGAGCTAGCGCATTTAAAAGAAAAAGAGCACGACAAAGCGTTCTATCAGCTGTGCTGTCATATGGAACCGCAGTACCACCAGTTGGAGTTCGACACCCGTTTATGGCTGACGCACCTTTCGTTAAAGGAAACTGCGTAGTCGGGCACTGGTATTGTCATAACACCGTGATACATTGAGGAAAGACCCCCTTTATGGAGCCTGAAGGCACTTATGATACGTTTCGCTGTGATTGGGACAAACTGGATCACCCGCCAGTTTGTCGATGCCGCTCATGAGACCGGCAAGTACAAGTTAACTGCCGTTTATTCCCGCAGCCTCGAGCAGGCACAAAGCTTCGCTAACGATTATCCCGTCGAGCATCTGTTTACCTCGCGGGAAGCGATGGCGCAAAGCGATGACATTGACGCGGTGTATATCGCCAGCCCAAACTCGCTGCACTTTCCGCAAACCGCTCTGTTCTTACGGCATAAAAAACATGTCATCTGCGAGAAACCGCTCGCCTCGAACCTGCATGAAGCCGAGCAGGCGATTGCCCTTGCCCGTGAAAACCAGGTGGTGCTGTTCGAAGCGTTTAAAACGGCCAGCCTGCCTAACTTCCAACTGCTACAGCAGACGTTGCCAAAGCTTGGTCAGATCCGTAAAGCATTTATCAACTACTGCCAGTACTCTTCACGCTATCAACGCTATTTAGACGGTGAAAACCCAAATACCTTTAATCCTGCCTTCTCCAACGGCTCAATTATGGATATCGGTTTTTACTGCCTGGCGTCTGCAGTCGCGCTGTGGGGTGAGCCTAAGCAGATTCAAGCCTCCGCCAGCCTGCTGGACAGCGGCGTCGATGCTCATGGCGTGGTGGTGATGGATTACGGTGATTTCAGCGTAACGTTGCAACATTCCAAGGTCAGCGACTCCAACCTGCCAAGTGAAATTCAGGGCGAGGACGGTGCGCTGGTTATCGAGAAAATCTCCGAATGCCAGAAACTGTCCTTCATCCCGCGCGGCAGCAAGGCGCAGGATCTCAGCCAGCCTCAGCATATTAATACTATGCTGTATGAAGCCGAAGAATTTGCGCGGCTGGTCGAAAGCAACGAAGTTGACCACCCTGGGCTCGAAGTCAGTCGTATTACCGCTAAAGTTCAGACCGAAATTCGTCGCCAGACCGGCGTCGTTTTCCCTGCGGATGCGCCGGCTGCGTAAAACAGTGTAAAAGAGATGTTGCGGGCCATTGACGAAATCAATGGCCTGTCATATTTTGTTACCTGCAAAGGGGAGTAACTTCCTAGTCGGTGGATCGTCATTACGATACGTACAACACGTATCCGGTCGCCGGGCAACGAAAAAGGAATACGGACGCGTATTCCTTTCTTGTTGTAAGTGAGACCTTGCCGGAAGGCGAGGTCTATGCATAAAAAGCAACGGCTATCGTTTTCCGACGTTAGCCGTTTTTTTATGCGTAAGGAAAAGAGTTATGAATACAGTCGGCACACCGTTGCTGTGGGGCGGATTCGCCGTTGTCGTGGTGATTATGCTTGCCATTGACCTGCTGCTGCAGGGTCGTCGCGGCGCACATACCATGACCATGAAACAGGCGGCAAGCTGGTCGCTGGTCTGGGTTACCCTCTCGTTACTGTTTAACGCTGCCTTTTGGTGGTATCTGGCCGAAACCCAGGGACGTGCCGTGGCCGATCCACAGGCGCTGGCCTTCCTCACCGGCTATCTGATTGAAAAATCACTGGCGGTCGACAACGTCTTTGTCTGGCTGATGCTGTTCAGCTACTTCTCCGTTCCGCCTGCTTTGCAGCGTCGCGTGCTGGTCTACGGCGTGCTCGGGGCGATTGTGCTGCGTACCATCATGATCTTCGCGGGCAGCTGGCTGATAACCCAATTTGAATGGCTGCTGTACGTCTTCGGCGCGTTCTTGCTGTTTACCGGTATTAAAATGGCGCTGGCGAAAGAGGATGAAGGCGGTATTGGCGACAAGCCACTGGTGCGCTGGCTGCGCAGCCACCTGCGCATGACCGACAAAATCGAGAACGAGCACTTCTTTACCCGCAAAAACGGCGTGCTGTTTGCCACCCCGCTGCTGCTGGTGCTGATTCTGGTTGAGCTAAGCGATGTGATTTTCGCGGTAGACAGCATTCCGGCTATCTTCGCGGTGACTACCGATCCGTTCATCGTGTTGACGTCTAACCTGTTCGCGATCCTCGGTCTGCGTGCCATGTACTTCCTGTTAGCAGGCGTTGCAGAGCGCTTCTCAATGCTGAAGTACGGTCTGTCGGTGATCTTGGTATTTATCGGTATCAAGATGCTGATCGTCGATTTCTACCACATCCCAATTGCCATTTCGCTGGGTGTGGTTGGCGGCATTCTGCTGCTCACGCTGCTGATTAACGCGTGGGTTAACCATCGCAATGATGTAAAAAATAAAGCCATCTAACCGCAAGCCCGGCATCGCAATGCGACGCCGGGCTCATCACCATTCTTCACTGCGACGGGGTAAGCGCCTCGTCCCTGCTTCCTTTCCTGCCCAATCGACATCACGAAATGTAAATCATTAGTTAAAAACTATGACGCATGGCGTAAATTCCAGCATTTTATACTTCCCCAAATCTACAGTTTCCTTATACTCGATCGGGCAAACATCTTTTTACATCCAGACATAAACGTAACAAATAATACGTCACTGGAAAGACACAACACATCAATTGAAGGAATGCACTCAATGACGACAAAATCCACGTTACCCGGATTTTTACGCATACTGATGGCTGGTAGCCTGGTAAAACAAATCCTCGTCGGCCTGATACTCGGTATCCTGCTGGCCGTCGTTTCCAAACCCGCCGCGATTGCCGCTGGTCTGCTGGGTACGCTGTTCGTCGGCGCCCTGAAGGCTGTTGCACCTGTGCTGGTACTGATGCTGGTGATGGCCTCCATCGCTAACCATCAGCAGGGGCAAAAAACCAACATTCGCCCTATTCTGTTCCTCTATCTGCTGGGCACCTTTGCCGCCGCATTGACCGCCGTCATTTTCAGCTTCCTGTTCCCTTCAACGCTGCATTTAAGCGCTGCCGCTGAGGATATTGTTCCACCTTCCGGCATTGTTGAAGTACTGCGCGGCCTGTTGATGAGCATGGTGTCTAACCCGATTACCGCACTGATGAATGCGAACTACATCGGCATTCTGGTGTGGGCCGTAGGCTTGGGCTTTGCGCTGCGCCATGGTAACGACACGACCAAAAACCTGATCAACGATATCTCCAACGCGGTAACGTTCATCGTTAAAGTGGTTATTCGCTTTGCACCGCTGGGGATTTTCGGTCTGGTATCTTCTACCCTGGCCACGACCGGTTTTAGTACGCTGTGGGGCTATGCCCAACTGCTGCTGGTGCTGGTTGGCTGCATGTTGCTGGTGGCGCTGGTGATTAACCCGCTGCTGGTTTACTGGAAAATTCGCCGCAACCCGTATCCGCTGGTGATGGCCTGCCTGCGCGAAAGTGGCGTTTACGCCTTCTTTACCCGCAGCTCTGCCGCCAACATTCCGGTCAACATGGCGCTGTGCGAGAAGCTGAATCTGGACCGCGATACCTATTCAGTTTCCATCCCGCTGGGTGCCACCATCAACATGGCCGGTGCAGCAATCACCATCACTGTGCTAACGCTGGCAGCGGTGCATACGCTGGGTATTCCAGTTGATTTGCCTACCGCTTTGCTGCTGAGCGTCGTGGCGTCGCTGTGTGCCTGTGGCGCGTCCGGCGTGGCGGGCGGCTCACTGCTGTTGATCCCGCTGGCCTGTAACATGTTCGGTATCCCTAACGATATCGCCATGCAGGTCGTCGCCGTTGGCTTTATCATCGGCGTACTGCAGGACTCCTGCGAAACCGCGCTCAACTCCTCAACCGACGTGCTGTTTACCGCGGCGGCTTGTCAGGCAGAAGATGCGCGTCTGGAAAAAAACGCCCTGCGTAGCTAACCTTCCTCCCCTTCGCCATCAGGCGGAGGGGCTTTCTTCCTGCACCTTCTTCTCGACCTTAAACGGATCGATTCCCTTACGCTGCATTCGCCAGAAGCGAATAATATTCAGGCCGTTCATCACGAGGAAGCTGCCTTCAATTAGCGTGCCGCCAATCGAACCCAGCCAGAAATTGTGCATCACCCAGCAGGCGGTCGAGCACCACATCACGCAGCGCACCGTCAGCCCTTTGCACCGAAACAGCGCCCAGGTGCTGGCCACCGTGCCGATAACCGGCAAAATCTCCATGGCATGCTGAAGTTTACTGATGCCGATGATAAGCGTCAGGGCGATAAATAAGAACATCACCCACAAACGTCGGGTATAAACCGAAATCACCGTACGAATCACGTTAAGCTCGGCGCTAGCCCCGGCCGGGATTGCCCCCATCAAGAAAAAGTGCAGGCCAATCACGCCGCTGTAGATGGCGAGCTGAAACTTAAAACGACGCTCGTCGCGGTTGATAAACGTGGTGATGCCAATCAGAAAAGCGATGATTCCTACGCCCTGGGCCAGCCAATACGTGGTCATGAAAAGTCCCTGAGAAACGAAGCCAAAAAAACGGCGCTTCAGTATTTGAAACGCCGTTTTATCGTATCAGATAACAATGCTATTACAACGTGACGCCACTCTTAAACAGCGCCAGCTCGCGGAAATCGTTGCGCTCGTTGCAGGTCTGTTTGCCGTTGGCAAAATCAACGATGGTGTCGACGAATTCGTTCAACAGCTCAGGCATCGCTTTACCGTGAATCAGTTGGCCGGCATCGAAGTCGATCCAGTGCTTTTTCTTCGCTGCCAGTTCGCTATTGGTGGCGATCTTCACCGTTGGCACAAAACCGCCATACGGTGTGCCGCGACCGGTACTGAACAGCACCATGTGGCAGCCCGCTCCGGCCAATGCGCTGGTGGCAACGGCATCGTTACCCGGTGCACTCAGCAGATTCAGGCCGTGGGTTTTCAGGCGCTCGCCGTAGCGCAGCACGTCAACCACCTGGCTGGAACCCGCTTTCTGCGTACAACCCAGCGATTTATCTTCCAGCGTGGTAATGCCGCCTGCTTTGTTACCCGGTGATGGGTTCTCGTAGATCGGCTGATTATGGGCAATGAAGTACTGCTTGAAGTCATTAACCATCGTCACCAGTTTGCCGAAAGTCTCTTCATCGCGACAATGATCCATCAGCAGCTGCTCGGCACCGAACATTTCCGGCACTTCGGTCAGCACGGTGGTGCCGCCATTGGCAATCACGTAGTCAGAGAAGCGACCCAGCATCGGGTTGGCGGTAATACCGGACAGGCCATCAGACCCGCCGCACTCCAGACCAAACTTCAGCTCGCCCAGTTTACCCGGCTCACGCTTATCGTTGCGCATCACGGCATAAAGCTGGCGAAGGTGTTCAAGCCCCGCTTCCACTTCGTCTTCCTGGTGTTGGCAGACCATGAAGTGAACGCGTTCCGGGTCGAACTCGCCTAAGGTTTCGCGGAAGGCATCAATCTGGTTGTTCTCACAGCCCAGCCCCACGACCAGCACCGCACCCGCATTTGGGTGACGCACCATATTTTGCAGCATGGTACGGGTGTTGATATGGTCATCACCCAGCTGCGAGCAGCCGTAGGTGTGGCTGAAGAGATGAACACCATCAATATCTTCTGCGTCGTTGCTCTCTTTGAGAAAACGCGTCTGCATCTGGCGAGCCATCGCGTTAACGCAACCCACTGTCGGCAGGATCCACAGTTCGTTACGCACCCCAACCTCGCCGTTCGGGCGGCGATAAATCTGCACCTCACGATCGGCTGGCTGGGCGACTTCGGCCTGGAAATCAGGTTGGTAGCGATACGTGTCCAAGTCGCTCAGATTAGTGCGCGTGTTATGAGCATGAATATGCTCACCCGCCGCAACGTCCGCCAACGTATGACCGATTGGCAAACCGTATTTAATGACGTTTTCGCCTTTCGCAATATCGTGTAAAGCGAATTTATGGCCGCGAGTCACCGCCTGGCGCAGGGTTACGACCTGACCATCAACGGTAACTTCCGTCCCTTCAGCCAAATCAGCGAGCGCTACCGCGACATTATCCAGCGCATGGATCTTGATGTATTGCATACCAACCCCAGACCTTAGTTCAGTTCAATGGCGAAGTAGTCACGCGCATTGTTAAAGCAAATATTTCTCACCATCTCACCCAGCAGTTGGATGTCGGCAGGCGCTTCGCCCGCAGCAACCCAACGACCAATCATTTGGCACAGAATACGGCGGAAGTATTCATGGCGGGTATAAGACAGGAAGCTACGGCTATCGGTCAGCATCCCAACAAAACGGCTCAGCAGGCCAAGCTGGGCAAGCTGGGTCATCTGGCGTTCCATACCGTCTTTTTGGTCGTTGAACCACCAGCCGGAACCGAACTGCATCTTGCCCGGCATCCCTTCACCTTGGAAGTTACCGATCATGGTACCCAGCACTTCGTTGTCGCGCGGGTTCAGACAGTAGAGGATCGTTTTTGGCAGCAGGTTCTGTTCGTTCTGCTTGCTCAGCAGCTTAGACAGTTCTTCCGCCATCGGACGGTCGTTGATGGAGTCGAAGCCGACATCCGCGCCCAGCAGCTTGAACTGACGCTGGTTGTTATTACGCAGCGCGCCAATGTGGTACTGCTGTACCCATTCGCGACGAGCGTATTCAGCGCCAAGGAAGACCAGCACGGCGGTTTTGAACTGTGCCACTTCGTGCTCGCTCAGCGTTTCACCTGCCAGACGACGGGCCAGGATGCTGTCGAGTTCTGCTTCGTTAGATTCGGCAAACAGCACTACGTCCAGCGCATGGTCGGATACTTTACAGCCGTGGGCAGCAAAGTGATCCAGACGCTTGGTCAGCGCAGTCTGCAGGTCGGCAAAGCGACGGATTTCAGTGTCAGAAACCTCAGCGAGTTTCGCCATATAGTCGCCGAAGGTTGCCTGCTCAATGTTGAAGGCTTTATCCGGGCGCCAGCTAGGCAGCACTTTCACATCAAAGGAGGTGTCCTGCGCGATGACGGCGTGATGTTCCAGAGAATCGATTGGATCATCAGTGGTGCCCGCCATTTTGACGTTCATCTGTTTCATGATGCCGCGCGCAGAAAACTTATCCTGTGCCAGCAGTTCATTACACTCATCCCAGATTTCGCCAGCGGTGGCTGGTGACAGCAGCTTGCCAGTGATACCGAACGGACGGCGCAGTTCCAGATGCGTCCAGTGGTACAGAGGGTTACCGATCGTGTGCGGTACGGTCGCCGCCCATGCTTCAAATTTCTCACGGTCAGATGCGTCGCCGGTGCACAGACGTTCCGCCACGCCGTTGGTACGCATCGCGCGCCACTTGTAGTGATCGCCTTTCAGCCAGATGTCATACAGGTTTTTGAAACGATAGTCCTGCGCAACCTGTTGTGGTGGCAGATGGCAGTGATAATCGAAAATCGGCTGGTCTTTTGCGTAGTCGTGGTACAGACGGCGAGCAAATTCGGTGTCTAACAGGAAATCTTCAGTCATAAACGCGGTCATTATCGTCTTCCTCTCAACGAGTGGGTCAGATGCTTATCTGTAATGCTGTCAAAGTTATCACACCAATTTCGTGGAACAGAGATTTTTTTCGTGAGTTAGATCAATAAACCCTGACAAAAAATGACAAAAAAATCAGCCAAACTCCTCTGCAAGCCGCGCCACGACTGGCCTGATATATCTACCCCTTAAACACTATGGTAAATACCTCTTTTGTGACGGTATTCACCTTTTAAAGTTGTATGACAAGTTATCTTGCCCTCCGTCGAAATACATTGAACGACGGAATGCATTGGTGGTGGTCAATACAGACACCTGATTGAGCGGTACGGATACCGAATTCAGCAGACGTATTAATGGCAAGTTCGGGCCGTACCGGGAATCACTTCTTCGGTAAGCCCCTCGATTAAGACATCCCCTGCAACATGGGAGATGGCTGCGGAACTCGCAGAGATAACAACACGACGAGGTTTACATGCGTAAAATTAAAGGGTTACGTTGGTATATGATTGCACTGGTGACAATGGGCACCGTGCTGGGATACCTGACACGTAATACCGTGGCGGCAGCGGCACCGACACTGATGGCCGAGCTGCACATTTCCACACAGCAATATTCCTATATCATCGCTGCTTACTCTGCAGCCTACACCGTGATGCAACCGGTCGCCGGATACGTACTGGACGTTCTGGGGACGAAAATCGGTTATGCCTTCTTCGCCGTTGCCTGGGCTATCTTCTGCGGCGCAACCGCGCTGGCAGGCAGTTGGGGCGGTCTGGCAATCGCACGTGGCGCGGTTGGTGCAGCTGAAGCGGCAATGATCCCGGCGGGCTTGAAAGCCAGCTCCGAATGGTTCCCGGCTAAAGAGCGTTCTATCGCGGTCGGCTACTTTAACGTCGGTTCCTCTATTGGTGGGATGATTGCGCCTCCGTTAGTCGTCTGGGCTATCGTGATGCACAGCTGGCAGATGGCGTTCATCATCTCCGGTGTCCTGAGCTTCATCTGGGCCATGTGCTGGCTGGTCTTCTACAAACACCCGCGCGATCAGAAAAAATTAACCGATGAAGAACGCGAGTACATCATTGGCGGTCAGGAAGCACAGCACCAGACCAACAACGGTAAGAAAATGTCGCCATGGCAGATTATTCAGACCCGTCGTTTCTGGGGCATTGCTCTGCCGCGTTTCTTGGCAGAACCAGCTTGGGGTACCTTCAACGCCTGGATCCCACTGTTCATGTTTAAAGTTTATGGCTTTGATCTGAAAGAAATCGCGATGTTTGCGTGGATGCCAATGCTGTTTGCTGACCTCGGCTGCGTTATCGGTGGTTACCTGCCGCCGCTGTTCCAGCGCTGGTTCGGTGTGAATCTGATCGTTTCGCGTAAAATGGTTGTCACCATGGGCGCACTGCTGATGATTGGCCCGGGCCTCATCGGTCTGTTCACCAGCCCGTACATTGCTATCGCCCTGCTGTGCCTCGGCGGCTTCGCTCACCAGTCACTGTCCGGCGCGCTGATTACGCTGTCTTCTGACGTCTTCGGTCGTAACGAAGTCGCCACCGCCAACGGTCTGACCGGGATGGCGGCATGGATGGCAAGCACCATGTTTGCTCTGGTGGTTGGCGCACTGGCTGATACCATCGGCTTTAGCCCACTGTTCGCAGTATTGGCTATCTTCGACTTGTTAGGTGCCTTGGTCATCTGGACCGTCCTGCAGAATAAGCAGGCGGACAACGGTGAATCAGACTCCGGACACTCGACGCAGCCTGCCACGCAAAGCTAATCTGTAAGCAAGATCTGTTTTCTCTTAAGCCGCCTGACTCTAGGCGGCTTTTTTCATGTCAAATTGTGGTTAGCTGCTCGTAAAAGTGGTATAACAAATTTAACCTGCCGTACCCTGCCTGGAGAGCATATGGAAATCACTGACGCACGACGTTTATATCAGCAACTCGCTGCTGAGCTAAAAGAACGCATTGAGCAAGGCGTTTATCTTGTGGGCGAAAAGCTGCCTGCAGAGCGCTTTATTGCCGATGAGAAAAACGTCAGCCGTACGGTGGTTCGTGAAGCGATTATCATGCTGGAAGTTGAAGGCTACGTTGAAGTCCGTAAAGGATCGGGCATCCACGTCATGTCGAATCAGGCGAAATACCACCAGGCCCCGGATGAAAATCTGGAGTTCGCCAACTATGGTCCCTTCGAACTGCTGCAAGCACGCCAGCTGATTGAAAGTAACATCGCGGAATTTGCCGCCACCCAGGTCACCAAGCAGGACATCATGAAGCTGATGGAGATCCAAGAAAAGGCGCGCAAAGAGAAGTGTTTCCGCGACTCGGAGTGGGATCTCCAGTTCCACGTCCAGGTTGCCTTGGCTACGCAGAATACCGCGCTCGCGGCAATCGTTGAGAAAATGTGGACCCAGCGCGTGCATAACCCGTACTGGAAAAAACTGCACGACCATATCGACTCACGTACCGTCGATAACTGGTGTGACGATCACGATCAAATCCTCAAGGCGCTGATCCGTAAGGACCCACATGCGGCTAAGCTCGCGATGTGGCAGCACTTGGAAAACACCAAGCTGATGTTGTTTAACGAAACCAGCGATGACTTCGAGTTCAACGCCGACCGTTATCTGTTTGCCGACAACCCGGTTGTTCATTTGGATACCGCCACCGCTGGCAGTAAGTAACGCCGCATTCCAAGGCTTGCCTGACTTTCAGTGTGGGTAAGCCTTTGTAAATCCCCTAGCCTCTCCCCGCAGTAAGCCGCAAAATCAATCAGCAACAAATTGCAATTTCCGTGACGATAAACCAGACCATTTGTTACAATTGAATGCATTTTGTCGTTTTATCTTTTTTCGCCAAAACAAGGGACTGTTCAGCGCGTATTTACCGCGATGCTATTAAAATAGAAATAAACAAGACTTCGCTGCGCGTTCAGGCATTACGTTAATCGATGTACCAGGAATCGTGAATGGAACTACTAACCCAACTCTTAAATGCCCTATGGAGCCAGGATTTCGAGACGCTCGCGAATCCGTCCATGATTGGTATGCTCTATTTTGTCTTATTTATGATTCTGTTCCTTGAGAATGGTCTGCTTCCGGCCGCCTTCCTGCCAGGCGACAGCCTGCTGGTGTTAGTTGGCGTACTGATTGCCAAAGGCGCGATGGGCTTCCCGCAGACGGTCATTCTCCTGACGGTTGCCGCGAGCTTAGGCTGCTGGGTCAGCTATATCCAAGGCAAATGGCTAGGAAATACCCGTATTGTGCAGAACTGGCTGTCGCATCTTCCCGCCCATTATCACCAGCGTGCGCACCATATGTTCCACAAACATGGTCTCTCAGCCCTGTTGATTGGTCGCTTTATTGCCTTTGTTCGCACACTGCTGCCAACCATTGCCGGTCTGTCGGGACTGAACAACGCCCGTTTCCAGTTTTTTAACTGGATGAGCGGCCTGCTGTGGGTGTTGATTCTGACGACGCTAGGCTTCCTACTGGGCAAAACCCCCGTCTTCCAGAAGTACGAAGACGCGTTGATGTCCTGCCTGATGCTGTTGCCGGTTATCCTGCTGGTGTTTGGTCTGGTAGGATCGCTGGTCGTGGTGTGGAAGAAAAAATACGGTAATCGAGGGTAATTTATGGGGTCTAACCACCTTCTGCTCCGCCGTTTTGCATTAGGCATGAGCGTGATGCTGATGTTGTGCATCATGCTCTGGCTATGGGCCGCGATTCAGCGTGAAGAGTCTACGCTCGCCATCCGCCCAATGAATCAAGCTAACATGCCAGATGGTTTCTCCATATCACACCATCTGGACGCGAACGGCATTCGTTTTAAAAGCATCACGCCAAAGGATGATGCGCTACTGATTACCTTTGAATCCAGCGAACAAAGCGCTGCGGCGAAACGAGTACTCGATACTACGCTTCCGCACGTCTACGTTGTCGCCCTGCAGGATGAAGAAACCGATCCGGCAAGCTGGCTGTCCCTTCTTCGTGATACCTCTCATCGATTTGGCTAGCCACTTCCAAGATTCTGAATAATTTCACCTGCTTTGGTGATTTTGGAATTTACTTACTATGCTTAGTGTTGCGGGTGTGACAACATCGTCACCCGCACACTGGGAAAAGTACAAGTACCTCATAATGTACTTCGCACAATGGAAGGTCCATACATGAAATACCGCATCATCTTTGCGCTCACTCTCGCTTCACTTAGCGCGAGCGCTGCAGCAACATCACTGTGTCAGGAAAAAGAGCAGGACATTCAGCGCGAAATTGGCTATGCCCAAAAGCATAACAATCAGCACCGTATCGACGGTCTGCAAAAAGCGCTGAGCGAGGTAAAGGCTCATTGTACTGACAGCAAACTTCGCGCCGATCACCAAGAAAAAATCGCTGACCAGAAAGATGAAGTTCGCGAGCGTGAGCAGGATCTGAAGGAAGCGAAACAGACCGGTAATGCGGAAAAAGTCGCTAAACGCGAGCACAAGCTGAAAGAAGCCCAGCAAGAACTTAACGCGCTGGAATCCCGCGCGTATTGAGTACCAACCCTTACAGGAGAGATACGATGGCTAAAGATTCGACATCAGAACAGTTACGCGCAGAGCTTAAAGCCCTGTCCGATACCTTGGAAGAAGTCCTGAATACTTCCACCGATAAATCCAAGGAAGAGTTAAGTAAGCTGCGCAGCAAAGCGGAAAGTGCGCTGAAAGAGAGCCGCGATCGTCTGGGTGAAACCAGCGACGCACTGGCAAAACAGACCCGGGAAGCCGCAGCAAAAGCCGATGGCTATGTACGTGAAAACCCGTGGACCGGCGTCGGCATCGGCGCAGCTGTGGGCCTAGTCTTGGGCGTTCTGCTGACCCGTCGTTAAGTATGAACGATTCTCACCACGCACAAGGCCCAGGAAAGAACATCCTTGGCATTGGTCAGCGCATTGTCACCCTTGCGGTGCAAATGGTGGAAACGCGGCTGAGATTAGCGGTCGTCGAGCTGGAAGAGGAGAAGGCTAACCTCATCCAGCTGCTGTTAATGGCAGGGCTTACCCTGCTGTTTACCGCTTTCGGCCTGATGAGCCTGCTGGTGTTAGTCATCTGGGCGGTTGATCCTCAGTATCGACTACACGTGATGATGGCAACCACCGGCACGCTGCTTCTGCTCGCGCTCATTGGTGGCATCTGGACCATACGTAAGGCCCGTCGCTCAACGCTGCTGCGCCATACGCGCCACGAACTGGCAAACGATCGTGCCCTGCTAGAGGACGATAAACCATGACCCCAAGACAGTCGCGTGAGGAACGCAAGGCGCTCCTGCTTCGGCAAATTCAGCAACAGCGGCTGGATCTGCTCGCCAGCCGGCGCGACTGGCTCGAGGCCACCGAGGTTTACGACCGTGGCTGGAGCAAGCTGGTTAGCCTGCGTTCGTGGGTGATGGTTGCCAGCAGCGCAGCGGCCTTGGTATCGCTGCGCCATCCGCGCTTTTTAGTTCGCTGGGCCCGGCGAGGCCTTGGTATCTGGAGCACCTGGCGCATGGCCAGAAACCTGCTGCGTTAACTCCCCTTGCTAGACCGGTTATCTGGGTATCGGTATTCACCAAATGCCGTTATTTAGCCATGCCGGTGATTTCCTCTATCTGCTGCATTCCCTCTTCATCTCTCCATGACGGCTGTTTTCGTGAACGCTGCCATACATCGTTGCTCAGATTCTTTGAAGAAGTTCAACAGTTTTCCTTGCTAACAATTGCGGTTCGTCACGGTTATATTTCTCTCCATCGACAGCAGATACACGCTATCGACGTGTAAACGCTCAATAATATGGTTTAACTGCCCGCAAGGTTCTCTGGAGAGAAAGATGAAAAAATTAGAAGATGTTGGTTTCCTGGTTGCTCGTATTCTGATGCCAATTCTGTTTATCACAGCTGGCTGGGGCAAAATCACCGGGTATGCGGGCACACAGCAGTATATGGAAGCAATGGGCGTCCCAGGGTTCCTGCTGCCGCTGACCATCCTGCTTGAGTTCGGCGGCGGTCTGGCGATTCTGTTCGGCTTCCTGACCCGTACCACCGCGCTGTTCACCGCAGGCTTCACTCTGCTGACCGCGTTTATCTTCCACAGCAACTTTGCGGAAGGCATGAACTCTCTGATGTTCATGAAAAACCTGACCATCGCTGGCGGCTTCCTGCTGCTGGGTATCACCGGTCCAGGCGCATTCAGTATCGACCGCGTACTGAATAAAAAGTGGTAAGCGCACTATACTGATTGAATATAAAAGCGAGGAGACATCTCCTCGCTTTTGCTATCTAAAAGGAGAACATGATGGGGCAATTAATCGACGGCGTCTGGCAAGACGTCTGGTATGACACCAAATCTACCGGTGGACGTTTCCAGCGTTCAGTCTCCGCTTTTCGTAACTGGCTCACCGCCGATGGCGAACCCGGCCCAAGCGGCAACGCGGGTTTTGCCGCCGAGAAAGATCGCTACCACCTGTACGTTTCCCTCGCCTGCCCGTGGGCGCACCGCACGCTGATCCTCAGAGCACTTAAAGGGCTGGAGCCGTTTATCTCGGTTTCCGTCGTCAACCCGCTGATGCTGGAAAACGGCTGGACCTTTGATGCCGATTTCCCGGCGGCAACGGGCGATACGCTCTATCAGCATGAATATCTCTACCAGCTCTATCAGCATGCCGACCCGAGCTATTCCGGCCGCGTCACGGTTCCGGTACTGTGGGATAAAAAGAACCAAACGATCGTCAGTAACGAATCTGCGGAAATTATCCGCATGTTCAACACGGCCTTTGACGGGCTAGGCGCCAAGTCTGGCGACTACTACCCACCGGCGCTGCGTGAACAAATTGATGAGCTCAATAGCTGGATCTACGACACGGTCAACAACGGCGTCTACAAGGCCGGTTTTGCCACCAGCCAAGCGGCTTACGATGACGCAGTCGAAAAAGTCTTTAGTTCACTGGAAAGGCTGGAGAAGATCCTCGGACAGCATCGTTACCTAACCGGCAATCAGCTGACCGAAGCCGATATTCGCCTATGGACGACGCTTATTCGCTTTGACCCGGTATACGTCACCCACTTCAAATGCGACAAGCACCGCATCAGCGACTACCCATATCTGTACGGCTTCCTGCGGGAGATCTACCAAATGCCGGGCATCGCGGAAACCGTCAATTTCGATCATATCCGCACCCACTATTTCCGAAGCCACAAAACCATCAACCCGACGGGCATTATCTCCATCGGGCCGTGGCAGGATCTGGATAAACCGCACGGTCGCGACAAACGCTAAAGCTAAGCGCACAGGGCATCGTTTCTCGATGCCCTAATTAATTCCTCACATCAATATTTACCACCAATTCATTCACGACTATCCTTAGGTTGATCGCTTTAAAAACAAGTGATTAATGATCAACAGAGGCATAAAAATGGATTGGTATCTCAACGTTCTACGTAACTACATTGGATTTGGCGGCCGCGCCCGTCGCAAAGAGTATTGGATGTTCATCTTGGTGAACGTCATTTTGACGGCCGTGTTAAGCGTGGTAGATAAACTGCTGGGTTGGCAGCGTGCCGGTGGGGAGGGGATCCTCACGACTATTTACGGTGTGCTGATCTTTCTGCCTTGGTGGGCGGTACAGTTCCGTCGCCTGCACGACACCGATCGCTCGGCATGGTGGCTACTGCTGTTGCTTATCCCAATCGTTGGCTGGATAGTTATTCTCATCTTCAACTGCCAGAACGGGACACCAGGCGATAACCGTTTTGGGCCAGACCCGAAGAAGCATGAAACGGCAACCAGTCGCATCGTTCAGTAGTCCTGACGCCGGATTATCCCGGCGTCGCTACACTCGCCCGGCGTCTATCTAACGGTCAATAGCTTTTGAATTTCGCGCAGGCACCACGATTTGGCTTCGCCCATGCTGTCGCGCCGCCAGGCCATGATGATATCGATTTCACTGCTATATTCTGGACTGACGACCCGCAGACGGCCCTGCGCAATATCCTCTTCGACCAGCGGATACGGCATGGTAGCC
Source organism: Kluyvera sp. STS39-E (assembly GCF_040932435.1). Classification (NCBI taxonomy): domain Bacteria; kingdom Pseudomonadati; phylum Pseudomonadota; class Gammaproteobacteria; order Enterobacterales; family Enterobacteriaceae; genus Kluyvera; species Kluyvera sp. STS39-E. The sequence continues at coordinate 157,439 of NZ_JBFQGA010000001.1, read as the reverse complement.
ACTCCCAGTCCGGCCAATAGCGCCTGACGTTTTTCTTCCATCGACGTCACCGTCAGTCGCGGCTGTTTATCCAGCAACTGCACCGTCAGCACCGGGCGTTCTCGCGCGGTATCGGCAATGGCGACGCCGCGATACTTCACGCGCGTCACTTCCGAAAGCGGTTCTGCCTCTTGATGAATCGGATGATCCGGCGCGGCAACATAGACGTTCATAATCGAATACAGCTTCCGCGAGTTGATCTCCGTGGATGAACGGAAGTGCATATCCGGCGCAATCACAATATCTGCACGCCCCTGCTCCAAGCGTTCCCAAGCCCCTGCCAGCACTTCGGTGATAATCGACAGTTGGGTGTTGGATTTTACCGCCAGTTTTTCAACCAGCGGGAAGAGCGTGGCGGTTGGGATCAGCGCTTCAGCCACGATAGTGAGGTGTGTTTCCCAGCCGCGCGCGAGCGCTTCGGCATCGGTCGTCAGCTTATCGGCGGCCTCCAGCAGCACCCTGCCGCGCTCCAGCAGCATGCGCCCGACGTTAGTGAATTTTGTTCGATGACCTGAGCGGTCAAATAACACCACATCCAGCTCTTCTTCCAGCTTCTGCATGGTGTAGCTCAATGCTGAAGGCACACGGCCTAGCTCATCGGCTGCGGCGGCAAAGCTTCCGCGCCTATCGATGGCGTCCATTACTCGTAGTGCTTCCAGCGTCAGTGCTCTCTCTTTAGCCATGGCGTTCTCATTCAGGAAATTTGAACATACCGGGCAGAATATCTGGCTAACAATGCAGCGTCCATACCTTTACCATTGATTTAATGTAAAGGAGGGTCAAGAAGATGATTACCACAAGAACAGCAAAACAGTGCGGACAGGCCGACTTCGGTTGGCTGCAGGCCCGCTATACCTTCTCTTTTGGGCATTATTTTGATCCGAAACTGCTGGGTTACGCCTCTCTGCGCGTGCTAAATCAGGAAGTGCTGGCGCCAGGCGCGGCCTTCCAGCCACGAACTTACCCAAAAGTGGACATCCTGAATCTGATTCTGGAAGGTGAAGCGGAGTATCGTGATAACGAAGGTCACCATATCAAGGTGAAAGCCGGCGAAGCGCTGCTGATTGCCACTCAGCCCGGCGTCAGCTACAGCGAGCATAACCTCAGCAAAGATAAATCGTTAACTCGGATTCAAATCTGGCTTGATGCCTGCCCGGAACGCGAAAACTCGCGCGTGCAAAAAATTAAACTGCACGACACCGCGCATCAGCTGCTGGCATCGCCGGACGGAAGCGAAGGTAGCCTGCAGCTGCGTCAGCAGGTTTGGCTGCACCAGATTGAGCTGGCGAAAGGTGAGCAGGTTAGCCTGCCGCTGCACGGGCCTCGCGCCTATCTGCAGTCGATTCACGGCACGGTACACGCCGTGGCCCACGATGCGCAAAAACAGGCTTTAACCTGCGGTGACGGCGCGTTTATTCGCGATGAAAGCAATATCACACTGGTGGCTGATACCCCGCTGCGCGCTTTGCTGATAGATTTACCGGTATAGCACTGACACGCAGGGAGCCGGAGAAAATGAGTAAGAGAAACAAGAAAAAGCAGCACGCGATGGACATCGGAACAACCGTACCCGTCCCCACGCACGACGCGCCAACAACCTTTGGTTTTGAAGAGATGTTGAGCGAGCTGGAAGCCATCGTTATTGAAGCAGAAAGCCGCCTAGCTGAAGAGGCGGCATAACAAAGCAGCCCCGGCTAATTTCCGGGGCGCTTAATCAGGCGATTTTATTCGCCATAATTTCGATAACCTGTTTGTCGGTTTGCTGCATTGAGTGGCAGGCCAATGCGCAAAGGTTGCTTATCGACTGCTCCACATCGTTTGCCACGATGCCTTCATTGCCGGTGACGGACGTTTCATCCAAGGCCATCAGCACGGCTTTCCACGCTGAAGAGACGCTGGTAGAGACCTTCATCGCACAGCTGTTGGAAGCCCCATCGCAAATAATGCCACTCACATCGCCAATCATGCTGCTGATAGCCATTGAGATACAGCGGTAGCTGCCGTCAATCAACCAGCAAATCCCGGCCGCAGCCCCCATCGAGGCGGTTGTCGCAGCGCACAGCGCAGATAACATGGGCAACTGATGGTGAATGTAGATAGCCGTCATATGCGACAAAATTAGCCCACGCGCCATTTGCTCCTGTGTACATCCCAGATGCTCAGCCACCACCACCACCGGCATGGTGGCGGCAATGCCCTGATTGCCCGAGCCGGAATTGCTCATAGCAGGTAAACAGGCCCCGCCCATTCGCGCATCAGAAGCGGCAGATGTGCGGATCATAATGTCGCTGAGCAAATCTTTTGCCAGCAGTCCACGCTCGCGCTGGCGCTGTAAGGTCGCGCCAATGTGCAGGCCGTATTGGGCGCGCAGCCCCTCATGGGACAACGCATCATTAAGCAGGGCCGCGTCGAGAATAAAACCAATTCGCTCAAACGGCACCCGCTGCGCAAAATCCACCACCTGCGAAAGCGTCACGTTCTCCAGCGATACCGGCGACTCTTCCCCCACACTTGCACAATTGCCTGCATCCAACAGCACCACACCGTTCTTCACAATGCGCACCACCCGCGTATGTCCCCCGGCAATGGTGACCGTCGCCGACTCTTCCAGCGTATACACCGTGGCACTGGCGTATAGCACTTCGTCACAGGGTTGCTGAATGCTGACCGACACCTTGCCGCTCGCCAGCAGCAATTTTCCTGCCGCAATCGCCTCAACCGACGCCCCTTTCAGGACTTCTAACCCTGAGTCGGGATCGCCCCCCAGTGCGCCCACGGCGGCGGCAATCGGCAACCCCACCATTCCAGTGCCCGGAACGGTGACACCCATACCGTTTTTCATCAGGTTGGGTGAAACCTTTGCCTCAATATGGCTCACGCGACCGGCCAGGTGTGAAGCCGCTATGGCACTGGCTAAAGCCAGCGATACCGGCTCGGTGCAGCCCATCGCAGGTTTGACGTTCTGTTTTACCGCCTGAATCAACACATCCCACAGCGGGTCCATTTTCACTTCAGCCATTTTTACCACCAATTAATCAGGAGAATGCCAAGAACGGAGACACGCACAGCAACAGGCCAGTGATGATGATGATCACCAAAGAGACGCCTTTGTATTTATGTAATGCCGGAACTTTGTACACCAGCCAGGCAGGAATAAGGCAGCCCACCATACCGAAGATAGGGCTACAGATAGAGGTGAAGCTCAGCACCGGCGCATTGAGCACAATAGCGCTCCAGGCCAGCAGAATGGCGAACAGCATGATCCCGCGTTGCACCAGCTTCTGGTTAATTTTTTCTTCCGGCATTTTGCGACGCAGCAGGTTAATCACAATCCCCTGTGTGGCTTCGCGGAAACCTAAGTAAACGCCAAAGAATGCGGTCATCACGGCAAAAATATTGAGGATAACGCTGACCACGGTCACCCATGCGCCTGCGCTGCCGTTGATAAACTGCGCAGCAATCGCCAGCGCCGAGATATTCTGCTCGTAGGCTTTTACCGCTTCGTCATGACCCATCGCCAAGGTAAACGAGACCGCGTAGAAAAAGACCACCACAAACAGAATACCAAAGGCGATATTCATCGCCCGCAGCGCCTTAAAGCGTGCCACTTCGCGTGATTTCTCTCTCGAACGATAGGAGATAACCATCGGGCTTAAGGTCTGAATAAACAGGATGGAGGTCAGCGTAAACGGCAGCGTGATGATGGCATTTTTAATCAGTAGCCCCATCGGTGGCAGCGTCCCTGCGTTGTACAAGTGCCACATACCAACCATCGATGCCCCCAGCGCTGCAACCACCAGCAACTTGGTCAGCACCATAAAACTGGAGACTTTAAACAGCAGCTTTTCACCCCGTGAAGAGATAGCCACCAGCACGCAGATAAGCGCCAAGCCATAGAACGGGTTTTCAGATAACAAACCGTCGGTCACGCCAAAAGTATGCAAATATGAGGCGCTGTCGTTGGTGATAGCGGTGGAATAGACGAACATCCAAATCACCAGCATGATGAAATAGAGCGCCCCCAACAAAATGCCCCAGTTTTTACCGAGGTAGCCACTGATCACGCTAGGGTAGTCTTTACACTCCGGTGACTCGGCCAACGTATTAATAAATAGCCGCTGGAACAAATACATGGCCGGATAACCCACAATCGAAGACAGCAGGAATACCCATAGCCCCATCAGCCCAACCTGAACGGGAAGAAAAACAATCCCCGCACCAATTGCCATGCCGATACTCATAATGACCCAGCCCACATCGGAGCTGTCGAACTTGATTGCCGCTTGCCATTCGCTTTCCGACATCCCCGCACGTGTCGCCGCGCTCGAAGGTTGTGTCGGTGCAATTGAGATTGTTTCCATAACAAAGTCTCACTCTTGGTTTGTAGGGTTTATTGTTTTAATACAGCTTGATATTCCAGATGTTTTTAGCAATGCAGTGCAATTAACCACATTTTTTATAGTGAATAGATGATATCGCGGCTAAGGGAGAAAAAACTTGCTACTGCTGGCATGGGAAACGTTATCTGGAGAAATACTTACTCCAGATAGCGAGATATAGGTGCTTTAATTTCTATCATCATGGTTATACGAAGGATTTCCATATTTCACCGCAACACCATTAATTCATAACAAGTTGTTTTTTATATGATTCTTATGGATTGGCGTTTTTGGAGTGACGGCATCTCGCCGCGATTCTGTGAGATAGCGCAAAGCGCTCGGTTAATGAAATGTAACTACCCGCACGAGTAAAAAATGATGATTATCACAGTGTTAGGCCTGATTAGTGAATAACTCCAATGTTTGTAGCAAAAATGTAATCAGACAAAATAATACTCTGCCTGTTTCTCCTCCTCGCACTCGCATGCCGTACAACGAAAAACGCCCCTGACCATCCGGCCAGGGGCGTTTCACTACATCAGGGTTTAGGGCTGTGTCGACTAATTACACAGCACTTTTATCGCCAGTCCGCCGCGCGACGTTTCACGGTATTTCTCGTTCATATCCTTACCGGTTTCGTACATAGTTTCGATAATTTTATCGAGCGATACCCGGGCTTCACTGGTGCGAAGAATGGCCATCCGCGCCGCATTCACCGCTTTTACTGCGTTAATCGCGTTGCGTTCGATACAGGGGATTTGTACCTGACCACCCACCGGATCGCAGGTGAGCCCTAGATTGTGCTCCATCGCTATCTCCGCCGCCATGCATACCTGCTGCGGACTTCCGCCAAGTAGCTCAGCCAGCCCCGCCGCCGCCATTGACGCCGCCACGCCAACCTCGCCCTGGCAGCCAACCTCCGCGCCGGAAATTGAGGCGTTGCGTTTATACAGCCCACCAATCGCTCCGGCGGCTAGAAGATAACGGGCTATCGAATTGCCGTTCGCCGTACGCCGGAATTTGTCGTAATAGGCCAACACCGCGGGCACGATGCCACAGGCGCCGTTAGTCGGTGCCGTCACTACCCGGCCACCCGCGGCGTTCTCTTCGCTCACCGCCAGCGCAAACATGTTGATCCAGTCGATCACGTTCATCGGGTCGCTGGAGGTACTGTCGCTAGAAACCAGCTGTCGCCGCAGCGCAACAGCTCGGCGCGGGACGTTCAACGGCCCCGGCAGCGCACCTTCAGTATTCATGCCACGCTCGATACCGGTACGCATCACGTGCCAGATGCGGGTCAGCCCGGTATCAATATCGCTCTGGCTTCTTAGCGCCAGCTCGTTTTGCATCATCAGCCCTGAGATGGAAAGCCCGTGCTCCTTACACTGCTCCACCAGCTCGCTGGCCGAAGTGAAGGGATACGGCACCGGCTGCTCAACGTCAAATTCCTGACCAAACTTCGACTCTTCCACGATGAAACCGCCGCCGACAGAATAGTAGGTTCCGCTGAGCAAAATCCCCTCGTCGCTGCGAGCGGTAAAACGCATGCCATTTTCATGGCGCGGCAGCGCTTCGTTATGGAAGATGACATCATCGCTAAGGGAGAACGTCACTTCCGCCTCGCCCTGTGCGACAGACAGCTTCCCGCTGCGCTCAACGGCGCGCATAAACGGCTGCATGGCATCAATATCGACGCTTTCCGGGCGATTCCCCGCCAGCCCCATCACTACGGCGACGTCGGTCGCATGTCCCTTCCCGGTCAGGGAAAGTGAACCGTAAAGCTCGACCGTTAGACGTGTGGTCTGTGGCAAAAAGCCGCCGGCTACCAGCTCATCAATGAACTGTTTCCCGGCGTTCATTGGCCCGACGGTATGCGAACTGGATGGCCCAACGCCAATTTTGAACATATCGAATGTGCTAATCATATCCGTGACCTCGATACGACTTCAGAGACGGGCTGCCGGATGGCAGCCCGGTGTAGCAATGCGCACCGCAATCTTAGAGTCAGATTGCCTGCGTAAAGGTGCGCGAGATAACGTCCTGCTGTTGTTCGCGGGTAAGCGCGTTAAAACGCACCGCGTAACCCGAAACGCGAATGGTTAAATTCGGGTAGTTTTCCGGATGAGCAACCGCATCCAGCAGCATGTCGCGGTTCAAGACGTTGACGTTAAGATGCTGCCCGCCTTCCACCGAAGCTTCATGGTGGAAATAACCATCCAGCAGCCCAACAAGGTTGGTTTTACGCACCGCATCCTCTTTGCCCAGCGCCGCCGGAACAATGGAGAAGGTGTACGAAATACCATCCTTCGCGTAGGTAAACGGCAGCTTTGCCACCGACGTCAACGAGGCAATAGCCCCTTTGCGATCGCGGCCGTGCATCGGGTTCGCCCCCGGTGCAAACGGCGTGCCCGCACGGCGACCATCCGGCGTGTTCCCGGTTTTCTGCCCATACACCACGTTGGAGGTGATGGTCAAGATAGACTGCGTCGGCACCGCGCGTCGGTAGGTCGGCAGCACTTTGATTTTCTTCATAAAGCGCTCAACCAGGTCGCAAGCAATGCTGTCCACGCGCTCATCATTGTTACCGTACTGGGGATAGTCGCCTTCGATGACAAAATCGACCGCCAGACCATTGTGATCGCGTACCGGCTTCACGCGGGCATGCTTGATAGCCGACAAAGAGTCCGCTGCTACCGACAACCCGGCGATCCCGCAGGCCATGGTGCGATAAACATCACGGTCATGCAGCGCCATCAGCGAGGCTTCGTAGCTGTACTTATCGTGCATATAGTGAATAACATTCAGCGCGCTGATGTACTGCACGGCCAGCCAGTCCATAAAGTGGTCCAGGCTTTCCATCACCGTTTCGTAGTCCAGCACCTCGTCCATCAACGGCGCGGTTTTCGGCCCGACTTGGATCTTGAGCTTCTCATCCACCCCACCGTTAATCGCATACAGCAGCGTTTTCGCAAGGTTGGCGCGAGCGCCGAAGAACTGCATCTGCTTACCGATAACCATCGGGCTGACGCAGCAGGCAATGGCGTAGTCATCGCTGTCAAAGTCGGCGCGCATCAGGTCATCATTTTCATATTGCAGCGACGACGTCACGATAGACACCTGAGCTGCATATTGCTTAAAGGCCTGCGGCAGTGCTTCCGACCACAGGATGGTCAGGTTTGGCTCCGGCGCCGGGCCCATAGTGTGCAGCGTATGCAAATAGCGGAAGGCGTTTTTGCTTACCAGCGTGCGCCCGTCCAGCCCCATCCCGCCGATCACTTCTGTCGCCCAGATAGGATCGCCGGAGAACAGCGTGTCGAATTCCGGCGTACGCAGGAAACGCACCATGCGGATCTTCATGATGAAGTGGTCGATAAGCTCCTGCGCCTGCACCTCGGTGAGGCGGCCTGCCTGCATATCACGCTCAATATAGATATCGAGGAAGGTGGCCGTACGGCCCAGCGACATCGCGCCGCCGTTTTGCGATTTCACCGCGGCAAGATAGGCGAAATAGAGCCACTGTACCGCTTCCTGCGCGTTCAGCGCTGGACGTGAAATATCGCAGCCGTATTTTGCCGCCATCTCCTGCATTTGCAGCAGCGCGCGACGGTGCTCGGCCAGCTCTTCACGCAGGCGCAGCGTGGCTTCCAGATCCTGTCCCCATTCAAGTTTGGTTTGCAGGTCAGCAAACTGCAGCTCGCGCTCGCGTACCAGATAACGAATACCGTAGAGCGCCACCCGGCGGTAATCACCGATGATGCGACCGCGTCCATAGCCGTCCGGTAAGCCGGTCAGCACGCCCGATTTACGGCAGCGTAGAATGTCCGGTGAATAGGCGTCGAATACGCCCTGGTTATGGGTTTTACGCAGCGAAGTAAACTGGTATTCAAAATCAGCGTCCATTTCACGACCATAGGCTTCAAACGAGCTTTTGATCATGTTGATGCCGCCAAACGGGTGCAGCGCGCGCTTCAACGGCTTATCGGTTTGCAGACCGACAATTTTTTCCAAATCCTGGTCGATATACCCGGCGTCATGCGCGACGATCGTCGTCGCAACGTTGGTATCAAAATCCACCGGGGCGTGGGTGGCGTTTTCAATGCGAATGCCCGCCATCACCTTTTCCCACAGCGCCGTTGTGGCCGGGGTTGCCGCCGCAAGGAAAGATTCATCTCCTTCATACGGCGTGTAGTTCTGCTGAATAAACGCGCGAACGTTAATCTCTTCTTTCCATTCGCTACCGTTAAAACCGCGCCATGCATCGGCAAAATGCATATCGTTAAGATCGATATTTACCTTCATGAAAACTCTTCTCTTAGTAAGATTCAGGCGTATTCCGCCACCGTATTGCTGCTGCCTAAACGGATAGCGTCTAGTGCAATCATTTTCTCTTCATTGGTCGGAATAACGGCGCAGACAACGCTGGAACGTTCGTCGGAAATGATTCGCTCCCCGTCGCTGTTCGGGCGGCTATTCATCTCTTCATTCATGACCACGCCGAGTACGCGTAAACGCGCCATCACCAGCCGACGGATAAGCTGCGAGTTTTCACCGATACCACCGGTGAAAATAATGCCGTCAAGACGAGTGAGCGAGGCCGCGTGTCCTGCGATATGGCGGGCAATGCGGTGAACGAAGGTTTTTATCGCCAACTGCGCGCGTTCATGCCCTTCGTGCCAGGCTTTCTCCAGCGTGCGGAGATCCGACGACAGGCCGGAAATCCCGAGCAGACCGGACTCCTTGTTGACGATGCGCTCGAGGTCTCCCATCGTCTGGTTGGTCTGGGCGGCAATCCACGCCATCGCGCCAAAATCGACATCGCCGCAGCGAGTGCCCATCATCAGCCCTTCCAGCGGTGTCATCCCCATTGAGGTATCAACGCTTTTGCCGTCATGCACCGCGCAAATCGACGCACCGTTACCGAGGTGCGCAATCACCAGCCCGGAATCGGACTCCTGTAACTTCAGCAGGTCATAGGCCTGACGAGCGACGTAGCGGTGAGAGGTCCCGTGGAAGCCATAGCGACGCACGCCAAGCTCCTCGGTGTATTTCCACGGCAGCCCGTAAAGATAGGCTTCCGGCGGCAGGGTCTGATGGAAGCTGGTATCAAATACCGCGACCTGCTGCACGCCAGGAAAGAGATGCTGCGCCGATTCAATCCCGCTCAGGTTGGCGTAGTTGTGTAACGGTGCCAGTGGGGAAACCTGGCGAATACTGTCAATCACCTCATCGGTTATCAGCACAGACTGCGTGAAAATATTGCCGCCGTGGGCAATGCGGTGGCCAATCAGGGACACGCTGTCGATCAGATCACGCGTTTCCAATTCAAAGGAAATAGCTTTCAGCGCGGCTTCATAGGTCGGGTGAGACAGCGGTGAAACCTCACCGCCGTTTACCGATAATCCCGCCTGATCTGTATTAATCCCCTCAGCGATACCTGCCAGTAAAACATCACAGGTCTCCACATCCAGCACTGAGAATTTAATAGACGATGAACCGCTATTAATCACTAATACAACCGGGAACTCATTCATATTACGACTCCGCTCATCCTGAGCTTATTAATTAAAATAACTTGTAGACGATGTTAAAAATGGTCAGCAGCCCGATGGCGAGGACAAACACGTTATCCAATTTGCCGCGGTACTTCGCCAGAGATGGCGCTTTACGAATGGCGTACATTGGCAGCAGACACAGCAGGGAGGCGATAATCGGCGCGCCCATTGCTTCAATCAGGTCCAAAATGTTCGGGTTGGCGTAAGCCACAACCCAAGTGGAACCCATGATGAAGATCATGCTGATGGTGCTCAGCTTACGGTTGGAAACTTTGCTCTTATCGCCTTTGTAACCGAACTTCAGTACCAGACCGTTAAGCCCTTCCAGCGTGCCCAGATAGTGGCCGAAGAAGGATTTGAAGATGGCGACCAGTGCAATAATGGACGCACCGTATTCCAGCGTGGTGGCGAAAGTCGATTTCTGACCGGCCATCGAGGAGAAGTGGTTTGCCAGATAGGAAAGTACCGGAATATTTTGCGCTTTCGCTTCCGCCATATTCTGCGGAGAGAGCGTGAACAGGCAGCTAAAGGCAAAGAACATCACCACCGCGACCATCAACATGCTGGCGCGAGAGATAATTTTGGAGCACTTACGTTCGGTATAGTCACGACCAAACTCGCCTTCGTACTCTTCACGCTTGGAAACCACAAACGAGGAGACAATCGGTGAGAAGTTAAAGGAGAACACCATGATGGAAATACCCAGCCATACGGTCACCAGAATACCGTCGTGACCGGTCAGGGAGATATCGCTCAGGCTCACTTGGTCGATAACCGCAGAGTTCCAGTAAGGAATAAGCGACAGGGAAATCAACACCAGGCTTGCGATAAACGGGAACACCAGATAGCTCATCACTTTAACCATCAGGTCTTTACCAAACCAAATAACGAACGCCATCAGCAGCAGCAGCAGCATTGCCACTAAGCCACGGTTAAGCGCCGGCATCTGGAGCTGGTTTTCCCAGAAGGTCATGAAGGTGTTAGTTATCGTGACGCCGTAAATCCACAGTAGCGGACAGATGGCGAAGAAATACAGGAAGGTAATCACCACCCCGCCGGTTTTGCCAAAGTGCTCTTCTACCGTTTCAGTAATGTTCCCAGACGGATTGCTCCCGGAGAGGCACAGACGCGCCAGTGCCCGGTGACAATAAAAGGCGATGGGATAAGCGAGCAACAGCATCAACAGGATAGGAATAAGCCCGCCGTAGCCTGCGCGGATAGGGAAGAATAATACCCCCGCACCAATCGCTGTACCAAATAAACCTAACGTCCATGTTGTGTCAGATTTACGCCAGGAGGATTCTTTTGTTTGGCTAACATTAATACTTTCTGTGGTACTCATATTATGTCCTTGAATTAATGTTTTCGTCATTTATTGATGACAGGCAGCCGGGCATCGAGAAAGCTGCCTGAAATAAACCAGTGGAAGAATTAATTAAGCACCGACAAATCCGGTAATTTGTGAAACACGAGACAGATCGATATTACCGCCAGAAATAATACTGACTGTTTTCCGCCCCTGAATATAACTATCAAGTTTGCCACTTAATAATGCGGCACAGGCGAGTGCGCCAGCGCCTTCCGTCACCACTTTATTACGCTGGATTAGTGCAATCATGCTGTCACGAATTTCATCTTCGGTGACCAGGACAATATCATCCACCAGCTCGCGAACGATTTCGAAGGTCAGATTGCCCGGACGCGCCACGTCACAGCCATCGGCCAGAGTGGTGCAGGTGCGGTGGTTGGTTATCTCGCCGGCATAATACGACGCGGCCATACCGTGGACGTTTTGCGACTGTACACCGATAATTTTGATCGTCGGGTTAATGGATTTAATGGCCGTAGCAATCCCGGCAATCAGGCCGCCGCCGCCAATCGGCACAATGACGTTATCGACATCATACAGATCTTCTAGGATCTCAAGCCCAATGGTGCCCTGGCCCGCTATTACCAGCGCATCATCGTATGGTGGAATAAAGATGCGCCCTTCCATTTCAACAATTTCACTCACTTTCGCGATGGTATCGTTGAAGTTATCACCGTGCAGAATGACCTCAGCGGAGTAATCCTGGGTAGCCGCCACTTTTGATTTTGGCGCGCCTTTTGGCATCACGACTTTGCCATCAATGCCGAGCATCGCGCAGGAAAGCGACACCCCCTGAGCATGGTTCCCCGCAGAGCAGGCCACGACACCTTTACGGCGTTCCGCCTCGGTCAATGCGCTCAGCTTGTTAAAAGCACCGCGAATTTTAAACGAACCAGTACGTTGCATATTTTCAAACTTCAGGAATATTTCGCCTTTGCATCTTTCGCTCAGATAATTAGAGCGCGGCATACCGGTTTTATAAATTTTTCCAGCGAGTCTTTTTTTCGCCGTTTGAATGTCATCAAGGGTCACGGGAAGATCGTAAGTAATATGCATCGTATCCTCTTATCAGAATAGGGTTCTGACGTTAGACAATATCAGGGTAGCAGAGCTATAAAACAGCTCCGATGTTCTTTTAATTCTTTCGCTTTGTTAATCGCGTAAATATTTAATTCATCGCCACCGATTCAGGCGGAGAAGAGTATTTCTTAGCTAACTCGACTAATATTGAGGCCGGTTTTTTAATTCGATAATTCTTCGACCAAATGGCTGCATAGCGCGCTACAGGTAATACATCCTCAACCGGTAAGATAGTAAATTGGTCAGATCCAAATGGTGCAATCATGTCTTTTGGGATCACCGTCAGGAATCCTGCATTTAATACCAAGTTGTAGATGGTGACCACGGAATCTGTTTTAACGATATTTTCAGTGCTGATGTGATGAAGATGGAGGGTTGAGAGGAGTTCTTTGTAGTAGCCCATGTCGGTTTGTGGGAACACCCACTGCTCACCGGAGAGCGACTCCAGTGCGACCGTTGACGTACACGTTCGTAATTTGGAGGCCACCACCACAAACTCGGACTCAAACAGCGGCTCCACGTGCAAGTCCTGAAGCTGCATCTCATCGCTTAGCGTCCCAATCGCAAAATCTAACCGCCCATCGCGTAGCGCCGGTAAAAACGAAGAGAGCTGGGCTTCAAACATGGTCACCTGCGCCGCCGGGAATACCTGCTTAAAGGTTTTAATCATCTCCGGTAAGAAGGTGAAGCCAATTAGCGATGGATAGCCAAAAGAAACATCAACCACGCTGCTACAGCTCAGGCTGTTCATCTCATTGACCATATTCTTCATTTTGCGGGTAATCGACTCAGAATAACCGAGCAGCACCTGACCCGCGCTGGTCAGCGTCACGCCGGTATTTTTGCGCACCATCAGCTCGATACCAAAGTTAGATTCAATATCGTTGATAATTTTGCTGACCGCCGGTTGGGTCAAGCCAAGCTGCTTTGCCGCAGAGCCGAAAGATCCACTTCTAATGACTTCCTGGAACACGACGAGATGTTGCGTCTTAGGCAGAAGAACATTATCCATTTTTCTTTCTCCTCTTATTTCAACTTGGCGAGGTGGATTCTATTAAATATAGGCGGGCGAGATGTGTGCTACCACTCACAATTTACTTTAAACCCTTAATCACACAGTAACCACATAGCAATAAATCACTTATTTATCAATTTGTTAAGAATATTAAATATGGATTTGTACTGATTTTCATCAATAAAAACGGGGCATATAAATTTATTTTATGGCGATAAGAATTGAGGTTTTACTGATTTTTAAAATTAATTTTCACGATCATCTTTCAAGCAATTACAGGCTATTTTTCACACTATTACGCCAAGGCAATAATATTTTAAAAAATAAAATTAACTAGTAAAAAATGCAACTGTTACATCATTTCTTCGCCCACCATCACACAACACGACCGCCAATATACATTCACGTTAATATGTTTAGATCATTTGACTTAACAAAACAAAAACATAACCGTGACATCGCCGGACGTAAATCACTCCACATTTTTTCTGATTTAAGCAGTATCCAGGAGGGAACAGACGCCATTCTCAGCACAAAAAACTAATCGAAACGTTTAAATTGGCATTTTGTGCATCGCGTCGCATTTCGACAAAATGAGCGGATTTGTAACATCTGCGCAGATGAAAATAAGGAAAGGCTTATCGTTTTTTCACAGACTTCATCTTGGCCCCAAAAAGCAAAAACCCCGCCGAAGCGGGGTTTTTTAAGAGGTGAAACTGACCGATAAGCCGGGTTCTGTCGTTGGACAGTCATTCATCTAGGCCAGCAATCGCTCACTGGCTCAAGCAGCCTACCCGGGTTCAGTACGGGCCGTACCTTATGAACCCCTATTTGGCCTTGCTCCGGGTGGAGTTTACCGTGCCACGGACTGTTACCAGCCGCGCGGTGCGCTCTTACCGCACCCTTTCACCCTTACCTGATCCCACTTGCGTGGGCCATCGGCGGTTTGCTCTCTGTTGCACTGGTCGTGGGCTGTTACACCCCCCAGGCGTTACCTGGCACCTTGCCCTATGGAGCCCGGACTTTCCTCCCCTCCGCCCGTCTCCCCCGAAGAGGACGACGACGAAGCGGCGACTGTCTGGTCAGCTTCGGCGCGCAGTATAGAGGGTTCGCGCGCCTTTGTCACCCTTGCGTGCGCATCCCCACCTGCAAAGTGGCCGCGATATTGCGTGAGGCGCGATAAATGTTGTCCGACGCCCCTCGAAACGCCTCTTCCAGCGAGCTAATGCTAGTCAGAACGCTGAATACGGCATCAATGCCGTATTGATGCACCACGCCCACATCTGGCGTCAGGCTTCCGGCAATCCCAATCACCGGCTTATGGTATTTGCTGGCGACCTTTGCCACGCCAACCGGCACTTTGCCATGAATACTTTGACTGTCGAGTCGGCCTTCGCCCGTCACCACCAAGTTACAGTCGTGGATGTGCTCTTCCAGTTTTAACGCCTGAGTGACAATCTCAATGCCGCTCTTTAGCTCGGCGCCTAAAAATGCCATCAGCGCAGCGCCCATGCCGCCTGCCGCCCCTGCGCCGGGTACGTTTTTCACATCGATGCGCAGAGATGATTTAATCACGTCGGCATAGTGGCTAAGGTTGCTATCCAGCTCGCGGATCATCGCTTCATTGGCCCCTTTTTGTGGGCCAAAAATACGCGATGCGCCCTGCTCGCCCAGCAGTGGGTTGGTAACGTCGCAGGCCACGCGGATCGCGCAATGCGCCAACCGCGGGTCTAGGCCGGAAACGTCGATACTGTTTAAGGTCATCAGGCTACCGCCGCCGAAGCCAATCTCTTTACCGTTGGCATCGCAAAGCTTCGCACCGAGCGCCTGCATCATGCCCGCGCCGCCGTCGTTGGTGGCGCTGCCACCAATGCCGATAATGATATTGCTCGCGCCTTTATCCAGCGCGCTGAGGATAAGCTCGCCCGTGCCTCGCGAAGTCGTCAGCAGCGGGTTGCGCGCAGCGGGAGGCACCAGTGCAAGACCACTTGCTGCCGCCATTTCGATAATCGCGGTTGCGCCATCGCCGGACATCCCCCAGCAAGCATTGACCTTTTCGCCCAACGGGCCGGTCACCAGCGCGTGATGCTCTGTGCCCTGGGTCGCGGCGATCATCGCTTCAACCGTCCCCTCTCCGCCGTCGGCAACGGGAACAGAAACATAGTGAGCATCGGGGAAAATTTCCCGAAATCCTTTTTCTATCGCCTGAGCTACCTCGGTGGCAGAAAGGCTTTCTTTATATGAGTCAGGGGCGATTACGATTTTCATAGGGGTAGCCTGTTACTGCCTAGAACCGGATGACGTATCACTTATCCGGCCTACAGTGTCAGCCCGGTAGGCGCAGCGCCTCCGGGCATGACGTCATTAGCGAGAGATTTCGACTTTCGCCAGTTTCTCGTAGTAGCATGCGAGAGCGCTGTGGTCGGCGGTTCCCAGACCGTCGGCGCGCAGTGCCTGCATCATCTCCATCACCGCCGCCGTTAACGGCAGCTGTGCGCCCACGCCGTGGGAAGTATCCAGCGCATTGGCCAGATCCTTAATATGCAGGTCGATGCGAAAACCTGGCTTGAAGTTACGGTCCATGACCATCGGCGCTTTGGCGTCCAGCACGGTGCTCCCCGCCAAGCCGCCGCGAATCGCCTGATAAACCAAATCCGGGTTTACACCTGCTTTTGTCGCCAGCGTCAGGGCTTCGGACATCGCCGCGATATTCAGCGCGACGATCACCTGGTTTGCCAACTTAGTGACGTTACCCGCGCCGATTTCACCGGTGTGTACCACAGAGCCCGCCATCGATTTCAGCAAGTCGTAGAATTTATCGAAAATCGCCTTATCGCCGCCCACCATCACCGACAGGGTGCCGTCGATGGCTTTCGGCTCACCGCCGCTCACTGGGGCATCCAGCATGTCCACGCCCTTCGCCTTCAGCGCATCGCTAATTTCGCGGCTTGCCAGCGGAGCGATGGAGCTCATATCAATCAGCACAGTCCCCGGTTTCGCGCCCTCAATAATGCCGTTCTCACCCAGCGCAACCTCTTTAACATGCGGGGAGTTTGGCAGCATGGTGATGATCACATCACACTGCTCGGCAATCGCTTTTGGCGTGCTCGCCGCCTCCGCACCCGCCGCCATCACTTCAGCAACCGTTTCAGGATTGCGGTCAGAAACCACCAGCGAGTAACCCGCTTTAAGCAGGTTTTTACTCATCGGTTTACCCATGATACCTAGGCCAATAAAACCAACTTTCATCGTCATTTCCTCAAGTTTGCGTGTATTCGCGGTGGTTACTTTTTAAAGGCATCGGCGAGTTTTTGCGTCCCGGAACGGAACACGCCCAAATCGCTGCCGACGGCCACAAAGGTGGCGCCCCACTCCAGATAGCGGCGCGCATCGGCTTCGACCGGTGCCAAAATACCGCTTGGTTTACCGTGCGCTTTCGCACGAGCAAAGATATGTTTAATCGCCTGCTGGACTTCCGGGTGCGAAGCATTGCCGAGATGGCCTAGGGCCGCAGCCAGGTCGCTTGGGCCGACAAAAATGCCATCAACGCCGTCAGTTGCCGCGATAGCATCCACGCTATCAACACCCAGCTGGCTTTCAATCTGCACAAGGATGGTGATGTTCTGGTTGGACTGCGCGAAATAATCCGCCACGGTGCCAAACATGTTGCCGCGGTGGGAGACAGAAACACCGCGAATGCCTTCAGGCGGATAACGGGTAGAGGCGACCGCCTGCTCTGCCTGCTCCTGGGTTTCAACAAACGGGATCAGGAAGTTATAAAAACCGATATCCAGCATGCGTTTGATAATCACCGGTTCGTTGGTCGGGATACGGACCACCGGTGCGCTGGCGCTGCCTTTTAACGCCATCAGCTGCGGAATTAACGTGGTGATATCGTTCGGCGCATGTTCGCCGTCCAGCACCAGCCAGTCGAATCCGGCCAGGCCTAACACTTCGGTACTGATTGGGCTGGATAACGCTGACCAGCAACCAATTTGAACCTGATGCGCAGCCAGGGCTGCTTTGAATTTGTTAGGGAAAATCGCGTTATCCATTTTCATTACCTTAAGTTAGTCGTGACTTACTTACGCAGTTCCAGACGCTTAATGTCGCCCACTACAAACAGGTAGCAAACCATCATCATCAGCGCAGAGCAGCCTACAAAAATCAGTGCGCCATTAAAGGAGTGCAGCTCGCTGACGATATAGCCAATCACCAGCGGCGTAACGATTGAAGCAACGTTGCCGAACACGTTAAACACCCCGCCGCACAGGCCTACAATCTCTTTGGGCGCCACATCAGAGATAACTGGCCAGCCCAGAGCACCAAAACCTTTACCAAAGAACGCCAGTGCCATTAATGCCACCACCAGCGCCGTGTTATCGGTGTAATTACACAGAATAATCGTTGAGGCCAACAGCATGCCCAGCACGATTGGCAGTTTACGGGCAAAGGTCAGCGTACAGCCGCGGCGGATCAGGTAGTCAGAGAACAGCCCGCCCAGCACGCCGCCGGCAAAACCGCACAGTGCAGGAATCGACGCCACCATCCCGACTTTCAGAATCGACATGCCTTTATCCTGCACCAAGTAAATGGGGAACCAGGTGAGGAAGAACCAGGTGATGGTATTTAAGAAGTACTGGCCGAAGAAGATACCTAACATCATACGGCTACTGAGCAGCTGCTTGATGTAATCGAGCTTCGGACCCTTCGCCGCATCGCTGCCCGGCTTTTTATGGTCCATATCAACCACTGCGCCATTATCCGCAATGAATTTCAGCTCTTCTTTGCTCATCCGCGGATGGTCGGTTGGGTTGTGCACGAACTTCACCCATAAGCCGGTCAGCACGAAGCCAATCGCACCCATGACCGTAAAGACATGCTCCCAGCCCCACGCAAAGGTTAACCAGCCCAGCAGCGGCGAGAACAACGCGAGCGAGAAATACTGTGCAGAGTTAAAGATGGCCGATGCCGTGCCGCGCTCTTTGGTTGGGAACCAGGCCGCCACGATGCGGGCGTTAGCCGGGAAGGACGGTGCTTCTGAAAAGCCCAGCATAAAGCGCATGAAGAACATTGAGACGCCGGCCCACGCCAGCGGGAAAAAGCCAATAAAGCCCTGCAGGAAAGTAAACAGCGACCAGAAGAACAGGCTGTAGGTATAAACTTTCTTCGAGCCAAATTTATCCAGCAGCCAGCCACCGGGGATCTGCATGAGCAAGTAAGCCCAACCAAATGCAGAGAAGATATACCCCATTGAAATCGCGCTAAGATCCAGCTCCTTCGCGACGGATGTCCCGGCAATAGACAGCGTTGCACGGTCTGCATAGTTAACCGCTGTCACCATAAAAATAATGAATAAAATTAAATATCGGGTAGGCATACCCTTTTTTGACTCAGCCACATCAGCAGTATCGTGTATCATTTTATTATCCTCGGGTACAGGACACCTTAATTTTATTATTTTTTATTAAGGTGTATTTCGCTGACTATTTATTAACAACAATAATCTCAGAAAAAAATCAGATACCATGAAATCGAGATTCAGTATAATCAGGATGCCCCCTAGGCACATTGTGCAGACATCCAATTTACATGCTTATAAAATTCATTAAATTGATCATATGCACATAACACTGGGCGCTAATGCACAAATTCAACGATTGATGCCCTTGCCCCGCCTAGCATCGCGATGATGGGTGATCTACGTCACATTTTTAAAGCTAAACTCCTGACATTCTTTATTTCATCTTCACAGTACTTTTATTTCCTATAACCAGAAGCGAAGTACTTATATACCTTATTCTTTTGCTGGAGAATGCTGGACAATGGCTAACATTGAAATCAGACAAGAGTCGCCGACTGCCTTTTATATAAAAGTGCATGCAACCGATAATGTTGCAATTATTGTCAACGATAACGGATTAAAAGCGGGCACGCTTTTTCCTGATGGTCTGGAATTAATCGAACATATTCCCCAGGGCCATAAAGTCGCATTGGTGGATATTCCCCATAATGGCGAAATTATTCGCTACGGCGAAATCATTGGCTACGCGGTTCGCGACATCGCCAAAGGCAGTTGGATCGACGAATCCACCGTCTCCCTGCCAAAAGCACCACCACTCAATACGCTGCCGTTGGCGACCAAAGTCCCTGAGTCGCTGCCAGCGCTTGAGGGCTATACCTTTGAAGGCTACCGCAATGCGGACGGAAGCGTGGGAACGAAAAACCTGCTGGGCATTTCCACCAGCGTGCACTGCGTCGCGGGGGTGGTCGATTATGTAGTTAAAATCATTGAGCGCGACCTGCTGCCAAAATACCCGAACGTCGACGGCGTGGTTGGTCTAAACCACTTGTACGGCTGCGGTGTGGCGATCAACGCCCCGGCAGCCATTGTGCCCATCCGTACCATCCACAATATCGCGCTGAACCCAAACTTCGGCGGCGAGGTGATGGTGGTGGGTCTTGGCTGTGAGAAGCTGCAGCCGGAACGCCTGCTAGCAGGCACCGAGGATGTGCAGAGCATCCCGGTCGACAGCGCCAGCATCGTGCGTCTGCAAGATGAGCAGCACGTCGGATTTAAATCGATGGTCGAGGACATTCTTCTCGTCGCTGAACGCCACTTGGCAAAGCTCAACCAGCGTCAGCGCGAAACCTGCCCGGCTTCCGAACTGGTCGTAGGAATGCAGTGTGGCGGCAGCGATGCCTTCTCCGGCGTGACCGCCAACCCTGCGGTGGGATATGCCTCAGACCTGCTGGTACGTTGCGGTGCCACCGTGATGTTCTCAGAAGTCACCGAGGTCCGTGACGCCATCCACCTGCTAACGCCGCGTGCCATCAATGAGGAAGTGGGTAAACGGCTGCTTGAAGAGATGGCTTGGTACGATAACTATCTCGAGATGGGACAAACCGACCGCAGCGCTAACCCCTCTCCAGGTAACAAAAAAGGCGGGCTGGCTAATGTCGTCGAAAAAGCGCTCGGCTCAATTGCAAAATCAGGTAAGAGCGCGATTGTCGAGGTGCTGTCACCCGGTCAACGCCCCACCAAACGCGGTTTGATTTACGCCGCCACGCCTGCCAGCGACTTTGTTTGCGGCACCCAGCAGGTGGCATCGGGGATCACCGTGCAGGTTTTCACCACTGGTCGCGGTACGCCTTACGGCCTGATGGCGGTGCCCGTTATCAAGATGGCCACCCGCACCGAGCTTGCCAACCGCTGGTTTGACTTAATGGATATCAACGCCGGAACCATCGCCACCGGCGAAGAGACGATTGAAGACGTAGGACTGAAACTGTTCCTCTTTATTCTCGACGTGGCGAGCGGACGTAAGAAAACATTCTCGGATCAGTGGGGGCTGCATAACCAGCTGGCCGTCTTTAACCCGGCTCCGGTGACCTGATAGCCACAGATTGCTCTCTACCTATTTATCGGGCCTACAAATCAGAAAGTAACGATGA
Organism: Kluyvera sp. STS39-E; assembly: GCF_040932435.1. Taxonomy (NCBI): domain Bacteria; kingdom Pseudomonadati; phylum Pseudomonadota; class Gammaproteobacteria; order Enterobacterales; family Enterobacteriaceae; genus Kluyvera; species Kluyvera sp. STS39-E. Next base: position 136,550 of record NZ_JBFQGA010000001.1, on the reverse strand, counting down.
CGTTGTAGGCCCGGTAAACCTGCGCCACCGGGCAATGTCCACTTTAAGCGGCTTGGTGGTGTGCGAGGAAAGCGGCGATTTGTGCGCGTGTCGAAGTGCCTTCCATTGGGCCACGCTGCGCAATAGCCAGTGAGCCGCTGGCATTGGCCCACTTCAGCGCTTCTGGTGGCAACATGCCGGATAAAAACAGGCTAACAAACGTCGCACCGAAACAGTCACCCGCGCCGGTTGGGTCTACCACCGGGACATTAAAGCCCGCAACATGATGAGTTTCCTCTCCGCTAAAGTAGCTCGCGCCACGCGGCCCACGCTTGATCACCACATGTTTTACGCCGCGTTTAAGCAACTTGTCGACTAAGACCTGCTCATCGCGACCGCGATTGAGGCCGAAGTAATCCAGTTCGCCATCGCTAGGTAAAAAGATATCCGTGTAATCCAAAATATACTCAAAGGCTTGAGACATCTCGGGAATATTAAGCATCTCTTTACGAATATTCGGGTCAAACGACACCGTGCCATTTCGTGATTTCACATTTTCAATCGCCTTTCGCATGGCGTCTATAATGCGGAACGAGAACAGCGACGATCCCATGATATGGAAGTGATTGCACTGGTTTAGCAGCGCCTCGTCGATGTGGTCAGCCGTCAACAGACCGCACGCGCTGTTGGGCATATTGAAAATGAAATCACGTTGAGCCTGATTGCGGTAGCTGACAAAAGCGCTGCCGGTCGTTGCCTTTGGTAACATCGCGATGCCGTTGACGTTGACGCCATCTTTTTCCAGTCGCGCAATGTTCATCTCGCCGAAAGCGTCGCTGCCCACACAGCTAAATAAGACCGACCCGAAGCCTAATTTCGCCACCTGATCGGCAAAAATAGCCGGAGCGCCGCTAGGATATGGCCCCCAAAACTCTCCCGGCCGCGAGAATCCCTGATTTTCTTCCTTGGCGAGGAACTCCACCAACAGCTCGCCGATGGTACATATAGTCACGTTCATCACCGCTCCTTCACTTCACTTTTTGCATCGCAGGATTGAGCCATGTCAGGCATTCATTGTTGGTATAGCTGTTGGTAAGCCCTGCCGCGAGAAATCGTGCATGGTATTCAGCTGCCACAACCTGCGGCGTTACGATGCCGCTGACCTGCTGTAACTCGGCCACGGCATAGCGCTTCTCACCATAAACCGGGCGCCTGGGCACCACCACTATCACGCGTTCGCTTTGCGTGACGGCTTCATGAAGCAGGCGCGCACGCGTTTCATTTCTCACGCTCAGCGTGCCGTCTTCAGCAATATGATCCACGGCAATGAGCGTCCGCGAAGGGCGATATTGACGGAATGCACTTAACGCCAGTTCCCCTTCGACTTCACTGCCCTCTCTGTTTAATACGCCACCCAGAAGTACGCTTTCACCGTTGAGAAACTCTTGTGCAAGAGGCACATGAGCCAAGTCATTCATCAGCAGACAAAGCTCTTCGTGTTCGGCAATAAAAGGGATCACCTTGCGTAATATTGAGCCGGGGCCCAAGAACACGGTATCGCCATCATCAATCTGCACGGCAACCTGACGCGCCATTTCGGTTTCCAATGCTTTATCGATAACGGCGGCAGCAGGCTCGCGGATTTGAACCACCGGAGTTGCCTGTTGCGCAGTATAAATTGCGCCACCAAACGAGCGCTTCAGATAGCCCTGCTGCTCCAGATAATTGAGGTCATTACGGATTGTCACTCCAGAAACGGCAAGCATCTCAGCCAGATCGTCGACTTTAATTTCTCCGTTTTTGCGTACGATCTCCGCAATATCTAAGCGTCTTTTCAGCAGGCTGGTTGACGGTTTTGCCACAGTGTTGTGCCTTTTTTGCTCTCGAGGAATAACTTTCATTTTTAAATTTTCATTTTCTTTTGTCAAACCGCAAGACAATGCGATGATCCATTAAGACAATAAAAATTATATTTTTCAAATAGATACTAACAATCATCACTCTTGCTAAAAATTTTAAAACGAAAGCCATCAGCAAATAATAACTTTCATTTTAAAAAGTAAATTAAGAGTTATGTGCATTCGATCACAACGCGATTGCGAAACGATCGCTAAATTACTTTCAAAACGTAAGAGTAAAGCTGAAATTAACTTTAATTTTGAAAACAAAGGGTCAATTATGTACATCATCTCTAGCAAAAACATGCTGTTAAAAGCTCAACGTAAGGGATATGCCGTCCCCGCTTTTAACATCCACAATCTGGAAACGATGCAGGTGGTGGTAGAAACTGCAGCCGAAATGCGCGCACCGTTGATCCTTGCCGGAACGCCGGGAACTTACAGTTATGCAGGCACCGGTAATGTGGTGGCGATCGCCCGCGATCTGGCAAAACTTTGGGATCAGCCGCTAGCACTGCATCTTGATCACCATGAAGATCTGGCTGATATCACACGTAAGGTCCAAGCAGGGATCCGCTCCGTTATGATCGACGGATCTCATTCTCCGTTTGAGGAAAACATTGCTCTCGTCAAAAGCGTGGTGGAACTTAGCCATCGCTACGATGCGAGCGTAGAAGCTGAGCTCGGCCGCTTAGGTGGTGTGGAAGATGATTTGGTCGTTGATGCCAAGGATGCGCTGTACACCAACCCAGAGCAGGCCCGTGAATTCGTCACTCGTACCGGTATTGATTCACTGGCAGTCGCCATCGGCACCGCACATGGAATGTACGCGGCTGAACCGAAACTCGACTTTGAACGCTTAGCCGCTATTCGCGATCGCGTTGATGTTCCGCTGGTGTTACATGGAGCTTCCGGTCTACCAGATGCAGACATCCGCCGGGCGATTTCATTGGGTGTCTGCAAAGTCAACGTAGCAACCGAGCTGAAAATTGCCTTCTCTGACGCGTTGAAACAGTACTTTATTGATAAGCCCGACGCTAACGATCCACGCTACTACATGAAGCCTGCGAAAGAAGCGATGAAAGAAGTTGTCCGCAAGGTCATTCACGTCTGCGGTTGCGAAGGTCAACTGTAGAATCCGGCGCAAGGAGCTTTGTCGTGATCCATACCCTGACGTTAAACACCGCCATTGACATGAATATATTTTGTCAGCCGCTACAGCCCTCGGCGGTTAATCGGACGCAGCACACCGAATATTGCCCTAATGGAAAAGGGGTTAACGTTTCCTTGGTACTTAACCACTTTGAGCAGCCCACGCACGTCATGGGCATATTTGGCGGCTTCACCGGTCACTATATTGTTGAAGAGCTGCGAAAACAGCATCTAAAAGTCACGCCGGCCTGGGTTTCCGAACCGACGCGCATTAATATTTTTATTAATGATGGTCAAGATGAATATAAGCTGGTAAATCCCGGCACCCGTATTGATGATGATTGCAAACAGCAGGTAATTCATCATTTAGATTGCGTACGTGCCGGTGATTATTTAGTAATTAGCGGCAGTTTACCGCCGGGAATTGAAAGCCGCTTTTATGCCGAGATCATGACGCTGTGCCAGAAAAAAGGCTGCGAAGTTATTTTGGATATTAGCCATCCATCACTACAACAACTCCTCGAATTTCACCCGCTGTTGATCAAACCCAACGACGATGAATTAAAGGAGATCTTTAACCTCAGCGTTGGAAGCACCCAGCAGGTCCAGGATGCCATGCAGACATTACACCACCTCGGCGCACGCAACGTGCTGCTGACGCTGGGCGCGAAAGGGCTCTATTTCTCCAACGGAGCAAAACTGTGGTTCTGCTCTGCGCCGGAAATAGAGCTGGTCAGCTCCGCCTGTGCAGGCGATGCCGCGCTCGGGGCATTCCTGAGCCGGTGGCTCAATAATGATGATGACGTCACCCATGCACTCGCGCTTGCCAGCGCAACGGGTGCCGACGTTGCAGGCTCCGCAGGTCTTGGAAAACTCAGCCGTACAGAAGAATTAAAACAACAGGTTCAAATCGTCCAATTATAAAGGCCCGATTATGAAAAAAATTATTGCAGTTACCGGCTGCCCTACAGGTATAGCCCATACATTTATGGCTGAAGAAGCCTTGAAAACCGCAGCAAAAAAATTAAATGTCGAGATTAAAATAGAAACCAACGGTGCTTCTGGCGTTGAGAATGCCATTACTACAGACGATTTAAAAGATATTTACGGCGTAATTATCGCCGCCGATAAAGATGTGAATGCTGAGCGTTTTAATGGTCTTCCCGTTATTGAGGTACCCGTAAAAGAAGCTATTCATCATCCCGTCGAGTTAATTAATAAAGTGGTAAACGGTCAGGCTACTCGCCGCCAGGGAATAACGGCGGCATCAGACTCGACTGAAAAATATGAGCAGGAATCGTTCGGGCGCCAAATCTATAAGCACTTAATGAGCGGCGTGTCGAACATGCTGCCATTCGTGGTGGCGGGTGGCATTCTGATTGCCCTCTCTTTTCTCTGGGGCATCTATTCAGCCGATCCCAACTCACCGCAGTACAACATTATTGCCGCCACCCTAATGAAGGTAGGCCAGCAGGCATTTTCCATCATGGTGCCGGTCTTTACTGCCTATATAGCGTGGTCGATTTCAGGGCGTCCCGGCATGGTTGCCGGCTTTGTTGGCGGCTTGCTGGCTAATGCTACCGGTGCTGGTTTCCTCGGCGGGATCATCGCCGGTTTCGCCGCCGGTTACTTTATGCTGTTGATTCGTAACCTGCTTAGCGGGCTGCCGCGCCAGTATGAGGGGCTGAAATCTATCTTCATCATGCCGCTGATTGGCGTGCTGGTGATTGGCGTGCTGATGGTGCTGCTTGGTCAACCCGTTGCCGCAATTAATAACGGCATGATGAGTTGGTTAAGCTCCTTGCAGCAGGCAAACCCGATACTGCTGGGAATTGTGGTTGGCGCGATGTGCTCCTTTGACTTCGGTGGCCCGGTGAATAAAGCCGCCTACGTGACCGGCACACTGCTGCTAGGCCAAGGAAACTTCTTCTTTATGGCGGGCGTCTCTGCGGCCTGCATTACCCCGCCGCTGGTCATCGCATTGGCCACCACCTTTTTCCCCAAAGGCTTCAGCGAAGAAGAACGGGCGGCAGGTATGGTGAACTACATTCTCGGCTGCACGCATATCACCGAAGGGGCGATTCCCTTTGCCGCGAAAGATCCGCTGCGCGTCATCCCGATGATGATGATCGCCTCCTCAATTTCCGCCGTCCTCAGCTACAGCCTGCATATCGAAGTCCCTGCACCGCACGGTGGCTTCTTAATTCTGCCGCTGGTGAACAAACCGCTGATTTGGGTGCTGTGTATTCTCGCGGGTTCCGCCTGCGGTGCGGTGATGCTGGGATTCTGGCGACTGTGGCAAAAACGTTCTCAGGAAGCGCTGGCGCTAGCCAACGCGGTCAAATAAGGAAAGCACTATGCAATTGACTTTTGCCGATATCCATTTCGACCATCAGATCAAAACGAAAGATGAGGCGCTCAACCGTATTGTCGGTACGCTCACCGACGCAGGGCATACCCAGCCGGCCTACTTACAAGGGATGCGCGACCGCGAAGGTCAAATCAGCACCTACCTTGGGAACGGCATTGCCATCCCTCACGGCACGCCGCAAAGCCGCGATGCGGTCCTGAAAACCGGGGTGAAAGTGCTGGCCTGCCCGCAGGGTGTTGATTGGGGCGAAGACCAAACCGCGTACCTGATTGTCGGAATTGCTGCCCAAGATAATGAGCATCTCGATATTTTGCGCCAGCTCACTCATGCGCTGGGCGATGATCGCGTACCCGAGGCGTTGTCCCGCGCCGAAAACGCGCAGTCAGTGCTGGATATTCTGGCCGGTAAGATCATCCCTGCCGAGGGCGATATCATCGAGCCACCACCGGTGTTTGATGAAGATGCGACGTTTACACTGCGCAACCCACACGGCCTGCACGCGCGCCCCAGCGCAGTGCTGGTGAAAGCGGTAAAGCAGTGGCAGTCGCAAATTCGGGTGGAAAATCTCGATACCCATTCCGCGATCGTCGATGCCAAGAATCTCATGCGCGTCGTTTCACTGGGAGCGAAACAGGGGCATCGACTGCACTTTATGGCCAGCGGTGACGATGCTCATCAGGCGCTATCAGCGATTGGGATGGCTTTCGACGCAGGGTTAGGTGAAATAGCCGCCCAGCCGCAACAGGTAGCCCAGCCAACAGAAAAAAATCGCCGCAGCTGGCTATCAAGATTATTTAATTAATTTTCAATAAGTTAAAAACGCTCAGTCATTAATGGCTGGGCGTTTTTTACCTGTCTACCCCCTCCATTTTTTCCGATATAGCTAGATTTTCCGATAACGATCACAAAACAAAACAAAGGTGTTTGCGATACAAACAAAACATAACGAATATATTCGAAAGAAAACGGAGGATTAAAATGAAAGATATAATTTCCAGACATAAAGCCGGTGAGCACATTGGTATCTGTTCCGTGTGTTCCGCACACCCCCTCGTGATTGAAGCTGCATTACGTTTTGATCTACACAGTGATCAAAAGGTCCTGATTGAAGCCACTTCAAACCAAGTCAATCAATTTGGCGGTTACACCGGCATGAAACCGGCTGACTTCCGTGATTTCGTCTACAACATTGCCCAAGAGGTTGGCTTCCCTCGTGAAAGGCTCATTCTCGGCGGCGATCATCTAGGACCAAACTGCTGGCAGGATGAAACCGCTGCAGAGGCAATGGAAAAATCGATCGCTCTGATCAAAGCCTATGTCGCTGCTGGGTTTAGCAAAATTCACCTCGATGCCTCAATGTCCTGTGCAGACGATCCCACTCCGCTTCCTCCAGAAGTGGTTGCCGAACGCGCCGCCGTGCTTTGCCAAGCCGCAGAGGAAGTCGCCACAGATGCGCAAAAACGCGAACTGACCTACGTTATCGGTACGGAAGTTCCGGTTCCAGGCGGTGAGGCCAGCACCATCGGCACCGTTCACGTCACTCGTGAAGAAGACGCCGCGCGGACACTAGAAACGCATCAGGTCGCCTTCCGGGCATTAAGTCTTGAAGCGGCGCTGGATCGCGTCATCGCCATCGTGGTTCAGCCAGGCGTTGAATTCGACCACACCCAGATTATTCACTATCAACCAAACGCGGCCGAGGCGCTTTCTGCTTGGGTCAGAAAAACGCCGATGGTCTATGAAGCACATTCAACCGATTACCAGACTCGTCAGGCCTATCGTTCACTGGTCCGCGACCACTATGCCATTTTGAAAGTTGGCCCAGCACTCACCTTCGCCCTGCGTGAAGCCATTTTCGCGCTGGCACAAATGGAGACACAGTTGGTATCTCCTGAGCAGCGTAGTCACGTGTTGGAAGTGATTAATGAAGTCATGCTCAACGAACCGGGATACTGGAAAAAGTACTATCGCCCAACCTGGAGTCAGGCGATGGTCGACATCCACTTTAGCCTTTCCGACCGTATCCGCTATTACTGGCCACACCCGCGCATTCGCCAAAGCGTAGAGAAGCTGATTACCAACCTTGATGGCGTATCGCTGCCATTGGGACTGATTAGTCAGTATCTGCCGATGCAGTTCGAACGCCTGTCCGCTGGCACGCTGGCCGCGACGCCGCATAACCTCATCATCGACAAGATTCAGGATGTTCTCCGCGCATACCGTTTCGGTTGCGTGGCAGAAGCTGCCTGATATATGGAGCCCCTATGAGCCAACTATTTGTCCGTACCGGAATTGAATTCAACACGTGCCAGCAGGCGCTGGCACACATTAGTGAGGAGATGCTGGCAAAGGGGGTAGTGCATGACAGCTATCCGCAGGCGCTGCTAGAACGAGAAACGGTATTTCCAACCGGAATTGCGCTAGAGCGCCATGCGGTTGCCATTCCGCATTGTGAGGCAACACACGCCAAATCACCTGCGATTTACCTAATTCGCCCAAACAAACCGGTGAATTTTCAGCAAGCAGACGATGATGCGGAAATCGGCGTCTCGTTGATTATCGCCCTGATTGTGGAAAACCCGGCGGCACAGCTGAAACTGCTGCGCCGTCTGTTTAGTGAGCTACAAAACCCGAATGTCCTCGACGCCTTGCTGAGCGCCCCCGATGCTGAGCTCGCAGCGCGTTTTCGGGAAACTATCCTCGAGCCAGAGCAGTGCATACAGGCTTGATAATAAACTGATAATAAAAGGAATACCCTATGAAACGTAAAGTGATTGTTGCCTGCGGCGGTGCCGTAGCAACCTCAACCATGGCCGCAGAAGAGATTAAGGAACTGTGTGAAGCGCACGGTATTTCTCTCGACTTGGTGCAGTGCCGGGTGACCGAAATTGAAACCTATATGGATGGTGCCGATCTTATCTGCACCACCGCTCGCGTTGACCGTACTTTTGGTGATATTCCCGTGGTTCACGGTATGCCGTTTGTTTCTGGGGTAGGCATCGAAGGACTGCAACAAAAAATCCTGACCATCCTCGTGGGGTAACGTCATGTTTAGCGAAATAATGCGTTATATCCTAGACTTAGGCCCAACGGTTATGTTGCCGCTGGTCATCATCATCTTCTCTAAATTGCTGGGGATGAAACTCGGGGATTGCTTTAAATCAGGTCTGCATATTGGGATTGGTTTCGTCGGTATCGGGCTGGTCATTGGCCTGATGCTCGACTCCATTGGGCCAGCAGCAAAAGCGATGGCGGAGCATTTCGAAATTAACCTGCACGTAATAGACGTGGGCTGGCCGGGATCATCCCCGATGACTTGGGCTTCTCAGATTGCGCTGGTCGCCATACCTGTCGCTATAGGCGTCAATATCCTGATGCTGGTGACCCGTATGACCCGCGTCGTGAACGTCGATATCTGGAATATCTGGCACATGACCTTTACCGGCGCCATGCTACATCTGGCAACCGGTTCGTACTGGCTGGGGATTCTGGGCGTGGTGGTTCACGCCGCCTTCGTCTATAAACTGGGTGACTGGTTTGCCAAAGATACTCGCGACTTTTTTGGCCTTGATGGTATTGCTATTCCACACGGTTCTTCCGCGTGGCTTGGCCCAATTGCCGTTCTCGTGGACACGATTATCGAGAAAATTCCCGGACTAAATCGTATCCATTTTAGCGCAGACGACGTGCAAAAACGCTTCGGCCCGTTCGGAGAACCCGTCACCGTCGGTTTTGTGATGGGTCTGGTGATTGGCATGTTGGCAGGTTATGACCTGAAAGCCGTGCTACAGCTGGCCGTTAAAACTGCCGCCGTGATGTTGCTGATGCCTCGCGTCATTAAACCAATAATGGATGGCTTAACGCCAATTGCTAAACATGCCCGCAAACGCCTACAGGCTAAGTTTGGCGGTCAAGAGTTCCTTATCGGTCTCGATCCTGCTCTGTTGTTAGGCCATACCTCCGTGGTATCCGCAAGCCTGATTTTTATCCCGCTGACCATCCTCATTGCGGTCCTGGTGCCTGGTAACCAAGTACTGCCATTCGGCGACCTTGCCACCATCGGCTTCTTTGTTGCGATGGCGGTGGCAGTACACCAAGGTAACCTGTTCCGCACGCTGATTTCCGGCGTAATTATCATGGGGATCACGCTGTGGATTGCCACTCAAACCATTGGACTACATACCCAGTTAGCGGCAAACGCCGGTGCGTTGAAGGCGGGTAGTCAGGTCGCGTCACTCGATCAGGGCGGTTCGCCTATCACCTGGCTACTGATTCAACTCTTTACTTGGCAGAACCTCGTCGGCTTCTTCGTTATTGCCGTCATCTATCTACTTGGGGTCATGTTGACCTGGCGCCGGGCACGCAGTTTCGAAGCGGCTGAAAAAGCCACCGCCGTGCAGCAGAGCCCAGACATGTCTTAATATCCGGGGAGCGTCCGCTCCCCTTTTTTAGCTTATGGAGACCGTTATGAAATCAGTGGTGATTCACGCTGAGGGAGACGTACGCGTTGAAGAACGTCCAATACCAACCCTGAAAAATGACGATGATGTGCTGGTCAAGGTCATCTGTTCCGGACTTTGCGGTTCAGATATCCCGCGTATTTTTGCCAAAGGCGCACACTATTACCCGATTACCCTAGGACATGAATTCAGCGGCTATGTTGAATCCTATGGCCCCGCCGTTACCGACATACAGCCAGGGGATGCCGTGGCCTGCGTGCCGCTGTTACCGTGCTTTGACTGCCCGCAATGCGCACGCGGCTACTTCTCATTATGTAAGCAGTACCAGTTTGTCGGCTCACGCAGCGAAGGCGGTAACGCCGAATATATCATCGTCAGGCGCGCCAACCTCTTTCGCTTGCCGGACGGCATGCCCATTGATGATGGCGCGTTTATTGAACCAATTACCGTTGGGCTGCATGCCTTCCATCTGGCGCAGGGATGTGAAGGAAAAAACGTGGTCATTATCGGTGCCGGGACAATTGGCCTGTTGGCCCTCCAGTGCGCCCGCGAGCTAGGTGCTAAAAGCATCACCGCGATTGATATCAATCCGCAAAAGCTGGAGCTGGCGAAATCACTTGGTGCAACGCACATCTTCAATAGCCGGGAAATGAATGGCAAAGCTATTCAATCGGCGCTGGAAGCAAATCAGTTCGACCAATTAGTATTGGAGACCGCCGGGACACCGCAAACCGTAGCCCTCGCTATCGAAGTGGCTGGCCCTCGCGCGCAACTGGCGTTAGTCGGGACGCTGCACCACGATCTCACCCTGTTATCCAATACTTTCGGGCTGATTCTACGAAAAGAATTGACGATTATTGGCAGCTGGATGAACTACTCCGCACCATGGCCGGGTGAAGAGTGGAACATCGCCGCTCGGCTTCTGACAGAGAAACGGATTCAGCTCGCGCCGCTCATCGCACATGTTGGCGATACAGAAAGTTTTGCCCACCATGTTAAGGCACTCAATGGCGCACCAATGCAGGGAAAAATCCTGCTCAAGATGGCGTAATACCGGGAGCCAGCAATCTGAGCTGGCTCACATTACCTTTCGAAAATTATCATATAACTTTCATTAGCCTTCGTTTAAACTAACTTCAGTTAATTATCAGGCAAATCAAGATGAATTCATTTGAACGAAGGAACAAAATCGTCGATATGGTGAATACGCAGGGTAGCGTCCTGGTATTAGACCTTTCGAGTCTCTTTGGCATTTCTGAAGTTACCATCCGCGCCGACCTGCGCCTGCTCGAAGAAAAAGGACTGCTCACCCGTTTTCACGGGGGTGCTGCCCGTCTTGGCAGCAATCTCGCCGAAACCGATAATCAAGAAGTGATGCTGGAAGATCGCTACCAGCTCGCCAGCGATCCTAAGAAGCGAATCGCCAAGGCCGCTACCGCATTAATTAAGGAAGGCATGACGGTGATCCTCGATAGTGGCAGCACGACGCTGCTCATTGCGGAAGAGCTGGTCAATATGAACAATATCACCGTCATCACCAACAGCCTGCCTGCGGCATTCACGCTGTCGGAAAACAAAGATATTACGCTGGTCGTGTGCGGCGGGACCGTACGCCACAAAACGCACTCTATGCATGGAACGATTGCCGAGCGTGCATTACAGGGAATTTGTGCCGATCTCATGTTTGTAGGTGCCGACGGCATCGATGCGACGAACGGCATCACCACGTTTAACGAAGGTTATTCGATTAGCGGCGTCATGGCCGCGGCGGCGCATAAAGTTATTGCCGTTCTGGATGCGACAAAATTTAATCGCCGCGGGTTTAACCAGGTTCTGCCGATGGATAAGATCGACTGCGTCGTCACCGATAGCGATATCAGTAAGCAGGATGCTGCCGCGCTGACTGATACTGGAGTTGAACTGCAGATCGTTTAAACGGTTGATCAAAAACGATCACTGATACAGTGAAAGCCCTTAAAGCCGCCGAGAAACTCGTAGATGCTATTTCCTTCCTCGGCGACAGCTCTGCGGGGAATTTCCGAGTCTCTACACATTGGGTCATTCCCACGTTTTATTCACCGAACGCGGGAAGATCCTTTGTGATTAAAGGCCTTTCCTCATTCCCCCTGCTGCTCCAGCGCATACTTATACAGCGCGTTCTTCTTCACGCCGTGAATTTCCGCCGCCAGCGCCGCGGCTTTCTTCAGCGGCAGTTCAGCCTGTAGCAGCGCCAGGGTGCGCAACGCGTCGGCGGGCAGTTCGTCATCTTGCGCTTTATGCCCTTCAACGATCAGCACCATCTCGCCTTTACGACGGTTTTCGTCCTCTTTCACCCATGCCAGCAGTTCGCCAACCGGCGCGCCATGGATGGTTTCCCAGGTTTTGGTTAGCTCGCGCGCCAGTACCACATAGCGGGATTCACCCCACACTGCGACCATATCTTCTAAACTATCGAGCAGACGGTGGGTGGATTCATAGAAAATCAGCGTGCGCGGTTCGGCTTCAATCGCCTTCATCGCATCGCGACGGCCTTTGGACTTGGCCGGTAAGAAACCTTCATAGCAGAAACGGTCAGACGGCAGGCCAGCGGCGCTCAGCGCGGCAATGGCGGCACAGGGGCCTGGCAGCGGTACCACGCGAATGCCCGCTTCGCGGCAGGTGCGCACCAGATGGTAGCCAGGGTCATTAATCAGCGGCGTTCCGGCATCGGAAACCAGCGCGATGTTCTGCCCCTCTTTGAGTTTCGCCACCAGCATTTGGGCTTTTTGTTGCTCATTGTGATCGTGTAAGGCAAACATACGGGCGTTAATCGCGAAGTGTTGCAGCAATAAACCGGTATGACGTGTGTCCTCAGCCGCAATTAAATCAACAGCTTGCAATACTTCGAGCGCTCGTTGGGTAATATCAGCCAAATTTCCGATAGGAGTAGGTACAATAAAGAGCTGGCCTTGAGAATTATCCGCCGATTCGTGTTGTTTCATTGTTTAGTCCGTATTGCCGATTTAATATTGAGCATTGCGTAAAAAATATCACTGGATACAGTATGGTACCCTCAACATTTTCTCGTATGAAAGCCGCGCGCTGTCTGCCTGTAATCCTGGCTGCACTGATTTTCGCAGGCTGTGTTACCCAGGCTCCCGATCAGAGTGCCGTCCAACTTCAGGGCGCGACGCAGGCTGACTCCGGCTTTTATCTGCAACAGATGCAGCAAAGCTCGAATGATAGCAAGACCAACTGGCAATTACTCGCCATTCGTGCACTGCTGAAGGAAGGCAAGAGCCAACAGGCGCTGGAATTGTACAACCAGCTGCCGAAGGAACTGAATGCCGCCCAACGCCAAGAGCAGTCGCTGCTGGCAGTAGAAGTGAAGCTGGCGCAGAAAGATTTTGCCGGCGCGCAGGCCTTGCTGCAAAAGCTGAAAGCCGATGATTTCGACAGCGCGCTGCAGGCTCGTTTCTGGCAAGACACCATCACCGCTGAGCAAGGTAAACCGTCGCTTGCATTGCTGCGGGCGTTGATTGCTCAGGCGCCGCTGCTGACCGCACAGCCGGATAAACAGCAAAATAGCGATGCTACCTGGCAGGCGCTCTCTTCGATGACTCGCGAGCAGGCCAACGCTTTGGTGATTAATGCCGATGAGAACGTGCTGCAAGGCTGGCTGGATCTGCAACGCATGTGGTTCGATAACCGCAACGATCCCGACATGATGAAAGCCGGTATCAAAGACTGGCAGACCCGCTACCCGCAAAACCCGGGGGCGAAAGTGTTGCCGTCGCAGTTGGCGAACGTGCAGAGCTTTAAACCGGCATCGGTCAATAAAATCGCCCTGCTGCTGCCGTTAAGCGGCCAGGCGTCGGTTTTTGGTCGTACCATTCAAAAAGGTTTTGAAGCGGCGAAGAACGGCATCACGCCGGTCAGTGGTAGCGCCGTGCCGGATCAGGTTGCCCAGGCGGCCTCCACGGACGTCGTAAGCCCTTCACAGGCTGAAGTCACCGATTTGACCACCCCGCAAACTCAGGCTCAAGCCCCGGCTACAGCCGCTGCAGCACCGGTTCAGGCGGTCGAGTCAGCGCAGCCTGAGACATCATCAGCACCAACCGACGCAGCTCCAGCGCCAGCTTCACAGCCGCAGGCCACAGCAAACGTGCCGGCCAATCCATCGGCGGAGCTGAAAATTTATGACACTAGCACTCAGCCGCTGAACCAGATTCTAGCGCAGGCGCAGAAAGATGGCGTCAGCTTGGTTGTTGGTCCGCTGCTGAAAAATAACGTCGATGAGCTGCTGAAAAGCAACACGTCGTTGAACGTGCTGGCGCTGAACCAGCCGGAAGCGGTGAGCAATCATGCCAACATCTGCTACTTCGCGCTCTCTCCAGAGGATGAAGCCCGCGATGCCGCACGTCATATCCACGAGCAGGGCAAACAATCGCCGCTGCTGCTGGTGCCACGCAATGCCCTTGGCGATCGCGTCACTCAGGCCTTTGCCGATGAATGGCAGAAGCTGGGCGGCGGCACGGTATTGCAGCAGAAATTTGGTTCGCTCTCTGAGCTGCGCGGCGGCGTCAACGGCGGTTCCGGTATTGCGCTGTCAGGCACTCCAGTTATTTCCGCGCAGTCCCAGCCAAAAGGCGTGACCATTGGCGGCCTGACGATCCCACCGGCGCCAACCGATGCGCAGATCACCGGCAGCGGCAAAGTCGATGCAGCCTATATTCTGGCGACGCCGGAAGAAATAGCGTTCATTAAGCCGATGATTGCCATGCGTAACGGCAGCCAGAGCGGTTCCCTGCTGTATGCCAGCTCGCGCAGCGCTCAAGGCACCGCCGGTCCGGACTTCCGTCTGGAGATGGAAGGTCTGCAATACAGCGAGATCCCAATGCTCGCCGGCAGCAACCCTGCCCTAATGCAGCAGGCGCTCAGCGCAGTCAACAATGACTATTCGCTGGCGCGTCTGTACGCAATGGGCGTGGATGCTTGGGCGCTGGCAAACCATTTTGCTCAGATGCGCGGCATGCCGGGCTTTGAGTTGAACGGCAATACCGGCGATCTCAGCGCCAACCCGGACTGCGTGATTAACAGGAAGTTATCATGGCTCAAATACCAACACGGACAGGTCGTCCCCGCCAGTTAACCACTAAACAGGTCGGCGACGCGGTGGAGCTCCGCGCGCGTCGCTGGCTGGAAAATCAGGGACTGCAGTACATCGCCGCCAACGTGCATGAGCGCAGCGGCGAGATTGATTTGATAATGCGCGACCGCGCGGTAACGGTGTTTGTCGAAGTCCGTTTTCGCGCATCAGCGGCATACGGCGGCGCAGCCGCCAGTGTGACCCGGAGCAAACAACACAAATTATTACAGACTGCCCGCTTGTGGCTTGCCCGGCACAATGGGAGTTTTGATACTGTGGATTGCCGTTTCGATGTGATAGCCTTCACCGGCCATGAGATCGAATGGATCCAGAACGCTTTTAGCTAACCGAATGTAAAGGGATATCGTGCTCGAAAGAATTAAAGTGTGCTTCACTGAAAGCATTCAAACCCAAATCGCCGCGGCGGAAGCGCTTCCGGACGCCATCTCCCGAGCTGCGATGACCCTGGTACAGTCGCTGCTTAACGGCAACAAAATTCTCTGTTGTGGTAACGGTTCGTCCGCGGCCAACGCACAGCATTTTGCTGCCTGCATGATTAACCGCTATGAAACCGAGCGCCCTGGTTTACCGGCGATTGCACTTAATAGTGATAATGTGGTCTTAACCGCGATAGCGAACGATCGTCTGCACGATGAGATTTACGCCAAGCAGGTTCGCGCACTGGGTCATGCCGGTGATGTGCTGCTGGCTATCTCAACCCGTGGCAACAGTCGCGATATCGTTAAAGCGGTCGAAGCCGCAGTAACCCGTGATATGACCATCGTCGCCCTTACCGGCTATGACGGCGGTGAACTGGCGGGCCTGCTCGGGCAACAGGATGTCGAAATTCGCATTCCTTCGCACCGCAGCGCGCGTATCCAGGAGATGCACATGCTCACGGTGAACTGCCTAAGCGATCTCATTGATAACACCCTTTTCCCACACCAGGACGACTAAGGAGAATAAATGAAGGCAATTTCGACCCTCGCAGTCCTTATTTCCGCATTGCTGCTTCAAGGATGTATTGCAGCCGCCGTTGTCGGCACGGCCGCAGTGGGCACCAAAGCCGCTACCGACCCTCGTACGGTGGGAACGCAGGTGGATGACAGCACGCTGGAATTACGCGTGAACAGCGCCCTGTCGAAAGATGAACAGATTAAGAAAGAAGCGCGTATTAACGTGACCGCGTATCAGGGCAAAGTGCTACTGACCGGTCAGGCTCCGGATCTGAGCCTCGCGGCACGGGCGAAGCAGATAGCCGTCGGCGTTGATGGCGCCACAGAAGTATTCAACGAAGTGCGTCAGGGCCAGCCAATCAGCCTCGGCACGTCATCCTCCGATACGTGGATTACCACCAAGGTTCGCTCTCAGCTGTTGACGACCGACCAAGTGAAATCCTCGAACGTGAAGGCCACCACAGAGAACGGCGAAGTGTTCTTGATGGGTCTGGTGACCGATCGTGAAGGTAAAGCCGCAGCCGACATCGCCAGCCGCGTCAGCGGCGTGAAGCGTGTGACGACCGCCTTTACCTACATTCAGTAATCATCCTGCCCGGCAGATTCACTGCCGGGCCATTTCTCTTAGCTGACTCGACGACAGTATCGTCACCGGAGCCGTTCCGGGATGCTTCGCCATTTTTAGCATCGCTTTCGCAACTTCTTCCGCCTGAATCGACTTCCAGTTCCCCGGCAGCAAGCTAAACAGCGGCGCCAGCAAACGCTCATTGAGCCTCGGTAGGCGGCGAGCCCCCAGCAGCATCGAAGGGCGCGCGAGTGTGAGTTTCACCCAACCCTGCGCAATCAGCGCCGCTTCCGTCTGGCCTTTCACCCGGTTATAAAAAAAGGGCGACTGGGTATTTGCGCCCATCGCGCTGACCACCAGCATCTGCTGTGCACCAAGCCGTAGGCCCGTTAATCCGCTTTCCACCACCAGATCGTAGTCAACGTAAGTAAACGCTGACTTAGACCCCGCCTCGCTTTGCGTGGTGCCGAGACAACAGAACACGGTATCAATAGGCGTATCGACCTGCGCCAGCGCATCTCGTAGGTTGGGGTTATGCGGATTGATAACGCCGGAGGCATATTCCAGTGGATAGCGGGTTGGCGCGGTGATGGATTCGATCTGCGACTCGCGACGCAGCATATTGAGTAAGTGCCCACCAACAAGACCGGTGGCACCGGTAATCAGTACGTGGTGCATAGGGAGACTCCATGTGTGCCCGTGCTGATTGTATATTGTAGGCCTGATAAGCGCAGCGCCATCAGGCGGTACAGTGCAGTTGCCGGATAGCGGCGTAAACACCTTATCCGGCCTACAATCTGCAACGGGATTTATCCAATACGTTTATGGCGGTACAACCCTATTAATTTATAAGCCGCCGGTATAATAAACAACGATAGCAGCGGCGCGGTGATCATGCCGCCAATCATCGGCGCGGCGATCCGGCTCATCACTTCTGAACCCGCACCGGTTCCCCATAGTATGGGCAACAGACCGGCAATAATCACGGCCACCGTCATCGCTTTTGGCCGCACGCGCAGTACCGCACCGTGATACAGCGCCTCATCTAGCCGCGCCTCGGTGAAAGTCTCCGGATTTTGCAGCGACCGATCGGCCTCAACGGCGTGGCGTAAATACATCAACATCACCACCCCAAACTCCGCCGCAACGCCTGCCAGTGCAATAAACCCGGTGCCCGTCGCCACCGACATATGGAATCCCTGCCAGTAGAGGAACCAAATGCCGCCCACCAGCGCGAACGGCAGGCTCATCAATATCAACAGCGCTTCTTCCACCCGACGGAAAGCCAGATAAAGCAGGATGAAGATAATCATTACCGTCATCGGCACCATCAGCTTGAGCTTTTTGTTAGCGTGCTCCAGCAGTTCAAACTGGCCGGAAAACGCCACGCTGGTGCCCGGTTTGAGCGTCACGCTGCGGCTGATTGCCGTTTGCAGGTCATGTACCACAGAGACCATATCGCGGTCGCGAGCATCGATATAAATCCAGCTCGCCGGACGGGCATTTTCGGTTTTCAGCATCGTCGGGCCGGAAACCACGTTCACCCGGGCCACATCGCCAAGCGTAATTTGCTGCTTTCCTGGCGTCAGGATAGGCAACTGACGCAGCGCCGTCGGGCCGTCGCGGAAGCCTTGTGGATAGCGAATATTAATAGGATACCGCGCCACGCCTTCAACGGTTTCCCCCACCGTTGCGCCACCAATAGCCGATGACACAAAGAGCTGTACATCGCCCACGGTCATCCCGTAGCGCGCGGCTTTTTCACGGTCAATGTCCACGTCAATATAGCGCCCGCCCTCCAGCCGCTCTGCTAGCGCAGAAACGACGCCGGGTACGGTTTTTGCCACCGTTTCAATACGCTGTGCCGCGTCATCGATATCCGCCAAAGAGGTGCCCGATACCTTAATGCCTATCGGGCTTTTAATCCCGGTGGACAGCATATCAATACGGTTACGTATTGGCGGCACCCACAGATTCGCCAGCCCCGGCAGACGCACGGTAGCATCCAGCTCGTCGATGATTTTGTCGATGGTCATCCCTGGCCGCCATTGATCCTGCGGCTTCAGTTGGATGGTGGTTTCAATCATCTCTAAAGGCGCAGAGTCGGTTGCCGTTTCCGCCTTGCCCGACTTACCAAATACCGAGGCCACTTCCGGCACCGTTTTAATCAGCTTATCGGTCTGCTGCAGCAGCACCGCCGCTTGGCCCGGGGAAATCCCCGGCAGCGTCGATGGCATATACAGCAGGTCGCCTTCGTTGATTTTCGGCAAAAATTCGCCGCCCACTTTGCTAAGCGGCCACAGCACGGTCAGCATCGACAGCAGCGCCACCAGCAGCGTCAGTTTCGGCCAACGCAGGACTTTCAGCAAAAGCGGGTGATAAAGCGCAATCAGGAAGCGGTTAAGCGGGTTACTCGACTCCGCTGGGATCTTTCCCTTGATCCAAAAACCCATCAGGATCGGGATCACCACGATCGCCAGCACCGCCGCACCTGCCATCGCGTAGGTTTTGGTAAAGGCCAGTGGGCCAAACAGCCGCCCTTCTTGACCTTCAAGGGTGAAGATCGGGATAAACGACAAGGTGATGATAAGCAAGCTGATAAACAGCGCCGGCCCAACTTCCACGGCAGCATCGGTAATTTCTCTCCAACGGGTGGCGTTATCCATTTTCTCGTTAGGATGCGCCTCCTGCCAGTGCTCCAACCGCTTGTGGGCGTTCTCAATCATCACGACGGCCGCATCCACCATTGCCCCCACCGCAATCGCTATCCCGCCCAGCGACATGATGTTGGCGTTCAGGCCTTGGAAATGCATGACGATAAAGGCAATGCACAGCCCCAGCGGCAGCGAGACAATCGCCACCAGCGCCGAACGCAGGTGCCAGAGGAACAGCGCACAGACCACGGCGACCACGATAAACTCTTCAATGAGCTTTGATCGCAGGTTGTCGATGGCCCTATCGATAAGCTGGCTGCGGTCGTAGGTGGTCACCACTTCAACCCCCGGAGGCAGGCTTTTTTGCAATGACGCCAGCTTCTCTTTGACTGCCGTAATCACCTCACGCGCATTCTTGCCGGATCGCAGCAGCACCACGCCGCCTGCCACTTCGCCTTCGCCGTTATATTCAGCGATACCGCGACGCATCTCGGGGCCAATCTGCACCCGCGCCACGTCTTTCAGATACACCGGTACGCCGTTTTCTCCGGCCTTCAGAACGATATGGTTAAAATCAGCAAGGCTTTTGAGATAGCCCGTCGCACGGACCATGTATTCCGCTTCAGCAATTTCCACCGAAGAGCCGCCCGCCTCTTGGTTGGAGGAGGTCAACGCCTGCTTCACCTCGCCTAAGCTAATGCCGTATTGAGCGAGCTTCATCGGGTCAACCTGCACCTGATATTGCTTCACCACGCCGCCAACCGAGGCCACTTCCGCCACGTTGGGAATGGTTTTTAGTTCGTATTTCAGGAACCAATCCTGCAATGAACGCAGCTCGGCAAGGTCATGTTTACCGCTTTTATCCACCAGCGCATATTCAAAAATCCAGCCCACGCCGGTGGCATCCGGGCCAATCTCCGAGCTCACACCCTGCGGCAGCTTGCCTTGCACCTGGTTTAAATACTCCAGCACCCGCGAACGCGCCCAGTAAAGATCGGTGCCGTCTTCAAAAATAACGTACACGTAGGAGTCGCCAAACTGCGAGAAGCCGCGTACCGTTTTGGCCCCCGGAACCGACAGCATGGTAGTGGTCAGCGGATAGGTCACCTGATTTTCAACAATCTGCGGTGCCTGCCCCGGATAGCTGGTTTTGACGATCACCTGCACATCAGAGAGGTCCGGGAGTGCATCGACCGGGGTATTGACGATAGTCCAGCCGCCCCAGAGGCTCAGAAACAGCACGCCCATCATCACTAAGAAGCGGTTAGCGACCGAGCGCCGGATAATCCATTCAATCATCACCGTCTCCTTAATGCCCGGCATGCTGGTCAGCGGTATGGCGCATTCTGTCCAACGCGCCGCTGATATTGGCTTCAGAATCAATCAGGAACAGGCCATTGACGACAATCGACTCACCCGCCGACAGCCCATCAGCAACGCCCGTCAGCTCCCGGGACTCACGCAGCACCTTAATTTTCTTCGGCACAAACTCGCCGTTGCTGCTTACCGTAATCACCCGCTGCTCATCGCCCGTATCAATCACCGCCTGCGACGGGATCAACAACATTTCGTCACTCTGCGCAGTTAACTTCAGGTATGCGTTCATCCCCGGCTTCAGTAGCTCATCAGGATTATTGACCTGCAGGCGCACCTGTAGCGTACGAGTCACAGGGTCGACGCTCGGCAAAATTGTCGCTTTCTGAATAGGGAAGGTTTTGTCGGGATAGGCCGGAATGACCACCGTGAACCGGGAGGTGTCTTTAAGTAGCGAAGCAATCGACTCCGGCACCGCGGCGGTGACCCACACCGGGTCCATGCCCTGAATTTGCGCCACCACGCTATCTTTGCCGATGTTCATTCCGCTTTTCAGGCTAAATGCGGTAAGCACACCGTCAATGGGCGCTGTCAGCGTAAACTGCGTTTGCACGCGACGCGTGGCGCGCATCCTTTGGATATCCGCTTCCGGCATGCCTGCCAGCCGCAGACGCTCCAGCACACCGTCCAGTTGGGTTGCGGTTCCGCCGGAGTTTGCCAGCAGCAGGTATTCGCTTTGCGCCTCAACCCATGAGGGGATCGTCGCCGCCACCAGCGGCATACCTTTGCGGACTTTGTCACCGACCGTCAGCGGGTAGACTTTGTCGATAAACCCTTCTGCGCGCGCCTGAACAATCACGAACTGGTATTCGTTATAGCTGACGTTAGCCGGAAGGGTCTGCGCGTAGTCGAGCCGTCCCCGGCTCACCTTTGCCGTGCGCAGCCCCAGATTGTGAACCTGAGTCGGGTCAATGCGCACGCCGCTAGACTGCGTATCGCCGCCTTCGTCAGCGTATTTCGCCACCAGATCCATATCCATAAAGGGCGATTTGCCCGGCTTTTCAAAACGGACATCAGGCTTCATTGGATCGTACCAGTAGAGTACCTTGCGCTCCGCAGGAGCTGATTGAGCCGGGGCGCTGGGTGCGACGAAGTGGCTAACGGCAGCCGTAGACAGGCCGCCAATCATCAAGCCGCCGACGATCGCCGCCGTATATTTTAATTTGGCCGTCGTCATGATGATTACAGCGCCTTAATGTCCTGGAGAAGAGAGATATTGCCCTGCTGCACAAAACTAAAATTAACCTTCTCGCCCTCTTTGAGTTGTTTAATGGCCTCGGTTGGCGTATCAAACGTAAAGCGCATGGTCATCGCCGGCCAGTCAATAGCCGGAATAGCCTCGTGAGCAATGGTGATTTTCTTCGCGTCCCAGTCAATAATCTTCACCACCCCGGTGCCCTGAATAACTTCCGCTTTCGTACTCATATTCATCATCTGTCCATGACCGTCATGCTGCATTTCTGCCGCCTGCACGTTCATCGCCAGCATCATAAAAACACCGCCAATCAGAGTAGTTAATTTACGCATATCTTGAGACTCCTGAATTAAAGTTAGGCTTTCCAGCCGCCGCCAAGCGCGCTGAATAAATTGATTTCGTTAACCTGCTGGGAATAAATTAAATCGAGAATTGTCTGCCGAGTGGAAAATAAGGAACGCTCTGCATCCAGCACTTCGATATAACTCACTGCCCCGCTGGCATACAGCGCCCGAGCGCGTTGCAGAGTAATTTGTAATGACGCCAAATAACGCCGCTGAGCCACTAGCTGGCCCTCAATGCTGCCGCGAAGCGAGAGTGTGTCGGCTACCGTTTTAAACGCCGCCTGAATTTTTTGTTCGTAGTTCACCACCGCCTGACGCTGCTTAACGCTCGCCAGCGCGAGGTTGGCTTCGTTACGTCCGGCATTAAAAATAGGCAGGTCAATCTTCGGCACAAAATTCCACATGCCGCTGGCGGCATTAAACAAGCTGGAGAGCGTCGAGCTGCTGGTCGAGACGCCGCTGGTGAGGGTAATAGACGGGAAGAACGCCGCGCGCGCCACGCCGATATTGGCATTCGCCGCGCGTAGCTGATGCTCGGCTTCCATAATATCCGGGCGCTGTAGCAGGATCGTGGACGGCAGATTAGCCGGTAGCGGCAGCGGCTTTACGGACGCAGCCGACGGCTCGTTGGCATTAAACGGCGTGTCGTAGGTGCCCAAGAGCTGCTGCAGCGCGTGGCTGGCCTGTGCCAACTCACCTTCCCGCTGGGCAATATCGGCCCGCGTGCTTTCGATAACGCCACGCGCCTGCTCCAGCGCCAGCACGTTGGTGCTGCCGGTGACCAGCTGCTGTTCTACAAAGGCGTAAGACTGCTGGTAGTTTTGCAGCGTCTCTTTGGCAATTAGCAGTTGCTGCGTCAGGCGGCGCTGGTTGAACCAGGCCTGAGACACATTGGTCACGACGACGATTTGCGCCGCGCGCTGAGCGGCTTGGCTTGCAAAGAAGCTCTGCCGATCGGCCTCGCTCATATTTTTCAGCTTGCCGAAAAAGTCGAGCTCATAGCTGAGGTTCAGGCCGACGTCGTAGCTTTTAACGGTGGCTTTTTGGCCCGGAAGATCCCCTTCAAAGCTGGCGCCGGAGGAACCATTAAGCTGCGGGTAGCGTCCGGCATCGGTCACGTTGTATTGCGCGCGAGCGGCTTCAACATTCAGCACTGCCATCCGCAAATCGCGGTTGTTGCGCAGCGCAACGTCAATCAGTCGCTTGGCCTGCGGGTCGATGAAAAAGGTTTGCCAGCCGGTCTGTTGCCAGCCGCTGCCGGTAGGAACCAGCGCACCCTGCGAGAGCGAAAACTGTTCCGGCACCACCTTTTCCGGTGGCTGATAGTCTGGTGCGAGTGAAGTGCACCCGGCCAGAATAAACGCCATGGTCAGCGTTAAGTGTTTTAGATTAAACATGTCACGTCCTGTTCCGCCGAATCAAAAAGGGCTGGCGATAGACATAGATTACGGGAGTGACTCTGTTTGCTCGGTGACAGGATAATGACAAAGTTGTCATTTAAGCCGCAGGCAGCCTCGACCAATGTGTGATCGTGCGGGCAAAAAATCGACGAAATAAAAACATTCTTATTATTACATGAATAAAAAGCCATTTATTTTGTTTTAAATATTCGCCGCCGTCACACTTTACGGCAACAATATTAATCCGCTCACACAACCACACAATATTCTCGATATAGCAAGGTCAAAACATTGTTTCACCATTGACCGACTCCTATCATCACTCTTGTTTATTTGCTCACCGATCTTTACCTCTGTTCAGGGATAGAAAGTTTCTTCTGCAAACCGGAGTCAATATATGAAATTCAAAAATAAAGCGCTAAGCCTGGCCTTGCTATTTGCCTGTTCACATAATGCATTCAGTGAAGAACTCGATGTCTGGATCCGCGCCAGCAATGATTCAAAAGTGATTTATCAAAAGCTCGCCGACCGGTTCCAGCAAGAGACCGGGATATCGATAAAATACTTTAATGCCGTCACCGATTTTGATCAGCGTCTGGCACGGGCGGCAACCGGCGGCGCCCTGCCCGACGTGGTGTTTAACGACGCTATTATTGTCGGTCAGATGGTGCAGTTGGGCATCGTAGACGAAATTAAACCCAGCGAGCTAAAAGGCAGCGATGATGTTTATGAAGCCGCTTGGAAATCCACCCAGCAGCCAGATGGCAAATATTACGGCGTACCAACGTCTGCACATACCTACGCGCTGTTTATCCGTCAGGACTGGCTCAACAAACTGAATCTGAAAGCGCCAACCAACTGGGATGAACTGAAAAAGGTGGCACAGGCGTTTACCCACGATGACCCAGACGGCAACGGCAAAAAAGATACCTACGGCTTTACTATGCCACTGGCAACCACACGCGGCTATGCCAGTTCATTTTCTTCATCCTATCTTTGGCAGGCGGGCGGTAATTATTTAGTCGCAACCCAGCCGGGTAAATTTAAGGGCGCGCTGGACAGCAAGGAGGCCGCCGCCGCCATGACATTTATGCGCAGTATGGTGTGTGAAGGGCTGGCGCAACCGGGGGCGATTAACCACACCACCGCCGATGCCAACACCTCTTTCCGCTCAGGACAAACCGGGATGTACTCTTCCGGCCCGTACCATATCGCCCTATTCGATAAAGATCCGGGTAAACAAACTTATACCGTTGTGCCACCACCGGCAGGCCCGGGCGGCGCTATCTCGATGGCGGAAGGCACCACCGCATTTTTGATGAAAACCAGTCAGCGTAAAGCGGCGGCGAAGAAATTCCTCGAGTTTCTCATCTCACCGGAGGGACAGAAGATCGGCATGGCGATTGATAGCACCTCAATGCCTATCGTGCGTCTGCCAGTGAACAAAACGCTCAACGTGAAGGATTACCACAACGATCCGCGCTGGGAAGTGTTTGCTGAAACCTATGCCAAAGAGGGGCGCTATATGCCGCAGATCCCAAACTGGATCCCGGTGCGTCAGATCACCGCCGATGGCTTTAACAAAATTTACGCCAGCTGCGATGGCGATATTACAACCCTGCTCAAAGAGACGAATGCCAAGGTGAACGAGGAGTTGAAGCGGCAAAACGCTTGGGCTGAATAAGCGTCAACGTTGAGCCTGCACCAACGGCAGGCTCTTAGCCCGTCTTGCTATCGCCCCGCGCTCCATTAGAATGGCCCCATCACACAGCAGCGATGGAGGGCGCGTGAAAATTCTGGTTGTCGAAGATGAGGTCAAAACAGGTGAATACCTGAGCAAGGGGCTGACGGAAGCCGGCTTTGTGGTGGACAACACCGACAATGGGCTCAACGGCTATCACCTAGCGATGACCGCAGATTACGACCTTATCGTGCTCGATATTATGCTGCCGGACGTTAACGGCTGGGATATTGTCCGCATGCTGCGCGCCGCCAATAAAGGGATGCCGATCCTGCTGCTTACCGCGCTTGGCACCATTGAACACCGGGTGAAGGGGCTGGAGCTGGGCGCTGATGATTACCTTGTGAAGCCGTTTGCCTTTGCCGAGTTGCTGGCCCGCGTGAGAACCCTGCTGCGCCGGGGGGCCGCCGTGATTGTCGAAAGCCAGTTTCAGGTCGCCGATCTCACCCTCGATCTGGTTTCCCGCAAGGTGACGCGCGGCGACACTCGCATCACCTTGACCAGCAAAGAGTTCACGCTGCTGGAATTTTTCCTGCGTCATCAAGGAGAAGTACTGCCGCGTTCGCTTATCGCCTCTCAGGTGTGGGATATGAATTTCGATAGCGATACCAACGCTATCGACGTTGCCATCAAGCGTTTGCGTGCCAAAATCGATAACGAATTTACGCCGAAGCTGATTCAGACCGTACGCGGTGTCGGCTATGTGCTCGAGGTACGCGATGAGGGTTAATCTGCGTCGGCGCCCGTTTTCACTAGCAACCCGTCTGACCTTTTTCATCAGCCTCGCCACCATCATTGCCTTTGCCGCCTTTACCGGCATGATGCTGCATTCGGTTGAGAAACACTTCGCAGAGCAAGATGTCAACGACCTCAAGCAGGTCAACGCCACGCTCAGCGCCCTGCTTACCGCGCCGAATACGCCGGAAGAGGAGAAGATAACCAATATCGGTAATGCTTTGGCAAGCTATCGCAATATTGCGGTGCTGCTGCGTACCCGCGAAAATCCTCAGTTGTACCGTTCACCTAACGGACCGGATCTGTCGCCGATATTTACGTCCTCTCAGTTTGCCCAAGAGCTGAAAACCCAGCAAATGTTCCGCTGGGAAAGTAGCAGTATGCCAGCAATGCCAAGCCATCAAGGTAGCGCCAAGCCGACGACGACCTACCGGGTGATTGCCTCAACCTTCCATGATAACCAACGCACCTATACGCTGCTGACCGCGCTGTCGATAGATTTTCATCTGCATTATCTCGATGAGTTGAAACGAAATTTGATGATGATCGCCGCCGCCATCAGCCTGCTGATTATCGGGATCGTGCTGATCGCGGTACGCAAAGGGCATCAGCCGCTGCGCGATGTCAGCATGGAGATCAAAAACATCACCTCGGATAATCTCGATGTGCGGCTGGAGCCGGAGCGAGTGCCCATTGAGCTGGAACAACTGGTGATATCGTTCAACCAGATGATCGGGCGGATCGAGGACGTTTTCCGCCGCCAAGCCAACTTCTCCGCCGATATCGCCCACGAGATCCGTACGCCCATCACTAACTTGGTCACGCAAACCGAAATCGCCTTAAGCCAGCCGCGCACGGTCAAGGAGTTGGAGGACGTACTCTACTCGAGCCTTGAAGAATACAACCGCATGGCGAAGATGGTGAGCGATATGTTATTTCTGGCACAGGCCGATGAGAATCTGCTGATCCCTGAACGCGTGACGCTGGATTTGCAGACTGAAACCATGAAAGTATTCGAATTCTTTGAAGCCTGGGCTGAGGAGCGCGAAGTACAGCTGCGCTTTGTCGGACAGCCGTCGCTGGTTGAAGGCGATCCGCTAATGATCCGGCGCGTTATCAATAATTTGCTTTCGAATGCCATCCGCTACACGCCGCGCGGCATGTCGGTGACCGTGCTGGTCAGCGAGCGCGATGACGCCGTTATCTATAGCGTGGAGAATCCGGGTGCGCCGATCCCGACCGAACACCTGCCGCGTTTGTTCGATCGTTTTTATCGGGTCGATCCTTCACGACAGCGTAAAGGAGAGAACAGCGGTATTGGGCTGGCGATTGTGAAGTCTATCGTGCGCGCACACGGCGGGAAGATTGGCGTGACGTCAGATACCGTCGCCACGCGCTTTACTGTGACGCTGCCGAAGCTCAGCGGTTAGTCACGCAGCCAGTGCAGCTTCTTGCCAAAACCTAGGGTATTGTCGGTGAACTTCAGTTCGTCCAAGCGCAGCTCCCAAACCGGAGCGGAGAGGGTCCGGGCGACCTGAAAACGGCGAACGTACTGCGCCCGTTTCTCGGCGGCTTCGTCACCTTCCAGTAGACGTATTTCACCTTTGAACTGCACGCCACGGATGAGCGCCACCGTTTTAGGCTGGCCATTCACGGTGCCGGCGACCGGCGCTTGCCTGCCGGTCATCTGCCCATGCCGGGTGGTTTCTTCGCTAAGCAGATAGAAGGCAACGCGCTGTGGGTCATAGATGTAGAACGCATTAGCGCACCACAGCTCGCCCTCATGCGCCACGCACCAGCTCACTACGTGTTGTTTGGACAGCCAGCGGCTTATGACTGCGAGCGTTTCCATCTGTTATCTCCGTTATGCTATGGTGCGTCCATCTCTATAGACAGGTTGGCACACGTGCGTTGGTTTCTTTATCTCGTCCGAACCGAGGACAACAAATTGTACACCGGTATCACCACCGATGTTGAACGGCGATTCCACCAGCATCAAAGCGGTAAAGGGGCGAAAGCGCTGCGCGGCAAAGGTGAGTTGACGCTGGCATTTTACGGTGAAGTGGGCGAGCACTCGCAGGCGTTGCGCCTTGAGTACCGCATAAAGCAGCTGACGAAGCGCCAAAAAGAGCGCCTCGTCGCAGGTGACGGTTCATTTGAAACGTTACTAAACGGCCTTAAAACTGGTTGAATGGGGTAGAATACTCAACCAGACCATGCACGCCTTGTAGCGCATCCTCTGCCAGAGGATGGACCATGAACGCCTCTTCGCTACCCGGCCAACGGCAGCGCAAATCGTACTGCGCAGCACGCTCAAAACCGAAGCGGCCATACAGCGCAGGCTCGCCGAGCGTCACGACTGCCGCATAGCCAAACTCGTTAAGCGAATCTAGACCTTCGTAGATCATCTGCCGCGCCAGCCCCTGACCACGGTACTCTTCATCAACCGCGATTGGTGCCAGACCAACCCATTGCAGCTCTTCACCTTCAACGCTGACCGGACTAAAAGCGACGTAGCCCACGACATGACCTTCGTCATCTGTTGCGACTAAGCCCAGTGTAATCAGGCCGTCTTCACGCAGCTCACGAACCAGATTGGCTTCGCCATCACCGTTGAAAGCGCGACGCAGCAGGGCGTCGATTCCCGGGGCATCAATTCCAATTTCTACTCGAATCAGCATGGCTCACCTACCGATGTATGTTTAGTTTCTGATGGTGATTTTAGGCCAGCTTCGACAAAATCAGCCAGCTGCATCAGCATCACGCGCAGCGCTTTTGGCATCTGCTCAAGCTCAATGGCATCCATCAGGTTTTTGACATAGAGACCCAGTTCCGTATCGCCTTCAATCACCAGCCGGCGCTGGAAAAAGAGCGTATCTGGGTCCTGTTTGCGCGCAGCGATCATCAGTAAGTCGCTGGCATCCGCACTGAAGCTCACATCCGCCTGGGCAGTGTCGCTAACAATTAAGCGGTCGTTCTGTACCGAGGTGAACCATTTGAGGCCAATATCGCGCACCTCAATACTTAACCAGCGGCCGTCGAGAAAATCCAGTTCACCATCATTGAGCGCCTGGCTGAACTGCCAGCTTAACACCTGCTGCAGAACCTGGCGTTTAAGGGCGAACGGCGTAAATTTCACCGGGACGCTCATCAAAGTTGGCGCTACATGGACCAGACGTGAACGCAGTTTATCCAACACAAGCTTTACTCCCTGAATGCAATAGTTCCGTTATTTTGCCATATCAGATAAACGACATAGCGGCGTAAATCAACAATTATGTCGTGAGGCAGAGGGATTATTGGGGTCACCAATACGCTTTTGTCTGCCTCAAATCAAAAATGATTAGCGATAGGTTAACTAAAATCCCTATTCATTAACAATAATGCGCCCCTGCTGGGCCGCTACTCAGGATGAATTATGGAGTTGCTCTGCCCTGCCGGAAATCTCCCGGCGCTTAAAGCGGCTATCGAAAACGGCGCCGATGCAGTGTATATCGGGCTTAAGGATGATACCAACGCCCGTCATTTTGCCGGTCTTAACTTCACCGAGAAGAAACTGCAGGAAGCGGTAAACTTCGTCCACCAGCATAACCGCAAATTGCATATCGCCATCAATACCTTTGCACATCCCGATGGTTACGTGCGCTGGCAACGGGCGGTCGATATGGCGGCGCAGCTGGGCGCGGATGCGCTGATCTTAGCCGACCTCGCGATGCTCGAGTATGCCGCAGAACGTTATCCGCATATTGAGCGCCATGTCTCCGTTCAGGCATCGGCGACCAATGAAGAAGCGATTAATTTCTATCACCGCAACTTTGACGTCGCCCGCGTGGTTCTGCCGCGCGTGCTATCCATTCATCAGGTCAAACAGCTAGCCCGCGTAACGCCGGTGCCGCTGGAAGTGTTCGCTTTTGGCAGCCTGTGCATTATGGCTGAAGGCCGCTGCTATCTTTCCTCTTACCTGACCGGTGAGTCACCCAATACCGTGGGCGCCTGTTCACCTGCGCGTTACGTGCGCTGGCAGCAGACGCCGCAGGGGCTGGAGTCACGTCTGAACGAAGTGCTGATTGACCGTTATCAAGATGGTGAAAATGCCGGTTACCCGACGCTGTGCAAAGGCCGTTATCTGGTCGATGGCGAGCGCTATCACGCGCTGGAGGAGCCAACCAGTCTCAATACGCTGGAGCTGCTGCCGGAGCTGCTTGCTGCCAATATCGCATCAGTGAAAATTGAAGGTCGTCAGCGTAGCCCGGCGTATGTGAGCCAGGTGGCGAAAGTCTGGCGTCAGGCGATTGACCGCTGCAAGGCCGATCCACAAAACTTCGTCCCGCAGTCCTCATGGATGGAAGCGCTTGGCTCTATGTCCGAAGGCACTCAGACCACCCTCGGTGCGTATCACCGTAAATGGCAGTAGGAATAGCAATGAAATATTCATTAGGGCCAGTGCTTTATTACTGGTCAAAAGAGACGCTGGAAGATTTCTACCAGCAGGCCGCCACCAGCAGCGCCGATACCATTTATCTCGGCGAAGCGGTGTGCAGTAAGCGTCGCGCCACCAAAGTCGGCGACTGGCTGGACATGGCCAAATCGCTCGCTGGCAGCGGCAAGCAGGTTGTGCTTTCAACCTTAGCGCTGGTGCAGGCTTCGTCCGAACTGGGCGAGCTGAAACGCTATGTCGAAAACGGTGATTTTTTGGTGGAAGCCAGCGATCTGGGCGTCGTCAATCTGTGCGCCGATCGCAAGCTGCCGTTTGTGGCCGGCCATGCGCTGAACTGCTACAACGCGGTTACCCTGCGCTTGCTGCAAAAACAAGGCATGGTGCGTTGGTGTATGCCGGTTGAGCTGTCGCGCGACTGGCTGGTGAATCTGCTTAACCAGTGTGAAAAGCTGGGCATTCGCGATAAATTTGAAGTGGAAGTACTCAGCTACGGCCACCTGCCGCTGGCTTATTCCGCCCGCTGTTTTACCGCTCGTTCGGAAGATAAACCGAAAGATGAATGCGAGACCTGCTGCATTAAGTACCCAACCGGGCGCAGTATGCTGTCGCAGGAAAATCAGCAGGTCTTCGTGCTTAACGGTATTCAGACCATGAGCGGCTATGTGTATAACTTGGGCAATGAGCTGACTTCTATGCACGGGCTGGTCGATATGGTTCGCCTGTCTCCGATGGGCAATGAGACCTTCGCTATGCTCGATGCCTTCCGCGCCAATGAGAGCGGCAATGCTCCGTTGCAGTTGACCGCCAACAGCGACTGTAACGGTTACTGGAAGCGTCTGGCAGGGCTGGAGCTGCAGGCGTAACACGCTTCGCCGGATGGCGGCATAAATGCCTTATCCGGCCTACTGATGCATTGTAGGCCGGATAAGCGCAGCGCCATCAGGCATGTTCCGCCGTATAAAGCTCACTTTGTTAATCACATTCACTATTCTTTAATGCAGTATGAAAAGATTAGCAGCTAGCAAAGTGAGCCTTTATGACTGACAAAACCGTAGCATTCTCGGTGCTCGATCTCGCACCGATCCCGCAGGGTTCCTCCGCGCGGGAAGCCTTCTCCCATTCACTTGGCCTCGCCCAACTTGCTGAAAAACGCGGCTATCACCGCTATTGGCTGGCGGAACACCACAACATGACCGGCATCGCCAGCGCGGCGACCTCGGTGTTAATTGGCTATTTGGCTGCCAACACTACGACCCTGCATCTGGGTTCCGGTGGCGTCATGCTGCCGAACCACTCACCGCTGGTGATAGCCGAGCAGTTCGGTACGCTCAATACACTCTATCCAGGCCGTATCGATCTCGGTCTTGGCCGCGCACCGGGTAGCGATCAGCCCACGATGCGTGCGCTGCGCCGTCATATGAGCGGCGATATTGATAACTTCCCCCGCGATGTCGCCGAGTTGGTCGACTGGTTTGATGCCCGCGATCCCAACCCTCAGGTACGTCCGGTGCCGGGCTATGGCGAGAAAATCCCCGTGTGGCTTTTAGGCTCGAGTCTGTACGGCGCACAGCTGGCGGCACAGCTTGGCCTGCCGTTTGCGTTTGCCTCGCATTTTGCCCCAGACATGCTGCATCAGGCGCTGCATCTCTATCGTACGAACTTCAAGCCGTCGGCGCGGCTGGAAAAACCGTATGCCATGGTGTGCATTAATATCATTGCCGCCGATAGCAACCGCGATGCCGAGTTCCTCTTCACTTCGATGCAGCAGGCATTTACCAAGCTGCGTCGTGGCGAAACCGGGCAGTTGCCGCCTCCGATTCAACAGATGGAGCACTTCTGGTCACCGTCAGAGAAATACGGCGTCGACCAAGCGCTGCGGATGTCGCTGGTGGGCGATAAAGCGAAGGTGCGTCACGGGCTGGAATCTATTCTGCGGGAAACCCAAGCGGATGAGATTATGGTTAACGGACAGATTTTTGACCATCAGGCACGTTTGCATTCATTTGATTTGGCGATGGATGTGAAGCAGGAATTGTTGGGATAGTGCGGTTTATTCCCCTCACCCCGGCCCTCTCCCCAAAGGGGCGAGGGGGAAAACCACACCGAGCAGTCCGCTTCCCCTTAGCAGGAAGTGAAAACTGTACCGGACAGTCCCCTCTCCCCCATGGGGAGAGGGTTAGGATGAGGGGTGAATACCTTACTGATAAACCGGCAGCAGATTAAAACTCGACAGCACATGCACCAGCGCATTACCCACGCCAAACACCAGCACTAGCGCAATCATCGGCTTGCCACCCCAAACGCGGAATTTCGGGCTACCAAAACGCTTGCGGGATTTACGTGCCAGCAGCGCCGGAACAATGGCCGCCCAGATAGTCGCCGCCAGCCCTGCATAGCCAATGGCATACAGGAAGCCGTTTGGCCACAACAGCCCACCAATAATCGGCGGCACGAAGGTCAGTAGTGCAGTTTTAAAGCGGCCTAGCGCCGAGTCATTAAAACCAAACAGATCCGCTAGGTAGTCGAACAGACCCAGCGTCACCCCGAGGAAAGAACTCGCCACCGCAAAGTTTGAGAACACCACCAGCAGCAGGTCCAGACTGCGGCTATTCAGCACACCGCTCAGCGCTTGCACCAGCACATCGATGTTGCCGCCCTTCTGTGCAATCCCGATAAATTCCGGACGCGGGATATTACCCATCGTCCCCAGCAACCAAACGGTGTATAGCCCCAGCGCCAGCAGCGTGCCGTATACCAAGCATTTCACGATGGTGCGCGGATCTTTGCCATAGTATTTCATCAGGCTTGGTACGTTGCCGTGATAGCCAAACGAGGCCAAACAGAACGGCAGCGTCATCAGCAGATAAGGGGTGTAAGAGGCATGACTTTCCGCAACGTTAAACAACGTAGCCGGGGTAACGTGCCCCATCAAGCTGCCGAAAGTCAGGAAGAAAGTAATCACCTTCGCGCCCAGCACGATGGCCGTCATCCGACTCACCGCTTTGGTACTTAACCACACCACAAAAGCGACCAGCAGCGCAAAGCTAAAGCCAGCGGCACGCGCCGGGACGTTCAGCGACATTTCGGCAAAGGTGTGGTGCAAAATCGAACCGCTCGCCGAGATGTATGCATAGGTCAGAATGTAAAGCACAAAGGCGATAGAGATGCCGTTAATAACGTTCCAGCCTTTACCCAGCAAATCTTTGGTGATGGTGTCGAAGCTTGAACCAATACGGTAGTTGAGGTTTGCCTCAAGGATCATCAGCCCCGAATGCAGCATGCAGAACCAGGTAAAGACCAACGCCACCATCGACCAGAAGAACCACGCACCGGACATCACGACCGGCAGGGAGAACATCCCCGCCCCAATGATTGTGCCGCCGATGATCACCACGCCGCCAAGCAGCGAAGGTGACGTTTGGGTGGTGGTTAGTGTCGCCATACAGCCTTATCTCCAGTGTATTATTTTGCTACTGCATTTCAATGTGATGCACTGTACCAGTACACGAGTACAAATGAAATAAAAAAAGCCCCAATCATAAAGATCGGGGCTGTATCGTTTACTTTACGCTAATAAGCTGTGAGGCTTATGCGTCACCGCCGAAACGACGACGACCTGCGGAGTCATCACGACGCGGCGCTGCACCAGCATCATCACGGCGTGGCGCACGGTTACCACCGTCACGACGTTCGCCGCTGAAACGACGACCATCACCACGACCGCCTTCACGACGCTCGCCGCCGAAACCACGACCGCCTTCACGACGTTCACCGCCGAAAGCACGGCCGCCTTCACGACGCTCGCCACCGCCAGCACCACGACCACCGCGGTCAGGACGCGGCTGCGCGTCGCCCATCAGCTGCATGTTCATTGGTTTGTTCAGGATGCGAGTACGCGTAAAGTGCTGCAGCACTTCGCCCGGCATGCCTTTTGGCAGTTCGATAGTGGAGTGGGTACCAAACAGCTTGATGTTACCGATGTAACGGCTGCTGATGTCGCCTTCGTTAGCGATCGCGCCAACGATATGACGCACTTCAACACCGTCATCACGGCCAACTTCAATGCGGTACAGTTCCATATCGCCAACGTCACGACGTTCACGCTTAGGACGATCTTCACCGCTACGCTCTGGACGGTCACCACGTGGGCCACGGTCATTGCGATCGTTACGATCACCACGACGTTCGAAACGATCGTCGCGCTCACGGAATTCACGCTTAGCACGCATTGGCGCATCTGGTGGAACGATCAGAGAACGTTCGCCCTGTGCCATTTTCAGCAGTGCTGCTGCCAGCGTTTCAACGTCCAGCTCTTCGCCTTCAGCCGTTGGCTTGATTTGCGCCAGCAGACCACGGTACAGATCCAGATCGCTGCTTTCCAGCTGCTGCTGTACTTTCGCGGCGAATTTTTCCAGACGGCGTTTGCCCAGCAGATCTGCGTTTGGCAGTTCAACTTCTGGAATGGACAGCTTCATGGTGCGTTCGATGTTGCGCAGCAGACGACGCTCGCGGTTCTCAACGAACAGCAGCGCACGGCCAGCACGACCCGCACGACCGGTACGGCCGATACGGTGAACGTAAGACTCGGAGTCCATCGGGATGTCGTAGTTAACAACCAGGCTGATACGCTCAACGTCCAGGCCACGGGCCGCAACGTCGGTAGCAATCAGGATGTCCAGACGACCGTCTTTCAGACGCTCCAGAGTCTGCTCGCGCAGAGACTGGTTCATGTCACCGTTCAGTGCGGCGCTGTTGTAGCCGCTACGTTCCAGCGCTTCAGCCACTTCCAGAGTCGCGTTTTTGGTACGAACGAAGATAATCGCCGCATCAAAATCTTCCGCTTCCAGGAAACGTACCAGCGCTTCGTTTTTACGCATGCCGTAGACAGACCAGAAGCTCTGGCTGATGTCTGGGCGAGTCGTTACGCTAGACTGGATGCGCACTTCCTGCGGATCTTTCATAAAGCGACGGGTAATACGACGAATCGCTTCCGGCATGGTTGCAGAGAACAGAGCGGTCTGATGACCTTCTGGGATCTGAGCCATGATGGTTTCAACGTCTTCGATAAAGCCCATACGCAGCATTTCGTCAGCTTCGTCCAGCACCAGACCGCTCAGTTTAGAGAGATCCAGAGTGCCGCGCTTCAGGTGGTCCAGCAGACGACCTGGGGTACCGACAACAATCTGTGGCCCCTGACGCAGGGCGCGTAACTGCACGTCATAACGCTGGCCGCCGTAAAGGGCAACCACGTTTACGCCGCGCATATGTTTAGAGAATTCAGTCATTGCTTCAGCCACCTGAACCGCCAGTTCGCGGGTCGGGGCCAGCACCAGAATCTGTGGTGCTTTCAGCTCAGGATCAAGGTTGTTCAGCAGCGGAAGAGAGAAGGCTGCGGTTTTACCGCTGCCCGTCTGGGCCATACCCAGAACATCGCGGCCGCCCAGCAGGTGTGGAATACACTCAGCCTGGATCGGAGATGGTTTTTCGTAACCCAGATCGTTAAGGGCTTCAAGGATAGGAGCTTTCAGCCCCAGATCTGCAAAAGTGGTTTCGAATTCAGCCATGTAGTACGTGTGCCTCAAAATTAATGGCGGCCAGTCTACATAACTTATCGTGAAAATTTTCGGTAATTTTCATTAAAAGTGTGAACCGGCTCAAAGTAGGTGTATTAACGAACAACAACGCCCTCACCCGCGAAGGTGATGGCAATCAAATGTGATTACGGGCTGATGTGTACGTCAGCTATTGCTGGTCCGATTCTGCCAGGTCGTCTTGCTCCTGGCCCAAGAGCGCTAATTCCAACAATGCGTATCGGTGCTCAACGTAGTTGTGTACGTTGTTGGCAACCGCCAGTTTGAACAGTGCCGTAGCGCTGTCCCTGTCCCCCAGACTTAGGTAGTACTTACCTAAATAGAAGTTGGTTTCACTGAGATGCTCAGCGAGCGAGGTGTTATCCGTTGCGTCCGCCTTCAGGCGTTCCATTAACGTTTTTTCGTCAATGTTGCCCAGGTAGAACTCGACAATGTTCCATCCCCATTGTTCTTTATCCGATTTGTCGAAGCGTTGCTTCAACGCATCTTTAGCCTGCTTCTCATTGAGCTTCTGCTCAGCGAGATATAGCCACAGACTGCGGAAAGGATCATTGGGATCGTCTTGATAAAACGCCAGCAGATCATCTTGCGCTAACTTTGCACGGCCACCGTAATAAAGTGCGATGCCGCGGTTTAAGTGCGCATAATTGTAAGTTGGATCAAGCTCAAGTACAGAATCAAACGCTTCATAGGCAGCATCAAAATTGCCTGCCTGCGTTAAATAAATGCCTAAGTAGTTGAATACTTCAGGCATATCGGGTCGGATAGCCAGCGCTTGCGAAAAATCGTTACGCGCTAGTGCTCTCAAACCAAGACTATCATACAACACTCCGCGCTCATATAAAAGCTGTGCGCGTTCATCATCGGTTAAAGCCCGACTGGCAAGTATTTGTTCCATGCGTGCCAGGATTACTTCCTGCTGTAACGTCGGTTGCAATGGCACCGCGAGGACTTCACTCTTACGCCAGGCAGAGTTGCTGCATCCGGCCAGCGTGAGTGCTGTCGCAACGAAACACCAGCGCAAAAAAGGCTTCATTTCCCACTCCCGAAGACAACAATTGGATGAACGTCCTGTCCCCCGCCTGCAAACAAGGCATCCTGCCAGCTAAATGTGCCCTCCGCAAGCGCGGAGGGCAAAAGGCAAACCTTACTCGCCTTGTTCTGCTACCGGAGCTTCCGGTGCGGCAGAAGACTGCTCGGTTGCTTCTTTGATGCTCAGACGTACGCGGCCCTGACGGTCAACTTCCAGAACTTTAACCGGCACTTCCTGGTTCATCTGCAGATAGTCGGTCACTTTCTCAACGCGCTTATCAGCGATCTGAGAAATGTGTACCAGACCTTCTTTACCGCCACCGATGGCAACGAATGCGCCAAAGTCAACGATACGGGTCACTTTACCGTTGTAGATACGACCTACTTCGATTTCTGCAGTGATCTCTTCGATACGACGGATAGCGTATTTCGCTTTCTCACCGTCGGTCGCCGCGATCTTAACGGTACCGTCATCTTCGATTTCGATGGTGGTGCCTGTTTCTTCGGTCAGAGCACGAATAACAGAACCGCCTTTACCGATCACGTCTTTGATCTTGTCTGGGCTGATTTTGATGGTGTGGATACGCGGAGCGAACTGAGAGATATCGCCGCGTGGCGCATTAATCGCCTGTTCCATCACGCCCAGGATGTGCAGACGAGCACCTTTAGCCTGGTTCAGAGCAGCCTGCATGATCTCTTTGGTGATGCCTTCAATTTTGATATCCATCTGCAGCGCAGAGATACCGTCGCGGGAACCCGCAACTTTGAAGTCCATATCGCCCAGGTGATCTTCGTCGCCCAGGATGTCAGACAGAACAACGTAGTTGTCGCCTTCTTTCACCAGACCCATCGCGATGCCTGCAACGGCCGCTTTAATCGGCACGCCCGCATCCATCAGCGCCAGGGAAGCACCACACACGGAAGCCATGGAAGAAGAACCGTTGGATTCGGTGATTTCAGACACAACACGTACGGTGTACGGGAATTTGTCCAGATCCGGCATCACTGCCAGCACGCCGCGTTTCGCCAGACGACCGTGACCAATTTCACGACGCTTAGGAGAACCAACCATGCCAGTTTCGCCTACGCAGTACGGAGGGAAGTTGTAGTGGAACAGGAAGTTGTCAGTGCGCTCGCCCATCAGTTCGTCAAGGTTCTGCGCATCACGGGTGGTGCCCAGGGTCGCGGTAACCAGCGCCTGAGTTTCGCCACGGGTGAACAGTGCGGAACCGTGAGTACGTGGCAGTACGCCAGTACGAACGTCCAGACCACGGATCATGTCTTTTTCACGGCCATCGATACGTGGTTCGCCTGCCAGTACGCGGCTACGAACAACGTTTTTCTCGATAGCGTGCAGGATTTCACCCAGTTCGTTAGCGTCCAGGGATTCGTCTTCTGCAGTCAGTTGAGCAATGGCTTCAGATTTGATCACGTCAACCTGAGCGTAACGCTCCTGCTTGTCAGTGATGCGGTAAGCATCGCTCAGACGAGATTCTGCCAGCGCAGCAACGCGCGCGTTCAGCGCTTCGTTTACCGCTTCAGGCTGCCAATCCCAACGTGGTTTGCCGGCTTCTTTTACCAGCTCGTTGATTTCTTTGATAACAACCTGCTGCTGATCGTGACCAAACACGACAGCACCCAGCATCTGGTCTTCGCTCAGCAGTTCTGCTTCGGATTCAACCATCAGCACAGCACCTTCGGTACCGGCAACAACCAGGTTCAGTTTGCTTTCTTTCAGCTCGTCCTGAGTCGGGTTCAGTACGTACTGGTCATTGATATAACCAACGCGTGCAGAGCCGATCGGGCCGTTGAAAGGAATACCGGACAGAGACAGCGCAGCGGATGCACCGATCATCGCCACGATATCTGGGTTGATCTGTGGGTTAACGGAAACCACGGTTGCGATAACCTGGACTTCGTTAACAAAGCCTTCCGGGAACAGCGGACGAACTGGGCGGTCAATCAGACGCGCAACCAGGGTTTCGCCTTCGCTTGGACGGCCTTCACGACGGAAGAAGCTACCCGGAATACGGCCAGCAGCGTAGGTACGCTCCTGATAGTTTACGGTCAGCGGGAAGAAGTCCTGGCCTGGTTTCGCTTTTTTCTGGCCGACAACGGTAACGAATACCGCGGTGTCATCCATGCTAACCATAACGGCTGCAGTCGCCTGACGCGCCATCATGCCGGTTTCCAGCGTAACGGTGTGTTGGCCGTACTGGAACTTACGAACGATCGGATTAAGCAAAATTCTATCCTTTCTTAATATGCGGCGGAACACCTTATGGTGGAGCCACCAATGAAACCGATCTTCTTTGCATCCTCGCGACTAATGACAACCCTAACCCGGTCTGGGTAAAGCCTCTCATTAGCCGCGCGAACCTCTGCAACGAAGAATGTGCACAACAACAATACATTATACCCGTTATCTTTCAAAATACTGCTGCGTTGGCAATTCCAGCTCAATATTGTCTCAGTGAGATGGATTAGCGCTAACATCAAGCAGTTATTTTACGGGTAGTTTTTCTCAAAATTGCTGTCATCTGGTGGAAAAAAGGGGCCATAAAGGCCCCTCTTTCTGAAACTCGCTAGAGTTAGCGACGCAGACCCAGACGCTCGATCAGCGCGGTGTAGCGTGCAACATCTTTACGTTTCAGGTAGTCGAGCAGTTTACGACGCTGAGAAACCATACGCAGCAGACCACGACGGCTGTGGTGATCTTTTTTGTGCTCAGAGAAGTGACCCTGCAGGTGGTTGATCTGTGCAGTCAGCAGTGCAACCTGAACTTCGGTGCAACCGCTGTCGTTTGCGCCACGACCAAACTCAGAAACGATTTGTGCTTTAGCTTCAACGCTTAGAGACATTTTGAACTCCAAATTTAAAAGAAAGAAAGGGTGCCGATCTCTAATTCAGCAACCCCTGATATAACGTTCGCCAATTGTTAAACAATCAGGCGGACGTTAAGCCGCGATATTCTACCCGCAGCGCTCTATTATCGCAAGCCACAGAGTCAGACTGACTCGGGGTATTCAACAACCAGACGGCGTGGGGCCACGCGGCCTTCATCATCGATTTCACCCATGCCGAGGAATTTACCCTCTTCACCTTCGGTGACACGAACCAGTCCGTCCAGTGGGGCACCGTTGGTGCGCACCGGATTACCGTTCTTGAAATACACCGACGAAGTGACCGGCAGATTCACCACCGGGAAATCCGAAGCCGGACTGTCCATTGGCATCAATAGCGGGTCCAGTAGATCCGCGGCAGCCACGCCCTGCTGCTGCGCTTGGTCAACCAGCGCCTGCAACTGCTCAAGCGTCACCATACGCTCAACTGGGTATTTACTGACGGCTAGGCGACGCAGGAAAATAACGTGCGCGCCGCAGCCGAGCTTCTCACCCAGATCGTCAATGATGGTTCGAATATAGGTGCCTTTCGAGCAGTGTATTTCCAGCTCTAGCTCGTTACCTTCGTGACGAATAAACAGCAGTTCGTAGACGGTAATCGGGCGCGCTTCACGCGGGACATCAATTCCCTGGCGAGCGTATTCGTAAAGCTTTTTGCCCTGATACTTCAGCGCAGAGTACATGGACGGCACCTGCTGGGTGTCACCACGGAAACTCTCCAACGCCTCAGCCAGCTGCGCATCACTGAAGGTCACCGGACGCTCTTCCACAATTTGGCCATCTGCATCCGAGGTATCGGTACGCTGCCCTAAGCGCGCAATGACCCGATAGCGTTTGTCAGAGTCCAGCAGATACTGGGAGAACTTGGTGGCTTCGCCGAGGCAAATCGGCAGCATGCCGGTTGCCAGCGGATCCAACGCACCGGTATGCCCGGCGCGGTTGGCATTATAAATACGCTTAACCTTCTGCAGCACATCGTTGCTGGATGCGCCCTGCGGCTTGTCCAGCAACAATACGCCGTGGATATCACGGCCGCGACGACGAGGACGACTCATCAGTCCTCCTTGCTGTCGTCCGGGTTCACACGACGCTCGTCGTCATGCTTCACCACGTTGCTGACTAGGTTAGACATGCGCATCCCTTCAACCAACGAGTTGTCGTAGAAGAAGGTCAGTTCCGGCACGATGCGCAGACGCATGGCTTTACCCAGCAGCGAACGGATGAAGCCGGAAGCTTCCTGCAACGCTTTGATGCCGGCTTTAATCGCCGCTTCATCTTTATCGTTCAGGAAGGTCACAAACACTTTGGCATAGGCCAGGTCACGGGACATTTCAACGCCAGATACGGTCGTCATCATGCCCAGACGTGGGTCTTTAATTTCGCGCTGCAGAATGAGAGCAATCTCTTTTTGCATCTCCTGAGCCACGCGCTGCGGGCGACCAAATTCTTTCGCCATAATAAATTCTCCAGACAAAAAAGGGGCATTCAGCCCCTTTTGAAAATAATTCGATTATGCAGGGCAGTAGGCCTGATAAGCGTAGCGCCATCAGGCATGACATTGCCGGATGGCGGCGTAACCGCCTTATCCGGCCTACACCCAACCAACCTTACGCAATCGTACGTTGGATCTCGATGATTTCGAACACTTCGATCATATCGCCAACGCGAACGTCGTTGTAGTTCTTCACGCCGATACCACATTCCATGCCGTTACGGACTTCGTTAACGTCATCTTTGAAGCGGCGCAGGGACTCCAGCTCGCCTTCATAGATAACCACGTTGTCACGCAGAACGCGGATTGGGTTGTGACGTTTGATGGTACCTTCGGTAACCATACAGCCCGCGATTGCACCAAATTTCGGTGATTTGAACACGTCACGAACTTCAGCCAGACCAATGATCTGCTGTTTCAGTTCTGGAGACAGCATACCGCTCATTGCCGCTTTCACTTCGTCGATCAGGTTATAGATGACGGAGTAGTAGCGCAGATCCAGGCTTTCGGATTCAATCACTTTACGCGCAGAAGCATCCGCACGAACGTTGAAGCCAACCAGGATTGCGTTAGATGCAGCAGCCAGGGTTGCGTCGGTTTCGGTGATACCACCTACGCCAGAACCGATAATCTTCACTTTAACTTCGTCGGTAGACAGTTTCAGCAAGGAGTCGGAGATCGCTTCTACAGAACCCTGAACGTCAGCTTTCAGAACGATGTTCACTTCGTGAACTTCGCCTTCAGTCATGTTAGCAAACATGTTCTCGAGTTTAGATTTCTGCTGACGAGCCAGTTTAACTTCGCGGAATTTGCCCTGACGATACAGCGCAACTTCACGCGCTTTCTTCTCGTCACGAACCACGGTCACTTCATCACCGGCTGCCGGCACACCGGACAGACCCAGGATTTCCACCGGAATGGATGGACCTGCTTCCAGCACTTCCTGACCCAGTTCGTTACGCATTGCACGAACACGGCCATACTCAAAGCCACACAGAACGATATCGCCCTTGTTCAGGGTACCTTCGCGAACGAGAACGGTAGCAACTGGGCCACGACCTTTATCAAGGAAGGATTCGATTACCGCACCGCTTGCCATACCTTTACGAACCGCTTTCAGCTCCAGAACTTCAGCCTGCAGCAGGATAGCGTTCAGCAGGTCATCAATACCGGTACCCGCTTTCGCAGAAACAGGGATGAACTGAGATTCGCCGCCCCACTCTTCCGGCATAACGCCGTACTGAGACAGTTCGTTCTTAACGCGATCCATATCGGCTTCTGGCTTATCGATTTTGTTCACTGCAACAACAATCGGCACCTGCGCTGCTTTCGCATGCTGGATAGCTTCGATGGTCTGCGGCATTACGCCGTCATCTGCTGCAACAACCAGAACAACGATATCCGTTGCCTGCGCACCACGAGCACGCATAGAGGTAAACGCGGCGTGCCCCGGGGTATCCAGGAAGGTGATCATACCGTTGTCAGTTTCAACGTGGTACGCACCGATGTGCTGAGTAATGCCGCCCGCTTCGCCTGAGGCCACTTTCGTAGAACGAATGTAGTCCAGCAGAGAGGTTTTACCGTGGTCAACGTGACCCATGATGGTCACGACTGGTGCACGCGGCTCAGCTGCAGCACCGGTATCACGGTCGCTCATTACCGCTTCTTCCAGCTCGTTCTCACGACGCAGGATAACTTTGTGGCCCATCTCTTCGGCAACCAGCTGTGCGGTTTCCTGGTCGATAACCTGGTTGATGGTCGCCATTGCACCCAGTTTCATCATCGCTTTGATGACCTGAGAGCCTTTGACTGCCATCTTGTTCGCCAAATCGCCAACGGTGATGGTTTCGCCAATCACAACGTCACGGTTAACGGCCTGAACTGGCTTCTGGAAGCCCTGTTGCAGAGCAGAACCTTTACGCTTGCCGCCTTTACCACCACGACCAGCTGCACGTGCTTCTTCGCGGTCAGCTTTAGATTCAGCGTGCTTGTTGCCTTTCTTCTGAGGGCGCGCAGCTTTTGTCGCTGTGCGAGCACGGCCACGTCCGCCTTCAACTTCACGGTCGTTTTCGTCTTCAGCTTGGCGGGCATGGGTAGAAGTGGTGACGTGATAGTCGCTGGTGTCTTCAGTTGGTTCAGCGTTATTCACACCATTCTTCTCATTTTCTTCTGCCATACGGCGAGCTTCTTCAGCTACACGGCGCGCTTCTTCTTCAAGCTTGCGGCGTGCTTCTTCTTCCGCTTTACGCTTCAGCTCAGCGGCTTCATTTTCACGGCGGGCTTTATCGGCCTGGGCTGTTTTTGTCATATCGTCGGTCTGTTGATTGCTCACTTTGTCTTTTTCCGCAGCTTCACGTTTCGCTTTATCAGCGGCTTCACGTTTAGCTTGTTCTGCGGCCTCGCGTTCAGCTTTATGTTGCGCCTCGCGTTTGGCCGTTTCTTCTGCCTCACGACGGGCTTGCTCTTCCGCTTCACGCTGCGCCTGCTCTTCCGCGGCCAGGCGTTCAGCCTCTTGCGGATCGCGTTTTACAAAGGTGCGTGTCTTGCGGACTTCGATTTGTACCGATTTACTTTTTCCACCGGTACCTGGAATGTTGAGAGTACTGCGCGTTTTGCGCTGCAAAGTCAACTTATCCGGGGCAGAACCGTTTTCACGGTTCAAATGCGCCAGTAAGGTTTGCTTCTCTTGTGCGGACACAGAGTCATCAGCAGACTTTGGGATGCCAGCATCAGCAAATTGCTGTACCAGACGATCCACGGAGGTCTGTATCTCTGCAGCCAGCGATTTTACGGTTACATCTGTCATACTGTTCCTTCCTGCTACAGTTTATTACGCTTCGTCGCCGAACCAGCAAATATTA
The DNA here is from genome assembly GCF_040932435.1 of Kluyvera sp. STS39-E. Lineage (NCBI taxonomy): Bacteria > Pseudomonadati > Pseudomonadota > Gammaproteobacteria > Enterobacterales > Enterobacteriaceae > Kluyvera > Kluyvera sp. STS39-E. The sequence goes on along the minus strand of NZ_JBFQGA010000001.1, from coordinate 92,281 downwards.
CGGGCAGCCATAATCAGCTCACCGGCTTTTTCGTCGGTCAACCCTTCGATATCAGCCAGATCATCAATGCCCTGTTCGGCGAGATCTTCCAGCGTACAAACACCACGGGCAGCCAGTTTGAAGGCCATCTCACGATCCAATCCTTCCAGATTCAGCAGATCGTCAGCCGGTTTATTATCACCGAGGCTTTCTTCCTGGGCCAGTGCCAGAGTGGTCAGTGCATTTTTAGCACGCTCGCGCAGTGCTTCAACGGTGTCTTCATCCAGGCCGTCGATAGCCAGCAGCTCTTTCATTGGCACGTAGGCCAACTCTTCAAGCGTTGCAAAGCCTTCTTCAACCAGTACCGTTGCGAAATCTTCATCAATATCGAGATATTTGGTGAAGGTATCGATGGCGGCATGCGCTTCAGCCTGATGCTTAGCCTGCAGGTCATCAACGGTCATCACGTTCAGTTCCCAACCGCTCAGTTGAGCAGCCAGACGGACGTTCTGACCATTACGACCGATCGCCTGTGCCAAGTTACCGGCTTCAACAGCGATATCCATGGTGTGTTTGTCTTCGTCAACCACGATGGATGCAACATCAGCTGGCGCCATCGCATTGATGACGAACTGTGCCGGGTTATCATCCCACAGGACGATATCAATACGCTCGCCGCCCAGTTCGGTAGACACCGCCTGAACGCGCGCACCGCGCATACCGACGCAAGCGCCAACTGGGTCGATACGTTTGTCGTTAGTTTTAACGGCAATTTTCGCACGTGAGCCAGGATCGCGAGCAGCGGCTTTAATTTCGATAACTTCTTCGCCAATTTCCGGCACTTCAATGCGGAACAGTTCGATCAGCATTTCTGGCTTAGAACGGGTGACAAACAGCTGCGCACCACGTGCTTCCGGACGTACGGAGTACAGAACACCGCGGATACGGTCGCCTGGACGGAAGTTTTCACGCGGCAGCATGTCTTCACGCATGATCACGGCTTCAGCATTGCTGCCGAGATCCAAAGAGATGTTGTCACGGTTTACTTTTTTCACCACGCCGGTGACGATCTCACCTTCGTGCTCACGGAACTGATCAACAACCATCGCGCGTTCAGCTTCACGCACTTTCTGCACGATAACCTGTTTCGCTGTCTGCGTGGTGATACGGTCAAAGGTAACAGACTCGATCTGGTCTTCAACGTACTCACCTACGTTCAGACTTTCGTCTTCGTAACGTGCAGCTTCCAAGGTAATTTCTTTCGTTGGCTGGGTCACTTCTTCGACGATAACCCAACGGCGGAACGTGTCGAAATCACCGCTTTTACGATCGATTTCTACGCGAACGTCAATTTCTTGTTCGTATTTTTTCTTTGTTGCTGTAGCCAGCGCACTTTCCAGCGCTTCGAAAATTTTCTCGCGTGGCAGCGACTTTTCGTTGGAGACGGCTTCAACAACAGCCAAAATTTCTTTGTTCATCGCGGGCTTTTCACCTCAATCCAGACTGTTAAAAGTGGGGAACCAGGTTCGCCTTCTGGATATTACTCAGCGCGAACACTTCATCTTTACCTTCGACTGTGACGGTGATCATTTCACCATCCACCGCTTTGATTACGCCCTGCCATTTACGACGGTTCTGGACCGCCATACGCAGGACCAGCGTCACCTCTTCACCCATAAAACGCGTGTAATGTTCCGCGGTGAACATAGGACGATCGAGGCCCGGAGAGGAAACTTCCAGGTTGTAGGCAACGGTAATCGGATCTTCAACATCCATTACTGCGCTTACCTGGTGGCTCACATCAGCACAATCATCAACATTGATGCCATCTTCACTATCAATATAGATGCGCAGTGTGGATGTGCGACCGCGAATAAATTCGATGCCGACCAGTTCGTAGCCCAGGGCTTCAACCGGCGCTGTAATCATCTCTGTTAATTTTTGCTCTAATGTGGACAAACCCACCCCCAAGACATAAAAAAAGGGCCTAAAGCCCAGTTATTCTGTAGTCAGATAACAAAAAACCCCGATAAATCGGGGCTTTAGATAACTGAACCCTATAGCCGCAACTGCGGCCTGGAGAACCTTCCGAAAGAATTTTTTTTCAAATCTAGCTACGAAGGCCTAAGTCTCCACAGTATATTTGAAAATGAACTCTAAGGGAAAGTGGTTGCGGGGGCCGGATTTGAACCGACGACCTTCGGGTTATGAGCCCGACGAGCTACCAGGCTGCTCCACCCCGCGCCTGAAACGTGGCAAATTTTACGCGTTTTGAGTAAAAGATGCAAATAATGCTGGGATTTGGTACCGAGGACGGGACGTAAAACCGACCTACAGTATAGTGATGTCGATCACAGCTTGTCAACCTCACATTCTATGCAGAAGAAATGCGCCCGTAGCCGCGTTATGGTACCCCCTGTGACTCACGCTCGCGCCACGGTTTTTTTGAATAAAAATGCATGAACCACTTCCAGTCCCGCGCAAAAGATGATTAAATTAAAACTCATTTATTTTGCATAAAAATTCACTGACAGCAAAAGGTGATTTCACCTTCAGTCACTCTAAGCAGGGTTTTACTTTATGACGACGATTCTCAAGCATCTTCCAGCAGGTCAACGTATTGGTATCGCCTTCTCCGGCGGCCTCGACACCAGCGCAGCGCTGCTGTGGATGCGCCAAAAGGGCGCAGTCCCATATGCATATACTGCCAATCTGGGTCAGCCAGATGAAGATGATTATGATGCAATTCCTCGTCGCGCTATGGAATATGGTGCAGAGAACGCACGACTGATCGACTGCCGTAAGCAGTTGGTTGCTGAAGGTATCGCTGCTATTCAGTGTGGCGCATTCCATAACACCACCGGCGGGCTGACCTATTTCAATACCACGCCACTGGGCCGCGCCGTCACCGGCACCATGCTGGTCGCCGCGATGAAAGAAGATGGCGTCAACATCTGGGGCGATGGCAGTACCTATAAAGGTAACGATATCGAACGTTTCTATCGTTACGGTCTGTTGACCAACGCAGAGCTGCAGATTTACAAACCGTGGCTGGATACCGATTTTATCGATGAACTGGGCGGACGTCATGAAATGTCCGAGTTCATGATCGCCTGCGGGTTTGATTATAAGATGTCCGTTGAAAAAGCATACTCAACCGACTCCAACATGCTGGGCGCGACACACGAAGCAAAAGACCTCGAGTTCCTGAACTCTAGTCTCAAAATCGTCAACCCAATCATGGGCGTGAAATTCTGGGATGAGAACGTAAAAATTGCAGCGGAAGAAGTGACCATTCGCTTCGAGCAGGGTCATCCGGTCGCGCTGAACGGTAAAACCTTCAGTGATGATGTTGAGATGATGCTGGAAGCCAACCGCATTGGCGGCCGTCATGGTCTTGGCATGAGCGATCAGATTGAAAACCGTATTATCGAAGCGAAAAGCCGTGGCATCTACGAAGCTCCGGGGATGGCGTTGCTGCATATCGCTTACGAACGTCTGCTGACCGGTATTCACAACGAAGATACCATTGAGCAGTATCACGCTCATGGCCGTCAGTTGGGTCGTTTGCTGTATCAAGGCCGTTGGTTCGACTCTCAGGCGCTGATGCTGCGTGATGGTCTGCAACGTTGGGTAGCCAGCCAGATTACCGGCGAAGTGACGCTGGAACTGCGTCGCGGTAACGACTATTCAATCATGAACACCGTGTCCGATAATCTGACTTACAAAGCAGAGCGTCTGACGATGGAGAAAGGTGACTCGATGTTTACCGCTGAAGATCGTATCGGCCAGCTGACTATGCGTAATCTGGATATCACCGACACCCGTGAGAAACTGTTCGGCTATGCCAAAACCGGGCTTCTCTCTACGTCTTCAGTAAACGGTGTGCCACAGGTAGAAAATCTGGAAAATAAAGCGAAGTAATTCATCGCCATAACGGGCAGGATGCGCGTCATCCTGCCCGCTGCACTCCCTGCCCCCATTTACCGCTGGTTTCCTCTGCCCCTAATTGCTATACCTAACCTCCCCCTCGTTACGAGCATGTCAGAGTGAAGAAATTAGATTTGCACTTTTACGCCGCCGACGCCGTTACCGTGGCGCAGCAGCTGATTGGCTGCTACCTCGTCCGTGATAGCGATGCCGGACGCATCATCGGTCGTATCAACGAAGTCGAGGCCTATATCAGCACCATAGATAAAGCCAGCCACGCGTGGGGCAACAAACGCACCGTGCGCAATGAGCCCATGTTTCGGACCGGCGGCATCGCGCACGTCTATTTTATTTATGGCATGTATAACTGCCTGAACGTGGTGACCGGCCCAGATGGCGACGCTTCTGCCGTGCTGATTCGGGGCGTGGAGATCGTTTCTGGTACCGATATCGCTGCGCAAAATCGTCACGATAAAGACTTTGCCGACCTCAGCCGCGCCCAGCAAAAAAACCTGTCTAACGGCCCAGGGAAACTCTGCCGCGCGCTGAATATCGACCGTACGTTCGACTTTCATCCCCTAACGGGCGAAGAGCTCTATATTTGCGAAGCCATTGAAACGTTCGATAAGACGGTAACGGAGATCGCCGCCAGCAAACGCATTGGCATTGATTACGCCGAAGAGGCGGTGGATTTTCTGTGGCGGTTTACCGGCTGAGCGCAGGCGTTAGAGATGGGAGCACAATTTTCCGGGTCACCCGTTTGTAGGCCTGATAAGCGCAGCGCCATCAGGCGCAGCCCGGTATGATTGCCGGATAGCGGCGCCAACGCCTTGTCCGGCCGACAATGACAGCACATTCTACAAACGAAAAAAAAGACGCTTTTCAGCGTCTTTTCTTCGGAATATTGGTACTGAGGATGGGACTCGAACCCACAAGCCCGTTAGGGCACTACCACCTCAAGGTAGCGTGTCTACCAATTCCACCACCTCAGCACAGATACTACTCTTAATGCGGGATATCGCTGGTCGGCTGTGCCGGTGCAGCTGGCTGAGTCTGCTCGGTTTTCGCCGGTGCAGTCAGGTTATCCCACTCACTTCCTTTATTGGTCTTGTTACTGTTGATGTTGCCCAGCACCAGACTGATGATGAAGAACAGCGTCGCAAACACAGCGGTCATACGGGTCATGAAGTTACCAGAACCACTTGAACCAAACAGCGTGCCGGAAGCGCCTGCTCCAAAGGAGGCTCCCATATCAGCGCCTTTACCTTGCTGCAGCATAACGAGGACCACAAGGCCAATGGCTACAATAAGGAAAACAACTAAAAGAGCTTCGTACATAATCAACCTGTTCCTTGCGGGGTCACCGCGTACCAAGTGCTTCAACCAATAAAGCGGGATGCTTATGTTTCCCACTGAAGCGGGTGTGAATACTAACCAAAGCGAATGACCTTCGCAAGGGCAATTTCCACACATTGTATCAACTGCGGAAAAAAACAGCAAAAACGCCAGAGAACATTCATAAAAAGGCGGCAAGCGCCGCCTTTTTAGACACTTAGCGTTCGCTTATACCGCTTTTACTGCATCCGCAATACGATGCGCAAATGCATTCACCTGCTCTTCATCTTCACCTTCAACCATTACTCGGATCAGAGGTTCGGTGCCAGACTTACGCAACAGCACGCGCCCACGTTTACCCAAAGCAGCTTCGACTTCCGCCGTCGCAGCTTTCACCGCGTCGCTTTCTAGCGGGTTGGATTCCCCATTGGTGTAACGGATATTAACCAGCACCTGAGGGAACATTTTCATCCCGCTGCACAGATCGTGCAGGCTCATATGGTTACGCGCCATCGCCGCAACCACCTGCAGGCCAGCAACGATACCGTCACCGGTGGTTGTTTTATCCAGCAAGATCACATGCCCTGAGTTTTCCGCGCCAATGCGCCAGCCTTTCTCCTGCATTTTTTCCAGCACATAACGGTCGCCCACTTTCGCCCGGGTAAATGGAATTCCCAACTGCTTGAGCGCCACTTCCAGACCCATATTGCTCATCAGCGTACCGACCGCACCACCACGAAGCTGGCCCTGGCGCAAAGCTTCGCGGGCAATGATGTACAGAATCTGGTCACCGTCGACTTTGTTACCTTCGTGGTCAACCATGATCACGCGGTCGCCATCACCGTCGAGGGCAATGCCCAGATCGGCTTTTTCCGCCAACACACGAGCCTGCAGTGCGCGAACGTCAGTCGCCCCGACTTCTTCGTTGATATTGACGCCATTTGGCTCGCAGCCAATCGTAATAACCTTCGCGCCCAGTTCACGCAACACGTTTGGTGCGATGTGGTAAGTGGCGCCGTTAGCACAGTCGACCACAATTTTCAGCTCGTTAAGGTTCAGCTCGTTCGGGAACGTACCTTTGCAGAACTCAATATAACGCCCCGCCGCATCGACGATACGGCTCGCTTTCCCCAGCTCAGCGGAGTCCACGCAGGTGATCTCTTTTTCCATCTCAGCTTCAATGGCCGCTTCGACTTCATCCGGCAGCTTAGTGCCGTTGGTGGAGAAGAACTTAATGCCGTTGTCATAGAACGGGTTATGCGAAGCGGAAATAACGATACCCGCTTCCGCACGGAATGTGCGTGTCAGATAGGCTACGGCAGGCGTCGGCATTGGGCCGGTAAATGAAGCGGATAAACCTGCCGCTGCCAGACCTGCTTCCAGCGCTGATTCCAGCATATAGCCAGAAATACGGGTGTCTTTGCCAATGATGATTTTGCGCGAACCGTGACTTGCCAGCACCTTTCCTGCAGCCCAGCCTAATTTCAAAACGAAATCAGGGGTAATTGGCGCGTCGCCTACACGGCCACGGATCCCATCGGTACCAAAATATTTGCGATTACTCATAACGTTTATTTCCCTTCGCTGACAGGGTGGCCTCAACCACACGCATCGCTTCTACAGTTTCTTTTACATCGTGGACGCGAACAATATGTGCGCCCTGCATAGCTGCAATCACCGCACACGCCAAACTGCCGCTCAAACGCTCTGATGGTCCCACATTCAACAGCTGACCAATCATCGATTTACGCGACATGCCGACGAACAGTGGTAGTCCAAAGTGATGGAATTCTGCCAAGCGTGCGAGTAATGCATAGTTATGAGAGAGATTTTTACCGAAACCGAACCCGGGGTCGAGTAACAATTTATCTTTTGAGATTCCCGCTCGCTCGCAGCGGGCGATCTGATCGACAAAGTATTGATTTACTTCACCGAAGATATCTTGGTATTTCGGCGCATCCTGCATCGTTTTTGGATTGCCCTGCATGTGCATCAACGAGACTGGCAGCCCCGTTTCCGCCGCCGCTTCTAATGCGCCAGGCTCACTCAGTGAGCGGATATCATTGATGATATGTGCCCCGACACGGGCGGATTCGCGGATCACCTCAGGTTTAGAGGTATCGACGGAGATCCAAACTTCAAAACGCTGAGCGATGGCTTCAACCACCGGGATCACCCGCTCCAGCTCTTCTTCAACGCTAACATCCAGCGCGCCAGGGCGCGTAGATTCACCGCCGACATCAATAATTGTCGCCCCGGCGTTGATCATCAAATTCGCATGCTTCACCGCCTCAACCAACGTGTTATGCGTGCCACCGTCGGAGAATGAGTCCGGCGTGACGTTAAGTATGCCCATAACGTGCGGATGCGAGAGATCCAGGATAGAGCCCTGGGCGGTGAGTTTCATAGCGGATCCTTTTCGTGTCTTGTTAAATAGAAAAACCCCGGGGCAAGCCCCAGGGTTTCAGGTGATGCACAGTCATCCACAAGGGAGAACTTATTTGTCGCCCAGCTGCTCTGACATGGTGCCAGAGTCTGGTGCACGTGGTTCGTCAACCGGACGTGGCGCAGTTGGCGTGGAGCCATTGCTGCCAGAATTGTTGGATGAACCCGTGTCTTCCCAGCCGGCTGGCGGACGTACATCACGACGAGCCATCAGGTCATCGATCTGCGGTGCATCGATAGTCTCATATTTCATGAGCGCATCTTTCATCGAATGCAGAATGTCCATATTGTCGTTCAGAAGCTGACGCGCGCGATTGTAGTTACGTTCAACGAGCGATTTCACTTCTTGGTCGATAATACGAGCCGTTTCATCGGACATATGTTTCGCTTTGGCAACAGAACGGCCCAAGAACACCTCACCCTCTTCTTCCGCGTACAGCAGCGGACCGAGTTTGTCGGAGAAGCCCCATTGGGTCACCATGTTACGTGCCAGGTTGGTCGCGACTTTAATGTCGTTCGACGCACCGGTAGAAACATGCTCAACGCCGTAAATAATCTCTTCCGCCAGACGACCGCCGTACAGAGTGGAGATCTGGCTTTCCAGTTTCTGACGGCTGGCGCTAATCGCGTCGCCTTCAGGTAGGAAGAAGGTCACACCCAGCGCACGACCGCGCGGGATAATGGTCACTTTATGCACCGGATCGTGTTCCGGCACCAGGCGACCGATAATCGCATGGCCTGCTTCATGGTACGCGGTAGATTCTTTCTGCGCTTCCGTCATCACCATGGAGCGACGTTCCGCACCCATCATGATTTTGTCTTTCGCTTTTTCGAATTCAACCATCGATACCACGCGCTTGTTGCCACGTGCAGCAAACAGGGCCGCTTCGTTGACCAAGTTCGCCAGGTCTGCACCGGAGAAGCCAGGAGTACCGCGGGCAATGATTGCCGCATCAATGTCCGGAGACAGCGGTACGCGACGCATGTGTACTTTCAGAATCTGTTCACGACCACGAACGTCTGGCAGACCGACCACAACCTGACGGTCGAAACGGCCTGGACGCAGCAGCGCTGGGTCAAGTACGTCAGGACGGTTAGTCGCGGCGATAACGATGATACCTTCGTTACCTTCGAAGCCATCCATCTCAACCAGCATCTGGTTCAGCGTTTGCTCACGTTCATCATGACCACCGCCCAGACCCGCGCCACGTTGGCGGCCTACGGCGTCGATTTCATCGATGAAGATGATGCACGGCGCGGCTTTCTTGGCCTGTTCGAACATGTCACGCACACGAGATGCACCGACACCGACGAACATTTCCACGAAGTCAGAACCGGAAATGGTGAAGAACGGCACTTTCGCTTCGCCAGCGATCGCTTTCGCCAGCAGCGTTTTACCGGTACCAGGAGGGCCGACCATCAGGACGCCTTTCGGGATCTTACCGCCCAGTTTCTGGAAACGGCTCGGTTCACGCAGGTATTCAACCAGTTCAGCTACCTCATCTTTGGCTTCGTCGCAGCCTGCAACGTCGGCAAAGGTGGTTTTAATCTGGTCTTCTGTCAGCATACGCGCCTTGCTCTTACCGAACGACATGGCACCTTTGCCACCGCCGCCCTGCATTTGGCGCATAAAGAAGATCCAGACACCGATCAGCAGCAGCATAGGGAACCAAGAAATGAAGATAGAAGCCAGCAGGCTTGGCTCTTCAGGCGGTTCGCCAACCACTTTGACGTTTTTCGTCAGCAGGTTGTCAAGCAGCTTCGGATCGTTAACCGGAAGGTAGGTCGTGTAACGGTTACTATCTTTCTTGGTAACGTTGATCTCACGTCCGTTGATACGCGCTTCGCGAACCTGGTCGTTATTGACCTCTTGCAGGAAGGTAGAATAATCCACCTTGTGGCTGTTCGATTCGCTGGGCCCAAAGCTCTGGAATACTGACATCAGCACAACGGCAATGACCAGCCAGAGTATTAGGTTTTTCGCCATGTCACTCAAGGGATTAACCTCTTATTACAACTGTGTTAAAAACAGCGTCAGGATACGCTATATCCAGCCTCATTCAAACTTTCGTTTGAAATCTTCCGGTTATGGTTTTCGCCCGGTCGCTACAATGTACACTTCACGTGAACGCGCACGAGAAGAGTCCGGCTTACGAACTTTGACCTTCGTAAACAGGGAGCGAATTTCCCTTAGATACTCATCGAAACCTTCGCCCTGGAACACTTTCACTACAAAATTTCCGCCCGGCGCTAACACATCACGAGCCATTTCAAGCGCCAGTTCCACCAGATACATGGCCCGGGGGATGTCAACCGCCGGCGTTCCGCTCATGTTTGGTGCCATATCTGACATGACAACTTGTACTTTACTGTCACCTACACGTTCCAGTAATGCCTTCACCACGAGTTCATCACGAAAATCGCCTTGAAGGAAGTCCACACCAACGATTGGATCCATAGGTAAAAGATCGCAAGCAATGATGCGGCCTTTGCCACCAATCTGCGTGACCACGTACTGTGACCAGCCTCCTGGCGCAGCACCGAGGTCAACTACCGTCATCCCCGGTTTAAAAAGTTTGTCACTTTGCTGTATTTCATCAAGTTTAAACCAGGCACGGGAACGTAACCCCTTTTTCTGTGCCTCTTGAACATATTTATCGCTAAAGTGTTCCTGTAGCCAGCGGCTTGAGCTGGCAGAACGCTTTTTACCTGTCATTTAACATTCCCATCGGGACAGTTCATCGTAACCTTTGATGTAAATTTCTACGCGCCATTTGGCGATATTAGGGAGATGGCGGTAGAATGACCCGTTTTCAATCCCAACGTAAGCAAAAAATATACGATGAATCTGAGTACTAAACAAAAACAGCACCTAAAAGGTCTGGCACATCCGCTCAAGCCGGTAGTTATGCTTGGCAACAATGGTTTGACCGAAGGGGTACTGGCCGAGATTGAACAAGCGTTAGGGCACCATGAACTTATCAAGGTGAAAGTCGCCTCGGAAGACAGAGAGACTAAAACTTTGATCGTGGACGCTATCGTGCGCGAAACCGGCGCCTGTAACGTACAGGTCATCGGTAAAATGCTGGTGCTTTACCGCCCTAGTAAAGAACGCAAAATCTCGTTGCCACGTTAAGAATATCCTAATTTCTGACACAACATTGTGTTAAATGAGGGATTTTCTTTACGAGGGCTAGCAACATGCCACGCTCTTAAGCTTGATAAAAGGCCGCTATGCGGCCTTTTTCTTTTCTTTACACTCAATCAACATTTTGAGTGTCGAACAAAAGTTACTGATAATCCACTTCGATGATTTCAAACTCAACTTCCCCGCCCGGCGTACGGATAACGACAACGTCATCCTGCTCTTTGCCAATCAGGCCGCGAGCAATCGGTGAGTTCACAGAAATCAGGTTCTGTTTGAAGTCAGCTTCGTCATCACCCACGATACGGTAGGTTTGTTCTTCATCGTTATCAAGGTTCAATACTTTCACAGTGGCGCCAAAGATCACGCGGCCGTTGTTAGGTATTTTGGTGATATCGATAACCTGCGCGTTAGACAGTTTGGCTTCGATATCCTTGATACGACCTTCGCAAAAACCCTGCTGCTCACGGGCAGCATGGTACTCAGCGTTCTCTTTCAGGTCACCGTGCTCGCGCGCTTCAGCGATGGACGCGATGATTTCCGGGCGACGTACGGACTTGAGAAAATCCAGTTCTTCCCGCAGTTTTTCAGCCCCACGCAGGGTCATCGGAATAGCTTGCATCGTTATACCTCTTAAACGTTCCTGTAGGGAGCGGTTCATGCCGCCCCGGCTGTTAAGCCCGCCTGGGCCACTATCAACACCAGGCCAGAAGCAAAAGAAAACCGACCCGGGTGCAAAGCCCCAGGTCAGCAGTAATTTTTAATTTGATGTGCATTTTACCCTGAAGTTCACTACGGGTCATCGTTTACTTTACAGGGCGTTGCGCCGTAGTATGACGGCTTGTTTCCAGGTTGTTAGCGCGAGATTATGCGATTTTCCAGATTTATCATCGGATTGACTACCAGCGTAGCGTTTAGCGTTCAGGCTGCGAATGTTGATGAATATATCAATCAACTTCCCGCCGGGGCCAACCTCGCGCTTTTGGTGCAGAAAGTGGGCGCGCCTGCGCCAATCATTGATTATCACGGCCAGCAGATGGCATTGCCTGCCAGTACGCAAAAGGTTCTGACCGCGCTGGCGGCGCTATTACAGCTTGGACCTGATTTCCGTTTTACCACCACACTTGAAACCAAAGGCAGTGTGGATAACGGAACGCTAAAAGGTGACCTTATTGCACGATTCGGCGGCGATCCGACGCTAAAACGTCAGGATATTCGCAATATGGTGGCAACGCTGAAAAAATCTGGCGTGCAGAATATCGAGGGTAACATACTCATCGATACTTCTATTTTTGCCAGCCACGATAAAGCCCCAGGGTGGCCGTGGAACGATATGACGCAGTGTTTTAGCGCACCACCGGCGGCGGCAATCATCGACCGTAACTGCTTCTCTATTTCGCTCTACAGCGCCCAAAAAGCCAATGATATGGCCTTTATTCGCATCGCGTCCTACTATCCGGTCACCATGTTTAGCCAGGTCCGTACACTGGCCAAAGGCTCACCGGATGCGCAGTACTGCGAGTTAGACGTGGTGCCCGGCGATCTCAATCGCTTTACGCTGACCGGATGTTTGCCGCAGCGCGCGGACCCGCTGCCTTTAGCGTTTGCGATTCAGGACGGCGCCAGTTACGCCGGAGCGATTATCAAAGACGAGTTAAAGCAGGCGGGGATCACCTATTCCGGCACATTGCTGCGACAAACCCTCGTCAACGAACCCGGCACCGTGATTGCCAGCAAGCAGTCGGCGCAGCTTCATGACTTACTGAAGATTATGCTGAAAAAGTCGGACAACATGATCGCCGATACCGTGTTCCGCATGATTGGCCATGCGCGCTTCGGCGTGCCTGGCACTTGGCGTGCGGGATCCGATGCGGTGCGACAGATCCTCCGTCAACAAGCCGGCGTCGATCTCGGTAACACCATCATTGCTGATGGTTCCGGGCTGTCGCGACATAATCTGATTGCCCCGGCGACGATGATGCAGGCACTGCAATACATTGCGCAGCATGACAACGAACTGGACTTTATCTCCATGCTGCCACTCGCCGGACACGACGGTTCCTTGCAGTACCGTGCTGGTCTGCATCAGGCGGGCGTCGATGGCAAGGTGTCGGCGAAGACGGGCTCATTACAGGGCGTGTACAACCTGGCAGGATTTATCACGACAGCCAGCGGGCAACGCATGGCGTTCGTACAGTATCTGTCTGGCTATGCGGTATCGCCTGCCGATCAGCGTAACCGCCGTATTCCGCTGGTGCGCTTCGAAAGCCGTCTGTACAAAGATATTTATCAGAATAACTGAGCACCTTAGTGCCGGATGGCGACGCTAACGCGTCTTATCCGGCCTACACGCACATAACAAAACGGGCCGCAAATGCGGCCCGTTGGCTTTTGTAGGCTGGATAAGCGCTAGCGCCATCCGGCAAGGGCATTAACGCTTGTAGATGAACTCAACGCCTTCTTCGTCGTCTTCATCCCAATCGTCATCCCAATCTTCGTCGTCTTCTTCCGCTTCGGCCGCCACTTCGTCAAGCTGCTGACGGTGGTAGTCATCCCACATGAATTCGACTTTCTCAGGCTGCTTCGCTTCTTGAGCCTGAACAATTGGGTTCTCGATGATAAAGTTCATCACGTCCCAGCACAGATCTTTCACGCCAATCTGGCTTGCCGCAGAGATCAGGTAGTATTTTTCTTCCCAACCCATTGCTTCGGCAATTGCCTTCGCTTTCGCTTCTGCTTCAGCTTTATCCATCGTATCGATCTTGTTGAAGACCAACCAACGTGGCTTGCTTGCCAGCTTCTCGCTGTACTTCTCCAGCTCACCAATGATGATGCGGGCGTTTTCAGCCGGATCGGAACCGTCAATCGGATCAATATCGATAATGTGCAGCAGCACGCGGCAGCGCTCGAGGTGTTTCAGGAACCGGATACCTAAGCCCGCGCCTTCTGATGCGCCTTCAATCAGGCCTGGAATGTCGGCAACCACGAAGCTCTTCTCGTTATCGACACGCACGACGCCGAGGCTTGGAACCAGCGTAGTAAACGGATAATCCGCCACTTTTGGTTTCGCCGCAGATACAGAGCGGATAAAGGTCGATTTACCGGCATTCGGCATGCCCAGCATCCCGACGTCCGCCAGCAGCATCAGCTCCAGCTGCAGATCGCGTTTATCACCTGGTGTACCCATCGTCTTCTGACGCGGCGTACGGTTAACAGAGGATTTAAAACGGGTGTTACCCAGACCGTGCCAACCGCCCTTGCCAACCATCAGACGCTGACCGTGTTTGGTCATATCGCCCATGGTTTCGCCAGTGCCCTGATCGATAACACGCGTACCGACCGGCACCTTAATGGTGACGTCTTTACCACGCTTACCGGTACAATCGCGGCTCGCGCCGTTCTGACCACGTTCAGCGCGGAAAGATTTTTCGAAACGGTAGTCAATCAGGGTGTTCAGGTTTTCGTCGGCTTCCATCCAGACGTCGCCGCCGTCGCCACCATCGCCACCATCCGGACCACCGCGTGGAATATATTTTTCACGGCGGAAGCTTACGCAACCATTACCGCCATCACCTGCTACGACCAGGATCGTTGCTTCATCAACAAACTTCATTTTACTCTCCGTAAATCATTCGCCTGCGCGGGGTAACGAAACAACCGCTTCACGCTTACGCCACCGTCCCCAAAGACGATGACCAATGGCGGAATACATCGCGCCCGCAACCACGATAAACGCACCGAGGTAACCTAAAAGGTTCAACATCGGTCGGGCGAAGAAATCGGGCCAGGCCATTGATAATACATCTGAAAATAACAGTGTAAACAAGGGGGTAAGCGTCACTAACGCGCTTACTTGTGCCGCCTGCCAGCGCGCCATAGCTTCCGCCAGCGCCCCGTAACCGACCAGTGTGTTCAGGCCACAAAAGATCAGGCAGGCCAGCTGCCAGTCGCTCAGTTTCCCAATCACTTCAGGCTTTGCTAACGGCAGCAGCGCTATCGTACATAAAGTGTACAATAAAAAAAGGATCTGCTGCGAAGCCATGCGTCGCAATAACACCTTCTGCGCAACGCCGTAACTCACCCAGACCATCGCCGCCCCGACCCCGAAGATAACGCCCCAGGTATAGTCGGTAAGACGGGTAAAGATTTCTATCAAGCTGGTGTTGAAAAACATCAGCAGGCCGCAGACAAGCATGATAGCGCCGATTATCTGCGTGCCGCGCATCTTCTCTTTAAGAATGAAGACGCTGGCAACCATCATCCCTACAGGCGAGAGTTGACCAATAACCTGGGACGCCGTTGGGCTCACGTACTGCAGCGATGAACTGAACAGGACGAAGTTGCCGAACAAGCCCCCGGTAGCAATCAGCAGTAGCACCAGCCATCGCGGATTGCGGAAAATCTTCAAGGAAGGAAGCTTTCGCTTCCATGACAAAATGAGGCCTAGGCCACAGGTCGCCATCAAGAAGCGGTAGAACACAACGGTAGGTGGTTCCATCACTTCCAGAACCTGTTTCATGGCAATCGGTAAGGCTCCCCAGCAAATTGCTGTCGTGAGCGCCAGAAGAATACCAATACCCGCTTGCTGCTTCATATCGGATTCCCTTTCCCGAGTTTTCCTGGCGTCGAATGTAAAAAGCCCCGCAACACGTTGCGGGGCTTTCATCCGTTACCGGGACGCGAAAAACTTATTCAGCAACAATGCTGATAAAACGACGGTTTTTCGGGCCTTTCACTTCGAATTTCACTTTACCGTCTGCCTTAGCAAACAGAGTGTGGTCTTTGCCGCAGCCTACGTTAGAACCAGCGTGGAACTGAGTACCACGTTGACGAACGATGATGCTACCAGCCAGAACGGATTCGCCGCCGAAGCGTTTTACGCCAAGACGTTTAGCTTCTGAGTCGCGACCGTTACGAGTCGAGCCACCAGCCTTTTTATGTGCCATTTAATCTGCTCCCCTTAACTTAAGCGCTGATGCCAGTGATTTTCACATCAGTGAACCACTGACGATGGCCTTGCTGCTTACGGTAGTGTTTACGACGACGAAACTTAACGATTTTAACTTTCTCGCCACGACCATGAGCAACAACTTCAGCTTTGATTACGCCGCCATCAACGAAAGGAACGCCGATTTTGACTTCTTCACCGTTTGCGATCATCAGAACTTCAGCGAATTCAACAGATTCGCCAGTTGCGATGTCCAGCTTTTCCAGGCGAACGGTCTGACCTTCGCTTACTCGGTGTTGTTTACCACCACTTTGGAAAACCGCGTACATATAAACTCCGCTTCCGCGCACAACTTTGTATGATTCAGAGTGCGCTATAAATATTCACAATAGGGCGCGAATATTACGCAAAACGCGAGCCTTTGACAAGTGCTACCATCAACAGATGCAGAAAAAAAACACAACCGGCACGACAACGTTTATCTGAGCCGTTTTTTCAGTACAATCATACCTACAACGCTAACGTATAACCTTCGTTATCCCATATGGATAAGTGGTAAACAGGACATTAAGCCCGGCTTTCGCGATGAATCTACAACAAATCAATGAGTTAACCGCGCAGGATATGGCGGGTGTCAATGCGACGATTCTTGAGCAGCTCAACTCGGACGTCCAGTTGATTAATCAGCTTGGCTATTACATTGTCAGCGGCGGTGGAAAACGGATCCGTCCGATGATTGCCGTACTGGCCGCTCGTGCCGTGGGCTATCAGGGCAATGCCCACGTCAGAATTGCCGCACTGATCGAATTTATACATACCGCGACGCTGCTGCACGACGATGTCGTGGATGAGTCAGACATGCGCCGTGGCAAAGCCACAGCGAACGCAGCGTTCGGTAATGCTGCCAGCGTGCTGGTTGGCGACTTTATCTATACCCGCGCTTTTCAAATGATGACCAGCCTCGGTTCATTGAAAGTGCTGGAAGTCATGTCCGAAGCGGTCAACGTTATCGCCGAAGGTGAAGTTCTGCAGTTGATGAACGTCAACGATCCGGACATCACCGAAGAGAACTACATGCGCGTGATCTACAGTAAGACCGCGCGTCTGTTTGAAGCCGCCGCTCAGTGCTCAGGTCTGCTCGCTGATTGCTCTGCGGAGCAAGAAAAAGGCCTACAGGACTATGGGCGCTATCTCGGTACTGCTTTCCAGTTAATCGATGATTTGCTCGATTACAGCGCCGATGGCGAAACGCTAGGCAAGAATGTCGGCGACGATCTCAATGAAGGCAAACCGACATTGCCATTGCTACACGCCATGCGCAACGGTACGCCGGAACAGGCGCTGATGATTCGTGGCGCAATTGAACAAGGCAACGGTCGACACCTGCTTGAGCCGGTGCTTGAAGCAATGGCGGCCTGTGGCTCTTTAGTATGGACGCTCCAGCGTGCTGAAGAAGAAGCCGATAAAGCGATTGCCGCCCTGGCACCGCTGCCCGATAGCCCATGGCGTGACGCGCTCATCGCGCTTGCCCATATCGCCGTTCAGCGCGATCGTTAACCCCTTCCCGCGTCTCACGCGGGAAGTTTCCCTCAAGCCATTAACCCGCCTTTCAACAAGGAAAAATTAACTTTTTCCGAATTTTAAACATCTTACAAGAACATTTTAGAATCATATTGAAAATTACGATACAGTACATACTTCGCTCAATATGGCGATTTAAACACCGCTCTCAGGGAGGAAGTATGGAAACGTATACCGACTGGCATCCGGCAGATATTATCGCGGGGTTACATAAAAAAGGCACATCAATGGCCGCAGAATCACGCAAAAACGGCCTCAGTTCATCGACGTTAGCCAATGTGCTCTCGCGCCCATGGCCGAAAGGTGAAGTGATTATTGCTAAAGCGTTGGGGACTGAACCGTGGGTGATTTGGCCATCGCGCTATCACGATCCCATCACTCATGAATTTATCGACAGAACGCGGGCGATGCGCCAGCCTAAAGAAAAGAAATAACGCCCTCAGGACAAGCCAGAGGGCGTTTAACAACGAAAAACGATTACTCGCCTTTGATACGTTCGATATTCGCGCCTAACGCACTCAGCTTGTCTTCAATACGCTCATAGCCACGATCGATGTGATAGATACGATCTACGATCGTGGTGCCCTGAGCAATACAGCCAGCCAGAACCAAGCTTGCCGAAGCGCGCAGGTCGGTTGCCATAACCTGAGCACCAGAGAGTTGCTCAACGCCGTGGCAAATTGCAGTGTTGCTTTCGATTTCCGCACGTGCGCCCATGCGGATAAGTTCTGGAATGTGCATGAAGCGGTTTTCGAAGACCGTTTCGGTGATAACACCGGTGCCTTCAGCCACCATATTCAGCAAAGTGAACTGAGCCTGCATATCCGTCGGGAAAGCCGGGTGTGGCGCAGTACGCACGTTGACCGCTTTTGGTCGCTTGCCGTGCATATCCAGACTAATCCAGTCTTCACCCACTTCAATGTCAGCACCCGCTTCACGCAGTTTCGCCAGTACAGCATCCAGGGTGTCCGGCTGAGCGTTACGGCAAACAATTTTGCCACCGGAAATAGCCGCGGCAACCAGGAAGGTGCCGGTTTCAATACGGTCTGGCAGGACACGGTAGGTACCGCCGCCCAAACGTTTCACGCCTTCGATAGTGATACGGTCGCTGCCCTGCCCCGTCACTTTCGCGCCCATCGCGTTGAGGAAGTTCGCCGTATCGACGATTTCCGGCTCGCGCGCGGCGTTTTCAATGATGGTGGTGCCTTCTGCAAGCGTGGCGGCGCTCATGATAGTGACGGTCGCGCCGACGCTGACCATGTCCATCACGATGTGTGCACCTTTCAGGCGACCATTGACGGATGCTTTGACATAGCCTTCTTCCAGCTTGATTTCTGCGCCTAACTGCTCAAGGCCAGAGATGTGCAGGTCAACCGGACGCGCGCCGATGGTGCAGCCGCCGGGCAGGGAAACCTGACCCTGACCAAAACGCGCCACCAGCGGACCCAGCGCCCAGATAGAGGCACGCATGGTTTTCACCAGCTCGTATGGCGCACAGAATACGTCAACCGGGCCTGCGTCAATCCATACCGAACCATTACGCTCAACCTTCGCACCCAGCTGCGTCAGCAGCTTCATGGAAGTATCAACGTCTTTCAGTTTTGGTACGTTCTGAATCTCAACCGGCTCTTCTGCCAGCAAAGCGGCAAAAAGAATCGGCAGGGCAGCATTCTTAGCACCGCTAATGGTGACCTCACCCTGAAGGCGAGTCGGCCCCTGCACACGAAATTTATCCATCAAATCTAATCTCTGTTAAGTATTCACGTTCGCCAACGGAAAAGTGATGCCACTTTTCCCTAGGCTCAAAAACCGTTGAGTTTGCGATCGCGCGCCCACTCTTGCGGGGTATACGCTTTGATCGAAAGGGCATGGATGCGGTTATCCGCAAGATACTCCATCAGCGGGCCGTAGATAGTCTGCTGCTTCTTGACCCGGCTCATGCCATCAAACATCTCACCCACAGCAATCACTTGGAAGTGGCTGCCATCACCAGAAACGAGAACTTCCTGAAGGGAGAGTGCATTCATCAGCACGGTCTGAATTTCATTATTTTCCATAGGTTCGCATTTCATTTGAGAGTGAAAACAGCCCCACATCTTAGAGGAAAGTGGCGCAGTCTTAAACAAGCAAAAAGCCCCATCATTGAGATTGATGGGGCTTTAAGAATAACGGAAGCAATAACGCACTGAAATTTTTAAGGGATCATATCTTCTGGCAGATTATACAGCCCTTTTAGCGTAACCACTTTTTCGCTCACGCCTTCCAGATTCGCCGTACGACCTTGAGCGCGAATCAGGTCTACAAGGTGCACTAACAATGCCAAGCCCGCAGTATCGACGCGGCTCAAACCGCTAAGATCGATAGTCGACACACCCTGCGTAGCGTCCATTCTGGCATCCCAAAGGGAGACCAGAAAGTCCTGATCCAGTTCACCGTGCAGCGACAAGCGTTCACCGTCGCGCGTCCAGCTTAACTGTTCGGCCATTATTTTTTCTGTTCCAGGGTGATCGGCTGTGCAGAGATGGATTTCAGCTGTGCGGTCAGGCCATCGATGCCCTTGGTACGCAGTAGATCGCTCCACTCATTTTGCTTAGTGGTGATCATGCTCACCCCTTCAGCAATCATGTCGTAAGCCTGCCAGTTACCCGTCTGGGTATTTTTACGCCACTGGAAATCCAAGCGCACCGGCGGGCGGCCATTCGGATCGTTGATGGTGACGCGGATTGGAATGATAGTCGCATCGCCCAGCGCCTGCTCCGGAGCGACCTGATAGGTCTGACCATGGTACATCGCCAGCGCCTGACCGTAGGCCTGTTTCAGATATTCACGGAAAGCGATGAAGTAGGCTTCACGCTGCGCCGGGGTAGCATCTTTGTAGTAGCGACCCAGCACCAGCGCACCGGCGTATTTCACCTGCACATACGGCAGCAGCTCTTGGTCAACGATATCGCGCAGGTAGTTTGGGTTTGAACGAATCTTAGGCTGTTCATTTTTCAGGCGGTCGAACGTCTTCTGCGCTGCTTCGTTCATCAGCTTGTAAGGGTTAGTCTGATCTGCGGCAGTGGCTGCCGTTAATGGAGCAATCACCAGCATGGCGACCATCAGTAAACGTTTAAACATAACAAGTATCTCCTGAGATTAATTCGTCGAGCCAGTTGCAGGCGCCGTCGTATCAGTATGTCCATCGGTTGAATCCTTCGCATCGCCTGAATTCTGATTGTCACTGCCTTTGCTGTTGTAAAGGAACTGACCGATCAGGTCTTCAAGTACCATCGCCGATTTGGTGTCCTGAATAATGCTGCCATCTTTAAGGATAGACGTTCCCAGCTCAGGATCTTCAAAGCCCACGTTCAGCGCTAAGTACTGTTCACCCAGCAGACCCGAGGTACGAATAGCCAGAGAACTGGTATCTGGAATATGGTTGTAGCTGTCTTCGATATCGATAGCGACGCGCGGCAGGTAGGTTTTTGGATCCAGAGAGATATCGGCAACCCGCCCGATGACCACGCCGCCAATCCGCACCGGTGAACGGCTTTTCAGGCCACCGATATTATCGAAGGTCGCGTAAACGCGGTAGGTTGGCTCTGACTTAATCGACGACACATCTGCCGCTTTCAGGCAGATAAACAGCGCCGCCAGCAGGGCAACCAGCAGAAAAATACCGACCCAGATTTCACTCTTTTTCGTTTGCATTCACTCAATTCCCAAACATCAGTGCCGTCAGCACAAAGTCCAGCCCAAGAACCGCCAGCGACGCGTGCACCACGGTACGGGTGGTCGCTCGGCTAATTCCGGCAGAAGTGGGGATCGCATCGTAACCGTTAAATAACGCAATCCATGTCACCGTAATGGCGAAAACAACGCTCTTAATCAGGCAGTTCACCAGATCAAGGCGCCAGTCCACCGCATTTTGCATCGCTGACCAGAAGAACCCGGCATCAATTCCCTTCCAGCTTACGCCAACCAATGAGCCGCCCCAGATGCCCACGGCAACGAAAATAATCGTCAGCAGCGGCAGGGAAATCACACCGGCCCAGAAGCGAGGAGAGATGACGCGGCGCAGCGGATCCACCGCCATCATCTCCATACTGGAGAGCTGCTCGGTAGCGCGCATCAGGCCAATTTCCGCCGTCAACGCCGACCCGGCGCGCCCAGCGAACAGCAGCGCGGCGACTACCGGCCCCAGCTCACGTAGCAGCGACAGCGCCACCAGCATGCCGAGACTGGTCTCAGCGCTATAGGTGGTCAGCACCAGATATCCTTGCAGCCCCAACACCATGCCGATAAACACGCCCGACACAATGATGATAACCAAAGAAAGGACGCCGACGTTGTACAGTTGTCGCACCAGCAGCGGCGCATGTTTGCGAAACTCCGGCTTGCCAACAACGGCATTGAATAACATTAATCCAGCCCGCCCAAACGTCGCGATGGTCTTAATCCCGCGATGTCCAAGCGCTGCCAGTGCATTTAACAGCATGAGTCGTTTAACTCCCTGTGCCGATGAGATCGCGGCGATAGTCACCCGCAGGAAAACGGAATGGCACCGGGCCATCAGCGATACCGTCGAGGAACTGACGCACCCGAGGATCGGCATTTTCCTGCAACGAGGTTGCACTACCATGAGCGATGATTTTCTGGTCTGCCATGATGTACGCGAAATCCGCAATGCTCAGAACTTCAGGCACATCGTGGGAAACCACAATACAGGTGACACCCAGCGCACTGTTGAGTTCAGAAATCAACTTGACCAACACGCCCATGGTGATAGGGTCCTGCCCAACAAACGGCTCATCAAACATGATGAGGTCCGGCTCTAGCGCAATGGCTCTCGCCAGCGCGGCGCGGCGCGCCATCCCACCGGAAAGCTCAGACGGCATCAGCTTTGCAGCACCGCGTAGGCCGACGGCCTCCAGCTTCATCATCACCGTGCTTTTCAGCAGCGGCGCGGGCAAATTAGTGTGCTCGCGAATGGGGTAAGCAACGTTATCAAACACGTTCAGATCGGTGAACAGAGCTCCCGATTGAAACAGCATGCTCATACGCTTACGTACGGTATAAAGACGGGAGCGCGACATTTGAGGCACGTTCTCGCCATCAAAGAGGATCTCTCCGCTATTCGGGGGGATCTGCCCGCCGATAAGGCGTAACAGCGTGGTCTTGCCAATCCCCGACGGCCCCATAATCGCGGTGATTTTGCCGCGGGGTACCGAAAGCGATATGTTGTCGAAGATGACGCGGCTGCCACGTGAAAACGTGACGTCACGCATATCGACCAGATTCGCTAGATTTTGGCTCATAGGCTTACCTTTCCAGGTCCTTAAGTAGGGCAAACTCCTGCTTGCCCCCGCATTCTTACAGAATCCTAACCGCTCTGGTTAACGAAATCTGGCATTTGTTTTACTTTTCCTGCGCATAAAGTCAAAATTAGGAATTCGTCACGTCCAGAGGTGCGGACCGGCGATTATACCCGAATAAAGGACTTTAGATGCTCTTAGCTACGGCTCTGTTAATTATTGGTTTACTTCTGGTGGTATACAGCGCTGACCGCCTGGTGTATTCCGCGTCTATTCTTTGCCGTGCTTTAGGGGTCCCACCGCTGATTATTGGCATGACTGTTGTCAGTATAGGCACATCGCTCCCGGAAATAATTGTTTCCGCCGCCGCCTCGCTTCACGGGCAGGTTGATGTCGCCATCGGTACCGGTATCGGATCCAATATCGTCAACATTCTATTGATCCTCGGGCTCACCGCGGTGTTGCAGCCGTTTACCGTGCATTCTGATATCCTGCGCCGCGAAATACCGCTAATGTTGGTAGTGAGCCTGCTGGCAGGGTATGTGTTGTATGATGGCGAACTGTCCCGTCTGGACGGCGTGTTTTTAATTATTCTCACCGTCCTGTGGCTGTTGTTTATCATTAAAATAGCCCGGTTGGCCGAACGCCAAGGCAATGACAAATTTACGCAGGAGCAGCTAGCCGAGCTGCCGCGCGATGGTTCATTGCCCGTCGCCTGCCTCTGGCTCGGCGTGGCGCTTATCATCATGCCAATGGCGACCCGGATGGTTATCGATAACGCCACGGTAATGGCGAACTATTTCGCCATGAGTGAACTGACACTTGGCCTGACCATCGTAGCGCTTGGTACCAGCCTACCAGAGCTTGCCACCGCAATTGCCGGCGTGCGAAAAGGCGAAAATGATATTGCTGTCGGCAATATCATCGGCTCAAATTTCTTTAATATCGCTATCGTTTTGGGGATCCCTGCCCTGATCGCACCCGGGGCGTTTAACCCACTTGCGTTCAGCCGAGACTATGGCGTGATGGTAGCGGTAAGCGTTATTTTTGCCCTACTGTGCTGGCGCCGCCGCCAGATAGGCCGTGGTGCAGGCTTGCTGTTAATCGGCGGATTTATGGCATGGCTGGCGTTCCTCTATTGGGGCACGCCGCTTTTCATCGAATGAATCGGGATAACACTATGTCGCAAATAGATTTGCAGCCAAATTTCGATTTCCTGCAGGCAGGAAAAGAGGTTCTGGAGATTGAACGGGAAGGGCTGGAACAGCTCGATCAATACATTAACCAAGATTTCAGCGACGCCTGCGAGAAGATTTTCTACTGTAGCGGCAAAGTCGTGGTGATGGGGATGGGCAAATCCGGGCATATTGGTCGTAAAATGGCGGCCACGTTTGCCAGCACCGGCACCTCGGCATTCTTCGTCCATCCCGGCGAAGCGGCCCACGGCGACTTAGGTATGGTTACGCCGCAGGATGTGGTTATCGCCCTGTCCAACTCAGGCGAGTCCAATGAGATCCTCGCGCTAATCCCGGTTCTAAAACGTCTGCGCGTTCCGCTTATCTGCATGACCAGCCGACCAGATAGCAGCATGGGGCGCGCCGCCGATATCCACCTGTGCGTAAAAGTTCCCCGCGAAGCCTGTCCGTTAGGGCTGGCCCCCACCACCAGCACTACCGCTGCGCTGGTCATGGGAGACGCACTTGCCGTCGCATTGTTAAAAGCCCGTGGCTTCACGGCAGAAGATTTTGCCCTGTCGCACCCCGGTGGCGCACTGGGCCGCAAGCTGCTGTTGCGAGTTAACGATATCATGCACACTGGCGACGAAATTCCGCACGTCAGCGTAGACGCGTCACTGCGCGACGCGCTGCTGGAAATCACCCGTAAAAACCTGGGGATGACCGCCATCTGCGATGACAACATGCAGATTAAAGGTATTTTCACCGATGGTGACCTGCGTCGGATCTTCGATAACGGCGTTGATGTTCGCACTCTCGGCATCGCCGACGTGATGACGCCGGGCGGCATTCGCATTCGCCCAGGTATTCTGGCGGTTGACGCCCTGAACCTGATGCAGTCACGTCATATCACCTGCGTGTTGGTTGCCGATGGCGACCATCTGCTAGGTGTGATACATATGCACGATCTACTGCGCGCAGGCGTAGTGTAATCAAGGATATATAGAATGAGTCATGCTGTTGCCCCGGTTGCCACCTGTTACGGCCCGGTGAGCCCACAATTTATTGCGCGGGCGGAAAAAGTTCGTTTGCTGATCCTCGATGTTGATGGGGTGCTCTCGGACGGCCTTATTTATATGGGCAACAACGGTGAGGAGCTAAAAGCCTTCAACGTGCGTGACGGCTACGGTATTCGCTGCGCCCTCACCTCCGGTATCGAAGTGGCGATTATTACCGGGCGAAAAGCTAAACTATTAGAAGACCGCTGCGCTACGCTTGGCATCACTCACCTCTACCAAGGACAATCGGATAAGCTCATCGCCTACCGTGAACTGCTGGCGAAGCTGAATCTACAAGCGGATGAAGTCGCCTACGTGGGTGACGATTTGATCGACTGGCCGGTGATGGCGGAAATCGGCCTCAGCGTCGCCGTTGCCGATGCGCACCCGCTGCTGTTACCGCGCGCAGATTACGTGACGCGTATTGCCGGCGGTCGTGGTGCTGTCCGTGAAGTATGTGACCTGTTGCTGCTGGCGCAAGGTAAGCTGGACGAAGCCAAAGGGCAATCGATATGAGTAAAACCAGACGTTGGGTTATCATTCTACTGTCGCTGGCGGCACTGGTCCTCATCGGCCTCAATCTTGCCGACAAGGATGACCCGAGCCAGTTTGTGGTGAACACCAATGACCCGACCTACCAAAGCGAACATACCGATACCGTGGTATACAGCCCGGAAGGCTCACTCAGCTATCGGTTAATCGCCGAACATGTGGAGTATTTTTCCGACCAAGCGCTGTCGTGGTTTACCCATCCGGTATTAACCACCTTTGACGCTAACAAGGTGCCAACTTGGTCGATTAAAGCGGATAAAGCCAAACTGACCAACGACCGCATGCTGTACCTTTATGGGCACGTTGAAATCAACGCGCTGACAGAAGATGCACAACTGCGTAAGATTACGACGGATAATGCCCAGGTTAACCTGATTACTCAGGACGTTGCCTCTGACGACCTTGTGACGTTATACGGAACATCATTTAATTCCAGCGGCCTGAAAATGCGCGGCAATTTACGCAGCAAAACCGCCGAGCTGATTGAAAAGGTTAGAACCTCTTATGAAATTCAGAACAAACAAACTCAGCCTTAAGCTGGCGCTCGCCGCTTCATTACTGGCAGCTAGCCTGCCGGCCATGGCAGTCACCGGCGATACCGATCAGCCGATTCACATCGAATCCGATCAGCAGTCGCTGGATATGCAGGGCAACATCGTGACCTTCACCGGCAACGTGGTGGTGACTCAGGGCACAATCAAAATTAACGCCGACAAAGTGGTCGTGACCCGCCCGGCGGATCAAAAAGGTAAAGAGGTCATCGACGGCTACGGCAATCCGGCGACCTTCTACCAAATGCAGGACAACGGCAAGCCGGTGAAAGGCCACGCGTCGAAAATGCGCTATGAGCTGCAAAACGACTTCGTGGTGCTGACCGGCAACGCCTATCTTGAGCAGTTGGATAGCAATATCAAAGGCGACAAGATTACCTACTTGGTCAAAGAGCAGAAGATGCAGGCGTTTAGCGACAAAGGCAAACGCGTGACCACCGTTTTGGTGCCGTCACAGATTCAGGACAAATCCAAAAGCCAGGCCCCGGCCGAGAAGAAGAGTAACTAATTCGTTATGGCGACATTAACTGCAAAAAACCTCGCGAAGGCGTACAAAGGCCGTCGCGTCGTGGAAGATGTCAGTCTGACCGTAAATTCCGGTGAGATTGTGGGTCTGCTTGGGCCTAACGGCGCAGGTAAAACCACCACCTTCTACATGGTGGTCGGGATCGTTCCACGCGACGCTGGCAATATCATCATCGATGACGAAGATATCAGCCTGCTGCCGCTGCACGCCCGTGCGCGCCGCGGGATCGGCTATCTGCCGCAGGAAGCCTCTATTTTCCGCCGCCTGAGCGTCTATGACAACTTGATGGCTGTGCTACAGATCCGTGACGATCTGAGCAATGAGCAGCGTGAAGATCGTGCGAAAGAGCTGATGGAAGAATTCCACATCGAACACCTGCGCGACAGCTTAGGTCAGGCGCTCTCCGGTGGTGAACGTCGCCGCGTAGAAATTGCCCGTGCGCTGGCAGCAAACCCAAAATTTATCCTGCTGGATGAACCATTTGCCGGTGTCGACCCGATTTCCGTTATCGATATCAAACGCATTATCGAACACCTGCGAGACAGCGGTCTTGGCGTCCTTATCACCGACCATAACGTGCGTGAAACGCTCGCGGTATGTGAGCGCGCCTATATCGTCAGCCAGGGGCATCTGATTGCCCACGGAACACCTCAGGAGATCCTACAAGACGAACATGTTAAACGCGTGTATCTTGGGGAAGACTTCAGACTCTGATAGGGTATGGTTAACGACGTTAGCAGGAGAAATTCGTTCTGAACATGAAGCAAGGTTTGCAATTAAGGCTCAGCCAACAGCTTGCCATGACGCCGCAGTTGCAGCAGGCGATCCGTCTGTTGCAGTTGTCAACGCTGGAACTTCAGCAAGAACTCCAGCAAGCACTGGACAGCAATCCCCTGCTTGAGCAAACCGATCTTCACGAGGAAGTAGAAACCCAGGAATCCGTTGATGCCGAAACTATCGACAGCGTCGATGCATTGGAAAAGACGGAAATGCCCGAAGAGCTGCCGCTCGACGCCAGTTGGGATGAAATCTACACCGCCGGAACGCCATCGGGCACTGGAGTTGATTATCAGGACGACGAACTGCCAATCTATCAGGGTGAAACCACCCAGTCCTTGCAGGACTATCTGATGTGGCAGGTCGAGCTAACGCCGTTTACCGAAACCGACAGGGCAATTGCGACATCTATCGTTGATGCCGTTGATGAAACCGGCTATCTCACCGTTACGCTGGAAGATATTCGTGAAAGCATTGGCGATGACGAAATAGGCCTTGATGAAGTAGAAGCGGTGCTTAAGCGCATCCAGCGCTTCGATCCAGTGGGTGTTGCCGCCAAGGATCTGCGCGATTGCCTGCTGATCCAGCTGTCACAATTCTCCCCGGATACGCCGCGAATTACCGAGGCCCGGCTGATTATCTCCGATCATCTCGATCTTCTCGCCAACCATGATTTCCGCTCGTTGATGCGCGTTACCCGTCTGAAAGAAGACGTGTTGAAAGAAGCCGTCGACCTGATCCAATCGTTAGATCCTCGCCCCGGCCAGTCGATCCAAACCGGTGAGCCGGAATACGTGATCCCTGACGTTTTGGTCCGCAAGGTAAGCGGTCGCTGGATGGTTGAGCTTAACGCCGACAGCATTCCGCGTTTGCAGATAAACCAGCATTACGCTGGCATGTGTAATAACACCCGCAATGACGCCGACAGCCAGTTTATTCGCAGTAACCTGCAGGATGCTAAATGGCTTATAAAGAGTCTTGAGAGCCGTAATGACACGCTTTTACGCGTCAGTCGCTGCATCGTTGAACAGCAGCAGGCCTTTTTCGATCTTGGCGAAGAATATATGAAACCGATGGTGCTGGCGGATATCGCCCAGACCGTCGAGATGCATGAGTCCACCATTTCGCGTGTCACCACGCAGAAGTATTTGCATAGCCCACGGGGCATTTTTGAGCTTAAGTATTTCTTCTCCAGTCACGTGAGCACCGAAGGCGGCGGCGAAGCCTCGTCTACTGCTATCCGCGCGTTGGTGAAGAAATTGATTGCCGCGGAAAATCCCGCGAAACCACTGAGCGACAGTAAACTGACCACCATGCTCTCTGAACAGGGTATCATGGTGGCACGGCGTACCGTTGCAAAGTACCGAGAGTCTTTATCCATCCCGCCGTCAAACCAGCGTAAACAGCTGGTCTGACTCTACTGATAAGGAAGACACTATGCAGCTCAACATCACTGGACACAACGTCGAAATTACCGATGCGATGCGCGAATTCGTCAATGCGAAATTCGTTAAGCTCGAACAGTATTTCGAGAGGATCAATCAGGTCTACATTGTGTTAAAAGTGGAGAAATTGACGCACATCTCGGATGCAACATTGCATGTTAACGGCGGCGAACTTCACGCCAGTGCGGAAGGGAAAGATATGTACGCCGCCATCGACGGCTTGATCGACAAACTGTCGAGACAGTTGAATAAACACAAAGATAAACTAAAACAACACTGATTGTCCGAGCTACCGCCCGCTATGCCCTGTGTATGGCGGGCGGTGCTTAGGTGAAATTATGACAAATAATGATTCAGCTCTTCAACTGAGCAACGTCCTTAACCAGGAATGTACCCGCAGTGCCGTGCACTGTCAGAGTAAAAAACGTGCGCTGGAAATCATCAGCGAGCTGGCGGCTAAACAGCTTAGCCTGCCTCCGCAGGTGGTGTTCGAAGCCATCCTGACCCGTGAAAAGATGGGCAGTACTGGCATCGGCAATGGCATCGCTATTCCTCACGGGAAACTGGAAGAGGATACGCTGCGCGCAGTGGGCGTTTTTGTACAACTGGAAACGCCAATTGCCTTTGACGCCATTGACAATCAGCCTGTGGATTTACTGTTTGCCCTGCTGGTGCCAGCCGATCAGACGAAAACCCACCTGCATACGCTGTCGTTGGTGGCAAAACGTCTGGCGGATAAAACCATTTGTCGCCGCCTGCGCTCAGCGCAAAGCGACGAAGAGCTTTACCAAATCATCACCGATACGGAAACCCACGATGATGAATAGTGGACATCACATCGTACTGAGGAGAGACGGTACATGGTACTGATGATCGTCAGCGGCCGCTCTGGCTCAGGCAAATCTGTTGCCCTGCGCGCGCTGGAAGATATGGGTTTTTACTGCGTCGATAACCTGCCGGTAGTGCTGCTGCCGGAACTGGCGAAAACGCTGGCCGACCGTGAGATTTCAGCGGCGGTCAGTATCGACGTGCGTAACATGCCGGAATCTCCGGAAATCTTTGAGCGGGCGATGGATAATCTGCCGGAAAACTTCTCGCCGCAGCTGCTGTTCCTCGATGCCGATCGCAACACGCTGATTCGCCGTTACAGCGACACCCGCCGTTTGCACCCGCTGTCGAGCAAAAACCTCTCGCTGGAAAGCGCCATCGATGAAGAAAGCAACCTGCTGGAGCCGCTGCGCTCACGCGCTGATCTCATCGTTGATACTTCCGAAATGTCCGTCCATGAGCTGGCCGAAATGCTGCGCACCCGCCTGTTGGGTAAACGTGAACGTGAACTGACGATGGTGTTTGAGTCCTTCGGCTTCAAACACGGTATCCCTATCGATGCTGATTACGTCTTTGACGTGCGCTTCCTGCCGAACCCGCACTGGGACCCGAAGCTGCGTCCAATGACCGGTCTCGACAAACCGGTGGCCGCCTTCCTCGATCGCCACACAGAAGTTCACAACTTTATTTACCAGACCCGCAGCTATCTTGAGCTATGGTTACCTATGCTGGAAACCAACAACCGTAGCTATTTGACGGTGGCCATTGGTTGCACCGGCGGTAAGCACCGTTCGGTCTATGTTGCCGAACAGCTGGCTGACTACTTCCGCTCACGCGGTAAGAACGTGCAGTCTCGTCATCGGACGCTGGAAAAACGTAAATCATGACCGTAAAGCAGACCGTTGAAATCACCAATAAGCTGGGCATGCACGCGCGCCCAGCTATGAAGCTGTTCGAACTGATGCAGGATTTTGACGCCGAGGTACTGCTGAGAAACGATGAAGGCACTGAAGCGGAAGCCAACAGCGTGATTGCGCTGCTGATGCTGGATTCGGCGAAAGGCCGCCAAATTGAAGTCGAAGCCACCGGACCTCAGGAAGTTGAAGCGCTGGCGGCGGTGATTGCGCTGTTTAACGCCGGATTCGACGAAGACTAGTCTCGTAGGCCGGATAAGGCGTTTACGCCGCCATCCGGCAATACAGCGATGCCTTACCATGCCTGATGGCGCTACGCTAATCAGGCCTACACAATTCACTGCACCTGCAGCTAATAAAGCTTATTCTCCCGCATAAACCCTTCTCCGCCCAGTTGCCGCATCTGGCGTAAAATCCACGCCTGACGACTGCGCACGTAACCCGACGGTGCGTTAGCCTTAAAGCGAATCGGGTTAGGCAGCACGGCGGCCAATAGCGCAGCTTCCGCCATCGTCATTTTACTGGCAGGCTTATGGAAATAGCGCTGGGACGCGGCTTCTACACCAAACACTCCATCACCAAATTCGGCAATGTTCAGATAGACGGTCAAAATGCGCTTCTTGCTCCAGACGGTCTCAATGCCCAGCGTCAGCCCGGCCTCTAGCCCCTTACGGACCCAGTTGCGACCATCCCATAGGAACAGATTTTTTGCCGTCTGCTGTGACAGCGTAGAAGCACCACGAATACGGTTTTCGTTGCGCTCATTGTGGGCCAGCGCTTTCTCAATCGCCGAGACATCAAACCCCCAGTGCTCCGGGAATTTCTGATCTTCCGCCGCTATCACCGCCAACCCCATCCACGGCGATATCTCATCCATGCTCACCCAATCGGAATGGGCGACATAGCCGAAGTTCCCCGTGAGCCACGCCCCCAGCTGACGCTCAATCATCACGGCTGAGAATGGAACCGGTAAAATGCTGAACAGGGCAATGCCGCCGCCCCAGAAAAGCGCCAGCAGCAACAACAGACGCCCTAACAGACGTTTTAGCCCCGCTACTTTCCTCAAAGCCATCTTCCTCACGCTAACCCTCTGACGCTGATTAATATTTCTGATTTAGACGCTATGGTTCACACATTTTACTGATTCACGTAACAAACATATTAAGATTTGCTATCTTATTGAGCGTGCAATCGTATTTTCAGGTTGTGTCAAAAAAATCAAAATCATATCAAGTATCTGACGCAACCACCGGTTCCCTGGTGTTGGCGCAGTATTCGCGCACCCCGGTCAAGCCGGGGTCATTTTTTTCCGGCGGCCGCAACCCACGCTTTGAGCACCGCAACATCGTGCTGCCACTCAGATTTCATCTCTTCAACCCATTCACCAACGTTATCTGACCATGCCGGTAAATCTGGCGACTGGATCTGCTGTCCAAGTTGCTGCAGATGACGTAAACCAATGGAACCCGCGGCGCCTTTGATTTTATGACCCTCTTCTACAATGCCTTTCTTATCGCGGGCGGTCAGGTTCGATTCCAGCACCGCAAGGTAGCCTGGCATCATTTTCTCAAACACTGCCAGGCCATCGGTAATCAGCTTCGGCCCAACCAGTTCGATGTACTGTTCCAGCATTGCAATATCCAGCAGTTGCTGCGATTTACCACTCTCAACAGGGGTCACGGCACTCTCCTTTTCGTCTTCAACGGTATCCCAGAATTTCTTGATCATCGCCGTCAGGGCCGGTACCGAGAGCGGTTTGCTCAGCACGTCGTCCATCCCTGCGTCCATATATTCTTTTTTATCTTTCAGAACGTTAGCTGTCAGCGCAACCAGCGGCGGCAGATCGTCGGCGTGATACTTACTCGTCAACTCGCGGGAGATATCCAGACCGGTCATATCCGGCAGTTGTATATCCAGCAGCACGAGGTCATATTCACCCGGCGTGAATTTCTCCAGCGCCTCCTTGCCGGTCATGGCGACGTCGACGCTATTGCCCAGCTTTTCAAGCACCGAGCGGGCGACAATCACGTTCAGCTCGATATCCTCAACCAACAGCACGTGCAGCGCTGGCAGCGGCATCTCATCGTCTTCAAAGGCATCTTCCACTTCTTCCGCCACAGCAGGAGCATGTACGGTCAGAGTAAAGGTTGAGCCGTGACCAGGCTGGCTTGCGACTTCAATATCCCCGCCCATGCTTTTCGCCAAACGCTTCGACACCGCCAGACCAATGCCGGTCCCGGTCGCCGGTTTACCGCCCTGGCTGTCTTTGACTTGGTAATACATGGCAAAGATTTTGTCCTGCTCTTCCTGCGGGATACCGATGCCGGAATCCTCAACCTCGAAGTGCAGCATATCGCCGGCATCGTAGCGCACACGTACCACCACGTTGCCCTGCTGGGTGAATTTCACCGCGTTGCTGATCAAATTCCACAGGATCTGGCGCAGTCGAGTGCCGTCGGTAATCACTTTATGCGGCAGCGGCAGCGTCGGCTCCATCACGAAACGCAGCCCTTTCTGCTGCGCCTGTAGGCCGGAGAGGTTTTCAAGATCGGCAAGGAAGCCGGTAAAGTCGACAGGCTGGTTATCCAGTTGCACTTTACGACGTTCCATTTTGTCCATATCAATAATATCGTTGAAGATATTACCTAGCGTCACCGCCGATACATGGATGGTTTTCAGGTATTTTTCCTGCTCGGCGGTCAAATGGGTGTCTAGCAGAATGCGGCTCAGGCCCACGATGCCGTTCAGCGGGGTACGTAGCTCATGGCTGATGGTGGAGATAAAGGTGGTTTTATCGCGGCTGGCGCGTTCCAGCGCATCCTGATAACGCTTACGCTCGGTGATGTCGCGGCCAAAGCCCATCAGACCATGGCGCTTACCCACACGGTCATAGTACGGCACTTTGCGGATCTCAAAGCAGGCTTTGCGTCCGTCCGGATAATCAAGCCACTGCTCGTAGGTCAGCGAAACATTGTGACGGAAGACTTTCTCATCCGTTTCAATGACTTTCGCCGCGGCTTCAGGGCTATACACCTCTTCAGGATGCAGGTGGATCAGTTGCTTCTCGCTTTTGCCGGTCAGCAATTCCATGGCGCGGTTGCAGCCAGAAAACTCTTTATCTTCATTGCGATAGAACACCAGATCGGGCGAAGCATCGAGGAAAGACCGCAGGAAGGAGGACTGCTGCTCAAGAAGGATCTGCGTCTCTTCACGCTCCTGCATCTCGACTTTTAGCTGTTCCAGCGTAGCCAAGCGTTCGGCCTCGGCTTTTTCACGGTCGCTTATCTCCTGATTCAGCTGCGAAATATTGTCCTTGAGCTGCACATTTAGCTTCAGGTCGCGCTCGCGCATCTCTTCGAGTTTTTCCACCAAACGAGACAGTCGTTGCCGCGACTCCTCGAGCTGTTCTACCACCACGGAAAGGAAGTAGACCGCCCACGGCGTGATGAGAAGGCCAAAGAAGATGGAGCGGATAACGTCAATGCTTTCCACCTGACCATGCAGCACCATGGTCACCGCCATTTGTACCACGATGGCTAGCACCACCAGCGCCAGCGCCAGCAGCAGGGAGAAACGTACCAGACCCAGCTTCATCATCAGGTCGACGTAATACTGCGCCAGCATACGGATTTGCTTCATGAGGAGTTCCTTAACAACGACATGGCTCAATAATACCCAATTCTGGGCGCGGCGCGGTAGGTTGTACGAAAAATGCGGGGAATATCTGTGAAGTAGGGTGTTGACCGGAGGATGAACCGTAGGCCGGATAAGGCAAAGCCGCCATCCGGCAATGTGCATCGGGCCGCCTGATGGCGCTGCGCTTATCAGGCCGACTTAGGCCAGCAGCGGTGGCTGCACCCATGGCGTGCCCAGAGCCGATCCCTGTACACCGTATTGATTGAGGTATTTATCCAACTCGACCATTCCGGTCCAACGATTTTCACACCACAGCGGGGCTAAAAGCGTTGGGCGGCGGGCGCTGGCAGAGATGCGGTGGTAAATCACCTCCGGCGGCGTGTGGCGGATCATCTCACCGGCGGTGAGCGTATAATCCTCAAGCTCAATACCGCTAAGACGGCCTGCTTCCCAAGATTTCGCCATAATGCTCCCGGTCACGATATGCAGCGGGTGCAGTTTAATCCCATCAACACCGGTCTCAACCACCTGTTTAAGCGTCTCCAGACACTCTCCCTGCCCTTCGCCCGGCAAACCGACAATAAGGTGGCTGCACACCTTCAGACCGCGCTCACGCGCCAGGCGCGTCGTTTGCTGATAGCAGGCAAAATCATGCCCACGGTTAATCCGATGCAGCGTTTTATCGTGCGCAGTTTGTAAGCCGAGTTCCAGCCACACTTCATAGCCCTGCTCGTGATATTCGCTCAGCAGGTCGAGCACCGCCTCCGGGACGCAGTCCGGCCGCGTGCCCACGCACAGCCCAACGATATTGGCTTGGCTTACCGCCTGTTGATACATTGAGCGCAGAACTTGGACTTCAGCAAAGGTGCTGGTATAGGCCTGGAAATAGGCCAGATAGCGTTTGGCGCGGTTTACCAACTGCGCCTGATGCGCCAGTTGATCGGCAATCGACTTGTGCTGCTGGGCTTCATCCGCGAACGAGGCCACGTTGCAGAACGTACAGCCACCTCGGCCAATGGTGCCATCGCGATTTGGACAGCTAAATCCACCATGCAGCGTCAGTTTATGAACCTTTTCGCCATATCGACGCGTAAGATCACCACCAAACATATTGACTAATTTTTGTAACTGCATAATCTGATAGACCGGCCTTAAGAAAGGGGCCAAGCCTGCCACTTTTAGTCTCGATCGGCGATGACCTGGATCAATCGCCATGAAGACCCTTTAGCTCATTGCATAACAACTCACATTAACTGCAATTTCATTCATAAGTCATGGGATTATTTTTGCTTATATCTACCGCCTAATTTGCAATAATCCATGTGTCGTTGAAAAACAGAGCGATCCTATACCCCCACACTCAATGCCAGCATTAAATTCTGAGTTGTTAGAAAAAAACAGCGCATAACGATTCTCACAGTGCTTTCATATAGTGAGACAGATCACACTCACTCTTCCCCTTCATTCGGGTTAACGCGCGGCAAAAATGTCACATTTTCTTTATCATTCATATTGTTAACCTTCCTATAGCACACTTTTGTATAAATAAGATTGCCATTTGACCTATGTATCGATTCCCGATAACTTGGAAATCCGCTGGAAGCTTTCTGGATGAGCAGTCTGCTCATCATATTTATGCAGTAATTGAGATTCCCTCTTAAGCAAGTCCTCAAACTTGTGTGAACTACGCGAAAAGGATAAAAGAGGGCGAATGCGAGGTAGGCAAAGAATGCCAACCCCGTCGCCATGCTCTTGCTGTGCCTTGCGCGCAATCGATTAAGGGGGCGTCCCGTAGAGCCTGGGGAGGTTCACTGATATGTTGTACGATAAATCCCTTGAGAGGGATAACTGTGGTTTCGGCCTGATCGCCCACATAGAAGGCGAACCTAGCCACAAGGTAGTGCGTACCGCTATACACGCACTGGCCCGCATGCAGCACCGTGGGGCAATCCTCGCCGATGGTAAAACTGGCGATGGTTGTGGTCTGCTGCTTCAAAAACCGGATCGTTTCTTTCGTATCGTCGCCGAAGAGCACGGCTGGCGCTTAGCTAAAAACTACGCCGTCGGGATGCTGTTCCTGAATAAGGATCCTGAACTGGCTGCTGCCGCTCGTCATATTGTAGAAGAAGAGCTGCAGCGTGAAACCCTGTCGATTGTTGGCTGGCGCGATGTGCCGACCAACGAAGGCGTATTGGGTGAAATTGCCCTCTCCTCTCTGCCGCGCATTGAGCAAATTTTTGTTAATGCCCCTGCGGGCTGGCGTCCGCGCGATATGGAACGCCGTCTGTTTATCGCCCGCCGTCGTATCGAAAAACGCCTCGTGCAGGATAAAGACTTCTACGTTTGTAGCCTGTCTAATCTGGTCAATATCTATAAAGGTCTGTGTATGCCGGCGGATTTGCCGCGCTTCTACCTGGACCTCGCGGACCTGCGTCTGGAATCAGCCATTTGCCTGTTCCACCAGCGCTTTTCCACTAACACCGTGCCGCGTTGGCCGCTGGCACAGCCGTTCCGCTATCTGGCGCACAACGGCGAGATCAACACCATCACCGGTAACCGTCAGTGGGCGCGCGCACGTACCTATAAATTCCAAACGCCGCTGATCCCCGATCTGCATGATGCCGCACCGTTCGTCAACGAAACCGGTTCCGACTCAAGCTCAATGGATAACATGCTGGAGCTGCTGCTGGCGGGCGGGATGGACATCATCCGCGCCATGCGCCTACTGGTTCCACCGGCTTGGCAGAACAACCCGGATATGGACCCGGATCTGCGTTCGTTCTTCGACTTTAACTCCATGCACATGGAGCCGTGGGACGGCCCGGCGGGCATCGTTATGTCCGACGGTCGCTACGCCGCCTGTAACCTCGACCGTAACGGTCTGCGCCCGGCACGCTACGTTATCACCAAAGACAAGCTCATCACCTGCGCCTCTGAAGTGGGCATCTGGGATTACCAGCCTGATGAAGTGGTCGAAAAAGGCCGCGTAGGACCGGGTGAACTGATGGTTATCGACACCCGCGCGGGTCGTATTCTGCACTCGGCGGAAACTGACCACGACCTGAAAATTCGCCATCCGTACAAAGAGTGGATGGAGAAAAACGTTCGTCGCTTGGTGCCATTTGAAGACCTGGCCGACGATCGCGTTGGCAGCCGCGAGCTAGACGACGAC
Source organism: Kluyvera sp. STS39-E (assembly GCF_040932435.1). Lineage (NCBI taxonomy): Bacteria > Pseudomonadati > Pseudomonadota > Gammaproteobacteria > Enterobacterales > Enterobacteriaceae > Kluyvera > Kluyvera sp. STS39-E. The sequence goes on along the minus strand of NZ_JBFQGA010000001.1, from coordinate 54,987 downwards.
ACCCTCGCCAGCTACCAGAAACAGTTTAACTACAGCGCCGAAGAGTTGGATTCCGTTATTCGCGTACTCGGTGAAAACGGCCAGGAAGCGGTCGGCTCAATGGGTGATGATACCCCGTTCGCCGTGCTTTCCAGCCAGCCACGCGTCATTTATGACTACTTCCGTCAGCAGTTTGCGCAGGTTACCAACCCGCCAATCGATCCGCTGCGTGAAGCACACGTGATGTCGCTCGCCACCAGCATTGGCCGTGAAATGAACGTCTTCTGCGAAGCGGAAGGCCAGGCTCACCGCCTGAGCTTCAAATCGCCGATTCTGCTGTACTCTGACTTCAATCAGCTCACCACGATGAAAGAAGAGCACTACCGCGCGGATACGCTGGATATCACCTTCGATGTAACGGAAACCAACCTCGAAGAGACGGTGAAAGCGCTGTGCGACAAAGCGGAACAGATGGTACGTAACGGTACCGTGCTGCTGGTGTTGTCCGACCGTAATATTGCCAAAAATCGTCTGCCGGTTCCGGCGCCGATGGCAGTGGGCGCAGTCCAGGCACGCCTCGTGGATAAGAGCCTGCGCTGCGACGCCAACATCATCGTTGAAACGGCAAGCGCCCGTGACCCGCACCACTTCGCGGTACTGTTGGGCTTCGGCGCGACGGCAATCTATCCGTACCTCGCCTACGAAACCCTGGGTCGTCTGATTGACACCCACGCTATCGAAAAAGACTACCGTACAGTGATGCTGAACTACCGTAATGGCATCAACAAAGGCCTGTACAAGATCATGTCCAAAATGGGCATCTCGACTATTGCGTCCTATCGCTGCTCCAAGCTGTTTGAAGCGGTCGGCCTGCACGACGATGTGGTTGAGAACTGCTTCCAGGGCGTGGTTAGCCGTATCGGCGGCGCCTCGTTCGACGACTTCCAGCAGGATCTGCTGAATCTGTCGAAGCGCGCTTGGCTTGCACGTAAACCACTGGATCAGGGCGGTCAGTTAAAATACGTCCACGGCGGCGAATACCATGCCTACAACCCGGACGTGGTGCGCACCCTGCAACAAGCAGTGCAAAGCGGCGAGTACAGCGATTATCAGGAATACGCCAAACTGGTCAACGAACGCCCGGCGGCAACGCTGCGCGATCTGCTGGCCATTACCCCAAACGGCGATACCGTTGATTTAGCCGATGTCGAGCCTGCAACTGCCCTGTTCAAACGTTTTGATACGGCAGCAATGTCGATCGGCGCACTGAGCCCAGAGGCGCACGAAGCGCTGGCGGAAGCGATGAACAGCATCGGCGGCAACTCGAACTCCGGTGAAGGCGGTGAAGACCCTGCGCGCTACGGCACCAATAAAGTGTCGCGCATCAAGCAGGTGGCTTCCGGTCGCTTTGGCGTCACCCCGGCGTATCTGGTCAACGCCGACGTGATTCAGATTAAAGTCGCTCAGGGCGCGAAGCCTGGCGAAGGCGGTCAGTTGCCGGGTGATAAAGTCACTCCGTACATCGCTAAACTGCGCTATTCAGTGCCTGGCGTGACGCTTATCTCCCCACCGCCGCACCACGATATCTACTCTATCGAGGACTTAGCGCAGCTGATTTTCGACTTAAAACAGGTCAACCCGAAAGCGATGATCTCCGTGAAGCTGGTTTCCGAACCGGGCGTCGGCACCATCGCAACAGGCGTAGCGAAAGCTTACGCTGACCTGATTACCATTGCAGGCTACGACGGCGGCACCGGCGCAAGCCCACTGTCGTCCGTGAAATACGCGGGCTGCCCGTGGGAACTGGGTCTGGTGGAAACCCAGCAGGCGCTGGTGGCAAACGGTCTGCGCCACAAGATCCGTCTGCAGATTGATGGTGGTCTGAAGACCGGCGTCGATATCATTAAAGCCGCCATCCTCGGCGCGGAAAGCTTCGGCTTCGGCACCGGCCCAATGGTTGCGCTGGGCTGTAAATACCTGCGTATTTGTCACCTGAACAACTGCGCAACAGGCGTAGCAACCCAGGACGAAAAGCTGCGTAAGAACCACTATCACGGCCTGCCGTTCAAAGTGACTAACTACTTTGAATTTATCGCCCGCGAAACCCGCGAGTTGATGGCAAGCTTGGGAGTGACTCGCCTGGTGGATCTGATTGGCCGTACCGACCTGCTCAAAGAGCTGGAAGGCTTCACCGCCAAGCAGCAGAAGCTGGAGCTGTCTCGTCTGCTGGAAACCGCTGAGCCGCATCCTGGCAAAGCGCTGTTCTGCACCGAGAACAACCCACCGTTCGATAACGGCGTATTGAACGCGCAGCTGTTGCAGCAGGCTAAACCGTTTGTCGATGATCGACAGAGCAAAACCTTCTGGTTCGATATCCGCAACACCGACCGCTCCGTAGGCGCGTCGCTGTCTGGCTATATTGCACAGACACACGGCGACCAAGGGCTGGCATCAGACCCGATCAAAGCGCACTTCAGCGGCACCGCAGGCCAGAGTTTTGGCGTGTGGAACGCCGGCGGTGTTGAGCTGTATCTGACCGGCGATGCCAACGACTATGTCGGCAAAGGCATGGCAGGCGGTCTGCTGGCGATTCGTCCTCCGGTCGGTTCGTTCTTCCGCAGCCATGAAGCCAGCATTATCGGCAACACCTGTCTGTACGGTGCAACCGGCGGTCGTCTGTATGCCGCAGGTCGCGCGGGCGAACGTTTTGGGGTGCGTAACTCCGGGGCGATCACCGTGGTAGAAGGCATTGGCGACAACGGTTGTGAATACATGACCGGCGGGATCGTCTGCGTGCTGGGCAAAACAGGCGTCAACTTCGGTGCCGGTATGACGGGCGGTTTCGCCTACGTACTGGATGAAGACGGTGATTTCCGCAAACGCGTGAACCCAGAACTGGTAGAAGTGCTGGGTGTTGATACGCTGGCGATTCACGAAGAACATCTGCGCGGGCTGATTACCGAGCACGTCCAGTTGACCGGTTCTTCGCGCGGCGAAGAAATTCTGGCGAACTGGCCAGCGTTCTCGGCGAAATTCGCGCTGGTTAAACCGAAGTCCAGTGATGTGAAAGCACTGTTGGGTCACCGTAGTCGTAGCGCAGCAGAGCTGCGTGTGCAGGCGCAGTAAGGGGTCATCATGAGTCAGAACGTTTATCAATTTATCGACCTCCAGCGCGTTGATCCACCGAAGAAACCGCTGAAGATCCGCAAGATCGAGTTTATCGAGATTTACGAGCCGTTTTCCGAAGGCCAGGCTAAAGCACAGGCAGACCGCTGCCTGTCCTGCGGCAACCCGTACTGCGAGTGGAAATGCCCGGTGCATAACTACATCCCGAACTGGCTGAAGCTGGCTAACGAAGGGCGTATTTTTGAAGCCGCCGAACTGTCACACCAGACCAACACCCTGCCGGAAGTGTGCGGGCGCGTATGCCCACAGGACCGCCTGTGTGAAGGTTCCTGTACCCTGAACGATGAGTTCGGTGCAGTCACCATCGGCAACATCGAACGCTATATCAACGACAAAGCGTTCGAGATGGGCTGGCGCCCTGACCTGACCGGCGTTAAGCAAACCGGTAAGAAAGTCGCCATCATCGGTGCGGGCCCTGCGGGTCTGGCATGCGCTGATGTGCTGACTCGCAATGGCGTAAAAGCGGTGGTCTTTGACCGTCATCCGGAAATCGGCGGTCTGCTGACCTTCGGTATCCCGGCCTTCAAGCTGGAAAAAGAAGTCATGACCCGTCGTCGTGAAATCTTCACCGGCATGGGCATCGAGTTCAAACTCAACGTTGAAGTCGGTCGCGATGTGCAGTTAGACGATTTGCTGAAAGACTACGATGCCGTGTTCCTCGGCGTCGGCACCTATCAGTCGATGCGCGGCGGACTGGAAAACGAAGATGCCTCTGGCGTATTCGATGCCCTGCCGTTCCTGATTGCTAACACTAAGCAACTCATGGGCTTTGGCGAAACCACTGACGAGCCGTATGTCAGCATGGAAGGAAAACGTGTCGTGGTGCTGGGCGGTGGTGATACCGCGATGGACTGCGTACGCACCTCCATCCGTCAAAATGCGGCTCACGTCATCTGCGCCTATCGTCGCGATGAAGAGAACATGCCGGGTTCCCGCCGTGAAGTGAAAAACGCGCGTGAAGAAGGCGTCGAGTTCCAGTTCAACGTCCAGCCGCTGGGCGTGGAAGTGAATGCCAACGGTAAAGTGTGCGGCGTGAAAATGGCGCGCACCGAAATGGGCAAACCGGATGAGAAAGGCCGCCGTCGCGCGGAAATCGTCGCCGGTTCCGAACACGTCGTTCCTGCCGATGCGGTGGTCATGGCGTTTGGCTTCCGTCCACACGGTATGGAATGGCTGGCGAAGCACAGCGTCGAGCTGGATTCTCAAGGCCGTATCATCGCACCGGAAGGCAACGAAAATGCGTTCCAGACCAGCAACCCGAAAATCTTCGCCGGTGGTGACATCGTGCGTGGTTCAGACCTAGTTGTCACGGCGATTGCCGAAGGTCGTAAGGCCGCTGACGGGATCATGAACTGGCTGGAAGTGTAAAAGACCGTTCCGGCTCCCCGAAATAAGCCAATGCTTATGGCTGGGGAGCCGATATTTCTCTTCTCAATACTTCGTTTTTCTCTCTTTGAAAGCCGCCCGTAAATCCCGCTGAAACGGGATGTAATCCAACCATAATAGAGAATTAACGCGGTAGGCCGGATAAGCGAAGCGCCATCCGGCACCGATTGCCGGATGTCGGCGGTAACGCCTTCTTCCCCAGCGTCGTCGTTTAGCCCTCTAGCTGGCTGGCACGCACTTTCACCACCACTTTTTTAATGTCCTGCGTGTCATCGACAATACACCCCGGCTTATGGGGTTCTCCTGGCATAAACACGGCGAACATGCCCGCCGTCAGCGTCACGCTTTGTTCATTAATCATTTCGCGACAAAGCTGGTAGTCATCTTCAACATGCCATTCTTCGCACTGCCGAGCGCTATCCTTGACGCCAAATGCAATCCGTTCCATACCGGTTAGCAGCAGTTGGATGTCGATATACCGTTGATGCAGTTCGGCTTTCTTGCTCTCTGCAGGCTGCGTAGAAAACGCCATGACATTCATGAAGATATCGTCACCACGCAGCTCATAACGCCCTGCCGTTTTCTCCTGTGGGTGAGCACTTAACGCCAGCGTGAGCGCTTCGACCAAAACCGGATGTAACCCCGTAGCGCCCAAAGTCTGAATATCACCTACCACCATCATTTATCTCCCTGAGCCAACAATGCGGCCCCCAGTAATCCGGCATCGTGCCGGTAATGTGCCGGTTGCAATCTGACTTGATAGACCTGCGGTTCTTGCGCCAAATAGGTTTCGACGAGCGCCAAATACCCTTCCGCCAGCCCCACGCTGCCGCCAATGACTACACACTGGCAGTCGGTGGTCGCTTTGGTATCGGCAATCAGACGCGCCAGCGCACCTGCCGAACGGTGAATCAGACGTGCGGCCTGTTCATCGCCCTGCCCGGCGCGAATGAAAATCGCTTTGGCGTCGCATCCGGCCAGCTCGCCTTCCGCCGCGGCCGCGATTCCTCGCCCAGAGGCAATTACCTCGACGCAGCCACGACGACCACAGCCGCAGAAAGGTCCGTTTGGGTCAGCCAGCGTATGTCCAAGATGTCCGGCAAGCCCTCCGCTACCCCGCACCAGTTTGCCGTCATTCACCACACCCCCGCCCACACCGGTCGAAACGGTGATAAACACCATATCGCGATAGTCGCCGCGCAGGGCGTGATATTCCGCCCATGCCGCGGCCTGAGCATCATTCACCGCCAGCGTCGGCAAACCGGTAATTGCCTGTAACGTATCGACCAGAGGAAAATGTAACAATCCGCCCAAGTTATCGGGATTAATCGCCAGCAACACGCCGTCACGAATAATACCGGTAGAGGCTATCGCCACCCGCTGTGCACGGGAAGCGAGCGGTGCAACCAGCGTCTGCAGCGCCGTACGTAGGGCATCCGGCGTTCGGCTGGCGGGGGTCGCCAGTTCGCGTCGGTCATGTGCAATCAGGTCATCATCCACCAAGGTGGCGGCAAGTTTGGTGCCACCAATATCAATCGCTAGCGTCGTCATAGCACCGCCTGTTTTAACGCCGTGTTATACCACTGGCAGATGTGTTCTAGACGGGTGATCGCAGATCCCACCGTCACCGCCCAGGCGCCGTTTCGCATAGCTTCTGCCGCCTGTGCAGGCGTGTTGTATCGTCCTTCCGCAATGACCCGGCATCCGGCATCGCTTAAGGATTTGACTAACGCAAAGTCCGGTTCATCCGGCGTTTTGGCCGTAGTGTAACCAGAAAGCGTGGTGCCGATAATGTCTGCGCCCAACCGCTGGCAGGCCATGCCATCGTCCTGGGTTGAGCAGTCGGTCATCGCCAGTAAGCCGTGCCGATGAATGGCCGTGAGCAGCGATGCCACCGTAAATGGGCGAACACGGTCGGTGCCGTCGATGGCGATGATATTGGCACCGGCCTGCGCCAATGCATCAACGTCATCGGGGAAAGGGGTGATACGCACCGGTGAATCGTCCAGATCCCGCTTCAGGATGCCGATAATCGGGATAGAAACCATTTCTCGGGTCGCGCGTAAGTTCGCAACACCCTCAATGCGCAGCGCCACGGCTCCCGCTTGCTGTGCTGCCAGCGCCATCGCGGCCACAATTTCAGGTTTATCGAGCGGGCTATCGGGAACCGGTTGGCAGGAGACAATGAGGCCACCAGACTGTGAAATGCTTCTATCAAGTTGCTCAAGTAAGGACATCGTGACTTCCTCAAGGACTACCCGGCTTACGCCGGGTTCCGTGGTTAATTTTTACTTTTTACCCATCCGCTTTTGCCGCTACCAAATGGCACCGCGCCGCTGAACGGTTTACCATCGATGGCGTCGTGGGTGCGCAGAGCCTCTGGGCGGACCCACCGCTGGACGCGCGTCGGCATGTCGAGCCCAATCAGTAAGATCACGACAAAGGTCAGGCAGAAGGAGAGCGAGCCCAGTGCGGTGCCCAGATCCAGCCGTTGGGCAATCAGCGCTCCGAGGATCGGCGCCAGTGCACCACCGAGGGCGCCCACGTTGTAGGTAAAGCCAAGCCCCGCTGCCCGCTGGTCGGTATCAAAATAGCCGCCGATGAGCTTCGGTAAGATCCCCGAGATCCCCTGTCCCAACATCTGCTGGAAGAAGAGTAAGAAGCCCAGCACCCACATGTTTGTGCCGCCAATGGCAAATACCGGGATGATCAACAGTTGGGAGGCCAACAGGCTACAGACATAGGCTTTGCGGGTTCCAAGCCAGTCACCGAGGAAGCCGCCGACACAGCAGCCAACGGCAGCGCCGAAGCCGCTAAAGAACAACACGTTGGCGACGGTGTGCGGATCATAGGCCAGTTCGGTTTTCAGGTAGGTCGGCAGCAACGCTTGAATCGGCCAAGAGTAGAGGAATGCAAATAGCACCACCACCATCAGCATCACACCGGTGGGCCAGCGTTTTCCGCTGCTCTGTACCATGAAGCTAATGAAGATAATGGCGCATACCAGCCCAAGAAGCGCCACCAGCCCGGCGATGCGCACCTCACCGGCGAAGCAGTACCACAGCGAGGCTCCCGCCACGCAGGTCATGATAATGTTCATCACTCGATGTTGCCCACGGTAGAGAATATCGACCATGGTTCGCACCGGCGCTTTACCTTCGTGCTTTTGTTTCCAGTCTTCAGCTTCGGGAATGTTTTTACGTAGCCAGAGTGCGAAGACTATCGGCACGATGCCAATGAAAAAGAGCGCACGCCATCCCCAGACCGGTACCACAAGGCTATAGACCTGTGCGGCAATCACTGCACCGACGGAAAAACCTGAGATTAAAAAGCCGCTGGCTTTGTTACGCAGGTGTTTTGGCCAGCTTTCGATAACGTAGGTGGCGCTGGAGCCATATTCTCCTGCCATCCCCATGCCAATCACCAGACGCGCAATAAATAAGGAGGTGTAGCCCGGGGCAAAACCGCAGGCCAACGTGCCGGCTGAAAAGAGAATAATACTGGTGACCATTGCTAGGCGTCGGCCGTAGCGGTCTCCCATAGCACCGAGCATCAGGCCGCCAAACCAGCGGGAGATAAACGCGGCTGAAATCAGGCTCGCGGCCTGAACGGTGGTCAAGCCGAACTCACCCTGTACTTCCGTTAAGACCAGAGCGATTAAAACAAAATCGAAACCATCAAGCAGATAACCCAGCCAAGCGGCGGAAAAGGCGCGCCACTGCGCTCGGTTGAGACAGCGATACCACGGGATATTCTGGGCAGAAAGACTCATTGTATGCTCCCGACGATCTTTATTTTTGTTGTTATGCCGGATGGCGGCTTTGCCTTATCCGACCTAAGAATCCGGTGAATGGGTACACCGGACCCTGTTTATTGCCGGCCGGATAAGCATAGCGCCATCCGGCACGTGCTCAGCCGCGCTCTTGCATAAGCAGCTGCGCCAGCGCTTTGAGCTCTGGCAGATATTTTTCATCAACAGGCGCAAACGGCTTGCGACACAGCGGCACGGCTACCACATCCATATAGTGCAGAACGGTTTTCAGCCCGCGGAAGACACCCACTTTAATCAGCGTGTCGATAACCTTATTGCACTCGGCCTGTAACGCCTGGGCTTTCAGGATGTCACCGTCTTTCAGCGCTTTAACGATCCCCATGTAGCGCCAACCCATGATGTTATAAGTGCTCCCGATACCGCCGTCCGCACCGGCCAACAGGCCGGAAGCAAAGATCTCATCGTAGCCGTTGTACAGCACCAGATCCGGATGCTCGCGGCGGATCTGCTCCATCTGATAGAGATCGCCGGAGGTCTGTTTCAATGCGCCAACACCAGGCAAGGTCACCAGCGTATTGATCTGATCCAGCGTCAGTTTTACTCCACTTAGCGCCGGAATGTTGTAGACCACCATCGGTAATCCATCAGCGGAATCAATAACGGCACGATAGTGATCGCAGTGTTCGTCAAAACTGAACGGGTAATAAAACGGGGTGACCGCAGACACCGCATCAAAGCCATAACGCTTAGCCGCTTGCGCCAGTTGCTGACTCTCTGCGGTGCTGATACAGCCGACGTGGGCAATCAGCGTGATTTTGCCTTTCCCCTCTTCAGCAACAATTTCCAGCACCTCTTCACGCTCGGCGAGGCTCTGAGTAAACGCCTCCCCGGTTGAGCCTCCGACGTACAGTCCATCAATACCCTGAGCAATGTTGAAGCGAACTAAACGACGCAGGCTTGCTTGGTCAATCTTCTGCTGTGCATCGAAAGGGGTGAGAAGCGCGGGCATCACGCCACGTAAATTGCTAGCCATACATACCTCGTAGTGATGTTTAACTGAATTAGCTGTGTACCTTTATACCTGTTATACCAGATAGTTTTTGCCACGACGTAATACAGAAAGCTTATTGTGCGATCGACTTCACTAAACCGATCGCTATTCGAGGATCATTTTCGGGATTTTTTGGCTTTGCCTAAGGCGTGCCAAGTAGCAGAAACGCTATTTAGGTGAGTTTGTAGGGCGCGGTCCGCTTCATCCGGATCGCGGGCACGAATAGCGTCAACAATGGCAATATGCTGTTGATAGCTCACGTTATTGTGTTCATGAAGCGCCTGTTCCGCCACCTTAGGACGTGCCGCAATCAGCCAATCAAGCAGCGCGACGTGGATCGCCATGAAAATGGGATTGCCGGGAATTTCAGCCAGCACGCGGTGGAAGTCGACGTCCGAACGGATAAACTGCGCGTTGTCATCCAGAGACTGGCTATTGATCTCCAACGCTTTGCCTAGCAGCGCAATCTGTTCATCCGTGGCATGTTCGGCGGCATAGCGTACGAGGCTTGACTCGAAAAACAGCCGTAGCTGTTCGAAATGCGCGATGCCGCCAGGGTGCGAGAGGAAATCTTTCGCCATCCCGGAAAGCTCGCCAATAATGGTATCTGCTGAAGGACGCGAGACTCGCGCACGTTCGCCATTATTGATTTGCACCAGCCCCTTACGCTTGAGCGCGGCCAGCGCTTCACGCACCGATGGGCGACCAACGTTAAAGAACGCCATCAGTTCACGTTCGGATGGCAGTTGCCCTTCTTCCCCAAACTCGCGACGGCGGATCATCTGTTCCAACTCTTCTTCCACCATTTCAGACAGTTTTTTACGTGCCAAAGGGCGGCGACGCAGGCTGTTACCGATAGTGTCTTCTGAGTTGGTGTCAAATTCGCTCATAGGTGCTGTTTAACCTGGGTAGATGGGGAAAATTTACAACGTTTTCATCATATCACAAAATGAAAGGCTGAAATGAGAGCAAGGATGGAGGTGTGGGGGCGAAAAAAAACAGACCCATGAGGTCTGTTTTTCATCTTTTACTTCACGACACGGAGCGCCGGACGGCCACCGCGCGGCGGCGGCGGCGTATCATCCGGTGAATCGTCATCATCAGTATCCGGCTTATCGCCATCGATGATGGACATCACCGTTTCGCTTCCAGCGCTTTCCACGCTACCGTCGTTAAAGCTTTCAGCGTCTTCATCATAAGCCGCTTCAGCTTCAAACATCGTTCCAGCACCGTTCTCACGCGCATAAATCGCCAGCACAGCAGCTAACGGCACAGAAACCTGACGCGGCACGCCGCCAAAACGCGCATTGAAGCGCACTTCATCGTTGGACAGTTCGAGGTTGCCCACGGCGCGCGGCGCAATGTTCAACACAATCTGACCATCACGCGCATACTCCATCGGCACGTTTATTCCCGGCTGCATAACATCAACAACCAGGTGTGGCGTCAGTTGGTTGTCCAGCAGCCACTCATAAAACGCGCGAAGCAGATACGGGCGACGCGGAGAAAGCTGTGAAACGTCCATTCAATTAACCCCGGCCAATGCGCATTTCGCGCTCGGCTTCCGTTAAGGACGCAAGGAAAGAGTCACGCTCAAAGACGCGCGTCATGTAGCCTTTCAGCTCTTTCGCGCCAGCGCCGACCAGCTCAATGCCCATGACCGGCAAACGCCACAGCAGCGGCGCCAGATAGCAGTCAACGATGCTGAACTCGTCGCTCAGGAAGAACGGCTTTTGAGTGAAGACCGGCGCAATGGCCAGCAGCTCTTCACGCAGCTGTTTACGTGCGGCATCGGCCTGAGCGGCAGAACCGTTCATCACGGTGTGCATCAGCGAATACCAGTCTTTCTCGATACGGTGCATGTACAGGCGGCTTTCACCACGCGCAACCGGGTAAACCGGCATCAGCGGTGGATGAGGGAAACGCTCATCGAGATATTCCATAATGATGCGAGATTCCCAAAGGGTCAGCTCGCGGTCTACCAGTGTCGGAACGCTTTGATTCGGGTTGAGGTCAATCAGATCCTGTGGTGGATTGTCCTTTTCCACGTGCTCTATCTCAAAACTCACACCTTTCTCAGCCAGCACGATGCGGACCTGATGGCTATAGATGTCAGTAGGACCAGAAAACAGCGTCATTACCGAACGTTTGTTGGCAGCGACAGCCATGAAAACCTCCAGGTATAATCAGAATTTGTACTGCTACCAGCCACAACGGCGGCTAGCCAGATGGTAAGCCTCATCTGCACGTTAGACGACATTCCCGTTCATAAACTCAACAAAAAATGAACAATCGCGCGCATTTGGGCAGAAAATTGGATGATAGTCTACCAGATTTTGAACGACTTGTGGTGAGACGATTCGGGAAAAGCGGAAAAAGAGCCTGTTCACAGCGTTTACGGGCATAAAAAAACCCGCCGAGGCGGGTTTTTTCGAAAATTGTCCTCTGCCGAAGCAGAAACCAATTAACGTTTGGAGAACTGAGGACGACGACGTGCTTTACGCAGGCCGACTTTCTTACGTTCAACCTGACGAGCATCACGAGTAACGAAGCCTGCTTTACGCAGTTCGCCACGCAGGGACTCGTCGTACTCCATCAGAGCGCGGGTGATACCGTGACGGATCGCACCAGCCTGACCAGAGATACCACCACCTTTAACGGTGATGTACAGATCCAGTTTCTCAACCATGTCGACCAGTTCCAGCGGCTGACGAACTACCATGCGGGCAGTTTCACGACCGAAGTACTGTTCCAGAGAACGTTGGTTGATAACGATTTTGCCGTTGCCCGGTTTGATGAAAACGCGAGCTGCGGAACTTTTGCGGCGACCAGTGCCGTAGTATTGATTTTCAGCCATTGCCTATAATCCCGATTAGATGTCAAGAACTTGCGGTTGCTGTGCCGCGTGGTTGTGCTCATTGCCCGCGTAAACTTTCAGTTTACGGTACATTGCACGACCCAGCGGGCCTTTTGGCAGCATGCCTTTAACCGCGATTTCAATCACACGCTCAGGATGGCGAGCAATCATCTCTTCAAAGGTCGCTTCTTTAAGACCACCGACGTAGCCAGTGTGACGATAGTACACTTTGTCAGTACGCTTGTTGCCGGTTACAGCAACTTTATCAGCGTTCAGAACGATGATGTAATCACCAGTATCTACGTGCGGAGTGTATTCCGCTTTGTGCTTACCGCGCAGGCGCAGAGCCAGTTCGGAAGCCAGACGACCCAGAGTTTTACCGGTCGCGTCAACAACATACCAGTCGCGTTTTACGGTTTCTGGTTTAGCTGTAAAAGTTTTCATTAAAAGCTTACCCAAATAAATTAGTTACACGTTGGTGAACACCCAAACGTTTAGACAGTTGAGGCTCACACGACATTGTCCAGCAAACCTACCCCTTCGAATAGCCTATGCCGGCACTTAGAAAGTTTTGGGAAAAAACTCTCTCGTAACGTGGGGTCGCAAGAGTATAGAGAAGTCGGGGTCAAAGATCGACCCCTTTATGTGATTTGCCGTGGGTTTTTCAAGGTTTGGGGGTGTGCGGCCTAATGCCCTCACCCCGAGCCCTTCTCCTGCGGGGAGAGGGTGGCATTTATGGCATATGCGGGCGCTTCAGGTATTCTTCACTCTGCATCTCCTGCAGGCGCGACAGGCAGCGCTGGAACTCAAACTTCAGCCGCTCACCTTGATAGATACTGTACAGCTCAACCTCAGCGCTCACCACCAGCTTCACGTGGCGTTCGTAAAATTCGTCCACCAGCGCAATAAAGCGCCGTGCTTCGCTCTCCAGCATCGGCGTCATTACCGGCACGTCAAACAGCATGACCGTATGGAAGAGACGCGAAAGCGCAATATAGTCATGCTGGCTACGCGCATCGACACACAGGGTAGTAAATGAGACGGCCAGCGTTTGGTTTTCCACACCCAGCGTCGGTAGCTGCCGGTGATTAATCTCAAGCGTCGTCTGATTTTGCTGCGCCGTTCCCGCCAGCGCCAGCCACAGTCTATTCATCTGCAGGCGCGTTTCGTTATTCAGCGGCGACAGCCACAGGTGAGCCTGAGTCAGCGTGCGTAGACGGTAGTCGATGCCCGCATCGACATTCATAATATCGCAGTGCGCTTTAATGGCTTCAATCGCTGGCACAAAACGCGCCCGCTGCAGACCGTTACGATAAAGCTCATCGGGGGGAATATTGGAGGTCGCCACCAGCGTGATTCCGCGGGCAAACAGCGCTTTCATCAGACCGCCAAGCAGCATGGCATCGGTGATATCAGAAACAAAAAATTCATCGAAACACAGCACGTCCGTTTCGGCTTTGAAGCGTTCTGCAACGATCTCCAGCGGATCGCTGTGTCCCTGCAGCGCCGCCAGTTCTTCATGTACACGCAGCATAAAACGGTGGAAGTGCAGACGCTGTTTACGCGTACCCGGCAGACTTTGATAGAACATATCCATCAGCCAGGTTTTGCCTCGCCCTACGCCGCCCCACATATAAAGGCCGCGAACGGAAGTTGTGATGTTGTTTTCTTTCTTACCGAGCAGCTTACCCAAGCGCGCTTTCAATCCGCTAGCAGCAGGCTCCGCCGTTTTGGTTTGCAGCTCTTGGTAAATAGTATCAAGGCGATTTACCGCCTCGCGCTGAACATCATCGGGTTGGTGGCTGCCCTGCTCGAGGGCTTGAAGATAGCGCGATGTGGGGGACAGGCTTTGCATGATCTAATTGTTATTCCTTTGAAAACCGGTATGTCTTACTTCACGATTGACCAAAAAAAGTCCGTTCTACACTACGCGATGATGCGTCAGGATTCCACTTCTGCGGGATTAGCGGTTATAGTGGCACTATCGGGCGTAGGCATGGAGTTGCCGAAGCCGCCAAGACCCTACGGAACAACAAAATAACGGGAGATGTTCATGACCTGGGAATACGCGCTAATTGGGTTAGTTGTCGGTATCATTATCGGTGCCGTGGCCATGCGTTTTGGTAATAGCAAGTTACGCCAGCAGCAGGCGCTGCAGTACGAGCTGGAGAAAAACAAAGCCGAGCTGGAAGAGTACCGCGAAGAGTTAGTCAGCCATTTCGCTCGCAGCGCAGAATTGCTCGATAACATGGCAGACGACTACCGCCAGATTTATCAGCACATGGCGAAAAGCTCCAGCAACCTGCTGCCGGGCATGTCGCCGGAAGCCAACCCGTTCCGCAATCGTCTGGCAGAATCCGAAGCCGGTAACGACCAGGCGCCGGTTCAGATGCCGCGTGACTACTCAGACGGTGCTTCGGGTCTGCTGCGTAGCGGTGCCAAACGCGATTAATCTGCATTTCATAAATATTTCACGGGCGCAATGTCTGCGCCCGTCCTCTTCTGCTCACGCCGTCTATATTTACTTCAATAACATCAATTTTTTCGGGAAGTCATATTCTTGCATCCAGGGTCATGAGGGCCAGCAGCAATGAGCAAATCGACTTTATTGTTAAGTGCATTAGCGTTCAGCATCGGATTATCGCTTGCCGTACCGGTTTCGGTGCAGGCTTCTCTACCTACGCAAGTTCCTGGGCAAGGAGCGCTGCCGAGCCTCGCGCCGATGCTGGAGAAAGTTCTGCCTGCCGTCGTGAGCGTACAGGTTGAAGGGACGGCACCCACAAACCCGCAGGTGCCTGACGATTTGAAAAAATTCTTTGGCGACGATGGCAGCAGCGCGCCCAGTGGACCGGCACAGCAGTTTGAAGGCTTAGGCTCTGGCGTTATCATCGATGCCATTAAAGGCTATGTGCTTACCAATAACCACGTCATCAGCGATGCACAGAAGATCAGCGTGCAGCTTAACGATGGCCGTGAATTCGATGCCAAACTGATTGGCAGCGATGACCAAAGCGATATCGCCCTGCTGCAAATTCAGAAGGCCAGCCATTTAACGCAAATCGCCATCGCCGACTCTGACAAACTGCGCGTTGGTGACTTCGCCGTTGCCGTCGGTAACCCGTTTGGTTTGGGGCAAACCGTCACCTCGGGGATTGTCTCGGCGCTTGGCCGTAGCGGCCTTAACCTCGAAGGGCTGGAGAACTTTGTCCAGACCGACGCCGCGATTAACCGCGGTAACTCCGGCGGAGCACTGCTGAATCTAAACGGTGAGCTTATCGGTATTAACACCGCGATACTGGCACCGGGCGGCGGCAGCATCGGTATTGGTTTTGCTATCCCGAGCAATATGGCACAAACCCTTGCCCAGCAGCTGATTCAGTTTGGTGAAATTAAACGCGGCCTGCTTGGCATTCGTGGGATGGAAATGACGGCGGATATCGCCAAAGCCTTTAACCTCAATGTGCAACGCGGCGCCTTTGTCAGTGAAGTTCTGCCGGGCTCAGGCTCCGCCAAAGCGGGCATCAAGTCCGGGGACGTCATTACCAGCCTGAACGGCAAACCGCTCAACAGCTTCGCCGAACTGCGTTCGCGCATCGCCACCACGGAGCCAGGTTCGAAGGTCAAACTGGGCCTGCTGCGTGACGGTAAGCCGCAAGAAGTTGAGGTCACGCTGGATAAGAGCACCTCTTCTACTGCCAGCGCCCAGCTGATTATTCCGGCGCTGGAAGGCGCATCGCTAAGCGATGGTCAGGCCAAAAATGGCAGCAAAGGGGTGGTCATTTCAGAAGTTGAGAAAGGCAGCCCGGCCGCCCAAGTGGGTCTGCATAAAGACGACGTTATCATTGGCATAAACCGCCAGCCGACGACCTCAATAGCTGAACTGCGTAAGGTTCTGGAGGCTAAACCGGCGGTAATCGCGGTTAACGTGCTGCGCGGTGATGAAAGTATCTATCTGCTGATGCGTTAATCCACGCCAAACCGGACATAGCATGGAATGTATGTCCGGTTAACTCGTGGTATGCTTCGTCCAGTTTCCTTATTAACGATGCCGGTATCATGCTTGTAAAGCTCTTACGTTCGGTTGCACTCGGTTTATTGGTTGGTGGCATATTGATTGTCACTGTCCCCTCTTTGCGCCAGTGGAACCCCTTATCCTCCCAGCGCTTTAGCAGCATGGATGAAGCCCCGGCGAGTTACAACTCGGCGGTACGCCGCGCAGCCCCAGCGGTGGTGAACGTCTATAACCGCAGCTTAAACAGCAGCACCAATAGTCAACTGGAAATCAAAACGCTCGGCTCCGGGGTGATTATGGATGAGCGCGGCTACATCATTACCAACAAACACGTTATCAACGACGCCGATCAAATCATCGTCGCCCTGCAGGATGGCCGCGTGTTTGAGGCCCTTCTGGTGGGCTCCGATAGCCTGACCGACCTCGCGGTGCTCAAAATCAGCGCCACCGGTGGTCTACCGGTCATCCCGATTAATCCAAGCCGCGTACCGCACATTGGTGACGTTGTTCTGGCGATCGGTAACCCCTACAACCTTGGGCAGACCATCACTCAGGGGATTATCAGCGCCACCGGTCGTATCGGCCTGAACCCTAGCGGTCGACAGAACTTCCTGCAAACCGACGCCTCCATTAACCACGGTAACTCCGGCGGTGCATTGGTCAACTCGCTGGGTGAGCTGATGGGTATCAACACCCTCTCCTTTGATAAGAGTAACGACGGTGAAACGCCGGAGGGATTGAGCTTTGCTATCCCATTCCAGTTGGCGACCAAGATCATGGATAAGCTTATCCGCGACGGTCGCGTGATCCGCGGCTTTATTGGCATCAGCGGCCGTGAAATTGCCCCTGTTCACGCGCAGGGCGGCATTGACCCAATTCAAGGCATTGTAGTTAATGACATTTCGCCAGACGGCCCGGCAGCGCAAGCAGGGATCCAAAATAACGACGTCATCATCTCGGTGAATGGTAAACAGGCGGTTTCAGCACTGGAGACGATGGACCAAGTCGCGGAGATTCGCCCAGGTTCGGTGATTCCAGTCGTGGTGATGCGTGACGACAAAAAACTCACGATGCAGGTGACGATTCAGGAATATCCTGCGTCTAACTAACCCAGCAAAAGCAAAGGGGCCAAATGGCCCCTTTGTGACACTAAGACCTCAAGTCTTATTTATTGATAAACTCTTCACCCAGTTGGATGTCTTTTCTCAGTGTTTCCAGCATGCCTTCCAGCGCCTGCTGTTCGTAGGCACTCAGTTTGCCGATAGACCGGCGCTCTTCAACACCGTTTTTACCCAGCAGCAGCGGCTGTGAGAAGAAACGCGCATATTCGCCGTCGCCTTCAACGTAGGCACATTCGACCACGCCTTTCTCACCCTGCAGTGCACGCACTAAAGACAGGCCGAAACGCGCCGCTGCCTGGCCCATCGACAGGGTAGCTGACCCACCGCCAGCTTTCGCTTCGACCACTTCGGTACCGGCGTTCTGGATGCGTTTGGTTAAGTCATTCACTTCTTGTTCTGAGAAGCTCACACCTGGGATCTGCGACAATAAAGGCAAAATGGTGACGCCAGAATGGCCGCCAATCACAGGGACTTCAACGTCACCGCAGTTTTTGCCTTTCAGCTCCGCGACAAAGGTATTAGAGCGAATAATATCCAGCGTAGTCACGCCAAACAGTTTGTTCTTATCGTACACGCCCGCCTTTTTCAGCACTTCAGCAGCAATGGCCACCGTGGTGTTGACCGGATTGGTGATAATACCAATGCAGGCTTTCGGCGCGGTTTTCGCGATTTGTTGCACCAGATTTTTCACAATACCGGCGTTTACATTAAACAAATCAGAGCGATCCATGCCGGGTTTACGCGCAACACCCGCCGAGATCAGGACAACGTCAGCGCCGACCAGCGCAGGCGTGGCGTCTTCACCTGAGAAGCCTTTGATTTTAACATCGGTCGGAATATGGCTCAGATCGACAGCCACGCCAGGCGTGACCGGGGCGATATCATACAGAGAGAGTTCTGAACCTGAAGGAAGTTGGGTCTTTAGTAGTAGGGCGAGCGCCTGGCCAATACCACCGGCGGCACCAAGGACTGCGACTTTCATCCTAAACTCCTTATTATGGTTAATGACATTCAGGCAACAACCTGTCGTGGACCGCATAACCAACGCAGGAGAAACCTGTATTTACTCCGTTGCGGCGACCTTAATTCACAAGGTAAATAATTACAATATAATTGCTTACAGAATGCGGCTTCTCCAACAGCATTGCTGGCGCCACCGCATGACTCCCAAATAAAGGCCTATCTACGAAACCAATTTTTCATCAACTATCGATTACAATATACTCAGCACGTTGCGTAAAACAACAGCAATTTAATAACAATTCATTTACTTTTAACTTATTTAGATCCCGTGATATAGGCATGTTTCTTAGGCCTAATATTTGCTAAAATTCCGCCTTTCTTTATTTGAATTAGCCAATTCAGGCAAATTGTTTGCATAAAAATTCACCTATATGCATAATAATGTTAATTTCACCACCATACTCGGGTGACTTATGCGAAGTTCAACCAAACAAGAAGAATTAGTTAAAGCCTTTAAATCCTTACTGAAGGAAGAAAAATTTAGCTCTCAGGGCGAAATTGTTCAGGCCTTACAGGAAGATGGTTTCGACAATATCAACCAATCCAAAGTCTCTCGTATGCTGACGAAATTTGGCGCCGTACGTACGCGCAACGCCAAAATGGAGATGGTTTACTGCCTGCCGGCCGAACTGGGCGTGCCGACAACCACCAGCCCGCTGAAAAACTTGGTGCTGGATATCGATTACAACGATTCTGTCGTCGTCATTCATACCAGCCCGGGTGCGGCGCAGTTGATTGCTCGTCTACTGGACTCTTTAGGTAAAGCAGAAGGCATCCTCGGCAGCATCGCCGGCGATGACACTATCTTTACCACTCCAGCTAGAGGCTTTACCGTCAAAGATCTCTTCGAAGCGATCCAAGTTCTGTTCGAACAAGAGCTGTAATTCCCTTCCTCTCTCCTCTGGGTCCCCCAGAGGAGCTGTACTCCCCCAATCGCCACATCTTCAACTGCCGTTTCGTTAGCATTTAGTGCGATTCATTGGTCAAACATATAGATGCAGTGAATATATCCTGACTTAATCGCACAAAACATCAAATTCATCTATCTTTTTGATTTTACGCATTATTACCGAGCCACTTTGCCAAAATATGCGCTTTTTTATACGTAATTGTTCTAAAAATGACGTTTATTGACATGTAATTACACGCGAAACCATTAGTCAGGTATTAATATTTTTCGTGATTAGTGTATACTTAATTTCGTGATGAGGGTCACAAAACAAAGGCCCTCCAAAAAAATTCGACGAGGTGAGTATCATGAAAATCAAAACTACCGTTGCTGCTCTAAGTATCCTTTCCGTTATCTCGTTTGGCGCATTTGCCGCTGATTCTATCAACAGCGATCAGGCGCAAACCCGTCAGTCAATCGGCACCGTTTCTATCGGTTCTGTCGGTTCATCTCCGATGGATATGCATGAAATGCTGACTAAGAAAGCGGAAGAACAAGGTGCATCATCCTACCGCGTTATTGAAGCGCGTACCGGTGACCATTGGCACGCAACGGCTGAACTGTACAAATAAGTCAGTGTGAAGCAATACGTCGGCAGTTAATAAATTAAGTAACCCACAGCGGTCCAGGAATCACAAAGAATATCCTCTCACCGCTGAAGAATAAGGTGAGGAGTAAACACTATGAAAAGCGCAATGATTATCGCATCCCTTGGTCTGGCATCCGTACTATCCTTCGGCGCAAGCGCCGCGGTGCACCAAGTTGATGCTCAGCAGGCTCAGAACCTTCAACCAATGGGTACCATCTCTGTATCACAGATTGGTAGCGCCCCGATGGATATGCGTAGTGAATTAGCCGCAAAAGCCGAAAAAGAAGGTGCTAGCAGCTATCGCGTAATTGAGGCCCGTACCGGCGACCATTGGCACGCCACGGCTGAGCTGTACAAATAAACCCTCGTCGTCTTGTCCGACGACTTGCCCTCGCCCTTGTGCGAGGGCTTTTTTTTATCTGCGCTGAACGTTAAAACGCAGCATTCCTTCCAGCTCTTCTTCCGCCTCATCAAACAGTAGGATCAGCGCGCCATAGCGTCGGCGTAGCTTGTCATCCAGATGGATGAATTCTATTTCAAGCGGCGTTGGCATCTGCGGGCTAATGACCGCGTCCCAAAGCGCATCCAGATTGTGGATTTGTTTGCTGTCGAGGGCAAAGAATCGAGCGAACTGCCGATAAAAATCGCCCAAGTCTTCTATTTCATCAAAATCAAAAGTATAGATTTCCATCTTAGGCCCTCTCCCCATCCCACAGGACTACAGTCCCCCAATATGCAACGTTTTCACCTCAAGGTACTCTTCCAGCCCCAGCACCGAGCCCTCACGCCCTAAGCCGGATTCTTTTACGCCACCAAAAGGCCCCAGCTCAGTTGACACCGCGCACTCATTAATACCGATCATGCCGCTTTCCAGCGCCTGAGATACACGGAACACACGAGACAGATTCTGGGTATAGAAGTAAGCCGCCAAACCATATGGGGTATTATTCGCGCGATGAATAACATCAGCTTCGTCGCTAAATCGGAAACAGGCGGCCAGCGGACCAAAGGTCTCCTCCTGCGCCAACAGCATCTTTTCCTGACACTCTCCCAGCACCGTTGGCTGCCAGAAGTTGCCACCGAGTTCATGCGCCTTGCCACCAGCAAGCACCTTAGCGCCTTTCGCCACCGCGTCTTCTACGTGTTCACGCACTTTTTTCACCGCAGAAGCCTCAATCAACGGCCCGATAACGACGCCGTCATCCATCCCATTACCGACTTTTAACGCGTTTACCGCCGTGGCAAGCTTGCTGACAAAGCGTTCATAAACGCTGTCGTGGATATAAAAACGGTTCACGCTGACGCAAACTTGGCCCGCGTTACGGAATTTGTTGGCAATAGCGCCCTGCACCGCCGCATCGATATCAGCGTCTTCGAATACGATATAAGGCGCGTTCCCGCCAAGCTCCATGGAAACCTTCTTCATGGTTTCTGCGGCATTACGCACCAGCGTCTTCCCGACCGACGTCGAGCCGGTAAAGGAGATTTTTCGCACGTCGTGGCTTGCCATAATCGCATCGCTGATCTCTAGCGTATTGCCCGCGACCGCGTTGACAACACCATCCGGTATTCCAGCCTTCTTCGCCAGCGCCAGTAGCGCAAAAGCGCAAAGCGGCGTGTTATTGGCGGGTTTAATCACTCCGGTACAGCCCGCGGCTAGCGCTGGGCCAAGTTTGCGTGTCAACATAGCCATCGGGAAATTCCACGGCGTGATTGCCGCTACTACTCCAATCGGTTCACGCGTCGCGAGGATACGCGACCCCGGTTTAGCCGGCGGAATGATTTCACCGTTCGCCCTTTTGCCCTGTTCGGCAAACCATTGGATAAAACTCGCCGCGTAGTCAACCTCACCTTCCGCTTCTTTCAGCGGCTTGCCTTGTTCGAGAGTCATCAGCCGGGCCAGCCAACTTTTGTTTTCGATAATCAACTGATACCAGCGATAAAGCAGCTCAGATCGCGCTTTCGCGGTTTTTGCACGCCAGAGTGGAAATGCCTTAGCGGCAGCGGCTATCGCCTGTTCGGTCTCATTTTTACCAGCCTTGGCTACCTTTGCCACAACCTCCCCCGTTGCCGGGTTAAGCACGTCGAAAGTGCTATCAAGCTGGCGCCATTCGCCGTTAACCAGATACCCGGTCTGGAAAAGGTCATTATCCTGCAGTGATTGCGTGGTCATTACACCCTCCTCTGAAATGATTCTTTCTAAGTATAGGGTGGGATAGGGAATCTGGAGGACGGGGAGGAAATCTGGCGTTGTTGCGCATTCGCGCTGCAACGCCAGAATAGAACGGTTTAGCTACTGGTCAAAGCGCCCTGATATTTGTGCAACATAAGTACCAAGCGTTCAACCGGCTCCGTAACCTGAGCCGGGGCAGCCCAAGCGCGCAGCTTGTGCTGATACACCTCAAGCTCGTCCAGCAATCGCGTGAAGTAGTAGCGGCGCTTATCGTCACTGCTGGCAGAGATAACGCGGTCAGCGGTGCGGCGAAGCTGTCGGTGAAATTCAGACAAGTCATCGTTGATAGGGATTGGTGCGTCGCGCAAACGCTGATGGGCGATGATTAACGTCAGCGCCAGACGGAACTTGGCGATATCGCCGGGGAACTTATTCAACAGTAAAAAAAGCTGCTGGTAGAGACCCGGCAGATGGTTCTCTTTACGCCGCGCCATATTGGTGGTCATCGCCGAAACGGCAGCAAATACAAACTGGTTCAGCAGCACCCGTCCGGTACGCAGGCGAGAGTTATCGCGGATCAGCAAGATAACGATAAACGCCATAAAGCAACCGACAATTTGCCCCAGCGCGCTGTCGAGGAACAGGCTGAAATGGAAGGTCATCGGGTTATCTAGCACCAGAATGTTGATGGTACTTGCCAATGCGCCAAGCGAGCCAAGCCGCCGTTTTTGCACCTCAATACCGATGAAGAAACACATCACCGCTAGGCTAATGCACAAAAGCAGCATACTTTGCTGGGTCGCCGGTATGATAACCAGGAAATAGAACGCCCCAATCGGCAGGGCCGCAATGGTGCCGTAGAGGAAATCGATAGCCACCATCCGCGGGTTCGGCAGGCGCATTGCCAGTGACGTCACCACGGCAATCATCACCATCGCCCCGCTGCCGGAAGTCCAGCCGGTCCACAGCCAGAAAAGGATCCCCAGCGCACAGGAAACGGTGGTTCGCCAGAAGTTGATCATCGCGTGATGACGCTCGGCAGAATCCGGACGCACCACCACTTCGCTTTGCAGTATTTCTTCTTCGCGGGCGCTAATTTTAGCGTTGCCAATTACCCCGCGCTTGAGCAGCAGATAGCGCGTTGCCGCCCCTACCCAACTGTAGATGGTGACGGGGGTATCATGTTCGCCCGTCCACGCCAGTACCCGGCGCATACGTTTTAGCTGACGATGTACGTCCTGCACCGTCTCGACCGGTTCAGCAAACAGTTCACGATAGGCATCGGTCACGATTTCCGGACGCGAGTTTTGCATAATAAAGGTTTCGCAGGCCTGGGTAATCATGGTCAGCGAGACGGTATTGAGCGCTTTCAGACGACGGTTCGCCCGCGCCCACCGCGAGGACTCCATATTCAGATTGCTGCGCATCCCTTCCAGCGCGGCAGTACGACGCCCGAGGGCAAGCCAAGCGCGGTCCATTTCATCGCTATCACCGTGTTTGATGCACAACTGCATCAGGCGATATTGATCGATGAGTATGGCATCGAGTTCGTTATCGATCTCTTTCTTGATTGAACGCGGGGAGAACAGCAGATCGGCAACGATCGCGCAGATGATCCCCAGCACGATCTCGCTGCAGCGCTCTACGGCAAACTGCGGCGTAAGCAGTGGTTCAGTCTGGATGGTGACGACAATAATCAGCGCCGTATAGCCGGAAAGTCCCCACGCGTATGAATTCTCCACGCGGACCAGCGACGAAACCCAGGTACAAAAACCGGCCCAAATGCTGCACACCAGTAGCATCAACAGCGGGGCGCGGATCATGGTGATAATGATGGTCAGCGCGGCGATACAGCCGATAAATGTCCCGACAATACGCAGCATTCCGCGGTAGCGAATGGCACCGGCGTAGGGTTCACCGCCTGCCGCAAAGGCCGGGCCGGCAGCCACGATGGCCGCCGTCAGTACCGCCCAGCGGGGCGTTTCTAGCTGAAAGTGAAAGCCGACAAACAACGCAAGCACTACCGCACAGGCCAGTTTGACGGCGAAGCGGATATGCTGGTTGGCAATGCTGAAGATGCCCATAGCGATTAACCGAATTCACGCAGGCGCAGCGCCAGTTTCTGGAAGAAAGTCATCTGGCTGGCATCACGATCTTTTTTGCCGGTAATCACCACCGTGGCGGTTGTTCCCGCAGGCCACAGGTTGCCCTGTTCTTTATCCAGATGAATACGCACCGGCACGCGCTGAGCCAAGCGCACCCATTCAAGGTTGGAATCAACGGTCGCCATACCTTTGGTGTCGACGCTGCTGCTCGCATTGGTCACGCCTGCCGCGATGCTATCAACGGTGCCTTTTAATACATGGTTGCTACCCAGCGGAGTAACTTCAGCACGATAACCCGGACGCACGCCGTCGAGTTTCGTCTCTTCAAGATAGGCCATCACGTAGAAGGAGTGCTGCTTCACCAAGGCGACCGCCGTCGAACCACGGGTAATAAATTCCCCGGCGTAGACGTTGAGGTTGGTTACCCAGCCGTCTGCCGGTGCCCGGATCACGGTACGTTCGAGATCAAGTCGCGCTAGGTCGCGGGTGGCCTGCGCTTTTGCCATCTGGTGCAGCACCGTTTGCAGCACGTTGTTAGACTGGTCGATCTCTTCACGCGACATGGCGCTCACGCCAAGTTGGTTACGACGCCCGGCTTCACGTCTTTTTTCCTCGGACAGCGCCTGATAGTAGGAGACATCGGCTTCAGCTTCGGCTAATGCTTTCTGATAGCGGGGCTGATCAATCACAAACAGAATCTGATTTTTGGCGACCAGTTGGTTATCCTTAACCTCGACTTGGGTAATCAGACCGGATACATCCGGCGCAATCGCCACAACGTCGGCGCTAAAGCGAGCATCGCGCGTCCAAGGGGATTCGGTGTAATAGACCCAGGCGCGGAAAATCGCGATGAACGCCAGGATGACCAGTATCACCGTAATAGCGGTACGGGAGATTTTTCTTGTTAGTGTTTTCACATCTACCTCAAACGAACATACGTGATATCAAATAGAACAGGCAGCAATACAGTGCCGTGTTGAACAACGCGGGATGCCAGACAAAATCGTAGATCCCAGTTGGCGTCAGCACTCGACGCACCAACCAAAAAATGGCGAGCGATAAGAGCAGCTCAAAGAAGATCGGCGGAAAAGAGAGACCGAAAATCACAATGACAGGAAACAGGCTCATGTTGACCTTACTAGACTAGCGTGCAGATGAGATTGGAACGTTACACGCCATCCATCAAAAATGGCGGGTATTTAGTTATGCGACTAACAATATATTAGCGTAACTGTTATAGCCTTATCTACATAGTGTGATGCAAATCACTTTTAAGCCAGAGTGAACAATGGAACGATTAAAACGGATGTCGGTGTTTGCCAAAGTTGTCGAACAAGGATCCTTCACCGCCGCGGCACGTCAGCTACAAATGAGTGTTTCATCGATAAGCCAGACCGTCTCCAAACTGGAAGATGAACTCCAAGTAAAGCTACTTAATCGCAGTACACGTAGCATTGGCCTCACCGAAGCCGGGAAAATTTACTATCAAGGCTGTCGCCGAATGCTGTACGAAGTCCAAGAAGTTCATGAGCAGCTTTACGCCTTTAACAACACCCCGATTGGTACGCTGCGTATCGGTTGTTCATCAACTATGGCACAAAATGTCCTCGCTAGGATCACCGCCGATATGTTGAAAACGTACCCCGGTCTGACGGTCAATCTGGTGACAGGAATTCCCGCGCCGGACCTGATTGCCGACGGCCTAGATGTCGTGATCCGCGTCGGCGCGCTGCAGGATTCTAGCCTTTTCTCCCGTCGTCTGGGGTCGATGCCCATGGTGATCTGCGCGGCGAAAAGCTATTTGCAACATGCCGGCGTTCCCGAAAAACCCGCGGATCTGGCGAATCATTCGTGGCTGGAATACAGCGTCCGCCCGGATAACGAGTTTGAACTGATCGCCCCGGAAGGGATCTCTACGCGACTGATCCCACAAGGACGTTTTGTCACCAACGATCCCATGACCCTAACTCGTTGGCTGTCAGCCGGAGCGGGCTTGGCCTACGTGCCGCTGATGTGGGCGATCGATGAGATCAACCGTGGGGAAGTGGAAATTCTGCTGCCGCGCTACCAATCCGATCCGCGCCCGGTGTATGCGCTGTATACCGAGAAGGACAAACTGCCGCTGAAGGTGCAGGTGTGTATTAACTATCTGACGGATTATTTCGTGGAGGTCGCTCGGTTGTATCAGGGAATGCGCGGGCGCGGGGAAGAAGACCCGATGGGAAGGTAAACCACCAGCACGCTTATGCTGGGTGCGCAACGCTTACCCGACCTACGCTCGTAGGTCCGATAAGCGCTGCGCTATCGGGTCATTCAGAGGATTACGCCGTACCGCCTACGGTGAGTTTATCCACCTTCAGCGTTGGCTGGCCCACGCCAACCGGCAGGCTCTGGCCTTCTTTGCCACACACGCCTACGCCGTTATCCAGCTTCAGATCGTTACCGACCATCGACACCTGCTGCATGGTTTCAATACCAGAACCAATCAACGTCGCGCCTTTCACCGGCTTGGTGACCTTACCGTTTTCAATCAGGTAAGCTTCTGAGGTGGAGAAGACAAACTTACCGGAGGTGATATCCACCTGGCCACCGCCAAAGTTTGGCGCGTACAGACCGTACTCAACGGACTCAATAATTTCCTGCGGCGTCGATTTCCCCGCCAGCATATAGGTGTTGGTCATACGCGGCATCGGCAGGTGCGCATAAGAC
Source organism: Kluyvera sp. STS39-E (assembly GCF_040932435.1). NCBI lineage: Bacteria > Pseudomonadati > Pseudomonadota > Gammaproteobacteria > Enterobacterales > Enterobacteriaceae > Kluyvera > Kluyvera sp. STS39-E. The sequence goes on along the minus strand of NZ_JBFQGA010000001.1, from coordinate 28,075 downwards.
TCACGGCGGCCGTTACCGGTCGGCGCCACGCCCATTAGACGCGCGTTAAGCTTGTCTTGCATGTAGCCTTTCAGGATGCCGTTTTCAATCAAGGTATTGTACTGGCCCGGCGTTCCTTCATCATCGATAGCCACGGAACCACGGCGGTCCGCCATCGTGCCGTCATCGACAATAGTACACAGCTCAGACGCGACCAGTTGCCCCATCTGACCGCTGAATACCGAAGTACCGCGACGGTTAAAATCACCTTCTAGACCGTGGCCCACCGCTTCATGCAGCAGCACGCCAGGCCAGCCTGCGCCCAGCACCACCGGCAGCGTACCGGCCGGGGCTGCAACCGCCGACAGATTCACCAGCGCCATGCGCACCGCTTCTTTCGCCCACGCATCGGCACGGACTTCGCCATCGAGGTCGGCGAGGAAATAGTCATAGCCAAAACGGCCGCCACCGCCGCTGGCACCACGCTCGCGCTTGCCGTCATCTTCTACCTGCACGCTTACCGACAGGCGCACCAACGGGCGAACGTCGGCGGCCAGCGTACCGTCGGTTGCGGCCACCAGAATCAGTTCATAGACACCGGTCAGACTGGCGGTCACTTCCTGCACGCGTTTATCAGCAGCTCGCGCTACGCGGTCAACGCGGCGCAGAATGTCCAGCTTCTCTTCACGGGTCATGCTTTGCAGCGGATCGAGCGTGGTATACAGTGGTGAATATTCCACAGCACCGAGAGTTTGTACTTTACCATTGCCGCTATCACGCACGATGGTTCGCGCTGCCTGTGCGCTTTGTTCCAGCGCCAGCAGGCTAATCTGGTCGGCATAGGCAAAACCGGTTTTCTCACCGCTTACCGCACGTACCCCAACGCCCTGGTCGATATTGTAAGAACCATCTTTAATAATACGGTCTTCTAAAACCCAGGATTCGTGATAGCTGGACTGAAAATAGAGATCGCCATAATCAAGACGGCGCTCCGTGAGTTGACCAAGAATGGCAAACAGATCCTGATGATTCAGGCCGTTCGCCGCCAGCAATTGTTCACTTACCAGATTTAGACTCATTATTTCGCTACTCGTTAATGCCCGCGCGCTTTACGCATTTCGGGCCTGCATTCCGGGTGTTTGTGTTATGAGATTGAGGCAATTCAAGGCTTGCGTCAAATCATGGCTTTTTCTCGCTACGCGCCTGGCGCAGCACTTCATTAATTTGTGGCTTATCGATAGGGCCGGTAATGCGATAACGCAGTATCGAGACCTTATTCCACAGTGGCCCCAGCACCTTAGTGGCGGCAAACACCGCCGCACCGATAATCGGGTTCACGGCAAAGGCTGCGGCAACACCAACGGTCGCGGAAATTTCCGGCGCGACAATCGCTTCCATATTCAGTTCACGACGTACGAGGTTAACCGAACCTTTCATGGCAATATCTGCCTCCAGCCCGTCCACCAGCGTATCGTCGGTATTGAGCACGCCGTCTTTGATCCACGCGGTGCTACGAATGGAGTCGAAATAGAAACCTTCGCTAAAGGTGTCACTGAAATCAAAGCGCAGCTTACGCAGGAGCGCATCCACGCTCAGCAAGCGCAGCAACTGCCCGGCATGCCCGGTCGACAGGTCGGTAAACTGCCCTTTGCCGATGTGTGATTTGAGGATGCCGTTGAGCGATGCCACATCTGGCTGCCACGGTTTGTCGCGCCAATGTAAATCGTAGTCCACATCAACCGAAGAATCGCGAATCGGTGTGGAAACACCGAAGAAAGTCACCGCGTCGTCAATTTTGTTGCCGTGAATTTTGCCCTTCAGCGAAGTGCGCTGACCGGAAAGTGAGTTGACCCATACGCCGTCAGCGGTCAAACGCCCAAAACCGGTGTCAACGAGGCCATTTGCCAACGTCAGCGTATCGCCTTTAATACTGAAGTCGCCGTCAATCCGACCATACTTCTGTCCCCACAACCAGCATTCGACACAGCGTAGCTGGAGATCTGGCCAGCCATGGAAATCAATCGGGCTACTTACCGGCTGACTGTTTGCCGCCACCGTAGACGTCGCCGCCAGCGGGTTAGCCGATGGATTGTAATAGAGGTAGCGCACTGCAGCCTGCCACGGCTGGGCATCTTTCATCGTCAGGCTGGCATTCACTTCACGCCCCTGAGCCTCAACGCGCGTCCCGCCGGCCGTCGGTTGCGACACGATACTTAAGTTATTCCATTGCTGCCCGGCAAAGGTCAGCGATGGCGTACGCAAAGTGACGTTTTGCGGGAAGGCGGCGGCGGTGCTGACGCCATCTGCCGCGCCATGCTGGAATAGCGCCAGCCACTGTGCACCATCCATCGGCGGCAGATTGAGCTCAATACCCGAAGTTTGTGGCAGCGGTGGAATTGTCCGGCTGTCTGACGCCCAGATAGCGTTCTCCAGCTTCAGCTTATTCCCCAGCAGCCAGCGGCTATTAAGATGGTTGGTCGGCCCCACGTTACCGGTCAGATCGAAACTATGCAGATTACCGTCGACGTTAATTTTCAGCGGCAGTGGCTGACCGGCACGTTTATCCGCCGGCGACGGTAAGTTACTGCTCACATTCTGCAGATCGCCGGTAATACCGACCTTATAAGTGGCGCTGCCGCTGTACGGCAGTTCGATGGCGACGTTACCTTTCCACGGCACGCTACCTTTAAGCGCGTCATTGAGCTGTTTAGGCAGCACGCCCATCCGCGTGGGCTGCCAGTCCGCCTGCAAATTCACGCCAACTTGGTAGGCTTTCGCACCTTCGGTGGTGGTGAAATCAACGTTGAGCGGCTGATTAAACCAAGTCGCCGTGAGCGGCTCACTGGTCAGGTTGCCGTTGTTAAAACTGAATTTGCCTTTCAGGTTGTGCAGCGTGCTGTCCAGCGGCTTAATAAAGAGGCTATTATTGTTTAACGCCACGTTACCGGTCGCGGCGACCAGCTCACCATCCAGCGGGATATTAAGGTGTAAGCGAGCACTCACGTCGCCATCAAGCTGAAGCTCGTCGAGCGTTGCGCCTAACGACTTGTCGAGAGGCGTCTCTTTGAAATACGGGCCAACCGCCTTGCCCGGGCCGTTGATATCGGCATCAATCAGCAATTTCTCTTTGCCATAATCTGGAATTGAAGCATCCAGATTGCGGGCAGTCACGCCACCCAGCATGGCTTTATCGGCCTTCATCCACAGGCCGTTGTTCACAAAGTTCAGCTCAATATCCAGATCGGTCAGCGCAGGCCAGTCCGGCTGGAAAGCAAAGGTGGCCTCGTGCAACGGCACGTAAACCTGGAACTGCCCTTCGTTATGCGGATAGGGGAACAGATGCGGGTTGCCGCCATAAACCAGCGTGGCGTTATCAGCCTTACCGGCTTTTATGGCACCGCTCAGGTAGTCAACCAGCTTGCTACCCATCAAATTTTCCGGGAAGTAACGCCAGGCCTGACCGCCATCATGGGTGCTGATCCCCGCCAGAATCCCCAGCCACGGCTGGTCATCCTTCGGCTGTAAGTAGCGGAAACCACCGGCCGCGCGAACGCCCGTTGCCTGCACGTCGATATGACGGCCGTCCAGCATGAAACCTTTGTCATTATTCACCCAGTTGAGGGTGGCAACGCCGTTGGCGATTTCCAGCGGCGCGCGGAATACGTGCTCATAAGGCATTAATGCCTGCTGCATGTTGACCTGCAGCGAGCCATTTTCAACGCTACCGGCGAGGCTGCCAGAAACGTGTTCCGCACCCGGCAGCAGCTTCCACTGCTTCCAAGCTAGATTTTCCCAACTGGCGTTAAAGCGCGTTTTTGTCGTGTCCTGCAAGGGAATATCCATCGCCAGGGCATCTATCGTTCCGGTAGGCTGAGCGGTGCGCCAGATATCCGTGAACTCAGGCGACAGCTTTTGGGCAATAGGCAGAAGACCGTTCAGCCCTGCCAGAGACAGATGGCTGGCGCGAATGCGTAGCTCGTCGCTGCGCTGATGGTTTGGCCCACCCACTTCCTGAGCCGGGATCCATGCCAACGCCAGTGCGCCCTGCGGCCAAGGCGTATTATCGATAGAGATACGGGTATCGGGAATGCGTAACTCCCAGCCCTCTTTTTCACGTGACAGATGTGCCGTGAGATTATCTACCGCAAGATGGTGCTGCTGCTCGCCCTGCCAGCTCGCTCCGCCTTGCTTCAACAAAACATCGCCGCTGGCTATTTCACCTTTATCCAGCGATGCCCAGCCTTCAAGGCTAAAGCGCGCGCTAGTTAGCGCGATGTTGTCCTGCATCCAGCGCCCGAGCCACGGCTTAACGTCGATATCATCGGCCTGCAGCCATAGACGGCCTTTATTCAGCAGGCCGTTTTCATCACGCAGATCCATGCGCACTTTCATTACCCCATGCTGCCCGGTCAGGCTGGAAAGGCTCAGCTCCCCCTCGGCGCGGTGGCGGTTTTTGTCGTTAACCCAAGTCAGCTGTGGAATCGCCAGCTCAGCGCGCTGGCCGGAAAGGGTGAGGAAACTTAAATGGCTATCGCGCAGGGTAAAGTGGTCAAACTGACGCAGGAACAGATCGCCGACGCGATCGCCCTTCAGGCCATCGCTACCGTTGTTATTTTGCAGCGGAGTATTGGTGTGGATTTGCAGCTGCCAGAAGGTCAGCTCGCGGAACTGCCAGCGCATGTGCAGCAGGCTTTGCCAGACGTCCAGCGCCATAGAGGCGCGTTTGATGGACAACTCGCCGCCATCATTCAATCCGGCTTTAATATCGCGCACATCAAGCGTCGGGCCGAAGTTTTGCCAGTTCGCTTTAATCTGCGAGGCAGATACCGGAAGCCCGGTCGCCGCCTCAATTTTGCTCAACAGCGCCGGACGCCAAGTGTCCAAATGCGGCAAGGCAAGGCGCAGGCCGCTCACCAGCAGCGCAATAATCACTATCAGTGTGGCTACGGTGAGCAGTAAAATCCCCGGCAATCGCCTCACGCATCTCTCCTTGGGTTGCAGCAGGCTGCGTAATTACATCATGACCACGTCAAACTGCTCCGGGTTATAGAGCGGTTCGATCTGGACTTTGACCTGCTTACCAACAAAAATTTCCACTTCCGCTAGCGCGTGGGACTCTTCCCCTTTCAACGTTTCGACAACGGAAGGCGACGCGTACACCAAGAAGCGGTCGGAATCATAGGCGTGATGAACACGAACGATCTCACGCATGATTTCGTAGCACACCGTTTCGACGGTTTTCACCGTGCCGCGACCATGACAGGTTGGGCATTCGGTACACAGCACATGTTCGACGCTTTCACGGGTACGCTTACGGGTCATCTCGACCAGACCCAGTGCGGAAAAACCGTTAACGCTGGTCTTCACGCGATCTTTATTCAGCGCCTGTTCTAATGAGTGCAGCACCCGGCGGCGATGGTCTTCATTATTCATGTCGATAAAATCGATAATGATAATGCCGCCTAGGTTGCGCAGACGCAGCTGACGCGCGATCGCCTGCGTCGCTTCAATATTAGTATTAAAAATGGTGTCGTCGAGATTTCGGTGACCAACAAACGCCCCGGTGTTGATATCAACGGTGGTCATCGCTTCGGTTTGGTCAATAACCAGATAGCCACCTGACTTGAGTTCGACTTTCCGCTCCAGCGCTCGCTGGATCTCATTTTCAACATCGAATAGGTCAAAGATAGGCTGGCGACCGCTGTAATGCTCAAGCTTGCTGGTCATTTCCGGCATATATTCAGCCGTGAATTCCATTAACGCTTCATAGGTCAAACGGGAGTCAACGCGGATTTTATCCAGTTGAGCGTCGGCAAAATCACGCAGCACGCGCTGCGCCAGCGCCAGTTCGCCGTACATCTGGTAGCGGGTCTGGTTGCGTTTTTTACGCTCCATCACCTTGGTCCAGACGCGCTTCAGGTACGCGGCATCAGAGGCTAAGTCCTCCTCGCATACCCCTTCGGCTGCTGTACGAATGATAAAGCCGCCCTGCTCATCACAGTAATCGGCCACCACCTTCTTTAATCGGTCACGCTCGACTTCACTTTCAATGCGCTGCGAAACACCGACGTGCGAGGCACCCGGCATAAAGACCAAGTAACGGGACGGCAAGGTGATATCGGTGGTGAGGCGTGCGCCTTTGGTACCCAGCGGATCTTTTACCACCTGCACCATGAGATCCTGCCCCTGGCGGACCAGTTCTGAAATATCGCGGACGGTGAACTGCTTTTGCTCTTCACCGGCGACACATTCGGTATGCGGCATGATATCGGAGGCGTGAAGGAACGCCGCCTTATCAAGGCCAATATCTACAAAAGCCGCCTGCATTCCCGGCAAGACTCGACTGACGCGACCTTTGTAGATATTGCCTACTATTCCGCGTCGCGCTTCACGCTCAATATGAATTTCCTGCAAAATGCCGCCATCGATATACGCCACTCGCGTCTCCGATGGCGTAACGTTAACTAATAGTTCAGCCGTCATGTTTATCCCTTTTTTCACGTAGCGAGTTAAAGTTACTCAGCAACTCATACGTTTCCACCAGCGGTAAGCCGACTACGGCGTGATAGCTGCCATTAATCTTCCTGACGAAACAGCCACCCAGCCCCTGAATACCGTATGCACCTGCTTTATCTAAAGGTTCTCCGCTCGCGACATACTGTGTAATGTCATCATCCGACAGCGTCCGGAAAGTGACCTCAGTCACGACCAAACAGTCGAGCGTATACTGGCTATCAGCCAGCGCCACGGCGGTCATCACCTGATGGGTATTTCCTGAGAGCATCCGCAGCATGGTGGCCGCATGTGCAGCATCACGCGGCTTCTCCAGCACTTCGCCATTAAGGATGACAATGGTATCCGCCCCGAGCACAGGGAGATCGAGGGACGTTAACGCCACACCCGCCTGAGCTTTTTCACGCGCGAGGCGCCCGACGTACTGCTGCGCCGACTCTTGTGGGCGGCGCAACTCTTCAATACCGGGAACCACTTTCTCAAACGAAATACCTAACTGTGTGAGAAGTTCCTGGCGACGCGGGGAACCTGAAGCAAGATAGAGAGATACCATAACGACCTTATTGAACGGCAAATTGCTGGCGAACTTTACGCATCAGAAGAAATATCCACGGCCAGAGCACGCCGTTTACTACACTACTCCAGAACACTTCAGGTCGGAAAGAGACGTTGATCACTAAAAACTCTGCCCAGAAAACAATAATATCCGTCGCGAGCGAGAGCAACATAACCACCAGCGCCTGTTGCCAGAGCGCGAGGTTACGAAAAAGCTGGTATTTGAGCGCAACCAGATAGGCGACGATACTCAATGACATCGCCCGCACACCAAGCGTTGAACCGCTGATTAAATCCAGTATGGCACCCATCACAAAGCCCGTACCCACATTCACCCGGTGCGGCAGCGCCAGCGCCCAGTAAAGAAGAATGAGCAGGACCCAGTTTGGCCGAAAAACGGTGAGGTCTTCCGGCCATGGCATAACCTGGAGCAGCAGTGCGATAAGAAACGAGAGCCAGATGACCCAGCGTCCCTGGCTGCGATAACTGGCCACTATTGCCCCCTTGTTACGGGTTGTGGCGTAGTCACCGCAGGCGGCGGAGGTGTGATACCGGTAGCCGGCGCGGGCATTTGCGGCCCCATCGTTTCAGGCGATGGCAGAACCTGAGGCATCATCTGCATCAGACGTTCGTTGGCCACACGGTGCACCTCTTCCGGGGTCATTGGATTGGTACCGTTACGGTCAGCTCCCCATAGCAACAGCAGATAGCGCAGACGCTGCAGACCCGCAGTTGGGCGCGCCTGAATCACGGTATATGCGCGCTGGGTATCCAGCTTCACAGAGGAGACAACGCCCACCGGATAGCCTTCCGGGAAACGTCCACCCAGACCAGAGGTCACCAGAACATCGCCAACGCGAATGTCGGTATTGGCCGGTAGGTGCTCAAGCTGCAGATCGTCCGTACAGCCGTTACCGGCCGCAATCACACGGATATCGTTACGCAGTACCTGAATCGGCAACGCATGAGTCGCGTCGCAGATCAGCAACACCCGGCTGGTCAGTTTGGCAACCGCCACAACCTGCCCGACAACGCCTTTATCACTGATAATTGGCTGACCTTCGTAAACGCCGTTAACGCTACCCTTGTCGATGACAACCTGGTCGCTATACGGATCGTTAACCGTTGAGATCACCTGCGTCACCATTTTCTGTTCATCTTGGCGCAGCGGCGAACCTAACAGTTCACGTAAACGGGCATTTTCTTGCTTGTATTGACCCAGCATCAGCAGGTCGCTGTTTTTCAACAACAGTTCCTGGCGTAATGCGCGGTTTTCAAGTTCAAGCTGATCGCGAGAAGCGAGCGTTTGCGAAACGCTATCCAGCAGTTCACGAGGACCATTGGAAACAAAGTAGAAAGGACTGACGGCTGTATCCATGTATGTTCGGATTTGACTGAACATACCGAGGCGGCTGTCGGCGATAATGACACCCAACGCCACCAGCACCGCCAGAATAAGGCGAATCTGCAGCGACGGGCCACGGCTAAAAATGGGCTTCATAGGCTATGCGTATTCTCGTGTCAGTGAAATTGAGGGTAGCCGGGTGGCTACCCCGAACTTCATGCTGACTACTCTTCGCTAAACAAATCGCCGCCGTGCATGTCGATCATTTCCAGCGCCTTGCCGCCGCCACGCGCTACGCAGGTCAGCGGATCTTCAGCAACGACAACTGGAATACCGGTTTCTTCCATTAACAGACGGTCGAGGTTACGCAGCAGCGCACCACCACCGGTCAAGACCATACCGCGCTCGGAGATATCGGAAGCCAATTCTGGTGGACACTGTTCCAGCGCAACCATCACCGCGCTCACGATGCCGGTCAGCGGCTCTTGCAGCGCTTCAAGAATTTCGTTGGAGTTCAGCGTGAAGCCACGTGGAACGCCTTCTGCTAGGTTACGGCCACGCACTTCGATTTCGCGCACTTCATCGCCCGGGTATGCAGAGCCGATTTCGTGTTTGATACGTTCTGCGGTCGCTTCACCAATCAGGGAGCCGTAGTTACGACGCACATAATTAATGATGGCTTCGTCGAAGCGGTCACCGCCGATACGAACGGAAGAGGAGTAAACCACGCCGTTCAGGGAGATGACGGCGACTTCAGTGGTACCACCACCGATATCGACAACCATAGAACCGGTTGCTTCAGAAACCGGCAGACCTGCGCCAATTGCCGCAGCCATCGGTTCTTCAATGAGGAACACTTCACGTGCACCGGCACCCTGAGCTGATTCACGGATCGCACGACGTTCAACCTGAGTCGCGCCAACCGGCACACATACCAGCACGCGCGGGCTTGGGCGCATAAAGCTGTTGCTGTGAACCTGTTTAATGAAGTGCTGGAGCATTTTTTCGGTAACGAAGAAGTCAGCGATAACGCCGTCTTTCATTGGGCGAATAGCCGCGATGTTGCCTGGCGTACGGCCAAGCATCTGCTTTGCATCATGACCAACAGCGGCAACACTTTTTGGTGAACCGGCACGATCCTGACGAATGGCAACCACGGAAGGCTCATTCAATACGATGCCTTGTCCTTTCACGTAAATCAGGGTATTCGCGGTACCCAGGTCAATGGACAGGTCATTGGAAAACATGCCACGAAATTTTTTCAACATACTAGGGGATAATCCTGAAAGCTGGGGCGGAAAAATAAAATCCGCTTACTTTACCAACCACACGTGGCAGCGACAAGGCGCAAAAATCATCTGCAACGGTGAAAATTAGTGCAGTTCGTTACCTTTGTTACAAATCCAACCTGACTCCTTCAGTGCAGGGAGACTCACTGCCGCTCCTTCCTGGATTTGTACCTGTCAAAGGTCGTCACATGCGTGATGCGCAGTTTTTCCGGCGAGCAGACATGCACACTCCCAGAAAAAAAACCGCGCGCGTTATTCTACGTGATAAACACGTTAAACAGCAGGTCAAACCGAATATCTTTGCGAATATTTTTTCACATTTGAGTCAAGTGGCTGTGAGGCGGCAAAAAAATCACCCTGACCGCCGAAAACTCCGCATTCGGTCAGCGCCTGCCACTCACTACGGCTGCGAACTCCGGCGGCGAAAACCTGTATCGATGTTCCTTTACACGCTTCCACCAGACTTTGTACCAGCAGCTGGTTTTGACTCCGTTTTTCAATATTGCGCACCAACACGGGATCAATTTTAATCAGTTCAATCTCGAGCTGCTTAATCCAACTGGTACTGACTAAAGCTAAACCAGCCTGCGTTACCGCCACCCGAACGCCTAATGCATGAATTAAACGCACGACCGGCTGTAGGCGCGTCATATGTTGACAGACATCTACCTCTGCAAGTTCAAAAATAATCCGTCGGCGTTGCGATTTTTCGCACTGCATTAAGGTATCACGCAACCAGCGCTGAAAACGCGGGCGGATAAGCGATTCAACCGTGACTTGGATCGCAAGGTTCTCTTCCGGCCAAAAACTCAGGAACGGGATCAGGCGGCCAATCTGCTGGCGGTCGTACTCTTCGCCCAGCCCGAACTCCAGCACCATCGGCAAATACTCCGCAGCAGTCACCTCTTCTTTGCCATCGAAGATCCGGCACATCAGATCCCGGTGGTGGACTTTGCCATCTGGCATGACCGCCGGTTTCTGGTAAATACGTGGGCCGCCCCGGCTAAGCATCTGTTCAATTAAGGTACGCCAGCGAACGTTACCGCGCCCTTTTTCCGGCAGAGAATCATCATAAATTGCCCAACTGTTGCTGCCTTGTAGGACGGCATTACGCACGGCCGCCTCAGCGTGTTCCATTACCTGTTCGGTGGTCTGTCCGCTACGCCAAGCGCAAATACCGATATGCATCATGTCATCGCGGTCGAGAATTTTCGTCAGCGGCAGACCGTCAATCGCCTTCAACAGTTGCCCGGCGATGCTGTCCGCCTCTTTTAACGTGCGGTGTGGCAGCAGGACGGTAAAGTCGCTGCGACGATAGCGCGCCAGCAGCGCGCCCGGGTAACGCATAATAAAGGTGGAGAGCAGGTTAATCAGGGTGAAGACATGTTCTTCCGCAGCCGCTTGGCCCCAGTTGTCGCGCAGGAAGTCGAAATCAGGCAGGCGGATCATCATCACAATACCGTGGGCACCCACGTTTTCCTGATCATCCAACAGCGTTGCCAGCTGATTATCAAAGAACTGACGGTTGCTGAGGCCCGTTTTCGCGTCTTGGGCGGCGTAGGAACGGATAAGCGTATCAAGGCGGCTTCGCTGTTCACCAGCAAATTGCAATTCAGAAAGGAGCGTATCTAGGGCGCTACTGGTTCTCGTCGGCCACTCATGGATATTCCCTTTCGCCTTCGCGCCGCGATCGCCCTTAAGGATACGGATGGCGCGAAGTTCCAGTAACTCTTCCCCTGCCAATTGCCGGCGTAGCCAGCGCACCGCGATAAACACCACCAGCACCATAAAAGCAATCGTCACGGTGAGTGGCGCGGTGGTCATAAGTGAGCGGAAATAGTTCGCCATCGGGTCCTGATAGACCAGATGGATAGTCATTCCGGGGTGTTTGAGTGATGGCACATCTAATTCACGATACTGATAGTGGCTGCCGACCGGGAGATAGCTACTATTGCGCGTGTGATGAAACAGCGATTTGCCGTTGAGCGTAAAGTCGATACGCACAATATCGAGCGGCACCATGATCTCATCGAGCTGGGAATCCAGCTTATCAAACGAGGTATTAACCAGACGGTTATCCAGTACGGTAGCAACGGCCTGCACGCGATTGGCTATCTTATATTGTATGCCGTTATAAAAACTCAGTGAGGAGCCGATTAACGTTACAAAGATGGTAAGCCCGGTTAAAAGAGCGAAAAAAGCGGAAAACTTCGTCGTTAATCGCATCCTTGAGTTAACTCCGTAGATTAATCATACCCGATAGAATATCGGGAGCTAGCGTCTGTGTCTTACCAGAAGTAAGCACTAACATGTCATACCAGGTCGGCATACTACCAAACCTGGCGGATCTGGCAATTTATTGCGCCAAATCGCCATCAAATGATGATAAACGAGTATAGTCCCAGCTAAATTTTTTCACTATACAGTCCATGTAAGGAAGGGTTATGCAAGCTCTCATCTTAGATCAGCAGGATGGCAAAACCGTTGCCGCAGTCAAAGCCGTAGACGATAGTTTGCTGCCGCAGGGGAATGTCACCGTCGATGTTCAGTGGTCCAGCCTGAACTACAAGGATGCGCTGGCCATCACCGGCAAGGGAAAAATCATCCGTAATTTCCCAATGGTACCGGGGATTGATTTCGCGGGTACGGTTCACACCAGTGACGACGCGCGTTTTACACCAGGTCAACCGGTGCTGCTGACCGGCTGGGGCGTGGGCGAAAACCATTGGGGTGGGTTGTCTAGCCGCGCTCGCGTTAACGCTGACTGGCTGGTGCCGCAACCTGCAGGTCTTGATGGGCGTCAGGCAATGATTATCGGTACCGCCGGTTTCACCGCCATGCTGTGCGTGATGGCGCTTGAAGATGCTGGCGTTCGTCCTGAGGACGGTGAGATTGTCGTGACCGGTGCCAGCGGCGGCGTGGGCAGTACCGCTATCGCGCTGTTACACAAGCTGGGTTACCAAGTAGTGGCGGTGTCAGGGCGCGAGAGCACCCATGATTATCTGCGTGCACTGGGTGCGAACCGTATTCTTGGCCGCGATGAGTTTGCCGAAACCCGACCGTTGGAAAAACAGCTCTGGGCCGGCGCTATCGATACCGTTGGCGATAAAGTGTTGGCAAAAGTGCTGGCGCAGATGAACTACGGCGGCTGCGTCGCGGCCTGTGGTCTGGCCGGCGGCTTTGCCCTGCCAACAACCGTCATGCCGTTTATTCTGCGTAACGTCCGTTTGCAGGGTGTTGATTCCGTGATGACGCCAGCGCCGCGCCGCGCAGAAGCCTGGAAACGATTGGTTCACGATTTACCCGAATCGTTCTTTGAGCAAAGCGCAACGGAGATTGCTCTGGCACAGGCTCCTGAGTTTGCCGACAAGATCATTAACAACCAGATCCAGGGCCGTACGTTGGTCAAAATCGCCTAATATGCAATTTTTCGTGATAAATTCGCAATAACACATAGCCTCCGTCATGCTTAGAAAAATGCATGACGGAGAGCACAATGAGCCAGAAAAAATTAACCGAATCGGACGTCACCGCAGAGTCCGTATTTATGCTGAAACGCCGCCAGGTCCTGAAGATGCTGGGTATTGGTACTGCAGCAGCCTCCCTGCCACTTCATGCCTCCAGCCTTACCGACTGGTTTAAAGGCAACGATCGCCCTCCTGCACCCTCGGGCCCCGCACTAACCTTCGATAAACCCGCCCACTGGCAGAATAAGTTAACGCTCACGCCGGAAAATAAAGTCACTGGCTACAATAACTTCTATGAGTTTGGGCTTGATAAAGCGGATCCCGCAGCCAATGCCGGAAGCCTGCCGACAAATCCGTGGAAGCTCACCATCGGCGGCGAGGTAGCCAAACCGCTCACACTCGATCACGATGACTTGACCAAACGTTTTCCGCTGGAAGAGAGAATCTATCGGATGCGCTGCGTCGAGGCTTGGTCGATGGTGGTACCGTGGATTGGGTTTCCGTTGCATAAACTGCTGGCCGCCGTCGAACCCACCAGCAATGCGAAATATGTCGCCTTTAAGACGCTCTATTCCCCCGAGAATATGCCGGGACAGAAGGACCGCTTTATCGGCGGCGGGTTAGCCTATCCTTATATAGAAGGATTGCGTTTGGATGAGGCAATGAATCCGCTCACCCTGCTTACCGTTGGCGTTTATGGCAAAGCGCTACCGCCGCAAAATGGGGCCCCCATTCGCTTGACCGTACCGTGGAAATACGGCTTTAAAGGCATTAAATCCATCGTCAGCATTATGCTCACCCGCGATCGTCCCGACTCCACTTGGAATCTCGCCGCGCCGAACGAGTATGGTTTCTACGCTAACGTCAACCCACACGTCGATCACCCTCGCTGGTCGCAGGCGACCGAACGTTTTATCGGGGCCGGCGGTATTCTTGACGTGCAGCGTCAGCCGACGCTGCTGTTTAACGGCTATGCCGATGAAGTTGCGTCGCTGTATCGCGGACTGAATTTGCGGGAGAATTTTTAATGCGTTTAACGGCTCGACAGGTCACATGGCTGAAAGTCTGCCTGCATCTCGCGGCATTTTTACCGTTTGTTTGGCTTTTTTGGGCGGTTTCGCAAGGGCAGCTAAGTGCCGATCCCGTTAAGGATATTCAGCACTTTACCGGTAGGATGGCTCTGAAATTGCTGCTGGCAACCTTACTGGTTACCCCGCTGGCGCGCTACGCTAAACAACCGCTGCTCATTCGCGTTCGCCGCTTGCTTGGGCTGTGGTGCTTCGCGTGGGCGACCCTTCATCTCACCAGTTATAGTTTGTTAGAGCTGGGGATTCGCAACTTCTCACTGTTAGGGCAGGAGATCATTACCCGGCCTTATCTGTTGTTAGGTTTTACCTGCTGGCTGATTTTACTGGCGCTGGCAATTACCTCAACGCAGGCGATGCAGCGAAAACTGGGGCGACGCTGGCAGCAGCTACATAACTTCGTCTATCTTGTCGCGATCCTCGCCCCTATTCATTTTATCTGGTCGGTGAAGATAATCTCGCCGCTGCCAGTGATTTACTTCGTTTGCGCAATCGCCCTACTGGCGTGTCGCTATAAGAAGTTTCGCCAATGGGTGCGTTAGCGTCACGATGTGTGCGTTTTCCCGCATTTCTTTTATCGTTCGGTGTTCTTTTCACGATAGCGGTTGATAATCTTCCCTGATAAGACCAGTATTTAGCTGCCAAATGCTACGAAATAGTTATAATGTGCGACCTTGGTTTTCCTGAAAGGGGTTTTTGACCTCTGAAAAGGTGACAATCGCGTATCGAAGGTATATTTTGTTTTTTACCCGAGAATTGCAGGAGATAGCAGCACAATGACTGACAAGTTCCGCATTTTGCTTTTAAACGGCCCGAACCTGAATATGTTAGGCACCCGTGAGCCAGAGAAGTACGGCACGCTGACGCTTTCCCAGATCGTTAGCCAATTAAACGCGGAAGCCGAAACGCTAAACGTCACGTTAGACAGTCTGCAATCTAACGCCGAGTACGTTCTCATCGACCGTATTCATCAGGCTAAAGACAACATTGACTATATCCTGATTAATCCGGCCGCGTTTACGCACACAAGCGTTGCCATTCGCGATGCGCTGCTGGCGGTGAGTATCCCGTTTATCGAGATCCACCTGAGCAACGTGCATGCGCGCGAACCATTCCGCCATCACTCGTATCTGTCTGATATCGCTTCCGGCGTTATCTGCGGACTCGGCGCTGACGGCTATTCATACGCTTTACAGACGGCGGTTAAACGCCTGTCACAATCACACTAAACAAAGAGTACGGAACCCACTCATGGATATTCGTAAGATTAAAAAACTGATCGAGCTGGTCGAAGAGTCTGGCATCAACGAACTGGAAATTTCTGAAGGCGAAGAGTCTGTGCGCATCAGCCGCTCAGCTCCAAATACCGGCTATCCAGTGATGCAGCAGGCCTACGCAGCGCCTGTTATGCAACCGCAGGCAGCACCTGTTGCGGCAGCAGCACCGGCTGCAGCCGAAGCTCCGGCTAAAGCTGAAATCAGTGGTCACATCGTACGTTCCCCAATGGTTGGTACTTTCTATCGCACACCAGGCCCGGATGCTAAAGCATTCGTGGAAATTGGTCAGAAAGTAAACGTGGGCGACACCCTGTGCATCGTTGAAGCGATGAAAATGATGAACCAGATCGAAGCTGATAAATCAGGGACTGTGAAAGCAATCCTGGTAGAAAGCGGTCAACCGGTTGAATTTGACGAGCCTCTGGTCGTCATCGAGTAACGAGGCGAAGATGCTGGATAAAATTGTCATCGCTAACCGTGGCGAGATCGCACTGCGTATTCTTCGTGCCTGTAAAGAACTGGGCATCAAGACCGTCGCTGTGCACTCCACTGCGGATCGCGATTTAAAACACGTATTACTGGCGGATGAGACGGTTTGTATTGGCCCGGCTCCGTCCGTTAAAAGCTACCTGAACATCCCTGCTATCATCAGCGCCGCTGAGATCACCGGGGCTGTTGCTATCCACCCAGGCTATGGCTTCCTCTCTGAGAACGCCAACTTTGCCGAGCAGGTTGAACGTTCTGGCTTTATCTTCATCGGCCCGAAAGCCGACACTATCCGCCTGATGGGCGATAAAGTGTCTGCGATCACCGCGATGAAAAAAGCAGGTGTGCCTACTGTTCCTGGCTCTGACGGCCCGCTGGGCGAAGACATGGACGTTAACCGCGCCCATGCTAAACGCATCGGCTACCCGGTTATCATCAAAGCTTCTGGCGGCGGTGGTGGTCGTGGTATGCGCGTTGTGCGCAGCGACACCGACCTGGCGCAGTCCATTGCAATGACCAAAGCTGAAGCGAAAGCCGCCTTCAACAACGACATGGTCTACATGGAGAAGTACCTGGAAAATCCTCGTCACATCGAGATTCAGGTGCTGGCTGATGGTCAGGGTAACGCTATCTATCTGGCTGAACGTGACTGCTCCATGCAGCGTCGTCACCAGAAAGTCGTCGAAGAAGCGCCAGCGCCGGGTATCACCCCAGAACGTCGTCGCTACATCGGCGAACGCTGTGCGAAAGCCTGTGTGGATATTGGCTACCGTGGCGCGGGTACTTTCGAGTTCCTGTTCGAAAACGGTGAGTTCTACTTCATTGAAATGAACACCCGTATCCAGGTAGAGCACCCGGTTACCGAGATGATCACCGGCGTTGACCTTATCAAAGAGCAGCTGCGTATCGCTGCCGGTCAGCCGCTGTCCATCAAGCAAGAAGAAGTGCAGGTTCGTGGCCATGCGGTGGAATGCCGTATCAACGCCGAAGACCCGAACACCTTCCTGCCAAGCCCGGGCAAAATCACCCGTTTCCACGCACCAGGCGGTTTTGGCGTTCGTTGGGAGTCTCATATTTACGCTGGTTACACCGTACCACCGTACTATGACTCAATGATTGGCAAACTCATCTGCTTTGGTGAGACCCGTGACGTGGCGATTTCTCGCATGAAGAATGCACTGCAAGAACTGATCATCGATGGCATCAAAACCAACGTCGATCTGCAGATGCGTATCATGAGCGATGAGCACTTCCAGCATGGTGGTACCAACATCCACTATCTGGAGAAAAAACTCGGATTGCAGGAAAAATAATCCTGTCGTCTCAGCAAAAGGCCGGTATTTCCGGCCTTTTTTCTTTTTCGCTCCCCTCATCTTTTCCTTGCGGTACAATCCCCGCTTTCTTCATCCACAAGGGACAAAAAATGGACAAGCGTTTTGTTCAGGCCCATAAAGAGGCGCGCTGGGCGCTGTGGCTAACCCTTCTTTATCTAGCAGCATGGTTAGCAAGTGCTTACTTGCCTAATTCAATTCAAGGATTCACTGGCTTGCCGCACTGGTTTGAAATGGCCTGTTTGCTCACGCCGCTGATTTTTATTTTGTTGTGCTGGGCGATGGTGAAATTTATCTATCGCGATATTCCGCTGGAGGACGACGATAATGCAGCTTGAAGTCATTCTGCCGCTCATCGCCTATCTGGTCGTGGTGTTTGGTTTATCCATTTACGCCATGCGTAAACGCACAACGGGAAACTTTCTTAACGAATACTTCCTTGGCAGCCGCTCGATGGGGGGCATCGTCCTTGCGATGACGTTAACCGCCACCTACATCAGCGCCAGCTCGTTTATCGGTGGGCCTGGAGCCGCCTATAAATACGGGCTCGGCTGGGTGCTGCTGGCGATGATCCAGCTGCCGGCCATCTGGCTTTCGCTCGGCGTGCTGGGTAAAAAATTCGCTATTCTCGCCCGCCGCTATAACGCGGTGACGCTCAACGATATGCTGTTTGCCCGTTACCAAAGCCGGCTACTGGTCTGGCTGGCAAGCCTGAGCCTGCTGGTTGCGTTTGTTGGCGCCATGACCGTGCAGTTCATCGGCGGCGCACGTCTGCTGGAAACAGCCGCCGGTATTCCCTATGAAACCGGGCTGCTCATCTTTGGTATCAGTATCGCGCTGTATACGGCATTTGGCGGCTTCCGCGCCAGCGTGCTCAACGACACCATGCAGGGCTTGGTGATGCTTATCGGCACGATTGTGCTGCTGGTTGGTATCGTCCACGCCGCGGGTGGCCTGAGCAACGCGGTGCACACGCTGGAGACTATCGATCCGAAACTGGTGTCGCCGCAAGGGGCTGATGACATTCTCACGCCGACCTTTATGACCTCTTTCTGGGTACTGGTCTGTTTTGGCGTGATTGGTCTTCCCCACACCGCCGTGCGCTGTATTTCTTATAAGGACAGCAAAGCCGTCCACCGGGGGATAATCATCGGCACTATCGTGGTGGCTATCCTGATGTTCGGTATGCACCTTGCGGGCGCACTCGGTCGCGCGGTGATCCCCGACCTCACCGTACCGGATCTGGTGATCCCAACGCTGATGGTGAAAGTGCTTCCGCCGTTTGCCGCTGGCATTTTCCTCGCCGCGCCGATGGCGGCAATTATGTCGACAATTAATGCCCAGTTGTTGCAAAGTTCCGCTACGATCATCAAAGATCTCTATCTGAACCTGCACCCTGAACAGATGCAAAATGAACGCCGCCTTAAGCGGATGTCTGCGGCAATCACGCTGATTTTAGGCGCACTGCTGCTGTTGGCCGCCTGGCGACCGCCAGAGATGATTATCTGGCTGAACCTGCTGGCTTTCGGTGGGCTGGAAGCGGTGTTCCTGTGGCCGCTGGTGCTGGGATTATACTGGGAGCGTGCCAACGCCACCGGTGCGCTAAGCGCCATGATTGTCGGCGGCGTACTGTATGCCGTGCTGGCCTCGTTTAACGTTCAGTACTTGGGCTTCCATCCGATTGTGCCTTCGTTACTGTTAAGTTTGCTGGCATTTGTGGTGGGGAACCGTTTTGGTCATCCCGTCCCACAGGTTGCCGTAATTTCTACTGATAAATAAAGAGTTTTGCCATGCCGTGGATCCAACTAAAACTGAATACAACCGGCGCGAATGCCGAAGATCTTAGCGATGCGCTGATGGAAGCCGGTTCGGTCTCTATCACCTTCCAAGATACGCATGACACCCCGGTTTTTGAGCCGCTGCCGGGCGAAACTCGCCTGTGGGGTGATACTGACGTTATTGGCCTGTTCGATGCAGAAACCGACATGAAGGAAGTCGTCGCTATCCTAGAACAGCATCCGCTGCTGGGAACCGGCTTTGCCCACAAAATTGAGCAGCTTGAAGACAAAGACTGGGAGCGCGAGTGGATGGATAACTTCCACCCAATGCGTTTCGGGGAACGTCTGTGGATTTGCCCAAGCTGGCGAGACGTGCCGGACGTTAACGCGGTTAACGTGATGCTTGATCCCGGCTTGGCGTTTGGCACCGGCACCCACCCAACCACCTCGCTATGCCTGCAATGGCTTGATGGCCTCGATCTGGTTGGTAAAACGGTTATCGATTTCGGCTGCGGTTCAGGGATCTTAGCGATCGCCGCGCTAAAACTCGGGGCAGCAAAAGCGATTGGCATCGATATCGATCCGCAGGCCATTCAGGCCAGCCGTGATAACGCGCAGCGCAACGGTGTTTCCGAACGCTTGGAACTCTACCTGCCACAGGATCAGCCAGAAGCCATGAAAGCCGACGTGGTGGTCGCTAACATCTTAGCAGGCCCATTACGCGAGTTGGCGCCGTTAATCAGCGTGCTGCCGGTTACAGGCGGTCTGCTGGGCCTTTCTGGAATCTTGGCAAGCCAAGCGGATAGCGTATGTGAAGCCTACACTGAGCTTTTCGATCTCGACCCGGTGGTCGAAAAAGAAGAATGGTGCCGGATAACCGGACGTAAGAAGTAATCATTCCTCAATGCGGCCCGTCGGCCGCATTTTCCCCTATTGCAGACTCCATCCCCATCATAAATGCGAAGCAGATCTCATTTATTGCTCCCATTTCGTTCATAAAATCATCTCTTTATCGGCTATGTCGTATGCATTACGTAAGAAAGCGCGAGAACTTTTATGATTTTATTAATGCGCACAAATCATCCACTTTTAGTTAATTTTATGATTAATAAAGATATTTATTAATCATAATTTCTCAGTACCAAGATTCATTGATCTACAACATCTGATTGCTCAAAGTTTGGCCTTTCATCTCGTGAAAAAAATGCGTAATATACGCCGCCTTGCAGTCACAGAATGGTCATTTCTTAACTCATGCGCATCGGACAACATCAGCTCAGAAATCGCCTGATCGCAGCGCCAATGGCTGGCATTACTGACAGACCATTCAGGACGTTGTGCTACGAGATGGGAGCAGGTTTAACAGTATCCGAGATGATGTCTTCTAACCCTCAGGTTTGGGAAAGTGACAAATCTCGCCTACGGATGGTGCACATTGATGAACCAGGTATCCGTACCGTGCAAATTGCCGGTAGCGATCCTGAAGAGATGGCCGGAGCCGCCCGCATTAATGTGGAAAGCGGCGCCCAGATTATTGATATTAATATGGGTTGTCCGGCAAAAAAGGTGAATCGTAAGCTTGCAGGTTCCGCCCTGTTGCAATACCCGGATCAGGTGAAGGCTATCCTGAATGCGGTTGTTAAGGCGGTGGACGTTCCTGTCACTCTGAAGATTCGCACAGGCTGGGCTCCAGAGCACCGTAACTGTGTAGAAATTGCCAAATTGGCTGAAGACTGTGGCATTCAGGCTCTGACTATTCACGGACGCACGCGCGCCTGCTTGTTTAACGGAGATGCTGAGTACGACAGCATTCGGGCAGTTAAGCAGAACGTCTCCATTCCGATTATCGCGAATGGTGACATTACTGACCCGCTTAAAGCCAGGGCTGTGCTGGACTATACGGGGGCTGATGCCCTGATGATAGGACGCGCGGCTCAGGGAAGACCCTGGATCTTTCGGGAAATCCAGCACTATCTGGACACTGGGGAGTTCTTGCCTCCACTGCCTCTGGCAGAGGTGAAGCGCTTGCTTTGTGCGCATATTCGGGAACTGCACGACTTTTATGGTCAGGCAAAAGGGTACCGAATTGCGCGGAAACACGTATCCTGGTACCTACAGGAGCATGCTCCGGATGACCAGTTTCGGCGCACATTCAACGCCATTGAAGATGCCGGCGAACAGCTGGCGGCGTTGGAGGCATACTTCGAAAATTTTGCGTAATTAGAAATAAAGAGCTGACAGAACTATGTTCGAACAACGCGTAAATTCTGACGTACTGACCGTTTCTACCGTTAACTCTCAGGATCAGGTAACTCAAAAACCCCTGCGTGACTCGGTTAAACAGGCACTGAAGAACTATTTTGCTCAACTGAATGGTCAAGATGTTAATGATCTCTATGAGCTGGTACTGGCTGAAGTAGAACAGCCCCTGTTGGACATGGTGATGCAATACACCCGTGGTAACCAGACCCGCGCCGCCCTGATGATGGGCATCAACCGCGGTACTCTGCGTAAGAAGCTGAAAAAATACGGCATGAACTGATACTAATCAGTTTTGTTGTTGATGAAAAAGGCGCTACTCGGCATGGGGACGCGCCTTTTTTATTGCCTTTTTTGTGTCGAAGTAAAACGATTAGATAGCCATTACTGCCCTAGCTCACCCGTTCAAATCAAGCCGCGCAATCGCCGGAGAGTGAATAGCCCAGAGGCTGTTGCCACAAATGACTGCCATAATGTTATCGACCAGCAATGGTGCTTGCCGAGAGAGATCGAATTGCTGTGGGTCTAACAACCAGTGTTTGATAATGCCGCTAAAAGCGCTGTGTAAAATAATTAAGATAATTTCAACATCTGTATCTGCGGGCAAGATATTGTTACGAATGCAAGCCTGCAAAACGGCACGAATAACATCGTAGTTAAAGCCAATTTTCTTTCTTATTTCATGTTCTGACATCATGCCGTTAATAAATTCACACTTATGATACAGTATTTGCATCAATGCCCTCTGTCGGGGCGTTTCGGCAATATACTGAAGCCCGGCAACAAATGTATTCCTTAAGTCTATTAGCGGATTTACCCCATCTTGTTGTATCAACTTGTGATGAATTAAATCACGTAGGGGAAGTTGCTCCTGCCACATTTTATTAAACAACTCGCTTTTACTGGCAAAGTGCCAATAGACCGCTCCGCGGGTCACACCTGCGGCATCGGCAATATCGGTAAGTGTGGTGTTGCTCACGCCATGCAACGCGAACTGCTCGATAGCGGCATCCAGCAAAAGCCGTCGCGTCTTTAGCGCCTCTTCTTTCGTTTTTCTGGCCATATAAAGATTGCTTGACGTTCAATCTGTCGTTAACAGAGGGGCTGTTAATCTATCATTCAGATTATGTCCGATGTTTACCAAAAAGTTGGATTGCATGTTCTTATTTATATAAATTCAGCCAGGAAATACATTTCCACAAATATATTCACAAACCCAATATACGGATTTCATCACGCGCTTATTAAATCGGTCATTTTTATGTTTCCGTGCTTTTGTTAATTCCCATCTTTTACATTTACCATCATTTATTTGTAGGATAACGAACTATTTTTACCCCTCTTTCTTTCACGGTTTTTTATCCCATTTGAGATATCAATCCACAAGGAACTGCAATGACGAGTCACGCCAGAGTTACACTATTATCCAGTTTAATTATCTCTGCGGCATTATTGGGCGGCTGCGATAACTCTGGAGAACGGCAAACGCATGTCCCCCTACCTCAGGTTACCGTCCATGTTGTAAGCAGCGCACCATTGTCTATCACTACGGAGTTGCCCGGCCGAACTTCAGCTTTCCGTATCGCGGAAGTTCGCCCTCAGGTCAGCGGTATCATTCTTAAGCGCAACTTTACAGAAGGCAGCGATGTTGAAGCCGGACAGTCACTGTATCAAATCGACCCCGCGACGTATCAGGCGACCTACAATAGCGCCAAAGGCGACGTGTCGAAGGCACAAGCCGCAGCAACCATCGCCCACCTAACGGTCAAGCGCTATATTCCCCTGCTGGGTACCCAATATATCAGCCGACAGGACTATGATCAGGCCGTCGCTACCGCCCGTCAGGCGGATGCGGATGTATTTGCTGCCAACGCGGCCCTAGAGAGTGCACGTATCAATCTTGCCTATACAAAAGTCACCTCACCCATTAGCGGGCGCATTGGCAAATCCAGCGTAACCGAAGGCGCACTGGTGACCAATGGCCAGACGGATGCACTGGCGACAGTACAACAGCTTGATCCTATTTACGTCGATGTGACCCAATCCAGCAGCGATTTTATGCGCCTGAAGCAAGAAAGCCTCCAGCAGGGCGGCGAGGCGAAAAGCGTGCAGTTGCTCATGGAAAATGGCCAGCCATACGCGCTGAAAGGTTCATTGCAGTTTTCCGACGTGACCGTCGATGAGACCACCGGTTCAATAACCCTGCGAGCCATTTTCCCTAATCCGCAGCATGTATTGCTGCCAGGCATGTTTGTGCGTGCGCGCATTGACGAAGGCATCAATCCGAAAGCGATGCTGGTTCCACAGCAGGGCGTAACCCGAACACCACGAGGCGATGCCACCGTTTTACTGGTTAACGAAAAAAATCAGGTCGAAACACGTGCTGTAGTTGCCACACAGGCAATTGGCGATCAGTGGCTGATAACCAGCGGCCTGAAAGCAGGTGAAAAGGTGATTATTAGCGGACTTCAGAAGGTACACCCTGGCGCTACGGTGCAGGCTGAAAAAGATACCGCAGCGCCTGCTGCGCAATAAGGTACAGATCCCATGTCTAAGTTTTTTATTCATCGCCCCGTATTTGCTTGGGTGCTGGCCATCATTATGATGATTGCAGGTGCTCTGGCGATTCTGCAACTGCCTATAGCCCAATACCCAACTATTGCTCCCCCTGCCGTGGCGATTTCAGCAACCTATCCCGGCGCTGATGCCCAGACGGTCCAGGATACGGTTACTCAGGTCATCGAACAGAATATGAACGGGATCGATAACCTGATGTATATGTCCTCAACCAGTGACTCGGCGGGTTCGGTGACGATTACACTGACCTTCCAATCAGGAACCGATCCGGACATTGCCCAGGTTCAGGTACAGAACAAGCTGCAACTCGCCACGCCGCTTCTGCCGCAAGAAGTTCAACAACAGGGGATCAGCGTAGAGAAATCAAGCAGCAGCTTTCTGCTAGTGGCTGGCTTTATCTCTGATAACCCTAAAACGATACAGGATGATATCTCAGACTATATCGCCTCTAACGTTAAGGATCCGATTAGCCGGCTCAATGGCGTCGGAGATGTTCAGCTTTTTGGTGCCCAGTATGCAATGCGTATCTGGCTCGATGGTAACCAGCTAAATAAGTACAACCTGACGCCAGTTGACGTTATTAATCAGCTTAAAGTCCAGAATGATCAGATTGCCGCTGGTCAGTTGGGTGGCACGCCTGCCGTAAAGGGTCAACAGCTTAACGCCTCAATCATCGCTCAAACGCGACTCAAAGATCCGCAGGAATTTGGTAAGGTTACGCTGCGCGTCAATGCAGATGGCTCGGTGGTACATCTTAGCGATGTGGCTCGTATCGAGCTTGGTGGTGAGAACTATAACGTTGTCGCCCGTATTAACGGCAAACCAGCCTCGGGCCTGGGGATTAAATTGGCGACCGGCGCAAACGCGCTTGATACGGCTAACGCCATTAAAGCCAAGCTTGCTGAGTTACAGCCGTACTTTCCGCAGGGAATGAAGGTAGTGTACCCCTACGATACTACGCCATTTGTGACTCTCTCCATCCACGAAGTAATCAAGACGCTATTTGAAGCGATTATCCTTGTTTTCCTTGTCATGTACCTGTTCTTGCAGAACATCCGTGCAACGCTTATCCCAACAATCGCCGTTCCAGTTGTGCTGTTAGGCACCTTTGCGGTGTTAGCAATATTTGGCTACTCGATCAATACGCTCACGATGTTCGGGATGGTGCTGGCGATAGGTTTACTCGTCGATGACGCCATCGTGGTAGTCGAAAACGTCGAACGCGTCATGGTAGAAGAGAAGCTCTCACCTATTGAAGCGACGGAGAAATCCATGTCGCAGATCCAAGGAGCATTGGTCGGCATTGCGATGGTGCTTTCGGCGGTGTTTGTGCCAATGGCTTTCTTTGGCGGTTCGACCGGGGCTATTTATCGTCAGTTTTCTATCACCATCGTGTCGGCTATGGCGCTATCCGTTTTGGTCGCATTAATCCTGACACCAGCGCTGTGTGCCACACTGTTGAAGCCTGCATCTGCCGATCACTATGAGAAAAAAGGATTCTTTGGTTGGTTTAACAATAAGTTCGATATCAGCGTCAATCACTACTCCAAAAGCGTGAGCGGTATTCTCCGCTGCACCGGGCGCTATCTGGTTATCTACCTGCTCATTGTTATCGGTATGGCAGTGCTATTTGTACGCCTGCCAACCTCCTTCCTACCGGAGGAGGATCAGGGCGTGTTCATGACGATGGTTCAACTACCAGCAGGTGCCACACAGGAACGTACGCAAAAGGTTCTCGATGATGTCAGCCGCTATTATCTGACCCAAGAGAAGGCAAACGTAGAGAGCGTCTTTACTGTCAACGGCTTTAGCTTTAGCGGCCAAGGCCAGAATTCGGGGATGGCGTTTGTGAGCCTCAAACCTTGGGAAGAACGCAGCAGTAGTGAAAACAGCGCCGAATTCATTATTAAACGCGCTACCCTGGCATTCAGCCAGATTAAAGATGCCATGGTCTTCCCGTTCAACATGCCGGCTATTATCGAATTGGGCACGGCGACCGGTTTTGACTTCGAGTTGATTGACCAAGGTAGCCTTGGCCATGCGGCACTGACGCAAGCACGAAACGAGCTGCTGGGTATGGTACATCAGCATCCCGATCAGCTGGTACGCGTTCGTCCTAACGGACTGGAAGATACCGCGCAGTTTAAGCTTGATGTCGACCAAGAAAAGGCCCAAGCGCTCGGGATCTCACTTTCTGATCTTAATGAGACAATTTCTGCGGCACTCGGCGGATATTACGTAAACGATTTTATCGATCATGGCCGCGTGAAGAAAGTGTATGTTCAGGCCGATGCGAAATTCCGTATGCTGCCAAATGACATCAACAATATGTATGTACGCAGCGCCAACGGTGGCATGGTTCCATTCTCCGCATTTGTGACCTCTCGCTGGGTGTATGGTTCTCCGCGTCTAGAACGTTACAACGGCCTGCCTTCGATGGAAATCCTCGGTGAGGCAGCACCGGGTAAAAGCACCGGTGAAGCAATGGCCTTAATGGAAAAGCTGGCCGCTAAACTTCCAGCTGGTATTGGTTTCGATTGGACGGGCATGTCTTATCAGGAGCGTCTATCTGGAAATCAGGCTCCTGCGCTGTACGCAATCTCGTTGATTGTTGTCTTCCTCTGTTTGGCGGCACTCTACGAGAGTTGGTCCATTCCGTTCTCGGTGATGCTTGTGGTTCCACTTGGTGTTGTTGGCGCGTTGCTGGCAGCCTCACTGCGTGGCCTAAATAATGATGTTTACTTCCAGGTGGGGCTTCTGACGACGATCGGGCTCTCGGCAAAAAATGCCATTTTGATCGTCGAATTTGCTAAAGATCTTATGGATAAGGAAGGTAAAGGGATCATCGAGGCTACACTCGAAGCATCACGTATGCGCTTGCGTCCCATTCTAATGACTTCTCTGGCGTTTATTCTCGGCGTAATGCCGCTAGTGATGAGCCATGGTGCAGGTAGTGGCGCGCAGAATGCCGTGGGAACCGGCGTAATGGGTGGAATGCTAACGGCTACGTTGTTAGCTATTTTCTTTGTCCCAGTGTTCTTCGTGGTTGTCAGACGTCGATTTACCCGGCACTCCGAGTAACATGCATGTATAGCTCACTAAAGGCGCCTACGGCGCCTTTTTTATGCAGGGCATTCCAACAATATAAGAAACAATATGTTATCCATGAATCCGCTGATTACGCTATTTGAAACATTCATTCGCGATTATCCTCTACATTATTTCTGCACAATCCCTTCAATCTCAATGCTGGTTCTCCATGATATTTACGTAACACATAAATTGAGATTATTTCCCCTATCCGAATGCGATGGGCGAGGTGATAAAATAGGTCATTCCGTGATACAGCATTCTGGTGATGTATTTGATCGGATTTTAAGAGGCAATATCATGAAAAAATTCATCCTAGTGTCGCTGCTAGCAACCTTACTTGCTGGCTGTGCACATGATTCACCTTGCGTGCCCGTTTATGACGATCAGGGACGCCTAGTTCACACGAACACCTGCATGAAAGGAACTACGCAAGATAACTGGGAAACGGCTGGTGCAATCGCCGGCGGCGCGGCTGCAATCGCTGGTCTGACGTTAGGCATCGTAGCCTTAACCAAATAATTCCCTTCTCGCCTGCACCTATTGTCAGCACTGGACGACATAAGTGCAGGTTTATTTATTCACCGACAATAAACCTCGCCGATTTTATTTTTATAACCACACCAATCACCGTCATATAATAAAACAACAGTTTCCGCTGATTTATTTACAACTGACGCATTCTTCTGCCATCAAATATCAATTATTATCGCTTGGGATTATTCGATAACATCTTATTGCACTTGGCAATTAATAAGTTAGATATGGTCATAATGATCGATGTACGGCATTAACATCACCGTCTTTATCTAATGAGTTGAGCCCAACAACGCAAAAGCCCATCCGAAGGATGGGCTTTTGTTTAGCACTTAGTTTATTTCAAATAAACAAAAGGCCCAGTCTTTCGACTGGGCCTTTTGTTTTAATTGGTGTCTGGCAGTTCCCTACTCTCGCATGGGGAGACCCCACACTACCATCGGCGCTACGGCGTTTCACTTCTGAGTTCGGCATGGGGTCAGGTGGGACCACCGCGCTACTGCCGCC